>NZ_JAVTIK010000004.1:0-335436 GCF_031843525.1 Xanthomonas sp. WCS2018Noco2-27 | reverse complement strand
GGCGTAGGAGCGCACCCGGGCGCGAGAAGCGTCACTGGTAACGCCCTATCGCGCCCAAGTGCGCCCCTACGGCGTGCCGTGCGTCAGCGGCCGTGCTGCAAAAACCAGCTGGCCGCGCCGATGACGCCGAGCTGGCCGTGTTCGACGATGCTGACCGGCACCTGCTCCAGGGCAGGACGCAGCGTGCCCTTGTCGAGCAGGCGGGCGGTGAAGTCGCTGGCGGCAATGAACTCGGCAATCTGCGGCAGGAATCCGCCGGCCAGATAGACGCCGCTGCGGATGCCGTAGAGCAGCATCATGTCGCCGACCACGCTGCCCATGAACCCACAGAACGCCCGCAACGCATCGCGTGCGAGCACGTCGTTACCGGCCAATGCGGCGGCGGTGACATCGGCCGGTCCTTGATGCACGGCAGGCTCGCCACGCAGCGCGGCCAACGCGGTGTAGAGGTTCAACAGGCCAGGGCCGGACAACAGGGTTTCGGTGCCCACATGCGTGCGCGTACGACGCAGTTCCTGCAGCAAGGCCACTTCCAGATCGCTGGCGGCGGCAAGCGCCGCGTGGCCGGCTTCGGTCGGCAGCACCATCGGGTGGGCGCCGTTGGGAATCCACACCGCCGCACCCAGCCCGGTTCCGGGACCGAGGACCAAGGCCGGGCCGGGCGCGCCCTGAGCGGGGCCGGACAGCTGCATGACCTGATTGCCGGTCATGTAATTGGCCGCGTAGGCGACCGCTTCGAAATCGTTGACCAGATGCAGCGCCTGCATGCCGAGCTGGCGGCGAATCTGTTCCGGCGCCAACACCCACGGCAGGTTCGCGGTAATCACGCTACCGTCTTCCAGCGCATAACCGGCACTGGCGATCACGCCGCGCCGCACTGGCGCGCATCCCATCTCGGCAAAGAACACGGACATGATCTCGGCCAGGCCCGGATAATCGGCGCAGCGGTACTTGCGATACTCCAGCACGGTGACCGGCTTGCGCATATCGGTGCTTGCGCAGACCAGCGCCAGGCGCACATGCGTCCCTCCCACGTCTGCGGCAACGAAGGTGTCGGGGCGCGGAAAGGCCACCGCTTCCATTGGGCTGCTTGCGCTCACGCATTCTCCTGATAAGTGGCAGCGGGCTGGCGTCATGTCCCGTTGTCCGACGAACGGCAGCGGGTAGACAACGTTGTCAGTAATCGCCCTGTAACGCAACCGTGGCGGCGACGATCAGGGCATTCTCCCGCACCGCCCATCATCCACGAAAAATCCGCATGCATCACGGAGATTTCTGCATAAAAACCGTGCATGTGCCAGTGGAACGCCGTCGAGCCATAGAAGCCGCCAATTGCACGCTGCTGACGGAACCCCGCATGTGCGCACGCTCTCAGCGGCTTCGACGATCACGTCGCAAAAAATGCTGCATTGCAGCGCAATCGCAGGCGCTTCAGAGATCTGTGACGATGTGTTGACAACGCTGTCAACGCTACGCGAGACTCGATCCAAATCGGGGTTCTGGCAGGAGGGGCCAGCAACTGTTCGGTACTGAAGAACGGCGCTTCCCTCGCCTGCCACGCCAGATTCGTGAGTGGCGCGTCATCCGACGTTCGACTCGCCGATGTCGCATTCG
Organism: Xanthomonas sp. WCS2018Noco2-27; assembly: GCF_031843525.1. Taxonomy (NCBI): domain Bacteria; kingdom Pseudomonadati; phylum Pseudomonadota; class Gammaproteobacteria; order Lysobacterales; family Lysobacteraceae; genus Xanthomonas; species Xanthomonas sp. WCS2018Noco2-27. Next base: position 333,822 of record NZ_JAVTIK010000004.1, on the reverse strand, counting down.
CTCCACCGCTTCACCACACGGGGGACACCTCCTCTACCACGCGCATCGACGCCACCTGCTGCCATTGCGGAGCACGGAGTGCGATCACCGCGATCGGTCAGGGCGTGTTGTTTTGCCGGCCACGCCGAGCGCGTTGTGCCCACTACGGGCCATGCGCACTCACAGCACTAACCAATGAGGTTTAGCCATGCACAGCCGCACCACGACGTTAGCACTCTGTATCACCGCCGCTCTGTACTGCTCCGGCTCTGCAATGGCTGCCGGACAAGAACAACAAGCCCCGGCTGGCACCACGCCGTCGGCCACCACCGAGTTGGACACCATCACCGTCACCGGCTACCGCGCGTCGCTGGAGAAGAGCCAGGCGGTCAAGCGCTCGGCCAACTCCATCGTCGATGCGATCAGCGCCGAAGACATCGGCAAGTTCCCGGACATCAATGCGGCCGAATCGCTGTCGCACCTGCCGGGCATCAGCGTCGACCGCCAGTTCGGCGAAGGCGAAAAGGTCAGCATCAACGGCACCGACCCGGCGTTGAACCGCGTGCTGCTCAACGGCCAGACCATCGCCTCCGGCGACTGGGGCGGCAACCCGACCGACACCAGCGGCCGTACCTTCAACTACACCCTGCTGTCGCCGGAAATCATCGGCCTGATGGAGGTCTACAAGACCCCTGAAGCGCGCATCGATGAAGGCTCGATCGGCGGCACCGTGATCGTGCACACCCGCAAGCCGCTGGACCTGCCCAAGAACACCATCCGCGGCTCGGTCGGCTACAACTACAACGACCGTTCCGAAGAAGGCAATCCGCGCGGTTCGGCGCTGTGGAGCTGGAAGAACGACGACGAAACCTTCGGCGCGTTGATCTCCGCCACGCACGACAAGCAGGACCTGGCACGTGCCGGTATCGAATACTTCGGCTACACCACTGGCGCCGGCATTCCGCCGACGGCCACCATCACCGGCGACGGCAGCGATGTGGCCACCGCACGTGTGCCGGCCGGTATCAGCAGCGCGTTCTTCCAGCAGACCCGCGAGCGCAGCGGCCTGCAGGGTGCGTTGCAGTGGAAGCCCAACGAGCAGAACGAGTTCAACCTGACCGGTCTGTACATCAAGGGCAAGTACAACAACTTCAGCCAGGCACGTTATGTGTGCCCGGCCTGTAACGACGACCGCCAGAAGATCACCCAGGCCAATGTGCAGAACGGCGTGGTGACCTCGGCCACGGTCAGCGATGGCGCAGCCGGTCAGCCGTACGCGCAGCTGGATGCCAACTACCGCGAGAGCACCGTCACCACCAAGAGCCTGAACCTGCGTCACGACTGGTCCGGCGAGAAGTGGGTATTCACCACCCAGGCCGGCTACACCGAGGCCACAGGTGGCAAGAACCCCGAATACCTGATGAAGTACCTGATGCAGGACGGTGGCTACAATTACGCGTTCGACGGCAGCAATACGTCGGTCAACTACGACAACGGCGGCGCCTCCAACTGGGCACTGCCGGGCAACCCCGCCGGCCTGGCGCCGGGCCAGGAAGGCAATATCCCGGGCACCACCACCGGCATCATGCAGGCCGGCGGTATCGCTTACCAGAAGAGCAAGGACGACGAAAAGTACTTCCAGTGGGATGCCGCGCGCGACCTGGAATGGGGCCCGTTCACCAAGCTGCAGTTCGGCTACAAGTACATCAACCACAACAACGGCGTCGACGCGCGCGGTAACCGCATCAACACCACCGACCCGGTGTCGCTGACGCAGTTCAATCCAGGCACCACACCCAGCAGCCTGTACGACGGCCTGGGTGCCAGCGGCGACTTGACCACCTGGCCAACCGCCAACCTGGGCGCCGTGCGCAGCTACTTGCTGTCGCAGCCGCAGGGCCCGTACCGCACCGATTTTGGCGCGTCGTTCGACGTCAAGGAAATCACTCAGAACGTCTACACGCAGTTGAACTACGAGACCGGCAAGTGGCGCGGTAACGTCGGCGTGCGCCTGGTCGACACCACCGACAAGTCTCAGTTCTGGCAGAGCAATGACGGCGGCACCAGCTTCCAGCGCGTGGCCGAAACCAATGACTACCGCAAGGCGTTGCCGAGCTTCAACATCGCCTACGACATCACCGACGACACGGTGCTGCGCTTCTCGGCGGCCAAGGTGATCGCCCGTCCGCGTTACGCCGATCTGGCAGGTACGTTCACTGTCAACAGCGGTAACGGCAACCTGACCGCCAACGGCGGCAACCCGGATCTGAAGCCGTACGAGTCCACCAACTACGATCTGGCGGCCGAGTGGTATTTCGCTCCGTCCAGCATGTTGTCCGGTGAAGTGTTCTATCGCGACATCAGCTCCTACATCGTCAACACCACGGTCACCCAACAGCTGAATCCGGCACCGCCGGCCATCGCTGGCTTGTACCAGGTGACCACACCGGTCAACGTGTCCGATGCCAAGGTCAAGGGTGTTTCGGTCAATTACCAGCAGAGCTTCGGGCTGGGCTTCGGTTTGCAGGCCAACTACACGTTTGCCGAGTCCGACTCCAGCTCTGGTCTGAATCTGCCGTACCTGTCGCGCGATACCTACAACGTGATCCCCTACTGGGAACACGGCGACTGGATGGTGCGTGTGAACTACAGCTACCGCTCGAAGTACTTCACCCAGATCGGTCGTCTGGAGTCGCGTGACTTTGCAGATGCTTACAAGCAGCTGGATCTGAACGCCTCGTACCAGATCACCGACTACATGGGCATCACCGTCGGCGCGACCAATCTGCTGGATTCCACCTACCGGGTCTTCAGCAACACCCGCGATACCCCCACGGCGTTCTACAAGAACGGCCGCGGCTATCAGGCCCAGCTTAACTTCAAGTTCTGATGTAGCACCGGCGCGCCACCGACCCTCCACGGTGGCGCGCTTTTTTTGACCTGTGCGTTGCATGCAGCGCACAGGTTGATGTTGTACCAAGGAGTGGTACTGGCCACGCCCCTTCGCGGTTGAGGGAGCATGGCCAGGCCCGCTTTTGCCATCCACGTGCCGGCTGCATGCAACCGACACGTTTCGCTTAGAGGAGCAGTTCCCATGACGACCGATAGCCGCATCCATGCGGCTCCATTCCGCCGCCACGCCGGAGCTGCACCCAGAACGCGAATGCTCGCGCTCGGTCTGCTGCTGGCGTTGCCTGCTGCCACGCTCAGCGCGCAATCGCCCACTGCAGCCACCGCCACCACGCTCAGCCCCGAGGTCATCGACCAGCAGTGGCTCGATGCCACCGCCAAGTACGCTCCCGAACGCGAGCGTCTGGTGCGCGAAGCCGAAGCTGGCGCGCGCAAGGGTCCGTTCCGCCCCGACTGGGCTGCGCTGAAGGCGTATCAATCGCCTGCGTGGTACGACAATGCCAAGTTCGGCATCTTCATCCATTGGGGCGTGTTCTCGGTGCCGGCGTTTGGTAGCGAGTGGTATTCGCGCAACATGTATCTGCAAGGCTCCAAGGAATTCGCCCATCACGTGGCGACCTACGGCCCGCAAGCGACCAGCGGCTACAAGGATCTGATTCCCAAGTTCACCGCGCCCAAGTTCGACCCCACTGGCTGGGCCAAGCTGTTCCGGCAATCCGGCGCGCGCTACGTGGTGCCGGTGGCCGAACACCACGACGGCTTTGCGCTGTACGACTCCAAGTTGTCGGATTGGACCGCAATGAAGATGGGGCCCAAGCGCGACCTGCTGGGCGAGCTGTCCACCGCAATCCGCGCACAGGGCCTGCACTTCGGTTTGTCGTCGCACCGCGCCGAACACAACTGGTTCTTCGACGGCGGGCGCAAGTTCGATTCCGACGTCAACGACCCGCGTTATGCGGCGCTGTACGGCCCGGCGCAAGTGCGCCTGCCGGGCAAGGACGACGGCGATGTCGCCAACGACTGGACGCCGGTGTCGCAGGCCTGGCTGGACGACTGGCTGGCGCGCACCACCGAGTTGATCGATACCTATCAACCGGACCTGATCTATTTCGATTGGTGGATTGCCCACCCGACGTTCCGGCGCAGCCTGCCGACGATGCTGGCGTATTACTACAACCAGGGCGCGGCGCGCACCGAGGCCGATCGTGGCGTGGTGGTGAATTACAAACTGGGCGCCTTCCCCGAAGGCGCCGGCACGCTGGATATCGAACGCGGCCAGCTCACCGGCATCCATCCCACGCATTGGCAGACCGATACCTCGGTCAGCAATGCCTCGTGGGGTTACATCGAAAATGACACCTACAAATCGCCCACTTTCATCATCCACATGCTGGCCGATGTGGTGGCCAAGAACGGCAACCTGATGCTCAACATCGGCCCGCGTGCCGATGGCTCGATCCCCGACACCGAGCGCGGCATCCTGCTGGCGATCGGCAAGTGGCTCAAGACCAACGGCGGCGCGATCTACGACAGCAAGCCGTGGCGCGTGTATGGCGAAGGCCCGACCGAAGTGGTGGGCGGCACCTTCCAGGACGTCAAGACCAAGCCGTATACGTCCGACGATTTCCGCTTCACCACCCGCGATGGCGCGCTGTATGCGATCGAGTTGGTTTGGCCGACCGATGGCGAGGCGGTGATCCGCTCGCTCAACGCCGCCGATGGCGTGCGCGGGGTCACTTTGCTGGCCAACGGCAAGAAGATCCCGTTCGAACAACGCGCCGATGGCCTGCATCTGCGCCTCCCCGCAAAGCCGGTTGGCGAGAGCGCGTATGTGTTCCGCATCGACCTTTCTACCCCTACTCCCTGACGGATGTTGTCCTCCATGAGCAAACGATTGACCTGGATGTTGCTTGCGCTGGCATTTGCCTGCGTCCCGGCCCTGGCCAAGAACCCCACGGCGTTGTTCTATCTGATGAACACGCAGAAATCGACCAACTCGTTCATTGCCAACGTCGACAAGATCGATGTGGTGGTGCCGACCTGGTATGGCGTGGATCAGAACGGCCTGGTCAACGGCACGCCCAATATGTACCTGTACGACATCGCCAAGCAGAAGAAGCTGCGGGTGATGCCGATCCTGTCGATGACCACCGGCCGCGACGGCTTCCACAAGCTGATGCACGACGAAGCGGCCAAGAAGCGCATGATCGAATCGCTGTTGATCCATGGCAAGCAGCACAAGTACTACGGCTTCCAGTTCGATTTCGAGAACATCGCCTGGACTGATCGCGACGCCTACACCTTGATGGTGAAGCAGACCGCCGATGCGCTGCACAAGGCCGGTTTCAAGATGTCGGTGGCGGTGGTGCCCAATGCACCGGGCCACGCCGAAGGCGGCCAGTTTTCCAAGTGGATGTGGGAATACTGGCGCGGCGCGTATGACCTGAAGGCGCTGGGCCAGGCGGCGGATCTGGTCAGCATCATGACCTACGACCAGCACACCCGCTGGACCACGCCCGGCCCGGTCGATGGCATGGTGTGGATGAAGAAGCATCTGGATTACGCAATTACCCAGGTGCCGAAAGAAAAGCTCTCGCTGGGCATCGCTACCTATGGCTACCGCTGGTTCACCGGCAACCCGGTGAAGGAAGACGGCACCGAGGCGTCGAATATTTCCGCAACCTACATCGATGCCGACGAATCCTTCCCGCTGGCGATCGAACAGAACGCTACCGTGCAGTGGGATCCGGTCGAACAGGAATCGTGGTTCTACTTCTACCGCGACGACATGCGCGAGTGGGTGTTCCGCCCGGACGCGCGCAGCTTCAAGGCACGCTACGAGATGGCCAAGCAATACGGTCTGGAAGGTTTCAGCTGCTGGGTGCTGGGCGCCGAAGACCCGAAGGTGTGGGACGAGCTGCCGACCGCGCAGCGCTGATCCCTGTTGCATGCCTGGTGCACGCCGATGAAGCGTGCGCCAGTGCCTGTGTGAGTCGCTGCGGCTTTGCTACTGTGCGTGGCTGCCGCGCATCGCCATCGTCGGCATGACCGAGCGATGGTGTCGATGCGATATGGTGTTGTTCCATTTGGCTGCGCGCATGCAACCGCGCAGCGACACGCTCTCCGCTACTTCGGGATGTGATTGCATGATGTCCAACACCAGCCGTACGCCACGCATGTTGTTGTCGAGGGCGCTGTTGTTGGACATGCCGTCAGGCAAGAAGCCGTTATCGATGCAGTTGCCGTCGCGGTTGCTTGCACTGTCGTTGGCCGCACTGGCGCTCACCGGTTGCGGCAAACGCGACGCAGGCACGGCACCGGCAGCGGTCAGCGCAGGCGCGACGGCGGCGCCACCTTCCGCAACTGCGCCGCTGCCGCTGATTCCCGCACCGGTGGAGGCCAAGCGCAACGCCAGCAGTTTCAGCGTTGGCACCGGCACGGTGATCTCGATCGTGGCAGGCGACGCCGATGCGCGTCGCAGCGCCGAGTATCTTGCCGGCCTGCTCAAGCGCACACGTGGGCTTGCACTGGAAGTGCGTGCAGAAGCCACGCCCTCACCGGCCAGCATCCGCCTGGAACGCAATGCGCAGGCAGCGGTGACGCAGAAAGAAGGCTATCGCCTGGATGTGGACGCCACCGGTATCCGCATTGCCGCGCGCGATGGCGCCGGCATGTTTTATGGAGCAATCAGCGCCTGGCAATTGATGACCCCGGATGCGCGCAAGGGCGCGGTGGCCGTGCCCGGCGTCAGTATCCGCGACTGGCCGCGCTTTGGCTGGCGTGGTCAGCATCTGGACGTGGCCCGCCACTTCCACGACGTGGATACCGTCAAGCATGTGCTCGATGCGATGGCGGTGCACAAGCTCAATGTGCTGCATTGGCATCTCACCGATGACCAGGGCTGGCGCATCGAAATCAAGCGTTACCCCAAACTCACCGAGGTCGGTGCTTGGCGCACGCCGCCGGGTGCCGGCAGACACGGCACACCAGAGCGCTCCGGCGGCTTTTACACGCAAGAGCAGATCAGCGAAATCGTCGCGTATGCGGCACGCCTGCACATCACCGTGTTGCCCGAGCTGGACATGCCCGGCCATGCGCAAGCAGCCGTTGCCGCCTACCCGGAAGAGGTGGGCGTCCCCGGCGTGCGCACCCAGGTGGGTGTGGACTGGGGCGTCAACCCGTATCTGTTCAACACCAGCGAACGCAGCCTCACCTTCATCACCAATGTGCTGGACGAGGTGCTGACGTTGTTCCCGTCGACCTATATCCACATCGGTGGCGATGAGGCGGTCAAGGATCAATGGGAAGCCTCGCCGGCTGTTCGTGCACAGATGCGCAAGCTGGGCGTCAAGGATGCCCATGCCATGCAAGGCTGGTTCAACGAACAGCTTGCGACCTACCTCACCAAGCACGGCCGGCGCATGATCGGCTGGGACGAGATTCTGGAAGGCGGCGTGCCGGCCAGTGCGTCGGTGATGTCGTGGCGTGGCGTCGAAGGTGCGGTCACCGCCGCCAGACAGGGACACGATGTGGTGCTGGCACCGGGCAACTGGCTGTATCTGGATAACCTGCAGACCACGCGTAGCGACGAGCCCAATGGTCGTCTGACGGTGTTGCCATTGTCGAAGGTGTACGCGTTCGATCCGGTCCCGAGCGACCTCACCGCCGAGCAGGCCAGGCATGTGCTGGGCGCGCAAGGCGCGTTGTGGTCCGAATACATCCCCTCGCGCTGGCATGTGGACCACGCGCTGTTCCCGCGTCTGGCGGCGGTAGCGGAGATGACCTGGTCGCCGCCGAACGCACGCGAGTGGAAAAACTTTCTGGCGCGGTTGCCGGCGCAGTTGCAGCGCTACAAGGCACTGGACATCGCCTACAGCGACGGCGCATTTGCTGCCGATATCGCCATGGAAAACGGCCCCAACCCGGTCCTCGCCGGCAGCCCGGCCAAGGTAGCGTTGAACACGCAGACTGGCGCAGGCGCACTGCACTACACCGTGGACGGCAGCGACCCTAGCCCTGCATCGCCGCGCTATGAGGCGCCGTTTACGATCAACCTGCCGACCACGGTCAAGGCCACCGCATTCACCGCCGACGGCGCGCCGCTGGCCGCCACGCGCAGCCGCACCTTCGACCGTGCATCGCTATTGCGCGTGGACACGCAAGGCCTGCGCGATTGCGTGGAGACCGGCGCGCTCGGCCTGCGCCTGCCGTTGCTGCCGGAGATGACCGGCGCCGATGCACCGGTTTACAACGTCGATCTGTTTCATGCCTGCCGGCTGTATCCGCAGGCACGCCTGGACGGCATCGGCGCGATCCGCATCGAGGCCGCGCGCCTGCCCAACAACTTCGGCCTGGCGCACGAGCAATCCAAGGTGGTGCAGTACCCGGCCAAGACCCGCGGCGGCGAGCTGGAAGTGCGCCAGGGTTGCGAAGGCGAACTGATCGCCAGCGTGCAACTGCCCAAGAGCGACACCCTGGGCGAACAATTCACCCTGGAAACGCCGTTGCCTGCACGCACCGGCACCCACGATCTGTGCCTGCGCTTCACTGCGCCGATTCGCGGCCCGTTGTATGCCATCGGCGCCGTCCAACTGATTGAAACCACCGCGCAGGCGCCCCCCGCCGCCACGCGCTGATCCATCCAAGGAGACTCACCCATGCCCCTGTCGCACCGCACTGCCCCCGCACTGTCCCTGCTCACCCCCGCCCGGCTCGGGCTTGCCCTGACCTTTGCACTCTCGCAGGCCTGGGCGGCACCGCCCACGGCAGTGACCCTGGACAGCGGCTGGCAGGTGCGCCTGATGCCGGGGCAGGAACAGGCAAAGACCTATCCCAAGGCGGCCAGCTGGATGCCGGCGCAGGTGCCGGGCGTGGTGCAGACCGATCTGATCGCCGCCAAGGTGGTGCCAGACCCGTTCCTGCGCGACAACGAGGGCAAGATCCAGTGGGCGGGCTTAAGCGATTGGCAATACCAGACCCGCTTCAACGTGGATGCGGACACGCTCAAGCGCGCGCATGTGGAGCTGGTGTTCGATGGCCTGGACACGCTGGCCGAGGTCACCCTCAACGGCAAGAAGCTGCTCAGTGCCGACAACATGTTCCGGCAGTGGCGCGTGGACGCCAAATCGCTGCTCAAGCGCGGCGACAACGTGCTGGAAATCACGTTCTTCTCGCCGATCAAGAAGATTCAGCCCTGGCTGGCCAAGCAGCCGTATGCGTTGCCCGGTGCTTACGATTCGGCGTTCGGCGACGAGCCGGATGGACGCCACAGTTCCACCTACGTGCGCAAGGCACCGTATAGCTACGGCTGGGACTGGGGCCCGCGCATGGTCAATGCCGGCATCTGGAAGGATGTGCGCGTGGAAGCATGGGATGCCGTGCGCGTGGACGGCTTGCATATCGACCAGCAGCGCGTGGACGCTGACAGCGCGCAATTGCAGGCGCAACTGGAACTGCAGGCCGGCCGCAGCGGCCCGGTGCAGGTGACGCTGGATGTCCTGGGTCCGGATGGACAAAAGGTCGGCCAGTTCACCCAGGACGCGGTGATCGACCCGGGCCAGAACCGCATCGATCTGGCGGTGCGGATTGCCAAGCCCAAGCGTTGGTTCCCGGCCGGCTACGGCGCACAGGATCGCTACACCTTCGTGGCCACCGTGCGCGATGCCGATGGCGACAGCCAGCAGATCAAGCGCGTCACCGGCCTGCGTTCGGTGGAGTTGCGCCGCGAAAAGGACAAGTGGGGCAAGAGCATGGAGATCGTGATCAACGGTATCCCGATCTTCGCCAAGGGCGCCAACCTGATCCCGCTGGATGCGTTCCCCTCGCGCGTCAGCCAGGAGCGCATGCGCAGCACCTTGCAGGATGCGCGCGATGCCAACATGAACATGCTGCGCATGTGGGGTGGCGGGCATTACCAGGACGATCACTTCTACGAGGTGGCCGACGAGCTGGGCATCATGATCTGGCAGGACTTCATGTTCGGTGGCGCGGTGCCGCCGTACGACGTGGAGTTCCGCGAGAACACGCGGCAGGAGGCGATAGAACAGGTCAAGCGCCTGCGCGATCACCCCAGCATCGTATTGTGGTGCGGCAACAACGAAGTGCAGACCGGCTGGGAAAACTGGGGCGATCGGGTCAAGTTCAAGCAGTCGGTGGACCCGGAAGAACGCACCCGCATCGAGCGCGGCATGACCACGCTATTCGGCACCGTGTTCCGCGAAGTGGTGGCCACCTACGATAGCGATGTGCCGTATTGGGCCACCTCGCCGGGTACCGACTTCGACGGCGGTGCCGACCAGGCCAACGACGGCGACATGCATTATTGGAAAGTGTGGGGCGGCCCGGCCCTGCCGGTGACCGAATACCTCAACGTCACCCCGCGTTTCATGTCCGAATACGGCCTGCAGTCGTTCCCGGACATGCGCACCGTGCGTGTGTTTGCCGATGCCGCCGACATGGACCCGGAATCGCCGGTGATGCGCGCGCATCAGAAGTTCGACAAGGGCAATGGCAACAAGCGGCTGATGCTGTACATCCGCCGCGAATTCGGCGAGCCCAAGGACTTCGAAAGCTTCGTGTATCTGAGCCAGTTGATGCAGGCCGAAGGCATCAACCTGGCTGCCTCGCACCTGCGTGCCTCGCGCCCGCAATCGATGGGCTCGCTGTATTGGCAGCTCAACGATGTGTGGCCGGGTGCGTCGTGGTCCAGCGTGGATTACTACGGCCGCTGGAAGGCGCTGCAATACCACGCGCGCCGCTTCTATGCGCCGGAGATGATCGCCGCGCTGCGTAACGACAAGGGCCAGACCCAGGTGTCGCTGGTGTCGGACCGCACCACGCCGCTTGATGCGCGTTGGCGCATGCGGGTGATGAGCATGGACGGCAAGGTGCTGAGCAAGCGCGAGCAAAAAGCCAGCGTCAAACCGCTGAGCAGCCTGCAGGTGGGCAACTTCAGTGATGCGCAATTGCTGGGCAAGGCCGACCCGAAGCGCAGCTATGCGGTGTTCGAGTTGTTCGATGGCGAGAAGCCGTTGTCGCGCGAAGTGGTGTTCTTCGCGCCGGCCAAGCAGCTGGCGTTGCCCACCGCCAAGATCGACAGCCAATGGCGCGCCGATGGCGATGGCTACGCGCTGACCTTGCGCAGCGACACGCTGGCGCGCGAGGTGTGGTTGTCGTTCGGCGATCTGGAAGTGAACGTGGCCGACAACGCCTTCGACCTGTTGCCGGGCGAGCCACTGACGGTGCACGTCTCCAGCAAGCTGCCGCTGGCGCAGGTGCAGGCCGCGCTGCAGGTGCGCGACCTGGCCAGCACGCTGGCCGGCGCGCCGCCGGAGCCAGCCGAAGCGAAGTGATGCGGCCCTCATCCGCCCTGCGGGCACCTTCTCCCGCAGGGCGGGAGAAGGAACCTCTGGCGATTGCAGGGCGATCAACTGCAGGACGATCAACAGAACGAGTGAATCGCGTTTCCCATTGGGACCCGAGCAACTTGCCACCCGAACACCGAGAGCATCTCCTTCTCCCGCCTGCGGGAGAAGGTGCCCCGCAGGGGCGGATGAGGGCAACGCTGTCCGTAAGAAAGTAATCCCCTTGTCGCCCCCGCCTCAATAACAAAAACAAAAAAAGACGCATGGCGGCAGCGCCACTGCGCAGGAGTGCACTGATGTCATCCGTGTTTGTATCGCGCCTTGCCATTGCGCTGGGCCTGAGCCTTGGGCTGCCGTGCATCGCGCACGCCGCCACCGTCGACCGCAGCGTCAGCCCCGAACAACGCGCCGCTGCGCTGGTGGCGCAGATGAGCCGCGACGAAAAAGTGGCACAGGCCATGAACGATGCGCCGGCCATTCCGCGCCTGGGCATCCCCGCCTACGAATGGTGGAGCGAAGGCCTGCACGGCATCGCGCGCAATGGCTATGCCACGGTATTTCCGCAGGCGATCGGCCTGGCCGCCAGTTGGAACACTGCGCTGATGCAGCAGGTGGGCACGGTGGTGTCCACCGAGGCGCGCGCCAAGTTCAATCTGGCCGGACGCCCCGGCAAGGACCACCCCCGTTACGCGGGGCTGACCATCTGGTCGCCCAACATCAATATCTTCCGCGACCCGCGCTGGGGCCGTGGCATGGAAACCTACGGCGAGGATCCCTTCCTCACCGGGCAGCTGGCAGTGGGCTTCATTCGCGGCCTGCAAGGCGATGATCTGAACCATCCGCGCACCATCGCCACGCCCAAGCACATCGCCGTGCATAGCGGCCCGGAACCGGGCAGGCATGGTTTCGATGTGGACGTGTCGCCGCGCGATGTCGAAGCGACCTATACCCCCGCCTTCCGCGCGGCACTGGTCGATGGACAGGCCTGGTCGGTGATGTGCGCCTACAACTCCCTGCATGGCACACCGGCGTGCGCGGCCGACTGGTTGCTCAATGGCCGCGTGCGCGGCGATTGGGGCTTCAAGGGCTTTGTGGTGTCCGACTGCGATGCGGTGGACGACATGACCCAGTTCCACTACTTCCGCCCGGACAATGCCGGCTCGTCGGCTGCATCGCTCAAGGCCGGTCACGACCTCAATTGCGGGCATGCGTATCGCGCACTGGGCACCGCGATCGAACGTGGCGAAGTCGACGAAGCGCTGCTGGATCAATCGCTGGTGCGCCTGTTTGCCGCGCGCTATCGGCTGGGCGAACTTGAGGCACCGCGCAAGGACCCGTATGCGCGTCTGGGCGCCAAGGACATCGACAACACCGCCAACCGCGCACTGGCCTTGCAGGCCGCTGCCGAATCGATCGTGCTGTTGAAGAACAACGCCAATACCCTCCCGTTGAAAGCCGGCACGCGGCTGGCGGTGATCGGCCCCAATGCCGATGCGTTGGCCGCACTGGAAGCCAACTATCAGGGCACTTCCTCCACACCGATCACCCCACTGCTCGGCCTGCGCCAGCACTTCGGTGCGCAGCACGTGCGCTACGCGCAAGGCGCGCCGCTGGCCGCCGGTGTGCCGGGCATGATTCCGGAAACCGCATTGCGCAGCGACGGCAAGCCGGGATTGCGCGGCGAATATTTCGACAATGTCGATCTGGACGGTAGCCCGCGCGTGGTGCGGCAAGACCGCACCATCAGCTTCAACTGGGATCAGGTCAGCCCGGCCAAGGGCGTGCCGGCCGATCGTTACGCGGTGCGCTGGAGCGGCGAGCTGTTGCCGCCGGGCATCGGCGATTACACCTTGGCGGTGCGCGTGGCACGCTGCTTCGATTGCACCGGGCATGACCCGGTGCGGCTCTACATCGACGACAAGCTGGTGGTCGCCGGCAACGCCGAAGACAAGCACGTGCCGGCCGGCATGCACAACGCCGATGGCCGCAGTGTGGAAACCGTGCTGCATTTCGACGACACCCGCCCGCGCAAGATCCGTCTGGAAATGGAGCATCGCGGCCAGGACCAGGGCCTGCGCCTGGAGTGGCTGGCACCGGCCGCCGCGCAACTGGCCGAGGCCGAACAGGCGGTGGCGCAGTCCGATGCGGTTGTGGCTTTCGTCGGCCTGTCGCCGGATGTGGAAGGCGAGGAACTACGCATCGACGTGCCCGGCTTCGACGGTGGCGATCGCAACGACATCGCCCTGCCCGCCTCACAGCAAGCCTTGCTGGAACGCGCCAAAGCCTCCGGCAAACCGATGGTGGTGGTGTTGATGAGCGGCAGTGCGGTGGCGCTGAACTGGGCCAAGGCCAACGCCGACGCCATCGTGGCGGCATGGTATCCCGGCCAGTCCGGCGGCACCGCCATCGCGCGCGCACTCGCCGGCGACGACAACCCCGGCGGGCGCCTGCCGGTGACGTTCTACCGCTCCACCAAGGACCTGCCGCCGTACGTCAGCTACGACATGAAGGGTCGCACCTACCGCTACTTCAAGGGCGAGCCGCTGTTTCCGTTCGGCTATGGGCTGAGCTATACGAGTTTTGCCTACGACGCGCCGCGCCTGTCCACCAGCACGCTGCAAGCCGGCAGCACGCTGCAGGTGACCACCACCGTGCGCAATACCGGCAGCCGCGCCGGCGATGAAGTGGCGCAGGTGTATCTGCAGTATCCGGACCGCCCGCAATCGCCGCTGCGCAGCCTGGTCGGTTTTCAACGCGTCCACCTCGCGCCCGGCGAACAACGCGAACTCACCTTTACGCTGGATGCGCGTGCACTGAGCGATGTGGACCGCAGCGGCCAGCGCGCGGTGGAAGCCGGCGATTACCGCGTATTTGTCGGTGGTGGCCAGCCGGGGACCGGCGCAGCGGGTGAGGCGGCGGCATTGTCGATTTCGGGGCGCTCGCCGTTGCCGAAGTAAGAGTTACTAACGGGTTTACCCTGGCTATCACGGACCTTACAAGAAAGCCGATCGAGGCCCTGATGATTGCTCATGTCCGAGCGAAGGAAGTTCAAAGCGGAGTTCAAGCGTGGTGCGGTTGCGCAAGCCATTCAACCCGGCGTCAGCTGTGTCCAGGTCGACGCCCCCCGATTTTGAGTAGCGCCCCAGTTTGGAGTCCAATTTCCTATCCCGAGGAGATTGGACGTGAAGAAGCGTTTTTCCGAAGAGCAGATCATTGGCTTCCTGCGCGAGGCTGAAGCGAGCGTGGCCATCAAGGACCTTTGCCGGCGGAATGGCTTCAGCGAGGCCTCCTATTACCTGTGGCGCAGCAAGTTCGGCGGCATGAGTGTGCCCGATGCCAAGCGGCTCAAGGACCTTGAGGCCGAGAACACGCGACTGAAGAAGTTGCTAGCCGAGCAGCTATTCGAGAACGACCTGATCAAGGATGCACTGCGAAAAAAGTGGTGAGCGCACCGGTACGTCGTACGCTGGTGCGCGAGTGGATCGATCGTGGTGCTAGCGAGCGTCATGCGTTGGCAGTGATCGGCATGAGCGCCAGTGCACTGCGTTATCGCCCGCGCGAAGATCGCAACGTCGAACTGCGCGAACGCATCGGTGCGTTGGCGCATCACCATCGCCGTCATGGCGTGGAAATGATCTATCTCAAACTGCGACAGGAAGGACGCTTGGTGAACTACAAGCGGGTCGAGCGGTTGTACCGCGAGCAGCAGCTACAAGTCCGTCGCCGCAAGCGGAAAAAAGTACCGGTGGGCGAGCGCCAGCCGCTGCTTCGGCCGGCGCGGGCCAACCAGGTGTGGTCGATGGACTTCGTCTTCGACCGTACCGCCGAAGGCCGGGTGATCAAGTGTCTGGTGATCGTGGACGACGCGACACACGAAGCAGTGGCCATTGAGGTGGAGCGTGCAATCTCGGGCCATGGCGTGACGCGGGTGCTGGACCGGCTGGCCCTCAGTCGTGGTTTGCCTCAGGTCATCCGTACCGACAACGGCAAGGAGTTTTGCGGCAAGGCCATGGTCGTCTGGGCACATGCCCGTGGCGTGCAGTTGCGGCTCATCCAGCCAGGCAAACCGAACCAGAACGCCTACGTCGAATCCTTCAACGGCCGGCTACGCGACGAATGCCTCAACGAACACTGGTTCCCAACACTGCTGCATGCGCGCACCGAGATCGAACGCTGGCGACGCGAATACAACGAGGAACGACCCAAGAAGGCAATCGGCGGCATGACGCCGGCTACTTATGCCCAACACTTAGCAAACACCCATATCATCAACTCTGGACTCTAAATCCGACCGCTATTCACTGCGGGGGGACGTCGAGCCCTCAAAATTCTTGACCCGCTGTAGGTACGCATCGGCTTGTTTGCGAGCTTTCGACAGAGTGACCTCGAACCCTGAAGGATCTGGGTACACGGCCATGATGGATTGGTCCCGGAACCATTGCAGCGAGAAGTCGACATCTTTGTCCGCCATGGCAGCCCATCCCTGATAAGCGGTGCTCGACTGTGGGGCCTGTTGCGCGCTAGCAGGGGAAAGCATCTCGGACCCGAGCACCAAGGCGGCGCAGAAGACAGAAAGTACGCGGCTCGAAGACGGGCGGTGCTTTGGAACGGATGCCATTAGATGAGAGCCTTGATAGATCAGGTATGTCAGGCAGGATCCATGCCAAGCTCTTCCGCGACAGATGTTATCCCTACTGGTCGCACGGTGTCCGCGGACGTCCGAGGGGTGTCCGCCTGTCCGCAGGTAGACGCGCCACAACAGTTCCGCATACTTATTGAGGAAAGTCTCGCGCCTTTTGCAGCCGGCCGGGTCAGGCCAGCTGCATGAAGGCATTGGTCAGCGTAATCCGCCGGTGACCAGGATCTCCTCACCGGTCACGAATCGGGCATCGTCAGATGCAAGGAACGTCACCACGCTTGCGATGTCTTCCGGCTGGCCTGCACGTCCAAGGGGCGTCTGCGCCACGATGCCACTTGCCATTTCCGAACCGACGATGCCGGCAGTGGTCGTTCCTTCAGTGATTACAAATCCTGGGCTGACGACGTTGACCCGAATCTTGCGGGGAGCAAGTTCCTTGGCTAACACGCCAGAAACTGCGTTCACGGCCGCCTTGCTAGCGGTGTACAGCGATGTACCTGGCGATCGCAAGGTGGTGATTGAGGAGGAGATGTTGACGATGCTGCCTTCATCTTGAAGATGCTTGATGGCGGCCTGTGTGGTCATGACCATGCCTAGAACATTAACGTCGAACAGGCGACGGTACTGATCCTCTGTGACGTGCTCTACCGCTCCCACATCCCAGACCCCAGTGTTGTTTACCAGTATGTCGAGACGCCCGAACTGCGTCACCGCAGATTCAATAAGTGCCTGTGCTTCGATGGCGATGGAGATGTCTGCCCGGACTGCAAACGCATTGCCGCCTGCTGCGGAGATAGCCTCAACCACGGCATCTGCTCCCGCCTTGCTCGACGCGTAGTTGACCACTACTGATGCGCCTTCTGCCGCCAACGCCTTTGCGATGCCAGCGCCGATCCCCTTTGAGGACCCCGTCACCACTGCCACCCTACCTGCCAGCTTCTTCATGTTGCTATCCTCGGTTGTTACTTTTGACATCGACATTGACCAGAGCTGCAGAACGCACACCCTAGTCCCGTAGTTCGGATATTATGAACTATGGCCACCAAGGTCAAGCGCTGCAGAAAATCACCATGAGACCCTTACTTCATCCTGCTATCGAAGACGTTCGACCCGCCGCGATTCTCCATGCGCTGTCGGACCCCAACCGTGCGGCGATCCTTGCCAAGATCCTCACTGACGGCCATGTCGAGGCGTGTGCTTCTGTCGCCGAGCTGGGCGATCGCGTGATTCCGAAATCATCGCTGTCGAATCATTTCAAGATCTTGCGCGAGGCTGGACTGATCCGCAGCGAGCGTCACGGTGTTGAGATGCGGAACCATTCGAGATTTCCAGAAATCAACGCCCGCTTCCCAGGGCTGGTAGCAGCGATCATCAACGCCTATGCATCGGACAACGCAGATGGCGCGCCTAACTTGAAATCGTAGGTCAAGATCCTACGCTGCGTGAACCAGCCGCTGGTCAGCGACCGCGAGCGGCGGCTGGTACGCATACTGGAGTGGAACAATATCAGCCTAGCCAGTTCGTGCATTCATTATCAGTCTCACTCCTACACACGGCCTTACCAGCCCCGGAGAAGCCAGCGATCTGCAGCGCTTCAGTGAGCAGCTGCAACTGATATCAAGCATTGAACAGCAACACGGCGGGCGCAGTCTTTTAAACGCTCCCTAACCCCGATAAACATAGATGTGTCCACTTCAAGTGCGAGCGTTCGTCGCGCTCGTTGCGGACAAGATTGGCATGCATCGCGCCATCGCTCCGGACGCAGGTCTGCGGCGGCGGCTCGGCCCACTCTGCCACGCAGGACAGCACAGGCATAAGAAGGTTACTCAGTGTTTCGAACGAAATTCATCTCCACCGCGGGCTTCCTGGTCGGCACGTTCCAGCCGAGGCCATTATTTCAACGCCAAGCGATAGCTGGTTAAGACGAATCGAGCTCGCCAGTAAAAGTTGCACGCCAAATCATAAGTCAATCATTAGCCAATATGCATTCACGTTTTTTTTTACGAAGCTCTCATGTAGCAGTGACGATTATAAACTTTATTGCGCTTCCAATAATCTTGAAACATTCGCTTCGCGGTTTCAATTTGCGTTACTAGGCAACAATCTGATCAACGAAGATGTACGTTAGCCAGCTCATTAGTCGCCGGTCCGCTCCCCATGCCTGACCCATCCGCGCCCGATCATCTACAGCGCAGTCTTTCCAACCGCCACTTGCAGCTAATCGCCATTGGCGGGGCAATCGGCACCGGCTTGTTCATGGGTTCGGGCAAGACGATCAGCTTGGCTGGGCCTTCAATCCTGTTCGTCTACCTGATCATCGGCGCGATGCTGTTCTTTGTTATGCGTGCCATGGGCGAGCTGCTGTTGTCCAACCTCGAATATAAGTCGTTCATCGACTTTTCCACAGATTTGCTTGGCCCATGGGCGGGCTTCTTCTGTGGATGGACCTATTGGTTCTGCTGGATCATCACCGCCATTGCGGATGTCATCGCGATCGCTGCCTACGCACAGTTCTGGTTTCCGGACCTAGCGCCGTGGATTCCAGCGGTGATTTGTGTATTACTCTTGCTTGCGTTGAACCTGGTGACAGTGAAGCTCTTCGGCGAGCTAGAGTTCTGGTTCGCACTAATTAAGATCATCGCCATCTGCGCATTAATTATTACTGGCGCGGGGCTGGTGATGTGGGGGTTCCGTTCGCCTTCCGGCAACCTGGCATCGCTGTCCAATCTGTGGAATGACAGCGGCATGTTCCCAATGGGAATTGGCGGGTTCTTCGCCGGATTCCAGATCGCAGTGTTCGCCTTTGTCGGCATCGAGCTGGTCGGCACCACTGCTGCAGAAACCGCCGACCCGCATCGCAACCTGCCTAAAGCGATCAATTCAATTCCTGTGCGAATTCTGATTTTCTATGTGCTTGCCCTGATCGCTATAATGGCCGTGACGCCCTGGCGGCAGGTAGTGGCCGGCAAAAGTCCGTTCGTGGAGCTATTCGTACTTGCCGGAATACCAGCGGCGGCAAGTCTGATTAATTTTGTAGTGCTCACCTCCGCCACCTCGTCGGCTAACAGCGGTCTATTTTCGACCAGTCGCATGCTTTACGGCCTTGCCGAAGAGCAAAATGCACCAAAGGGATTTGCGAAGCTCTCTCGTGCAGCAGTGCCAGCACGCGGCTTGCTGTTCTCCTGCGTTTGCTTGTTGTTGGGTGCCATGCTGGTGTACCTAATCCCCAACCTAATCACCGCCTTTACTCTGGTCACGACATTGTCGGCGGTGCTCTTCATGTTCGTGTGGTCGTTGATTCTGTGCGCTTACATCGCCTATAGGCGCAAGCGCCCGGAGCTACACGCAGTGTCAGCTTTCAAGATGCCCGGCGGTGTGCTGATGTGCTACGTATGCCTCGCGTTCTTCGCCTTCGTAATTGTCTTACTGACCTTACAGACCGACACACGCCAGGCGCTGTTGGCCAGCCCGATGTGGTTCCTGATACTGGCCGTCAGTTATCTAGCCAAATCGCGCAGCGCAAGCGAAAAGAAATGATAAACTCATCAATAAACGCAAGTATTCCTACCAAGGAGAGAGCACGCCTGCCGATTAGCATGAATTTCATTAATTTGTTTTGAAGAAGCCGAATTTGCATAAAATGCTTTTATTGGCTCCGCGCTTAACAAGCGCGGAGCTCTTATTTTTTCGTTGAATTCCCAATATATGCCTTGAATGAAATGGCATTCGGCGACCTAATAATACCCTCAACCCCATAAGGAAAACTAATTCTGCGGCATTTTTTCCACACAAAGCAAAAATGGCTTGCGATTTCTTGCAAGCACAGTCATGTCAAAATATAAATAATGAAACTTATTGAGGATGAGTTATTAAGTCCTGCGGATCGATGGCGTCTAGCCATTCAGCGGCCCCTGCGTCTTGCGGGCTTGAACTACGCTCCCGCGCATAGTATTTCGCACCCTACAATAATTTTCTAATATTTTTTTAATAACTTTAGATATAAGCCGAATATCGCGTCCACCTCTCCAAGGCAATCACTGTGCGATACATCCTGCAAGCTGCCATCACGTTGACTTTGATCAGTACTTCCCTGCCTTCCTTGGCTCAAGGGGGGGCTGCTGCCCAACGCAGATCAAGCTCGCCGGTGAGCACGGTTACGACCCAGTTGCCCCGTTCCGCTAGGCCCACGCATTACGCGGTAGAGATAACGCCGCATGCCGATACACTTACCTTTGATGGCAAGGTGACCATTGACGTCGTCGTGCTGCAACCCACTGACAGCATCACGCTACATGCGGCCAAGCTCACCTTTGTCAACGCCACGCTCACCCAGCGCAAGCGTGGCACGCCGCAGCCAGCCATGGTCAGCGCCAATGATGAGGAACAGACTGCCAGCTTCACTTTTGAAAAGTCGCTGGCGCCCGGTAACTACGTGCTATCCATCGCCTATAGCGGGGTGATAAACACCCAATCCAACGGACTGTTTGCTGCTGATTACCCGACACCGCAGGGCCCACGGCGTGCATTGCTTACTCAGTTTGAGGCGGCCAATGCACGCAACTTCATTCCCTCCTGGGACGAGCCCAACTTCAAGGCCACCTTTGATCTGGCTGTGAATGTACCGGCCGCGCAAATGGCGATCAGCAACCTATCGGTGGCCAAGTCCACCGCGATCGCCGGCGGATTGAAGCGGGTGGTGTTCCAGCGCACGCCCCCTATGTCCACGTATCTACTGTTCCTGGGTGTTGGCGATTTTGAGCGCGCCACGATCAAGGCCGAGAATGGCACCGAGATCGGCGTGGTGGCCCAGACCGGCAAGCTGGGTCAGGCGCAGTTTGCGCTGGAGTCGTCGCGCAACCTTCTGCATGAATACAACGCATATTTCGGCGAGCCTTACCCGTTGCCAAAGCTAGACAACATTGCCGCACCGGCACGCTACAACGCAGCTATGGAGAACTGGGGCGCCATTCTCAGTGCCGAAGCTTATCTGTTGCTGGATCCGGCAGTGGCTGGCATTGACGACAGGCAACGTGCCTTCGGCGTGGCCGCGCATGAAATCGCGCATCAGTGGTTTGGCAACCTAGTCACCATGGCCTGGTGGGACGACCTGTGGCTCAACGAGGGCTTTGCCAACTGGATGGGAGCGCGTACGACGCAGAAGCTGCACCCGGAGTGGGACAGCAACAACATGTTTCCAGCTCTGCGTAGCCGCAGTGCTATGCAGGGCGACGCATCTGCCACCACTCACCCGGTGGTGCAGCACGTGACCACGGTGGAGCAAGCCGATCAGGCGTTCGACCAGATCACCTACAACAAGGGTGAAGCGATCATTGCGATGCTGGAAGATTACCTTGGTGCCGAGCAATGGCGCGATGGTGTCCGGCGCTACATCCGCCAGCATCGCTACGGCAACACCACCACCGATGACCTTTGGCAGCAATTCGATGCCGTAGCGCCAGGCAAGCAATTCACTCACGTGGCGCACGACTTCACCCTGCAACCGGGCGTGCCCTTGATCAAGGTGCGCACCACCTGCACTGTGGGCAGCACCACGGTTGATCTGGAGCAGGGCGAGTACACGCTGGATCGCCCGAACAAGACGCCGCTGCGCTGGCGCGTACCGGTGGCTGTACGCGGTGCCAGTGGCACGCTCACGCGTGTGCTGGTGGACGGCACCGCGCAACTACAATTGCCTGGGTGCGGTGGGCCTGTTGTGGTTAATGCCGGGCAAAACGGCTACTTCCGCACGCTTTATTCGCCCGCTGATTTCAAGGTGCTGCGCACAGGTTTCTCCACATTGCCGGTCGTGGATCAGATGGGCGCACTGATGGACACCAGTGCGCTTGCCACCAACGCCCTGCAACCGGAGGCCGACCTGCTCGATCTCACCACCAGCGTGGCATCCACGGCACCACCAGACGTGTGGCAGGTGGTGGCCGAGCTGTTCGACGGAATCGACACGGTATTCGATGGCGCGCCCAAAGAGCAGGCCGCATGGCGTAGCTACGCGGCGTCGCGGTTGACGCCAGCTTTTGGCAACCTGGGCTGGGACAGCCGCGTCAACGAGCGCAGCCAGGTGAAGCTAGCGCGCGCGCAATTGCTCAGCGCGCTGGGCGCCATGGGCGAGCCTGCCATCGTCGCAGAAGCGCGGCGCCGCTTTGTCGCGTTTGAATCCGATCCCGATGCATTGCCGCCTGATCTGCGTAAGAGTGTGTTGGACATCGTGTCCCGCCATGCCGACGCCGCCACATGGGATCGTCTACACGTTCTGGCCAAGGCACAGACCAGCAACACGCTGCGTACGCAGTACTACGTGCTGCTTGCGAATACGCAAGATGCTGCGCTGGCACAACGTGCACTTGACCTAGGCATGACCAGCGAGCCTGGCGGCAACATCGGCATGCGCATGATTTCGCAGGCGGCACGCCAGCACCCGGACCTGGCGTTTGGCTTCGCAGTCGCGCATCGCGAACAAGTAGACACACTGATCGGCGCAACCTCCCCCAGCGGCTTCTACACGCGCCTGGTTGCCACCTCGGCCAACCGGCAGACCGCCGACAAGGTCAAGGTGTACGCAGACCACTATCTTGAGCCAGACGCACGCAGCAATGCAGAAAAAGCCATCGCCGCCATTCAAACGCGCGTCACGCTGCGAGAGCGACGGGTTCCGGAAATTGAAGCTTGGCTGAGAGGGCGTAAAGAGTGAGTGCATTTACAGATGCATCGTTCTGTTGCTGCTCGCCCCATGCCCTCAGTCCAAATCAAGTGGGGCTGAGGCTGGTTGATGGACTAAAGAGCGATCTAGCGCTTCACCCTTTGTTTCCATTTACATTCAATTAAAATCGTCTAAAAAAATATCTATTCAACGCAAATTACGAGTCACCCACCTTAACGACGACGCACAATTAGTCCGGAAAAATGGTATCAATAGCATGTATTGCTTTTGGTAGTGCAGCTCTTTATTGCTAGCGCAATCTTTTATTAAAAATCAACAGGCCCGATACAAAAATCATGGATTCATATAGAAAATACTTGAATTATTCAGGCGTGATTTGTCGAGCGCAGTTTTTTTTACTAGGTCGCGCCTGCCCAATGCTCCAATGATCTCAACAACATGGCGCGGCATCAATCCACAGCAAAACAGGCTTAGCTCGGGCCGGCTGAGGCTTGGCATCCGGGCAACGAGCAAGCGCTTGCCGCCGACTCGTTGCTACCGTTTTTTCGACAGCGTAGTGATTGATGAAGATAATGGACGTCGCTGGCGCATTCGTATTGCACGTCCATGTGTGCAGCCACCCAGCCGCGGTTTTCCGTCGCTGTGGATGCTGGACGGTAACCGGGCGCTTACCCACTTCGATACCGTCTTGCTGTGCCGGTTGTCGCAGCTGCCGGCGCCGCCCGTGCTGGTGTTTATCGATGCCGACCACGACCTGCTGATCGATTTGCCTACCCGCGCTCGCGATTATACGTTCCAGCCGGCCGACCATCCGTTCCTTAAAGCTCCCGATGCGCCAGACGGGCTGGTAGGTGGCGGCGCGCAAGCATTGCTCAATGCTCTGCTGCTGAAAGCAATGCCTGCTATCACACACCACGTGCGGTTGGATCACAGTAGGCAGGCGCTGTGGGGACACTCATTGGCCGGACTGTTCGTGTTGCACGCGTTGTATGCCGGCGACGGCCTGTTCACCGATTTTGCCACTGCCAGCCCATCACTATGGTGGGGGCAAGGCGCACTGTTAGGCACGCCCGAGGAGCACTTCATTGCAGGCGGGTCGCACTATCCCGCGCGTATATGGATATTTCTCGGTGGAGCAGAGCGAGCCGGCCAGATCGATCCGCGTAGCCGTGAACGTCCTGATCACACAGACTTATTGACTGCAATTCAAGGCGCGCCAGCTGATGCAGCATTGCATCTGGCAAGGCGCCTGGCGACGCTGCCAGGTCTTGCAGTGCGCTACCGCGAGTCCCCCGCCCTGCATCATGCGGCAATGTTCCATGCTTCATTGCGCGCGGTATTGCAACACATTGTCGGACTCCCGAGCCGGGGGCCTCGTAACCGCGGGTTATGAGTCGGTCGGGCTGTCGATGGCTACTACTGGCAAGCAAGTCAAAGCCGGCATGTCCCACACAGCCGTACTAAACGGCAATCGTGCGCTTCGCGCATGCAGCGGGAACTTTGCGGACGGCAGGAACAGGCGATTCTCCGGCGCGTGGATGTCGAACCGGCCAGTCTCTTGAAGCTTCGCCAGCAACTCGCTGTTCTTAAGCGTTTGCTGCTCGATGTTGTGGCGATCTTGAAAAAGCGTCCGGTAGTTCGGCATGGCTCAGGCTCCTTCCTATTGGCTCGCGGCTCGCTTCAACGGTTCACGACGTCGTAGAACCAGAGGCCGTCCGATTGGCCTTCATTGCCAATCCCCGCTGCCTCAACAGCGTCCTTGAACACCCGATCGCAAAAAACACCGCCATGGAAGGGAAGCCTGAAAACGTGGGCCTCTCCAAGCACGTCCCGTTTAAAAGCCAAACGACTCCCACCGGCCAAGCTGTAATACTTCCCGTCCTCATAGTCATCGCTGATCTTGATATCGAGCTCGGAGGCTTCCTCGTCCAAGGCATCCAACGTGCGAACGACATCGCAAAGGAAGACGGTCGGCCCCCTGGAGCCATCGATCAAGCGATAGTCGGCGTCAGTGAAAACGAAGGCATCTGCGTCCACGGACTCCATCACCTCTCGAAGCCGTTGGGACACCAACCAATAGCCACTGAAGCCACCCTCCAGGTCCTGCGGCAATTCCCCTTCGCTGGGGATGTAGACCAAGCGCGGAGTCTCTTGCAACGGAGGAAACCCGCCCTCGTCTGGCTTCAAGATGAGACGAGGAGGCGACAGCAATGCCTTCTCGTTCTCGAAGAACACGCCGTGGCCTTTTCCGCCCCGGCGGGCATCGGGCCGCAATTGGAAAAACTCACCGACCTTGGGTCCGTTGATCGTCTTCGTTTCCATGTATCCGGTCTCCTCCATGTAGCTGCCACCCCATTTATCTGCGCAAAAGTTTACCGCTCTAACCTTGTCCGTGCGACGCCCACCGTCCTGGATAGCGACTGGATCCAGAACGGCTAACACCCCCTCCTTGAACAATGTCTTTTAAGTATTTTGTACGCATGATCTGCAACAGGAGTCGGATGCCGTTACCGGCGCCTGCTGGGTTATTGACACGTGTTGCGCTGCATCCCACGACCGCCATATCGCTGCTGTGCGCGGCCGAATTGGTGCGCAATCGGCAAGCAACACGATGATGTCCGCACATACTTCACACCTGCTTGACAGACTCAAGCACGAGGTCTATCACTGGCTGCGGTCGGCAGTCCACGCCATCGGCGATCGGTACGACTCATCGACGGCAACAGCGTTTCCACGCGGCACGCACACTGGGAGAGGATTGTATGCAGCAGCGTCGTATCCACCCGCGTATCCGTGTTGCCGCGATCGCTGCCCCGAGGGTGCAGCGCGCATGACCAAGCACTATAAATTGAGCGCCATGCGCTCGCGTTCCAAATGCATCGCCGGCTACTCGCCGCCACGCCACTGACGCCTGCAACGCTGTTCTAGCTGGCAGACGCTCCGGCGCACTTCCCGTTCGGTCTTTCGCACACGTATCGCGCGTGGCGTTTATTGCCGTGCGCGTGTATCGCCGTGCAGATCGTCTGCCCTGACACAAGGCATCGCAAGGCCGTTACCCCCTGGTAACGCGGCCCAGCATCTGGCGAGGTGGCATGTGCACAAGCATGAGCGTTTGACCCGTAAGCAATTGATCGTGGCGATCCTGGCCGTGACCGGCATGGCCTCGGCAACGTGCGCCGTGGCAGGCACGGTGGAGGGAACCCTCAAGGAACGCAGCAGCGGCAAACCGGCTGCCAATGCGAAGGTACGCATCGCCGGCACCGCGTACAGCGCGGTGGCCGATGCGGGCGGGCACTTTGTCATCCACGACGTACCTGCCGGGCAGTACGCACTGAATCTGGACTACCCCGGTTTCAGCGCGGTAGAGACCAGCATCCAGGTCGGCGACAGCGGCACCGCTGCAGTAACCATCGCACTGGACGAGGTCAAGCAATTGAAGGCGATCAGCGTGGTGAGCAACCGCTACGACGCCAGCGATCTGAAGATCAATGCCGCCAATACCGTCGATGTGCTGTCGGCCAACGATCTGCAGCGCACCGCTGTGCACAACGTGGCCGAAGCGCTGGGCCTGATCGCCGGCATCAACATCACCAGTACCGGCTCGGGATACTTCGGCGGCATCGATGGCGCCGCACGCGGCGAAGGCATGTTCGCCTCGGTGCGTGGGTTGCCGTCCGAATACAACGTCAACATGATCGACGGCGTCACCGTGGCGCAAGGCATGCCGTATAGCCGCAGCGTGCAACTGAGTTTGTTGCCGCCCACCGGCCTGCAGACCATCGTGGCCAACAAGACCTCCACCGCCGACATGGACGGCGATGCGATCGGCGGCACGCTGGATTTCCGCACCCCCACCGCCTACGACTTCAAGGACGTGAGCAGCGGCAGCGTCACCGGTAGCGGCCGGGTGGAAAGCCGTGCGCGCGATTACGGCGGCGATGGATTGGGCGGCGGGTTTGGCGGCGAGTTCCAGCACAAGTTCGGCGACGCGCAGCAGTTCGGCGTGTATGCCAGCGCCTACTACGACTACCGCACCACCACCAACAGCGAAGTGGCCGCCGCCACCAGCGCGCTCAACGATGGCTCGTGGGAGTACTTGAACACCGATGCCAGCGGCGGCAACGCGGCCGGCTTCGATCCGCAACACAACCTCACCAGCACCGGCATGAATGTCGGTATCGCCGCGGGATGGGAGCGCCGTTACGGCGGCAATGCCTCGTTCGACTGGCACGTGGACGACAGCCTGTCGCTGTACGCGCGCATGACCTACGCCTACGCCAAGACCGAGCAAGGCACCACCTTCGTGCAGTTGCTACCGCAGGATGTGCGCTACGTACCGAGCGGCACGCCGGGAGGTTTCACGCCCGACATCGGCCGCATCGCGGCGCGCTTCTGGTACGAAACCAATCCGGAAATCGCAGACCTGGCGACGTTCCAGATCGGCGCAAAAAAAACGGCAGGCGGCTGGACCTTCCTGCCCAACCTGTTCTACAGCTTCGGTGACAACGACCGCCCCGACCATGTCGAAATCGACGGGCGGCAAGACAAGTTCACTCAGGACAACTACGCCTATTCCGGCAACACGTTCGTGCGCTACGGCGGCGGTGCGTTCCCGTACCCGCAACTCACACCCGCACTGCTGGCGCAGGTCAACAACATCCCGGCGTTGTTTGCCAGCAGCTATGGCGAACAGACCAAGATCTACTCCGGCCAGAAGAAAGGCGGCGCGCGTTTCGATACTCGCTACGACTTCGAAGATGGCGCGCTGCGGTCGGTGCAGTTCGGGGTGAAGTACAGCAAGAGCAGCCGCCGCTACACCAATCGCGACTGGTACACCGGCGGCGTGGACGGCACCACCACGCTGGGCGACCTGGGTATTTTCACCGGCACCTATGGGTCGATCTTTCCCGGTAAATACGCCTGGAACACACCGCGCGTGAGCGAAGCGGCGGTGGCCGGCGTGATCGCGCAGCACCTGACCGACGACGACCTGGACACCTGCGGCAGCGCGTTCTACGTCAACAACTTCAACTGCAACACCATGCGCGGCACCGAGGCGGTCAGCGCCGCCTATGCCACCGCCACCTTCACTGTGGGCAATCTGGATATCGTGCCGGGCGTGCGCTTCGAACACACCGGCATCGACAACACGTTCTGGGTGAGCCCGGTGGATGCGGACGGTAACCAGATCGTCGGTTACTTCGACCACAACAGCACCTCCTACAACGAACCGCTGCCCAGCGTGTTCTTGACTTGGCGGCCGAATCTGCGCACCGCGTACCGTGCGTCGCTCTGGACCAGCTACACGCGCCCGGCGTTCGTGCAATTAGGCGGCGGCAGCCAGATCGACATCTCCAATGGCGTCACCACCATCACCCAAGGCAATCCGGATCTGAAGCCGATCGAATCGACCAACCTGGACCTCTCCGGCGAATGGTCTACCGAACGCGGTGGGTTCTTTTCGCTGGCCGGCTTCTACAAGCAGCTGCGCAACTACATCTACGACGCTGGCTCGGCCCAGGCCAACGGCAGCACCACCGGCAGCGGCACGGTGCTGTACCACATGCCCACCAATGGCGGCGACGGCAAAATCTACGGAGTGGAACTCAGTGCGCGGCAAAAGTTCCAGGACCTGCCGGCGCCGTTCGACGGCCTGGGCATCAGTGCCAATGCCACCCGACAGCATGCGCGCGCCGACCTCGGGCTGGACGGCTTCGACAACGAACACATGCAGTCGGCGCCGTCGGCGATGGCCAACCTGGAACTGTTCTACGAACACAGCGGTTTTTCATTGAACCTGAGCTATCACTTCAGCAGCTCGTACCTGCTGGGCTACGACTTCCTGCATGAAGGCGCGCCGTGGAACGACCTGTGGGCCCGCCCGACCCGGCGCGTGGATCTGCACACCGGCTACCGCTTCGACAACGGCGTGAGCATGGACGTATCGATCTCCAACCTGACCAAGGAATACAGCTACTGGGCGCATGTGGGCCGCAAGAATCTGGCGATCTCCGACATCGTCGATGCGGGCAGCACAGCGCTGTTGACGGTGAAGTACGCGTTCTAGCGCAGCGGTGCATGACGCCGCGTCGCCGGTGGCGGCGTGGCGACGCCTTCCCTTTCGGCTGGAGAGACGATGAAGCGCAGGACCTTGTGCACGTTCGGCCTGTTCGCCCCGTTGGGCTTGGCGGCCACACCAGCGCTGCGATCGCCGGCGCGCACCGCGCTGCCGGCGCCGCTACCGGATGGGCAGCCGCATGCGTTCGGATTCGCGCACGGCCAGTTCACCCTGGACGGGCAGCCCTGGCAGCTGCGCAGCGGCGAAATGCATCCGCTGCGCATCGCGCGCGCCGATTGGCTGCACCGCATCCGCATGGCCAAGGCAATGGGGTTGAACACCATCGCGTTGTACCTGATGTGGAACGCGCTGGAACGCGAACCGGGGCAGTTCGATCTGGACACCGGCGAGCGCGATTTCGCCGCCTTCATCCGGCTATGCCAGCAGGAAGGGATGTGGGTGTATCTACGGCCCGGCCCGTACGTTTGCGCCGAGTGGACGCTGGGCGGGCTGCCGCCGTATCTGCTGCGCGAGCCGGACATGCGCCTGCGCGATGCCACCGACGCGCGCTACATGGCGGCGGTGCAGCGCTACATCGACGCAGTGGCGCCACGGATCGCACCGCTGATGGCCAGCGCGGGCGGACCGGTGCTGATGCTGCAGATCGAGAACGAATACAACATGCACGGCACCGATGTGGGCTACCTGCAGGCCTTGGCCGCGCTCTGGCGCGCGCACGGCATCGCCGGCCCATTCTCCCTGGCCGAGGGTCTGAAGGATCTGCGTCGCCGCAAGGCCTATCTGCCTGGTGCGGCACTGGGCCTGGATGGTGCGGACATGGCAGATCTGCAGGCCGCCACGCAGTTCGCAGGCGACGCGCCGGTCTGGGTGGCCGAAGGCTATCCGGGCTGGTTGACGCATTGGGGCGACGACGACGTTGCACGGCGCGATTACGCGCCGATGCTGCGGCAACTGATGGCCGCCGGTTACT
This sequence comes from Xanthomonas sp. WCS2018Noco2-27, assembly GCF_031843525.1. NCBI lineage: Bacteria > Pseudomonadati > Pseudomonadota > Gammaproteobacteria > Lysobacterales > Lysobacteraceae > Xanthomonas > Xanthomonas sp. WCS2018Noco2-27. The sequence continues at coordinate 304,206 of NZ_JAVTIK010000004.1, read as the reverse complement.
CGTTCAATCTGTACGTAGTGCACGGCGGCAGCAACTTCGGCCTCAGCGCCGGTGCCAATGCAGAAGACGACGGCTCGCAATTCCAACCGGCGCTGACCAGCTACGACTACAGCGCTCCCATCGACGAAGGTGGACGTGCCACACCCGCCTACATGGCGCTGCGCGGGATCATCGCAACGCATCTCGGCACATCGCTGCCGCCGATACCGGCTGCGCCGCCGCGCGCGCGCTTTGCATCAGTCACTGCCCGCCCGGTGGCAGCGCTGTGGGACAACTTGCGTGTCGACCCCGTACACACCGAGCGGCCCACCGACAACCAGACCCTGCTCAAGCAGAACCTTGGATTGGTGGTGTACCGGCGTCGCATCGCAGCCGGTGCGCAACTACACCTGGGGCAAGTGCACGACTACGCGGTGGTGCATCTGGACGGTGCCGAACTTGGGCATGTGTCGCGCATGCAGCACGCACGCCTGCACAGCGACCCGCAGCTGGCATTGCCGCCGTCCACCGCTACCGAGCGCACATTGGAAGTGTTGGTCGACAGCTTCGGGCATATCAATTTCGGCCCGGCTTTGGGCGATGCAAAAGGCTTGCTCGGCCCGGTGCAGCTGGATGGCAAGGAGCTGCACGACTGGCAGGTGCAGGGCCTGCCGCTGGACGGCGACCACGCGCCGACGCTCCGCCCGCTACAAGCAGCACCCACCCGGCCCGGCCTGTTCTTCGCTGCCGACATCGCGTTGGAGACGGTCGGCGACATCTACCTGGACATGGGTCAGTGGCGCAAAGGCTATCTGTGGATCAACGGCCGCCTGCTCGGGCGTTACTGGAACATCGGCCCGCAGCAGTGTCTGTTCTGCCCTGGCGCATGGCTGCAGCCGGGCAACAACGCAGTGCTGGTGCTGGATCTGCATCAACTGGAACCCACCGCCATCCACTGCGCCGATGGGCTGACCTCGGCACACAACGCGCCCCCTGTCGCGGCACTCGCACACCCAGAGCGCTACACATGTTGACCGCTCCCATCGCGCCACTATCAGCCACGCCCGTCGCTGCACCGCCGCGCACGCTCGGCGTCTGGAGCGCCCTGTCGGCCAACCTGCTCAACATGATCGGCATCGGCCCGTTCATCACCATTCCGCTGGCGTTGTCGGAGCTGGCCGGGCCGGCGGTGTTGCTGGGCTGGGTCGCCGGTGCGCTGCTGTGCCTGTGCGATGGACTGGTGTGGGCCGAACTGGGCGCGGCGATTCCGCGCTCGGGCGGGCCGTATCACTATCTGCGCGAGGCCTATGGGCGCGAACACTGGGGGCGGCTGTTCGGCTTTCTGTATCTGTGGCAGACGCTGTTGACCGCGCCGCTGTCGGTGGGCTCGGCGGCGGTGGGCTGCGCGCAGTACCTGGCCTTCCTGATGCCGGGGTTGGGCCATGCCCAGCTCACCGCGATCGCGATGACGCTCTGCGCGTTCAACACGCTGCTGCTGTATCGCAAAGTGCGCTCGGTACAGGTGCTGTCGCTGCTGGTCAGCGCGGTGGTGATCGGCGCTTGCGTGTGGATCATCGGCAGCGGCGTGCTGCATTTCGATGCCGGCATCGCGGCAGAGTTTCTGCGCGCACGCCCTGCATCGCCACATGGGTTCTGGTTGGGCTTCGGCGCGGTGGCGCTGATCGCGGTCTACGACTACGGCGGCTACAACAACGTGTGCATGCTCGGCGGCGAAATCCGCAGGCCGCGGCGCACGATTCCGCGCGCGGTACTGCTCTCGATCCCGATCGTGGCGCTGCTGTATCTGGGCCTCAACATCACCCTGCTCGGCGTGCTGCCGTGGCAACAGGCCGCGCAGTCGAAGGCGGTGATGGCCGACTTCATGCAGACCATCTACGGCCCCACCGGCGCCACGGTGGCGGTGGCACTGATCGCGCTGGCGGCATGGGGCTCGGCGCTGGTGGTGCTGCTGGGCTATTCGCGGGTGCCGTATGCGGCCGCTGCGGCCGGGCAGTTCTTCGCGGTGTTCGCGCGGCTGCATCCGCGCGGTGGATTTCCTACGGTGTCGCTGCTGTTCGTCGGCGCAACCTCGACCCTGGCCTGCCTGCTCTCGCTGGAGGATTTGATCGCAACCTTGATGATCATCCAGATCCTGTTCCAGTTTCTGGCGCAATGCCTGGCGGTGGTGCTGCTGCGGCGCAAGCGTCGCAGGCGTGCGTTTGCGATGCCGCTGTATCCCTGGCCGCTGCTGATCAGCGTCGTGGGCTGGCTCTACCTGCTGGCCACCAGCCCGGGACGGCGCCTGCTCGCGGCAGTGTTGGCGCTGTGCGTGGGTAGCGCGGTGTATCTGATCCAGGCACGGAGGGAGCGCGCATGGCCGTTCCAGCTGCAATGAGCACTGCGCAGATCGCGGTGGTCGGCGAGGTATATCTCGACCATATCTTCAGCGGCTTCGCACGCTGGCCCGCACCTGGCGAAGAAGCGTTCGCGCAGCACTACCGGCGCGAACTCGGCGGCGGCACCGTCATCACCGCCTGCGCACTCGCGCAACTGGGCTGCAGCGTGCGTGTGATCGGTGCGATCGGCGCGCAGGATCGCGCGCTGTTCGTGCAGCGCCTGGGCGACTTTGGCGTTTCGGCCGACGGGCTGATCGACGCGCTCAGCGGTACCGGCGTGACCACCAGCGTGTCCCTGCAGGACGACCGTTCGTTCTTCACCTATGCCGGCGCCAATGCGGAGCTACCCGCGTTGCTGCTGCGCGAAGACACCATCGCCGCCCTGTGCGCGGCCACGCATGTGCATTTCGCGCTGCCGTTGCCGGCCGCAGTGGCGCGCACGCTATTGCCGCAGCTGACGCGCGCCGGCTGCAGCACCTCGCTGGATGTGGGCTTCAGCCCGCAATGGCTCGCCGACCCAGCCAACCGTGCCACCTGTCGCGCAGTGACCTGGTTCCTGCCCAACCAGAAGGAAGCCGCATTGATGGGCTGCGGCGACGGCGCCGACGCCTGCAGTGCCTGGGCACAGGCGCAAGGCCTGCATCAGACGGTGATCAAACAAGGCGCTGCCGGCGTGATGGTGGTCGATGCCGACGGTGCGCGTCTGATTGCCGCGCCCCAGGTGCAGCTGCGCGACAGCACCGGCGCCGGCGATGCCTTCGATGCCGGCTTCATCGCCGCGTCCCTGCAAGGGCGGTCACTGGACGCCGCTGCCCAACAGGGCTGCCGCTGCGGCGCGGCGTGTTGCAGCGCGCTGGGCGCACTGGACGGCCTGGTTTCCCTCTCTCCCCTTTTCTCCCCCACTGAGGACGTTCCATGAGTAGTTCTGTCGACAATCGCAAGCTGACCCTGATCGGCGGCGGCGGCGTGCGCACACCATTGGTGGTGTACGGCGTCAACGAAGCCGCCGAAGCACTCGGCGCCCGCGAGATCGTGCTGTACGACCCCGACCAGGAGCGTCTGGCCTTGATGGTGGCGATGGGCCGCGCCATCGTGGCCGAGTCCGGCGGCACGCTGCAGGTGCATGCCGCAACGTCGTTGGAAGCGGCCATCGAAGGCGCGCACTTCGTGCTCAACAGCATCCGCATCGGCGGCATCGCCCAGCGCGCCTCCGATGAAAAAACCATCATCGATCATGGTTATTCCGGTCAGGAGACCACTGGCCCCGGCGGCGTGGCCAAGGCGCTGCGCACGGTGCCGGTGGCGATCGAGCAGGCGCGCATGATCGAGCGGCTGAGTCCGGACGCATGGCTGGTCAGCTTCACCAACCCGGCCGGGCTGGTCACCCAGGCCATCACCGCGCACACCCGCGCGCGCGTGGTCGGCATCTGCGATACGCCGGTGGAGCTGTTCCACAACATCGCGCGCGCCTTGGGCGAGCCGGCCGCCGATGTGGAGTGCGACTACGTCGGCCTCAATCACCTGGGCTGGATACGTGCGGTGCGTTTGCGCGGGCAGGACATCATGGATCGCATCCTCGACGACGACGCCATCCTGCGTCAGCTGTATCTAGCCCCGCTGTTCGATGTCGAAATGCTGCGCGCGTTGCGGCTCATCCCCACCGAGTACCTGTATTTCTTCTACGAACGCCGCCGCGCCCTGGACAACCAGCGCGCCAGCGGAGCCAGCCGCGGTGGCGAGATCGAGCGGCTCAACCGCAGCCTGATCGCCGACCTGCGCAGCCGCCTGGAGGCTGGCGACAACGCCGGCGCGGTGCAGACCTATGCCGCCTACCTGGCGCAGCGCTCCGGCTCGTACATGAAGCTGGAAGCCGAAGCCGGCTCGGCGTTCGCACCGGATCTGGCGCCGCAGCCGGATCCGTTCCGCGCCAGCACCGGCTATCACCGCATCGCGGTGGACGTAATGAGCGCATTGACCGGCGCACGCCCGGGCCGGCACGTGGTCAACGTGCGCAACCGCGGCGCAATGGCCGAGCTGGCCGACGACGACGTGGTGGAAATCGCCGCAGACATCGACCGCGACCGCATCGTGCCGATTCCCGCCGCGCCCCTGCCGGACGCGGTGCATGGCCTGGTGCGTGCGTTCAAGGCCTACGAGCACGCCGCGATCGACGCCGCGCTCAGCGGCAGCCATCGGGATGCCTGCAAGGCCATGCTGATCCATCCGGCGATCGGCGAGTGGGGCCCATCGCAGCGCCTGCTGGACGCCTTGTTCGGGCACGACCACGACGACGGCCACTGCGCCGGCCCGGCACACTGGCGCGGGCATGCGGCCGGGTGATGGAGCCGGCCTGCGGATATCGGCGTGGCCGGCACCACGCCGATGCTGGACGCCTTGTTCGGGCACGAACACGACGACGGCCACTGCGCCGGCCCAGCGCATTGGCGCGGGCATGCGGCTGGGTGATGGAGCCGGCCTGCGGATATCGGCGTGGCCGGCACCACGCCGACGCTGGACGCCTTGGACGACCACGCCCACGCGACGGCCACTGCGCCGGCCCGGCGCACTGGCGAGGGCATGCGGCTGGGTGATGGAGCCGGCCTGCGGATATCGGCGTGGCCGGCACCACGCCGACGCTGGACGCCTTGTTCGGGCACGACCACCACGACGGCCACTGCGCGGGCCCGGCGCATTGGCGCGGGCATGCTGCCGGGTGATGGAGCCGGCCTGCGGATGTCGGCGTGGCAGGCACCACGCCAACGCTGGACGCCTTGTTCGGGCACGACCACGACAACGACGGCCACTACGCCGGCCCGGCGCACTGGCGCGGGCATGCGGCTGGGTGATGGAGCCATCCTGCGGATATCGGCGTGGCGTGGCAAGCACCACGCCGCTATCCGCAGATGTTCCAGCCAGGCCGCGCCGCCATGGCCTGGCAGGCATCCGGCGGCGCGCGCACCCCCAAAATTGTGCAAACGCACTATGCAGTTTCGACGCACACGTTGTATGGTCATCGGGAATTGGTCATGCATAGGTCTCATCGCCCAGGCTGCCGTCTCGCAGCCGCCAGCGCAGGGAGCACCGTCATGCGGATCGCAGGTCGAATCCATGGAGTCTTGAGGTCATGCATACCCGCCGCGACATCCTTCAGCTACTGGGCGCCAGCGCCGGTGCCGGCCTGCTGGCCAGCGCCCTGCCCGCGTTCGCGGCCGCGCCTGCCGCCGGCGCTTCCACGGCCGGCGGCGCCTTCGTCAGCAAGCGCCCGCCCAAGGCGCAGCGCCGCTTCGTCAGCAAAGCGGTCGAGCAGCAGATCGTGCAGATCAAGGCGCAGATCGCCGACCCGGAACTGGCCTGGCTGTTCGAGAACTGCTACCCCAACACGCTCGACACCACGGTGGAAACCGGCACCCGCAACGGCAAGCCAGACACCTTCGTCATCACCGGCGACATCCATGCGATGTGGCTGCGCGATTCGTCCGCGCAGGTGCATCCATACGTTCCGCTGGCCAAGCGCGACCCCGCGTTACGGCGCATGTTCCATGGCCTGATCCAACGCCAGGCCGCGTGCATCCGGCTCGACCCGTATGCCAACGCCTTCCTGCCCGATGGCCAGACCCAGCGCCTGAAGTGGTCGCTCAACGACATCACCGAAATGAAGCCCGGCGTGGGCGAGCGCAAGTGGGAAATCGATTCGCTGTGCTACCCCATTCGCATCGCGCACGAATACTGGCGCGCCACCGGCGACACCGCTCCGTTCGACGACGACTGGCGCGAGGCGATGCACGTAGTGGTCAAGACCTTCCGCGAACAACAGCGCAAGGACAACCGCGGCCCGTACGTGTTCCAGCGCCCCTCCCCGCTGGCCACCGAAACCCTGGTGCTGGAAGGCTACGGCCAACCGACCAAACCCAACGGCATGATCCACTCGATGTTCCGCCCGTCCGACGATGCCTGCGTGTTTCCGTTGTTCGTACCAGCCAACCTGTTTGCGGTGGCCTCGCTGCGGCAGTTGGCGACGATGAGCACCGCCTTGCATCGCGACACCGCCTTCGCCGCCGAGTGCACCGCACTGGCCGATGAAGTGGAAACCGCAACGCGCCAGTTCGGGCAATTGCGCGATACCGATGGGCAAGCCTATTGGGCCTTCGAAGTGGACGGCTTCGGCAATCAGCTGTTTATCGACGACGCCAACGCCCCCGGCCTGCTCAGCCTGGCGTACCTGGGCTGCTGCGATCGGCGCGACCCGGTATTTTTGCGCACGCGCCAGCTGGCCTGGAGCGAACGCAACCCGTATTTTTCGCGCGGCACCGCGGCCGAAGGCGTCGGCAGCCCGCACAGCGGCATGGGCACCATCTGGCCGATGTCCATCGTGCAATACGCGCTGGTCAGCGACGACGACGCGCAATTGCGCCAATGCCTGCAGTGGCTCAAGACCACCCACGCCGGCACCGGTTTCATGCACGAAGCGTTCGACAAGGACACCCCGAGCACGTTTACCCGCGACTGGTTCGCCTGGGCCAATACCTTGTTCGGCGAACTGATCATCGACCTGCATCAACGCAAACCCCAACTACTGCGCAGCGCCTGAACACCGCGCAGCGCTTGATTGCTATCCGAAGCACCTGATTGCTACTCGAAGCGTTTGATTGCTATCCAAAGCGCTGGACTCCTTCCTTCTCCCGCCTGCGGGAGAAGGTGCCCGAAGGGCGGATGAGGGTGCCCCGGCATCGGCCCGCACATTCAGAGACAACACCCCATGGCAACACGACGCGGTTTTCTCCAAGGCGCCATCGCTGCAGCATTGTTCGGCAGCGTGGGCCTGCCCGGCGCAGCCCGCGCACGCGCCGGCAACTACGCGCTGCCCGCCGATGCGCGCACGCGTGCCGAGCTGACCCGCCATGTCGATGTGTTCATCGGCACCGGTGGTCATGGCCACACCTTCCCCGGCGCCACGCTACCGTTCGGCATGGTGCAGCTGAGTCCGGACACCTACAACGCGGTGTGGGATTCGTGCTCGGGCTATCACGAATCCGATGGCTCGATCATGGGCTTTTCGCACACGCATCTATCCGGCACCGGTATCGGCGACATGCTTGATTTCCTGCTGGTGCCGGCCACCGGCGAGGTCAAGCTGGTGCCTGGCTCGCTGGATAACCCGGATGCTGGTTACCGCTCGCGCTTCGATCACAGCGACGAAGCCGCCTCGCCCGGCTATTACCGCGTGCGGCTCAAGGACAGCGGCGTGCATGCCGAGCTCACCGCCACCGCGCGTGCAGGCCTGCACCGTTATCACTTCCCCAAGGGCAAGCCGGCGCACGTGCTGCTCGACCTGTGCCACGGCATGCAGGACAAACCGGGCATTCCCACCCGCGTCAGCGATGCGCAGCTGCGCGTGGTCGACGCGCAAACCCTCACCGGCGGGCGCCGCGTCTACCAGTGGGCCAAGGGGCGCTACATCTACTTCGCCATGCGGCTGTCGCGGCCGTTCGCACGCGTGCAGCTGTACAACGAAGACCAGCCGTTGGCAGCCGACACCCGTAGCCTCGATGGCACCCATCTCAAGGCCGCGCTGCACTTCCCGGATGCCTCCGATGCCCCGCTGCTGATCAAGGTCGGCATCTCTGCCGTCAGCGCCGACAACGCGCTGGTCAATCTCGACGCCGAGCTACCGGACTTCGACTTCGCACGCGTGCATGCGCAAGCCGTGGCGACCTGGGAAAAAGAACTGGCCCGCGTGCGCATCGACAGCGATGACGATGCGCAACGCCGCATCTTCTACACCGGCCTGTATCACAGCCTGCTCGCACCCACGCTCTTCAGCGACGTGGACAACCGGTACCGCGGCATGGACCTGCAGATCCACACCGCGCCCAAGGGCTACAACAACTACAGCACTTACTCGTTGTGGGACACCTACCGCGCCGCGCATCCGCTGCTCACCCTGGTGCAACCCGAGCGCGTGCCCGACCTGGTGCAATGCCTGGTGCGCGGCGCCAACGAATGCCCGGACGGCGTCGGCATCTGGCCGCTGCAAGGCGTGGAAACCGGCTGCATGATCGGCTACCACTCCGCCGTGGTGCTGGCCGAAGCGCACGCCAAGGGCTTTACCGGCATCGACTACGCCGCCGCGTGGCCGGCCTACCGCAAGCGTGCGATGGACGACACCACCCACGGCCTGGCGTACTACCGCACGCTGGGCTACATCCCCGCCGACAAGGTGGACGAAGCGGTCAGCCGCACCCTCGAATACGCCTATGACGACTGGGCCTGCGCGCACCTGGCGCAGGCCGCCGGCGCGGTGGACGATGCACGCGCGTTGCGCAAACGCTCGCGCAACTACCGCAACGTGTTCAACCGCGACAGCGGCTTTGTGCAGGCGCGCCTGGAAGACGGTAGCTGGGCCAAACCGTTCGACCCGCGCGGCATGGGCCACATCGCGAAGTGGCGCGATTTCACCGAATCCAACGCCTGGCAAGCCACCTTCCTCAATCAGCATGACCTGTACGGTTACATGGAGCTGTACGGTGGCCGCGATGGCTTCGTCGCCAAGCTCGACGAGCTGTTTTCCACCAGTTCCGAACTGCCGGCCGATGCGCCGCCGGATATCGACGGCCTGGTCGGCCAATACGCGCACGGCAACGAGCCCAGCCACCACGTGGCCTATCTGTTCGCCTATGCAGGCCAACCGTATAAAACCCAGGCGATGGTGCGCCGCTTGCTGCGCGAGCAATACCACGACGCGCGCAATGGCCTGTCCGGCAATGAAGATTGTGGGCAGATGAGCGCGTGGTTCGTGCTCAGCGCGCTGGGCCTGTATGCGGTGGACCCGGTCAGCGGCAACTACATCGTCGGCAGCCCGTTGTTCAAACGCGCAGAACTGGATGTGGGCAAGGGCCGCACGCTGCGCATCGTGGCCAACAACACCAGCGCGCAGAACGTCTATGTGCAATCGCTGAGCTGGAATAGCAAGCCGATCAATCGCGCCTGGCTGCGCCACGCCGATCTGGCCGCAGGTGGCACGCTGGAATTCACCATGGGTGACAAGCCCAATCCAGCCTTCGGTGCGAACACGGAGGATTTACCGCCGTCGTTCGCATAACGGCGCACGCCCCAAGCAACTCACCCCATAGAGAAGTCGACCGATCCCTGCCATACAAGCTAAAGGCACGCGTCTCACTCCTGGCGTAAGCGAGCGGATTGCAGTCCACGTCTCCCGCAAGCGGTAGGCTCGCTCGCACCTCCTTTCGCAAGCAGGAGGCTCGCTCTTCCCTTCTCCCGCAAGCGGGAGTCCTGCCTTCCTTTCCCTTCTCCCGCAAGCGGGAGAAGGTGCCCGAAGGGCGGATGAGGGCCCCACCCACACCCCGCCCCACCCAACACCCCATTCACCACGCTTGTCACCAGTCATGCGTCACCGCCGAGAATCGCCCATGTTGCGCACCACCCTCAGCCCCCTCTTCCTGGCCCTCGCGTTCGCGCTTCCCGTCACCGCCATTGCCGCCGACACCGAGCGCTGGCCCAGCGTCGGCACGCAGGGCACGCAGTTCGTGCGCGACGGCAAGCCGTATCAGATCCTCTCCGGCGCCATCCATTTTCAGCGCATTCCACGCGCCTACTGGAAGGACCGTTTGCAAAAGGCGCGCGCGCTCGGCTTGAACACGGTGGAAACCTACGTGTTCTGGAACCTGGTCGAACCGCAGCAAGGCCAGTTCGATTTTGCCGGCAACAACGATGTGGCCGCCTTCGTCCGCGAAGCCGCCGCGCAAGGCCTCAACGTCATCCTGCGCCCCGGCCCTTACGTCTGCGCCGAATGGGAAGCCGGCGGTTATCCCGCGTGGTTGTTCGGCAAGGACAACATCCGCGTGCGCAGCCGCGACCCGCGCTTTCTCGGCGCCAGCCAGGCGTACCTGGATGCAGTGGCAAAACAGGTCCAACCGCTGCTCAACCACAACGGCGGCCCCATCATCGCCGTGCAGGTAGAAAACGAATACGGCTCCTACGACGACGACCATGCCTACATGGCCGACAACCGCGCCATGTTCGTCAAGGCCGGCTTCGACAAGGCGCTACTGTTCACCTCCGACGGTGCCGACATGCTCGCCAACGGCACCCTGCCCGACACCTTGGCGGTGGTGAATTTTGCGCCAGGCGAAGCCAAGAGCGCGTTCGACAAACTGATGAAGTTCCGTCCCGAGCAACCGCGCATGGTCGGCGAATACTGGGCCGGTTGGTTCGACCATTGGGGCACGCCGCACGCCAGCACCAATGCCAAACAACAGACCGAAGAACTGGAGTGGATCCTGCGCCAGGGCCACTCGGCCAACCTCTACATGTTCATCGGCGGCACCAGTTTCGGCTTCATGAATGGTGCCAATTTCCAGGGCAATCCCAGCGACCATTACGCGTCGCAGACCACCAGCTACGACTACGACGCCATCCTCGACGAAGCCGGCCAGCCCACGCCCAAGTTCGCATTGATGCGCGATGCCATCGCGCGCGTCACCGGCGTGCAACCGCCCGCGTTGCCGGCACCGATCGCCATGGCCACACTGCCGGACACCCAACTGCGCGAATCTGCGTCGCTGTGGGACAACCTGCCTGCACCAATCGCCATCGACACCCCGCAGCCGATGGAGCATTTCGGCCAGGATTACGGCTACATCCTCTATCGCACCACAATCACCGGCCCGCGCAAGGGCGCGCTTTATCTGGGCGAGGTGCGCGACGTGGCGCGGGTATATGTCGATAAGAAGCCGGTCGGCAGTGTCGAACGTCGGCTGCAGCAGGTCTCCACCGACGTGGACATCCCGGCGGGCGAACACACGCTGGACGTTTTGGTCGAAAACAGCGGTCGCATCAACTACGGCACGCGCATGGCAGATGGCCGCGCAGGCCTGGTCGACCCGGTGCTGCTGGACAACCAAAAACTCACCGGCTGGCAGGCCTTCCCGCTACCGATGCGCTCGCCCGACAGCATCCGCGGCTGGACCCGCAAGCCCGTGCAAGGCCCGGCGTTCCATCGCGGCAGCCTGCGCATCGGCACGCCCACCGACACCTATCTGGACATGCACGGCTTCGGCAAGGGCATCGCCTGGGCCAATGGCGTGAATCTCGGACGGCATTGGTCCATCGGCCCGCAAACCGCGCTGTATTTCCCTGCGCCGTTCCAGCGCAAGGGCGATAACAGCATGGTGGTGTTCGACCTGGACAGCACCGCCAACCCCAGCGTGCGCGGCCTGAAACAGCAGGTGTGGATCAAGCCGAAAAACTGATGACGTCACCTTCGCGCAGATCCAGAAGGTGGCAAGCAACTGCAACACTCAAAACCCCTCTAATGCCGGAGAGGGGTTGGGGTGAGGGTACGGGGCGGGCCGCATGTATCAGATGGAGGGGCGCTGCACGCGTCAAACCCACCAGCGTTCGCGGGTAAGCGTGCCGTTCCACAAAGCGTTTGTTCGACAACCAGACGAAGTTGCGCCGCACCCTCATCCGCCCCTGCGGGACACCTTCTCTCGAGGGGGAGAAGGAATCAAAGCCCATCTCCCCTCGGGAGAGGGGGTTGGGTGAGGGTACGGGGCAAGCCGCACGCACTGCAGGGCAGCCTGCATCGCTCGCCACAGTCAAACCCACCGCCAACCAACTCCGTGCAAGGCGCCTCAACTGCCGCCCCTTCAGACCGCGTCCTGCGCGCCGTTATCTGGAAGTCCGGTGCACCTGTACCGCCCGTTGCCGTCCTGGTATCGGGCGGACCATATTCCAGGCAAGATCACCGGCTGACACCGTTACGGGGGCGCTTTGGTTGCTACGTAGACGGCCTGATTGCAGGTTCCAGGAGCGTTGCATGTCGTCGTCCACCGTTGTTGCCCAAGATTCCACCTCCGTTGCCCCGGAGCACACCCAGCACGCGTTTGCAGAGCAGGTCCATAGCAAGCCCATGGGCAGCACCGAAGCGGCGCACATGATGACGTTCCTGTGCCAGACCCAGTCGGCCAAGAAACCGCAGACACTGTTGCCGCCACAGGTGCGCGACGAGAACGCCGCCTAAGCACGGCCCGACGCGTGCGCCGCTGCCAACAGCGGTGCACGCGTGCCAACGCCCAGCCCGCAGCGTTATTCAAACGCGTTGAGCACCGTCAGCAGGCTGCTCAGGTATCGGACACGCTTGCCTGCGCAACCGTCTCGGTGGCACCGGCTAACTCCGTGGTATCCACACTGTAAATCTGCATCACGCCCTGGTTGGTCGCGGCCTGCGCCAGCGTGTTCTGTTGCTGCTGCGCCGCTACCGCGTTCTGGAACAGGATGCCGGCCGCTTGGGCCATGCTCTGGTAGATCGTGCCCATTGCCATGGCAGGCGCCTCGCCGATGACCTTGACGTTGGACTGGGTGACGGCATCGGTGATCTGATTGTCGACTGCGGTTGGAAAAGCCATGCTGCGCTCCTGAGTGGACGGACGCACGGCGTTACGTGCCCCGGCAGCCAAGCTCGGCGGCTGTCGACCGCATCGTGCTACACGGACCAGGCCGCAAGACACAACACACCATGCCCTTCCGATAGCGGCGTGCAACCCCGCGCCTGAACCCTCGCAGCGCAGCTTCGCCATGCACGTCGCAGTCACCTCGGCAACGTTTTGCGCAATGGCTCAAGGCAGGGTCAGCGCGCTGAGGCCAAGGGCGGCCAGCCAGCGCAACGGGCAGAGCGGGCGTGACGACATCGCGGGTCCTCGCAGTGGACCAAGGCCGCCTGCGATGACCAGAGCACATGGTATTTAAGAGATAATAAATAGGTATTTTTAAAATCCGCACAGGACTGGACCACGATGGTTTCGCCACGCCTGATGATTGGCCTGATTGCCAGCCTTGCCGCCTTTATCGCCGGGGCACAGACGCCCACCTCGCCGCCGTCGCCGATCGTGCTCAGCGAGTTCATTGCCGACCCGGCACCTACCCCGCAGGCGCATGCCTCCACGTTATTGGAGACCCGCGATGGCCGCCTGCTGGCTGCCTGGTTCGGGGGCGCGCACGAAGGCGCGGCCGACGTCGGCATCTGGCTGACCCAGCGCGACGCACAGCACTGGCAGCCACCGCGTCGCATCGCCGATGGCACGCGTGCCGGCAAACAGGGCGCGACCGTGCCGGCCTGGAACCCGGTGCTGTTTCAATCGACCACTGGCCTGGTGCAGCTGTTTTACAAGCTCGGCCCCAACCCGCGGCAATGGTGGGGGCTGCGCATGACCTCATCCGACGATGGAACGCATTGGTCTGCGCCACAGCCGTTGCCCAACGGCATCCTTGGGCCGATCAAGAACAAACCCGTGCAACTGCCGAGCGGGCGCATCCTGGCACCAAGCAGCAGCGAAGATCGCGGTTGGCGTGCGCATCTCGAATGGAGCGACGACGACGGTGAGCACTGGCAGCGCGGCATGCCGCTCAACGATCCCAGCGTGATCGGTGCGATCCAGCCCAGTCTGTTGCTGCACAGCGATGGCCGCTTGCAGGCGCTGGGCCGCAGCCAGCAGAACAAACTCTTCAGCACGTTTTCGCACGATGGCGGCCTGCATTGGCAGCCGATGCAGTTGCTCGATGTGGAAAACCCCAACTCCGGCACCGATGCGGTGACGCTGCGCGATGGTCGCTCGCTCCTGGTCTATAACCCCGGTATTGCCGGCAAGGACTGGTGGAACGGGCGCGGTACCCTGGCCGTGGCGGTGTCCGACGATGGCGTGCGCTGGCAGCGCGTGTTGACGCTGGAAGACAGCGCAAAAGACGAATTTTCGTATCCGGCGGTGATCCAGACCCGCGACGGGCTGGTGCACATCAGCTACACCTGGAAGCGTCAGCGCATCAAGCATGTGGTAGTCGATCCGGCGCGGCTTGGCGGCGGCGAATAACACGCAACAAGCGCGGTGGATGCGGCTGCGTCGGAGTCGCTATCGATAAGCACTGCCGCGGTGTTGCGCGCTGTCTGCTGTGTTCTCAACGTCACTTCAAACACGTTGAATGCGCGTCGCGGCAGGTAAACCGCGAACGTGACTACCCCCACCCCAACCTCTCTCCCGAGGGGAGGGGGGCTCTGACGAGGGCAGCGGAGTTCTGATCCCTTCTCCCCTCGGGAGAAGGTGCTCCGCAGGGGCGGATGAGGGTACGGCGTAGCTTGGCGTTGCCTGGTGAACACGCGCGTTGCAACGTTGGGCGAGTGCATGCAAGCGCTGCCGGCCTCAAAAAGATAATGGGGTTAACGCAGGCAGCGCACTGCGATCTGGCACCGGCCGATCGCCTCGTACCCTTATTACCCCGCCCACTTTTCCCAGCGGGAAAGAGGCACATCGGCATTGCCCTTGATGGTCTGTTCCGCGCCAGTGTTCCCAAGAAAGAAGGCAAAACAATCTACGCCCCCTCCCCCGCTCGCGGCACTGCTGCCCAACCCGCAGCGTGAGATGTTGTCATCGATAAAGCACATCAGCTGCGCACAACGCACGCACAACTCACCCGCTTAGCAGCGCCACGAGACGCCGCACACGCTCCACATCCGTGCGTTGGTAATCGCCACCCAGGTCGCTGATGTAGGCATGCGGCGCATGCACCTGTGCGGCCACCGGCCCGCGCAAGGAGGCATGAAATTCATGTGCGCCAGTCCGCGCACGCAAGGCGGCAATGGTGTGCTCGGACACTCCAGCTCCGGGCATGATGCCGATGCGGCCGGCGGCCTGCGCCACCAGCGCAGCGATGGTGTCGATGCCCTCCAACGCACTCGCCCGCGCGCCTGAGGTCAGCACGCGCGCGCAGCCCAGCGCGATCGCGTCTTCCAGTGCGCGTGCCGGATCGGCACTCACATCGATCGCACGATGGAAGGTCACGCCCAGCGCTCCGGCCGCTTCGATCAACACACGCATCGTGGCCATATCGACCTGCCCGTGCCGATCCAGCGCGCCCAGCACCACGCCATCGCAACCCAACCGCACGCACTGCTCCACATCGCGCTGCATCGCCTCGACCTCGGCGGCATCGAACACGAAGTCGCCCACGCGCGGGCGAATCAAGACATACAACGGAATCTGCAACCGCTCCCGCACCACCGCCAGCGTGCCGAACGAGGGCGTCAAGCCACCGCCATCCAGCCCGCCGCAGAGTTCGACACGCATCGCACCGCCCTGCTGCGCGGCCAGCGCCGAGCCCACCGAGTCGGCGGCCACCTCAAGCCCCATCGCCACCGACTTGTCAGCTGCGCTCATGCCGCAGGCTCCTGGGTGTAGTGGCTT
Source organism: Xanthomonas sp. WCS2018Noco2-27 (assembly GCF_031843525.1). NCBI lineage: Bacteria > Pseudomonadati > Pseudomonadota > Gammaproteobacteria > Lysobacterales > Lysobacteraceae > Xanthomonas > Xanthomonas sp. WCS2018Noco2-27. The sequence continues at coordinate 288,578 of NZ_JAVTIK010000004.1, read as the reverse complement.
TCGCCCGGCACCAGCAGGTCTTGCCGCGTCGCATCGCATACCGCGTAACTAAAGCCTTTCTGGATCGCAAACGCGCCCACTTCGCCACGCTTGTTCATCGCCAAAAACCCGACCTGCAACGTACGCGTCAATTCCGGCTTGCGGTGGATCAACCGCATCACCACCTCGCGGCAGGCATCGGCCGGCGACTTGCCTTGGCGCATCATTTCCACCACTGCAAAACTGCCCACGTTACGAATCACTTCTTCGCCCACGCCAGTGGAGGTCGCGCCGCCCACCTCGTTATCCACGTACAAGCCAGCACCGATGATCGGGCTGTCGCCAACCCGGCCGTGCATCTTCCACGCCATGCCGCTGGTGGTGCAGGCACCGGACAGATTGCCGTGCGCATCCAGCGCCAACATGCCGATGGTGTCGTGATTGTCTTTACCGCCGGGCAATTTGGCGTCGCGCCACGCGCGGTTTTCCACGTTGGCTTCGGGCGAATACCTGGACGTCTTCAACCACTGCTTCCACGCCGCTTCCGAACTTGGAGTGAGCAGCTTGGTCTTAGGAAAGCCCTGTTCCAACGCGAACTGCCGCGCGCCATCGCCGACCAGCATCACGTGCGGGGTTTTTTCCATCACCGCGCGCGCCACCGAAATGGCATGCACTACATCTTCCAGCGATGCCACCGCGCCACAATTGCCCAGGTGATCCATGATGCAGGCATCCAGCGTCACTCGACCGTCGCGATCCGGATACCCGCCCAGGCCAACGGTGGGATTGGTCGGGTCCGCTTCTGGCACGCGCACACCCGCTTCCACTGCATCCAGCGCGATACCGCCGGCACTCAGGATTTGCCATGCGGCCTGATTGGCGGCCACGCCGAAATCCCAGGTCGAGATCACTCGCGCCGCACCCGCCGGCAAGGCCGCAGGGCGTGCTGCTGCGGTGGATTTCGCGGCGGCCTGCGCACGTGCGCCCCACCCGGCCAGACCGGAAGCAATGGCGCCCAGCGTGGCGCTCTTGAGGAAATGACGACGTTGAATCATCCAGGCGAACTCCATGACGGAAACAGATGCCGCGCATTGCGCCGCAGCCTCCCATCATGCGACAGCGCTGGCTGCGGATAAACCGCATTGCCGTGCGCAACCGGTGCGGATCCATGCACAACCGCGCCTGGCTTAGCGCGGCGAGCCAAAAGTAGCGAGTGGTCGTCAGGTAGGCGTAGATGGCGCGCTCAGAGCCGGAGTGAACGAGTGGCAGCCGCACCGGGCACCGGTCGTGGCCGCCTGGTGGTGAGCGAAGTGGTTGTGTTAGCCGCTCTTCTCTCTGGCTGGCGTGCAGTTGTTGCGCGTCCTCTCCGGTGCGGTACGCCGACGTCCGGCTGGTAGAGACCCCAGCCTCCCAGCAGACCTCCTCACCTCCCAGCAATCATGCAGAGGCACGAACCTCTGCCCACGGGAAAGGGATTGCGGTGGACGGACGAGGCGTCCGCAGGCCGTAGCCACGAAGCAGCACCAGCTATCGCCAAACCCAATCGCAAGCCCATCGCAAAAAATCTTTCTTCAGTTAACCCCATTTCCCGCGCTGGCCCGTTTTACCTACAGAGGCGCAGTGCACGGCGACCTCGGGCTGTCTGGTTGTTACCCACTTCGTCATCGCCACGCAAAGGATTCCCATGCCACGTCACGGCCTTCTCGCGCTCGCCCTGTTGCTGAGCGCCTGCTCGCACGAGCCCACCGCACCCGTCGTTGGCGACCCGCCCGCATCGCCCCTTCCCGATGCAATGGCATCGCCACCCAGCACCGCCGAGATCGCGTATACGCCTGTGTACACGCCCGCACTGCCACCCCCACCCGTGCACGCACGGCCCGCACCGATACAACCAAGCCAGGCTGACATGGTCTATGCGCCCAGCCCGCCAGCACCCGCGGCGCCGCAGAGTGCCAATGGCGCACTTGCGCGGCAAGCACCTGCGGCCACACTGATGGCCAAGCGTGCACTGCCGGATCGGTCCATGCCCGCACCACCCATTGCGTCGATAACACCGGCCGAGAATCGCGAAACCTACCAGACCCTCAGCGACAACCCGGTCGTGCAGGCCGCAGACAATCCGGTGTCTACCTTCAGCATCGATGTCGACACCGGCAGCTACAGCAATGTGCGGCGCTATCTCACCAGTGGCAGCCTGCCGCCGGTCGATGCAGTGCGTGTGGAAGAGATGATCAACTACTTCCGCTACGACGACCCCGCACCCCGCGACGGCCAACCGTTTGCCGTGCGTACCGAACTGGCGCCCACGCCCTGGAACAAGAACAGCGTGCTATTGCGCATCGGCATTACCGGCCGCGATGTCGCTGCGTCTGCCATGCCGGCAGCCAATCTGGTGTTCCTGGTCGACGTCTCCGGCTCGATGGATGCGCCCGACAAGCTGCCGCTATTACAGTCATCGCTCAAGCTGCTGACACGCCAGCTGCGCGCGCAGGACCGCATCACCTTGGTGACCTACGCCGGCAACACCGCCGTGGTGTTGCCGCCCACGTCAGGTAATCAGCAAGCACGCATCGTCGAAGCCATCGACAGCCTGCAATCGGGCGGCGGCACTGCCGGCGCCAGCGGCATCGAGCTGGCCTACAAGGCAGCGCAGCAGAGTTATCTGCGTGGCGGCATCAACCGCATCCTGCTGGCCACCGATGGCGACTTCAATGTGGGCGTCACCGACTTCGATACGCTCAAGGGCATGGTGGCCGAAAAGCGCCGGTCCGGTGTGGCGTTGTCCACGCTCGGCTTTGGCACCGGCAACTACAACGACACCTTGATGGAGCAATTGGCCGACGCCGGCGACGGTGCCTACGCCTACATCGATTCGCCGCTGGAAGCGCGCAAGGTATTGACCCACGAACTGGGCGCCACGCTGGAAACCATCGCGCGCGACGTCAAGATCCAGGTCGAGTTCAACCCGGCCACGGTGCAGGAATACCGCCTGATCGGCTATGAAAACCGCGCACTGCGCCGCGAAGATTTCAACAACGACCAGGTCGACGCTGGCGACATCGGCGCAGGCCACAGCGTCACCGCGCTGTATGAGATCACCCCCGCACGCGGTGAAGCCTCGGTCGACCCGCTACGTTATGCCACTAAGGCCAAACGCCCGGCCGCAGACAACGGCAACGAACTTGCCCATCTCAAGCTGCGCTACAAATTGCCCGACGCGCACCGCAGCCGCCTGCTCGACACCGTCATCCGCAGCGACCAGCAGGTTGCACTGAACGCCTCCAGCGACGCGTTCCGGTTTGCGGCAGCGGTCGCTGGTTTCGGCCAACGTCTGCGCGGCGGCAACCAATTGCACGGCTGGGATTATCCGCAGCTGCGCGCATTGGCAGCAGGCAGCATCGGCAAGGACCGCTTCGGCTACCGCGCCGACTTCCTGCGCATGGTGCAGCAGGCCGAAACGCTGAGCAGCCGGCCGGTCGCCACCACCGACTGATGCGCGCAGCGGTTGCCTATACTGCGCGCATGCATCCTGCCGATCTTGCGCATCTCCCCGACGAGGAGCTCATGCTCCTCGTCGCCAATGGCTTTGTCGAACAGCCGGCCACCGAGCTGTTCAAGCGGCATAACCGTGCCTTGTTCAATTTTCTGGCGTGGCAATGCGAGGGCAATGTCGGCGAGGCCGAAGACCTGGCACAGAAGACCTGGCTCAAGCTGATGACCCGCTGCAGCGACTACCGCCCCGAGCAAGCCGCCTTCAGCAGTTTTCTATTCCAGATTGCGCGCAATGCGTGGATCGACACGCGTCGTAGTGCTTACGTCGCCACCTCGGTGCCGTTGGACGACAGCCATCTGCACCTGACCGACGACGACCTGTCCACCGAGCAGCTGGCAATGCTGGGCCAGCAGCAACATCGGGTACGCAGCGCGGTGATGGCCTTGCCCGATGCACAACGCGAAGTGGTCGTGCTGCGGTTCTTCTCAGGTTTGGCCATCGAAGACATCGCACAGGTGGTCGGCGAAGGCTTCGAGACCGTCAAAAGCCGGCTGCGTTATGCGTTTGCCAAGTTGCGCCTGAGCCTGGACGCCGCGCAGTGAGCACACTATTCGAGCGCTTTATTGCTGGCGAAGATGGCCTGGCCGCGTTGCTGCGTGCATTGCCGGCCTACGCGCCGCCCGACCGCATGCAAGCGTGGTTTGCGCAGGCCGCTGCGCAGGCCGACAGCACGCGCAATACCGCTGGACCTGGATCGGCGCAGACAATATCGGCAGACGCAGCAGACACCTTGCAGTTCGAACCACCGGCGACGATGGGCGCCATCTTCGCTGCCGCTGCCGCTGCCGCGCAGGCGGAGCAAGCGCAGGCTGCACAGCGCGCGGCCATCCACGCACGACTGGCAGACGGCGACGACGCGGCGCAGGCACTGGGTGCGCCGGTACGCGACAGCACGCGTGCGTGGTTGCAGCAGCAGCTTCCCGTTGCGTCCACAGCCACGCATGCCGCCACGCCTGCGTTGCGAGAGAACGATGGCGCCGATGCGCCTGTGGGTGATGGCACTGCGCCAGTGAAGGCGACGCAGACGGCGAGTCGCTCGTCCTCCAGCGTTGCACAAGGTGATACGTCGCCGTCTCCAGTGCTGGTAGCGGCGACATCACCGATCACCTCGCATGCAGCGCAGACCGGCGATACGGCGCAAGCAAACGATGCGACGCGTGCGCATCCTCCTACGCGTCGCGCGCGCCGCCAGCGCTGGATGCCGGCATTGGCGCTGGCGGCCTCGGTCACCTTGGCAGTCGGCGTCGGCCTGCAATGGCAAGCAACTGCGCCGCCGACACCATCGATGCAGGCTGCGCCGGCTGCGGCTGTGCCAGCCGATCAAGCCCAGGCCCAGGCCGAAGCAGAAACGCAAACAAGATCGGCCCCGGACAATCAGGCACCGCTGTCTCAGATCCCGCAGCCAGAGCCCGCGCCCGCATCAGCGTCAGCGTCAGCGTCAGCGTCAGCGTCAGCGTCAGCAGATTTTGATAGCACGGTCGAAGAACGCATACGTCAACCCGCTTCTGCCCCGCCGCCGCCAGCGTTTGCGCCACCGTCGATGCCCGCGCCCGCGCAGCCTGTGGAGTCGTTGGTTGTCGTTCCGGCTCCCCCGGCGCCGCCCGCGGCACCTTCCGAACCCGCGCCAATCGCAGCAGCCCCTGCCGCTGACCTTGCGCTGCCGGCGCTACCTGCACCGGTTTCGCCGTCCGTTAGCGCATCAGTCGCCGAGATGCCGTCTCCGTCCGCAAATCGCAACGCCGCTGTGCCGCATACCGCCATTGCCGCGCAGGCACGCGTACGCAGCAAACCGAAGCCGGCAGCTGCGCCTGCGTTTGCCGCTGCGACACCGGCAAACGACATGCAGCCATTCGGGCAATTGGACGCGGGGAACTCTGCGCACTCCACGCCAGCCGCTGCAGTGGTCTCCCGGGCGCCTCAGGATACGCAGCTGTCGCGCGACTTGATCAAACGCGCGCCGTTGCAGAAAGACGCTGCCGCGCAACAACGCGTGCAAGAACACACCGCAGCGCAGTCTCCCGGGCCGGTATCGACAGTGGCTGCTCCGCAAGCCAGCGCCGCAGACAATGCCGCAAGATCTTCCAAGCCGGTGCACTTGCTTGCGTTGACGACCTCGCCGGATATGTGGCTCGACCACGCGCTGCCTGCCGGACAACGTGGGCCGGTGCAGCTGCGTATCTGGACGGCAGATCCCGCGGCGAACGCGTTCCGACAGTGGCTCGATCAACTGCGCAAGGCATACAGCAAGCGCAATGTATCTGCGCAACTGGACATCGCCCGCGACCCACGGCTACCAACAGACCGCGTGCGCGTCGAAACGGTGAGCCCAACGCAACCGAAGTGAGTGCAGCCAACAAAACGTAGCGAACAGACGTCAGCCGGCTGTGGACGGCGCACAGGAATCGGAGTGTCAACGTGGTCCATGTCGACTACGACCACCGTTCGCATCGGCCGACGCCGCGCTATCGCAAGCATCCGCTATCGCCAGCAGAACGCGGCGCACCTCACTCCGCGCCGAACTCCCCGTCTTCGCGCAGCAGGCTGGTCAGCACATGATCGCGCCAGACGCCGTTCAACTGCAGATAGCGTCGCGCGCGGCCCTCGATCTGGAAGCCCAACCGCGCCAGCACCTGCGCGCTGCGCACATTGTCCGGCACGTATTGCGCCATGACCCGATGCAACCCGAGCGGCCCGAACACGAACGCGATGCCCTGCGTGGCGGCCCACTGCATCAACCCGCGCCCCTGGTGGGATGCATCCAGCCCGTAGCCGAGATGACAGCCCTGAAACGCCCCGCGCTGAATCTGGGTGAAGCCCACCGTGCCGATCACGTCTGGCCCGGCACACAGCACCAGTTGCAGTTCGCGCTCACCGGGTACCGACGCGCGGTAGGCGATGCACAACCGGCGCCAGCCTTCGACGGTGTAGAACGCAGGCGGCCGCAGCGGCATCGCCTCGATCAGATGGCCGCGGTTGCGCGCGTGATAGTCGGCCACTGCGGCGGGGTCGGCGTTGGCCAGATCGGACAACACCACACCGTCCGCATGGCACACGGGCTTGAAGGCGGGCAGGCTCATGACGTCACCCTACAATCGCGATATCGCGCATCGTATCGATCAGCGCCAGCTGCGCAGCGCGATGCGAAATCCACAACGCTGACGCCGAACCGTCCACCCGCCGGGCTCACGCATGCACGTGACCGCAGACGCATCGCCTGGATACCAGTCGTTTCAAGCGCGGCGATCCACACGCTGGGTGCATGCCCCGCTTGGATCGGGAGATCACACCACAGGGACTGCACTCTGCGCACACGCCCTGCCGAAGGAGAGCACCGCACACGTCGGTCCGACGGCTGCGGTGCCGCTGTGCCGGCTGCTCTAGGCGGCAGCAGCCGAGGCAAGCGCCTGCGCCACCTGCGACTCGATGGCGTCCAGATTCGGCAGCAGCGCGCTCTGCTCACCGAGCAACACGCGCATGTGCACGCCGTCCGGCAGCGCGTCTTCCGAGGCGTCGGCCAGCAAACCGTCGCGCGGCACCGAGATCAGTTGCGGGAACGAGGCAGTGAGCAACGCGAAGTACGGCAGCACGGGATTGCCGCCCAGCGCCTTCAGCACGATCACCTTGTTGTTGACGGCCGTGGGTTCGTCGCCCAAGCCGCTGAGGCGTGCGAACGACAGCAGCGGCACCTTCCAGCCGTACCAGTCGATGCGCCCAACCACCCAGCGCGGCATGTCCGGCAGCGCTTCGACTGCCACGCGCGACATCACCTCGGCCACCGTGGCGTTCGGCAGCAGCACACGCTCGGTGCCGGCCTGAATCAGGACGCCGCGGATTTCGTCATTGTTGGCGTAGCTCATCGCACCATTCCGAATCTGAGAGGGAGCGCCCGGCTTACGCCGGCCAACGCTGTGCCAACGCCTGCGCCAACTGCGCGGGATCGCCGGTCAAAATGCCTTGTCGTGCCAGGCGCGCCGCAGCGGCCGGGTCGTAGCAACCGTCGGCGGACTGACCGGCCAACCAACCACCCTGCTCGGCCAATGCCAGCGATGCATCCACCAGCGCCTCGTTGGCGCCGCTGAGCATCAGCACTGCACTGTCGGTGGCCGGCAGCGCCGCGATCAGCGCCGCAGGATCGCTATGCGCCACGAAAGCCAGTGCACCTGCGTGTTGCTGCAGGCCAATCTCGTCGGACAACACGTAGACCTTGCCCGGCGCGACCACCTGTCCCGGCTCACCCAGCTCGACCGGCAACGCGGAGACGCGCCCCATCTGCCGCACCAGGTTGCCGTACTGGCCGCCATCGAGGGTCATGCGCACCAGCACCGCGCGCGGGAAATTAGGCGGCAGCGCCGCCAGCAGCCGGCGGATCGCATCAGGCCCACCGATACCGGCCATCACCAGCACCGCACCGGTCACTTCGCCGCTGTGTTCCAGATCCACCAGCGACAAGCCGCCGGTCGACAGCGCTGCCACGTCCACTTCGGTACGCGGGCGCACCACCACGGCAACCTCGTCGACCAGACCCCAGGTACTGGAATCGCCCAGCGTCGTGCTCGGCTTGTCGGCAGCGGCAGGCGTCTGCGCGTGATCGACAGCGCGCGTAAACATGGCATCGCCCGGCATGCTTTCGAAGGCATGCGCGGCCGCTTCCAGATGTTGATCGAGTTGCAGGTCCGAATGCTGGCGCGGGGCGAGCGTCAGACCCGGCTCGGGTTGCAGCGAGGGTTCGCTTTCGGTGCCCGGCGGCAACACATCGGCATGGCCGTGCAGCTTGGCGGCCAGATGGCGTACCCAACGCTGCGCTTCCCAGCCCTCGCGGCGCACCGTGAGTTCGGCTTCGTCGAAGATCACCGTCACGCCAGGCATGTTGAAGGCCGGCTCCAACGCTTCCAGCGCGTCTTCGATCGACGGTTCCAGCGCGACCAGCACCGCCACCGGCTCGGCATCGCGCAGCATCTGCACGTCTACCGCCGACGGTTCGTCTTCCAGCACGACCTGCGCACCGGCCAGGCCGAGCGCTTCGCGCAGACGCTCGCGCGCCTCACCCGGCCGGCCCAGCAGGGCGACCGGAGTTCCCATTGCGCCATTAGTCTCGGACACGAGCGATCCCCAGCAGGTCATACACGTTGCGCATCAGATCCAACTCTTGGTAAGGCTTGCCCAGGTAGCGCTGCACGCCGATCTCGAAGGCGCGCTGGCGATGCTTCTCGCCACTGCGCGAGGTGATCATCACGATCGGCACCGCCTTGAAGCGTGGGTCGGCACGCATCGCGGTGGCCAGCTCGTAGCCGTCCATGCGCGGCATTTCGATATCCAGCAGCATCAGATCCGGAACGCGCTCTTCGAGCAGTTCCAGGGCCTCGACGCCGTCGCGGGCGGTGGTGACATCCAGGTTGTGACGTTCCAGCACGCGGCTGGTGACCTTGCGCATGGTCAGCGAGTCGTCGACCACCATCACCAACGGCACCTGGCGCTGCGCTTCGGCTGGGGTTTCCAGCGTCGGACGCGCCGGCTGGCTGAGGTAACGACGTACCAGCGGCGCCACGTCCAGAATCACTACCACGCGGCCATCGCCGGTGATGGTGGCGCCGTAGATACCCGGCACCGACGCGATCTGCAGGCCCACCGGCTTGACCACGATTTCGCGGTTGCCCAGCACCTGATCGATCGCCACTGCCGCGCGCAGATCGCCCGCACGCACCAGCAGCAACGGCACCTGCGCCTGACCATCGGCACGTGCAACGGGCTGGCCGACCAGCGAGCCCAGATCGTGCAGCACATACTCTTCGCCGGCGTAGTGGTAACCGCCCTCGCCCGACTCGTAACGGGTGCGCGAGATGCGGCCGATACCGCTGACCGAGCCCACCGGCACCGCGAACGTCGTCTCGCCGATGCGCACGAACACCGCCTGGGTGACCGCCAACGTCTGCGGCAGGCGCAGGGTGAAGGTGACGCCCTGCCCGCGTACCGAGTGGATGTCCACCGAGCCGCCGAGCTGACGCACTTCGTTGCGTACCACGTCCATGCCCACACCACGGCCGGACAACTGACTGACCTGTTCGGAGGTGCTGAAACCGGAGGCGAAGATCAGACCATCGAGTTCGGCCTCGCTGAGCTCCTGGCCCGGTTCGATCAGGCCGCGCTGCTCGCCGCGGCGACGGATCGCCTCGCGGTCCAGCCCGGCGCCGTCGTCGGCCACTTCCAGCACGATTTCCGAGCCTTCGCGGCGCAGCCGGATCGCGATATTGCCTTCTTCCGGCTTGCCTGCGTCGCGCCGCTGTTCCGGCGTTTCCAGCCCGTGCGCAACCGAGTTGCGCAGCATGTGTTCCAACGGCGCGACCATGCGGTCGAGCACGTTGCGGTCCAGTTCGCCCTGGGTGCCTTCCAGCAGCAAATGCACTTGCTTGCCGGTCTCGCTGGCCGCCTGGCGCACCACACGGCGCAGACGCGGCACCAGGCCGTCGAACGGCACCATGCGCGCACGCATCAGGCCGTCCTGCAGCTCGGAACTGACGCGCGACTGCTGTTGCAGCAAGCCGTCGTACTGACGCGAGAGGTCTTCCAGTACACCTTGCAGACCGCCCAAGTCGGCCGCCGATTCGTTCAGCGCGCGGCTGAGCTGCTGCAGGGTGGAGAAGCGGTCCAGTTCCAGCGGATCGAAAGTACGATCGCCCTGGTCCTGCTCACGCTGATAGCGCGCCACGATTTGCGCTTCGGTTTCCAGATCCAGACGCCGCAACTGGTCGCGCAGACGGGCGTTGGTGCGATCCAGTTCGCCCATGGCGCCACGGAATGCACCCAACTGCTGTTCCAGGCGCGAACGATAGATCGCCACTTCGCCGGCATGGTTGACCAGGCGGTCCAGCAGGTCGGCACGCACGCGCACCTGTTCCTGCTGTGCACGCGGCATCAACTCTTCTTCGACCTGGCCTTCGACCGGGATCGGCGCCGACAACGGTGCCTGCTCCACCGACGCCTTGGCGATCGCGCGGACATCGGCGTCGCTGGGCGGGGCGGCATCGCGGCCACGGGTACGGGTTTCGAATGCTTCCACCAGGTCGGTCGGCATCGACACCGCGCGGTGCATGCCGGTGCGGGTCAACAACTGATGCAACCGGTCGAAGCCGCGTTCGAACAAGCGCACGTCGTCGCGATCGATGTCGGTACGGTTGGCCGCCACTGCTTCGAGCAGCGATTCGATCGCATGACCGAGGTCGCCGATGGCGTTGATGCCGGCCATGCGCGCACCGCCCTTGAGCGTGTGCAGATCGCGCTGCAGTCCGTTGAGGACCTCGCGGTCTTCCGGCACTTCGCGCATGCGGGCGATCAGACCATCGCAATGGTCCAGCAGGTCGCGGCCTTCTTCGACAAAGATGTCGATCAGCTCGCCATCGAGGCGATCGAAGTTGAGCGGGCCGATATCGAACGCGGCGCCCACCTCGTTGCTGGCCGTCTCGACCGGCGCAGCGTCTTCCACCGGTGCGCTGAAGGCCGCGGCTGCGGTGGTTTCATGCTCGGCGTCTGCGTGCTCGGTGTCTGCGTGCTCGGTAGCGGGTGCGCTGTGGTCTGCATGCTCGCCGGCGTCGACGTGCTCTGCATGCTCCAGGTGTTCGAGCTGATCGCGCGTTGCGGTCGCCTCGTCATGCTGCGCATCGGCGTCGGCCGTCGCGATCTGGTCATGCAACTCGGGCGCAATCTCGGACTGCGGATCACCCGATTCCTCGACCTGATCGGCCGCATGCGCCATTTCGAACGCCTGCACCGACTCGATGGTCTGCTCCGACACTGCCTCATCGGCGTGCAGCGTCTCGGCCTGCTGCGCGTCGGCGTGCTCGGCCTCTGCGTGCGCTGCGTCCAAATGCGCGACGTCCGCCTGCGCGGCTTCGTCGGCAGTCAACGCATCGTCGTGCGACAGCTGGTCCGGCTGCGCCTGTTCGATCGCATCCAGCTGCTCGCTCGATTCGCTCTGCGCGTCCGACTGCGACGGTGCGTCGTACGCCGTCTGTGCTTCGGAATGCGCAAGCTGATCGGCGCCCGCATGGTCTTGCGACCCTGCGTGCTCGTCCGCTTGCGCGGCGTGCTGTTCCTGTTCGCTGACCTGTGCATCGGCGTCGTGCGCCTGCAGCGACTCGGCGTGCTCTGAGCCCTGGTCTGCGACGTGCTCGGCGTGCTGATCCTGCGCACCGGCGTCATGCTCGGACGACGCAGCAACGTGGTCGACATGGCCCTGATCGGCGTACTGACCCTCCTGATCGGTCGAGACGCTGTCCAGCGCCGCGGTTTCCGGGGTCCAGTCTTCGGCGATTGCGGCAGGCGCTTCGTCGGCGACCGGGGCATCGGCGTGCACTGCTTCCAATGCGTCGATGGTTTCGACAGTCGCTTCGTCTGCAACCGTGTCGGTATCGGCCACTGGCGCAAGCGTCTGCGATTCGCCCAGAGTGGCTTCTGCCTCGGCCAGCTCGTCTACCGCAACGGCATCGTCTGCGTGCGTGCCGTGTTCTGCCGCGTCGGACGCAGCGGAAGGCGTTGCATCGGAAGCGACGTCCGCTTCGGTCGCTGCAGCTTCGGCATGGTCTGCAGCCTGCAACGCCGTTTCCGCTGTCTCGGCGTGCTGCAGTTCGGTGGCATCCCAGGCGTCGGCTTCGACCGCCGGCTCATCGGAGGTGTCGTGCGTCTCGGCGGCCTGCGATGCCGCTTCGTCGTGCTGCGCGGCATCGCCATGCAGCTGTTCGGACTGCTCTGTGTGCGTCACCGCTGCGGCGCCATCGCTGGACGCGGCATCGGACGCGACACCTGCAGTGTCCTGCTCCAGCGCTGCGACGTGTGCATCGCTCGCTGCAGGTGCTTGCAGCGATTCGTCTGCCTCGGCCTCGGCCAGCTCGTCCACCGCAATCGGTGCCTCGGCGTGTGCGTCGGCGTCTTGCGGCTCGTCGGACGGATGCGTCGGTGCGGCGGTATCGGCCGGCAGTGCGCTGGAGTCCAGATACTGCGACAGATCTTCCACGCCGGTGAGTTCGACCGCTTCGCTGGCGGCAACTTCATCGCTGGCAGCGTCGAGGTCGTCCAGCTCGTCCAGGAACGCCTGCGGCGGCCACTGCGCTTCGGGCAGCGTATCCACCAACGCGCGCAAGCGCTCGGTCAGGGGCGCAAACGATGGAATCAACGGCGCATCGGCGCGCAGTGCGGTGACCGTGGTGGCGATCGCTGCGGCCGTGGCTGTGATCGCATCGACCCCGTCCTGCGATGGCGTTTGCGACGCCCCCAGCAGACGCTTGACATAACTTTCGGCCGGCGAGGTCACCAAGGTGATTTCCGGCACATCGGTCATCGCGAACGCGCCACTCATGGTGTGCACGGCGCGCAACAATTCTTCGGTTGCCAGTTGCGGCTCGGCCTGGGTGGCCTGCAACCAGGCGTTGACCGTTTCCAGATGCGTGGCGACTTCGGCTTCGAGGATCTCGCGCAGCACGCTGTCCACCGATGCGGGGGTCCCGCCGCTGGCGACAAACGCACCGGCAACCGCAGGAATCACAGCAGTCTCGGCCGCCACCGGCGTGACCGGGGCGGGCACGTAATAGATCTCTTCACCAGCGGCAACCCGCTCGGCGATTGCCTGAATTTCCGGCAGATCGGCACTGATGCGGCCCTGGTCGCGCAGTGCTGCATTGAATTGCGGCAGCACCTCGTAGGCCAGCTCGACCATCGCCACGACCGCCGGGCTGGCCGGGCGCGAGTTGTCGAGCACGCGGTTGAGCATGCTCTCGACCTTCCAGCTGAACTCGCCAAGCACATTGGCACCCACCAGACGCCCACTGCCCTTCAAGGTGTGGAAGACGCGGCGGATCGGGCGCAGATGTTCCGGGCTATTCGGCGCAGCGCGCCAGACCGGCAGCAACTGCCCGAGGTTGACCAGCTCTTCGTCGAATTCTTCGAGGAAGACATCGCGGATATCGTCGTCGATATCGCTGTCGCCAAAGCCGCCGAAAATGCCGGCATCGGCATCGGCAGCAACGGCCGGAGCCGGTTCGCTCGCGGCCTGCACCAGCGTGGCGTCGGACGCTGCGTCGCTGCGTGCCGACGCATCCTGCGGACGCTCCACGTCGAATTGCGCGGCGGCAGCGTCGAGCTGTGCCAGGAAGGCAGACGATGCATCGTCCAGTTCGAACTCGCTGACGGTCGCCTGCTGCACACGCGCAGCGGTCTGCTCGGCAGTGGCGTCGCTCGGCGCATCCTGTGCGTCATCGGGCGCGGACTCGACGAACGGATCGTCCAGTTCCTGCGGCGGAGCCGGCGGCGGCGAGAACGCATCGTCGATGCTGACCTGCGCGCGGCGCGCTTCGTTCTCGGCAATGAAGTCCAGCGGCGCGTCGGCCTGATCCGCATCGCCCGGCAGATCGATCTGCTCGATGTGCAGCGGCGTCGTCTCGACCACCGCAGGCGCAGCGGCCTGCTCCTGTTCCAGCGCGCTCAGATCCACGGTGTAGCTGACCTGTGCGGCCTCGCTCGGCGCGTGGCTGTCCTGCTCGGCCGACACCGGGTCGAACGCGGACGTGGCGATCGGTGTGGCCTGTTCGGTAGTTTGCAGCTGCCAATCACCCGGCGCGTGCGCACCGTCGTCGGACAGATCCAGCGGCGCAACCGTAAACGGCACGTGCGCCTGCCCGGAGAGGGTTTCTTCCGCGGCCACCGGGTCGAACGAGAACACCGTATCGGTGGCCGCAGCGCCGGTGTCATGCACCACGCTGGCCGCGAACGGCGTTTCGACCACGGTTTCGTTGGCCCATTCCAGCGACGCGACAGGTGCCGCATCGTTGGCCGCCGCTTCCGGCGTGCCGGCGTGCTGGGTAAGCGACGCAGCGACCGGCTGCGACTCGGCCACGCTGCCCGGCTGGTCGGCACCGACCGGCAATTCGGACGGCTGGCCCGACGGCAGCGGCCAATACCGCAGCGTTTCCAGGCTGTTGCGGGTGATGTCCAGAATCTCTTCGCGGCCGGGACGGCGCTCGCGCAGGGCTTCCAGGTAGTACTCCAGGCTGGCCATCGCGTCGGCCAGCGTATCCAGCTGGCGGCCGCTGGGCACGCGCTGCTTGCCGATCAACTCCAGATCGACGTAGCGACGCACACCTTCCAGATAATCGGCGGCCTGCGGCAGTTCGAGGATGCGCAAGGCACCACCGACTTCGCCGAGCAAATGCGGCACATCGGTCAGACGCGCGTGATCCCAATTGGTTTCGATGAAGGCGACGAAATGCTCGCGCGCCGCACCGAAATTGGCGATCGCTTCCTGCGCCAGCACATCCACGGTGCGGCGCACTTCCGCCGAGGTGGCGCTGTTGCCGGCCTCATTGCCGTCGCCGATGTCGGCACCAAGACTGGCGACCTGATCGTCCAGCGACGCATCCACGTACAACAGCGCGCCGGCGATATCCAGCAGCACGCCTTCGTCCATCTGCACCTGGCCATCGACCACGCGTGCCAGTGCATCGCGCTGCTGCACGACGACGTTGCGTGCCACGCCCAGACCCATCATGCCCAGGGTGTCGGCAACGCTGCCGAGGTCCTTGACCTGGGTCTGCAGCTCGGCGATGTCGCCGCCGGTGCGCAGGTGCAGGTCCAGCGCGTCTTTCACGCGCAGCAATTCTTCCTTGACCGCACTGCCGACAGTGTCGAGCAGTTCGCGGTTGCGGCCAGACAGGCTGCCGCGCGCGTGATCCAGCTCGGCTTCGGTGGCAACACCGGCCTGCGGGTCGAATGCGAAGAGCACGCTCTCGTTGAGACCCGGCTGGCCACGGGTGGCGCGGATTTCATTGAGCAGCGGCAGCAGCACAATCGGAATATCGCGGTGGCCGTTCTGCAGACGCTCCAGATAATCGGGCAGCAGCACGGTGCCACGCATCAGCATGGCGCAGGCTTCGTCGCGGTCGGCCACTTCGCCGGCCTGCACGGCCTGGGCGAGCAGCTCGAGCTCCTCGGCCACCATCGCCGGCGCGTACAGCTCGACCATGCGCAAGGTGCCCTGCACCTGGTGCAGGTAACCCGCGCACAGGCGCATCCGACTGGTATCGGACGGTTCTTCGGCGAAGTATTCGATCTCGTTGCGCGCCTGGCGCAACGTTTCGTCCAGCTCCGGCTTGACCCAGCCCAGTGCGGCGTGGCTCATCGCATCGCGAAGCGCACTCATTGCAGCCCCCTGACAACGGCCGGCTCACCGCTTGCGCGGTCACCGGTCACTTCCTGCATCGACGTAATGCGACTACGCGCCATCTGCTGATCCTTTCCCGTTCCGCGTCGTGGTCACGCCGGCAGTTTGAAGTCGGCGACCGAACGGCGCAGATCGGCAGCGAGCTGAGCCAGGTTGCCGATCGAGTCGGCCGTCTGTTCCGCACCCTGCGATGTCTGGCTGGTGATCTGACGGATCACGCCCATGGTCTGTGTGATATCGGTCGCCGCCGCCGACTGCTGGTGTGCGGCGATGGAGATGTTCTTAATGAGGTTGTTCAGTGCGTTGGACACGCGCTCGATTTCGGTCAGCGCGGTGCCGGCGTCTTCGGCCAGGCGTGCACCGGACACCACTTCGGAGGTGGTCTGCTCCATCGAGCTGACCGCCTCGTTGGTATCGGCCTGAATGGTCTGCACCAGGCCTTCGATCCGGCGCGTCGCACCGGAGGTGCGTTCGGCCAGGCGTTGCACTTCGTCGGCCACCACAGCGAAACCGCGACCGGCCTCGCCTGCCGAGGCCGCCTGCACCGCGGCGTTGAGCGCCAGGATGTTGGTCTGCTCGGAAATGTCGTTGATCAGTTCCACGATCGAGCCGATTTCCTGGGTCGATTCGCCCAGGCGCTTGATGCGCTTGGAGGTTTCCTGGATCTGGTCGCGAATCTGGTCCATGCCCTGAATCGTTTCGCGCACCACGCCGGCACCTTCGGCGGCGATGACCACCGAGCGCTGCGCCACTTCGGCCGACTCGGTGGAGTTGCGCGACACCTGTTCGATGCTGGCAGCGATTTCGCTGATGCGCTCGGACGCGGTGGTGATCTGGTTGGCCTGCTGGCCGGCGGCTTCGGCCAGCTGCATCGCAGTGGCCTGGGTTTCCTGGGTCGACACAGCCACCTTGGCGGAGGTGTCGTTGATGGTGGTCACCAGGTGACGCAGCTCGTCCACGGCGTAGTTGATGGCGTCTGCGATGGCGCCGGTCATGTCTTCGGTCACCGAGGCCTTGACGGTCAGATCGCCTTCACCGAGCGAGCTGATTTCGTCCAGCAACCGCATAATCGCCTGCTGGTTGCGGCTGTTGAATTCCACCTGTGCCTGGTAGCGCACGTCCTGCTCGCGGGTCCGTACGCGCACCGAGCTCCACACGAAACCGACGATGGCCAGCAACGCGATCAGGCCGGAGACCACACCCAGCCAGAAGTTCGGAAACAGGCGCGTATCGCGCACCGAACCGAAGGCGGAGAACGCATCGAACAGCTTCTTGCTGTCGTCGAGCATCTTGCTCGAACCGGCGGTCAGCGCTGCGGCCGACGACTGCGCGGCGAACAGGTTGCGCGAGCTGGCGAGGATGGCGTCGATGTCCTTCTTCATCGTCGTCCACTGCGCCTGCGACTGCTCCAGCGCCGACAACGCGGCCGGGTTGCGCACCGCGGCGATGCCCATTTCTTCGTTACCTGCGCGCAGGCCTTCCAGCATCTGCGTGAACACCACCGAGTCGCGTGCCAGCGCGTCGCCCGAGGCGGCGGCATTGGCGCCACCGGCGCGCATTTCGGTGACCCGGCGCGCCATGGTGCCGGCAACCACGACCTGCTGCAGCGTGTTGTAGATCTGCGATGCGGGTGCGCCGCTGACCGTCATCGCGCGCACCACTTCATTCAACTGCGCCTGCAGCTGCGGCACGTTGCCGGAAAAGCGTTCGGCGTTGCCGGCCAGACCGAGCACCGCCGGTTCGCTGGCGATGACCTGGTCGGCGTTCTTGCTGAGCGGCACCCAGGTTGCCTTGAGCTGCGCCATCGAACTGGCCACCGAGCCTTCCTGGCCGTAACGGCCATCCAGTTCGCTCACCGTGCTGTCGATGCGGCCCTTGGTTTCCTTGAAGGCCGCAAACGCCTTGGCATCGCCGGACACCGCTTCGCGGCCCTGGTTGGCCAGCTGCTGCGAGAGCACCTGCAAGTCGGCCGCGCCGGTGCCGGCACCGGCAAGACGACTGCCTTGCCAGGTCGCGACGCCGGTATTGGCGCCAAACACGATCATCGACAACACCAGCAAGCCAAGCCAGAAGCTGGTGCTGACGCTGCCGAGCTTGTTGGTCTTGCGGGCGTCCGGGGCGGTACTCATGGTTCGACCTCGATCTGTATGACGTGGCGGGGTCGCGGCTTAGGCCGCGGCCTGCCGGAATTCAGGAGTGCGCGACAGCAACGCCAGGGAGAACACACCCCAGTCCTGCGTCTCGTTGCGGAAGGCACGGTCGATAAAGTGCGCGTAGCGGCCCTGGGCCAACTCGCCGGGCTCGACCGCCTGTGACTGTTCGAAGCTGCGTTGGCCGTACAGCTCATCGATGGTCAGCGCGACGTCGCCGCCGCTCTGACGCATGATCAGCACACGCTGGCCTTCCTGCAGCACCGTGCGACGGCCCTCCAGGAACTGCTTCAGATCGATCACCGGAAACAGATTGCCGCGCAGGTTGCCCACGCCCAACAACCAAGGCTGCCCGCCGGGCACCGGCGTCACCGGCGGCATCGGCACGATTTCCGCCACTTCGCGGAAATCCGACACCAGTCGCCGGGTACCGACCCGGTAGCCGACACCACGCCAGATATCGACCGAGAACTGGCGTTCCGGCAGTGGCGTGGCATGCGCAAGACTACGACGCTCGTAGTCTTCAAGAATATCGAATGGAGAACGCATCAACGCACCAGTTGTTTGATGCGTGCGATCAAATCGTCTTCGCGCGGCGGCTTGACAATGTAGTCGCTGGCACCTTGTCGCAAACCCCAGGCCTTGTCGGTTTCCATGCCCTTGGTGCTGACCAGCAGCACGGGGATGTCCTTGGTAGCCTGGTCGCGTGCAAGTGCACGCGTTGCCTGGAAGCCGCTCATGCCGGGCAGCACCACATCCATCAACACCAAATCGGGCGCCTGGCTGCGAATCAGCTCAAGTCCCGCTTCGGCGTTGTCGGTGGCGACAACCGTATGGCCAGCTTTTTCCAGCCATTGACTGAAGACTGCCCGATCGGTGGGCGAGTCCTCGATCAATATAATTCGAGCCATGTTGCCTTTCCCCCTGGTCAGGCGTGGACGTACGTGCGGATCGCGCTCAGTAGTTCTTCACGGGTGAATGGCTTGGTCAGATATTGCTCGGAGCCGACGATGCGGCCGCGTGCCTTGTCGAACAGGCCATCCTTGGAAGACAACATGATCACCGGCGTCGACTTGAAGAGCTGGTTGCCCTTGATCAACGCACACGTCTGGTACCCATCCAGGCGCGGCATCATGATGTCGACGAAAATGATCTGAGGTTGCTGGTCCGCAATTTTGGCCAGTGCCTCGAAACCATCCGTCGCTGTCACTACTTCACAACCTTCCCGCTTCAGCAGCGTTTCGGCGGTGCGGCGAATGGTCTTCGAATCATCGATCACCATCACCTTCAGTCCTGCGAGTTCCCCACCCGCAGCAATGTTTTCACTCATGCAAATATCCCCGGACGCGCAACGCTTCATCCCTTCCGACGTCGCTACGAAACTGCATGTATATCCCAAGACCCGCATTGACTGTCAAGGGCGCATTGCCGGGCCCCCGCCAGGCGGACGTTCCGACCGCGTCTGGGTGCGTCCGGACCGGCAAGTCGCGCATTTGCGACCCGCCAGACACGCCATCGCCCACCGCTTGAAGTTACCATCGGCAGCTTGTTCGAAAGGTTTAGCCCCATGTTGCTCGACGTCGTTGTGGTGATGGATCCCATCGCCTCCATCAAGATCGCCAAAGACACCACCTTCGCCATGCTGCTGGAAGCCCAGCGCCGTGGTCATCGCTTGCATTACGTGCGCCCGGGCGGGCTCAGCCTGCGCGAGGGCCGCGCGGTGGCGCAGGTCGCGCCACTGAGCGTGCGTGAGGACAAGGCAGGCTGGTTCACCCTGGGCGAGTTCGCCGAACTGGCATTCGGCCCCGGCCAGGTGGTGCTGATGCGCAAGGATCCGCCGGTGGATGCCGAGTTCGTCTACGACACCCAGGTGTTGAGCGTGGCGCAGCGCGCCGGCGCGCAGATCGTCAACGACCCGCAGGGCCTGCGCGACTACAACGAGAAGCTGGCGGCGCTGCTGTTTCCGCAGTGCTGCCCGCCGACCCTGGTCAGCCGCGATGCGGCGGCGCTGAAAGCCTTCGTGCTGGAACATGGACAGGCGGTGCTCAAACCGCTGGACGGCATGGGCGGGCGTTCGATCTTCCGCAGCGGCACCGGCGACCCCAATCTCAATGTAATCCTTGAGACGCTGACCGACGGCAACCGCAAGCTGACCCTGGCGCAGCGCTTCATCCCCGACATCACCGCTGGCGACAAGCGCATCCTGCTGGTGGATGGCGAGCCGGTGGACTACTGCCTGGCGCGGATTCCGCAGGGCGATGAATTCCGCGGCAATCTGGCCGCCGGCGGGCGTGGCGAAGGCCGGCCCTTGTCCGAGCGCGACCGCTGGATCGCCGCGCAGGTGGGCCCGGAAATGCGCCGGCGCGGCATGCGCTTTGTCGGCCTGGACGTGATCGGCGATTACCTGACCGAGGTCAACGTCACCAGCCCCACCTGCGTGCGCGAGTTGGACGCGCAGTTCGGCCTGAACATCGCCGGGTTGCTGTTCGACGCGATCGAGGCCGGCGCCGCGCAATGAGCACGGCCGCGGCGCAGCCTGCTGCGATGGACGAGCGCCAGCGCCTGAGTGCGATGCTGGTGATCTCGCTGTTGCTGCACGCCGCGCTGATCCTGGGCGTGGGTTTTACGATCAGCGAAGACGCGCCGCTGGTACCGACGCTGGATGTGATCTTCAGCCAGACCAGCACGCCGTTGACGCCCAAGCAGGCCGACTTCCTGGCCCAGGCCAACCAGCAGGGCGGCGGCAACCACGACACCGCCCAGCGCCCGCGCGACAGCCAGCCTGGCGTGGTGCCGCAGAACCGCACCGGGCTTGCCCCACAGGCGCAGCGCGCAACCAGCGTGCAGGCCCCGGAGCCGACCCAGACCCGCGTGGTGAGCAGCCGTCGCGGCGAGCAGGCGGTGCCGACGCCACAACCCAATCCGCAGACCGATCCGCTCACCCCGGCCGATGCGCAACGCGTGCAGCGCGATGCGGAAATGGCCCGGCTTGCGGCCGAAGTGCATCTGCGCTCGGAGCAATACGCCAAGCGCCCAAACCGCAAGTTCGTGTCAGCCAGTACCCGCGAATACGCTTACGCCAACTATCTGCGCGCCTGGGTGGATCGCGCCGAGCGCGTGGGCAACCTGAATTATCCGGACGACGCGCGTCGGCGCCGACTGGGCGGCAAGGTGGTCATCAGCGTGGGCGTACGCCGCGACGGCAGCGTGGAAAGCAGCCGCGTCCTGATCTCCAGCGGCGTGCCGGCGCTGGACGATGCCGCGCTGCGCGTGGTGCAGCTGGCCCAGCCGTTCCCGCCCCTGCCCAGGACCAAAGACGACGTGGACATTCTGGAAGTCACGCGCACCTGGTTGTTCCTGCCCGGCGGCGAGCTGCACGACGACCGCTGAAGGTGCGGTGGAACCCTACCGATCTGCGCGGGCCATGCGAGGTGTTGCGGTTCGGACACGATGCGGATTTTGTACCCTTGGATGGTGCGGCGTGCCTTCAGGCGGGTGCGACCTGCAGGCCGGCGCGATCGCGTTGCCCGCGTTGATTGAGCGGAGCATTGACAACGATCGCAGCCGGCGGCGGCCGCCAGTGTGTTCAGCCAAGCGGTCGCCCGCGTAAGTCAGGCCACCTGCGCCGCGGCATGCAACTGGTCGGCCAATGCCACAATCTCGGCAGCATCCTGGACCCGCTCGCGCCAGGCCGCCGGAATGCCGTCGACGCCGTAGAACGCGCCGGCCAGCTGGCCGCAGATCGCAGCGGTGGTGTCGGCATCGTCGCCCAGGTTGGCCGCGCGTAGCACCGCATCGGCGAACGTCTCGGTGGTGGCGAAGCACCAGAGCGCAGCCGACAGCGAATCGACCACATAGCCGGTGCCACGGATCTGCGCCGCGGGCACGGACGCGTGGTCGCGCGTGGCCAATGCGCGCACTGCCGGCGTGACCAGGGTGTCGCACTGCGTCTGCAGCACCGCATGACGCTCGCCACCGAGCAGCGCAGCGCGCAGCTGCAACGCGAACAGCCGGCAGGCATCCAGCGCTTCGGCGGCGGCATGCGTGGTGCGCGAACTGTCCGCGGCACGCGCGCCCAATTCGTCGGGGCGATGCGCGTAATACATCGGCACCGGCGCCAGCCGCATCAACGCGCCGTTACCGGCCGTGCGCGGGTCCTCGCTGCCGCTGAAGGCCGGTCCGCCATCCAGATACCGCTCCAGCGCCTGCCGCACGGTGCCGCCAATATCGAAACAGATGCCGGTGCTGCTGAGGTAACCGTGCTGGTACCAGTTGCAGTAGCGATTCATCTGATCGGCGGCATCGAATCCGTGCCGATACAGCAGGCTGTGCGCCAGGCACAGGGCCATCGAGGTGTCGTCGGTCCATTGCCCGGCACGCAGTGCAAACGGGCCACCGCCGCGCATGTCGTCGATCGGGGTAAAGCTGCCGGGTGCGCAAAATTCCAGCGTGGTGCCAAGCGCATCGCCGACCGCCAGACCCAGCAGACAGCCGCGAAACCGCGCACGCTCGCTATCGCCGCGTGTCATGGCGCGGCTGCGGCCGCCTTCGCTGCGCGTGCGGCCTGTTGCTCGACCAGCGTCAGCGCGACGTTATCGCGCAGATAGGCAGGTTCCACGCGTTCCGGCGCCACGCCTTCGCCGCGCTGCAACGCCGGTACCGCCAGCGTGAGCAGGTCGGCGGCGTGCGGCAAGGCGCTGGCATCGACGCTGCTCAACTGCGTTGCAAAACGCTGCTGCAGGAGACCATCGGCGGCAGCGAAGCCGGTGCCCACTCCGGCGAAGCGGTGCAGTGTTTCAGGCACGACCAGCGTATCGGGCGTGCAAACCACTTCCGGCGCCAGTTCCAAAAACCCATTGCCATGACGCGCGAAGACGCCGGCATACACCTCGCCCATGCGCGCATCGATGCAGGCCAGCACATGCGTGGCATCGGCAGGCGCACGCAGCGCCAGTACCTGCAGCGTGGAGACCGCCAGCACAGGTCGATCCAGACCCAATGCAATGCCCTGCGCGATGCCGATGGACAGGCGCACGCCGGTAAACGCGCCGGGCCCACGACTGACCGCAATCGCATCGAGCTGACGCCGCGTGATGCCGGCTTCGGCCAGCAACTGCTCGGCCCACGGCAACGCCAGTTCCGCGTGGCGACGTGGCGCCAGTTCGAAACGCTCGATGACGCGCCCGCCTACGGACAGCGCGACGGAACAGGCTTCGGTAGAGGTTTCGAATGCGAGAACGTTCATGGCAGGACCGCAGCAGGAAGTAAGGAGAAAGATCAGCCGTCGCCGAACGGCAACGTCAATCCGGCATTGTCGCCCAGCGGCGCGGAGACGCCAAAAAACGCCCGCACATCGGCGATTTCACGCGTGCGCGCAAACGGTGGCAGCGACTTCATGAAAGTGCGTCCGTAGCTCTTGTTCACCAATCGCGGGTCGCACAGCACCAGCACGCCGCGGTCGGTCTCGCTGCGAATCAGCCGCCCAACACCCTGCTTGAGCGCGATGACCGCCTGCGGCAATTGCTCGTCGCGAAAGGGGTTGCCGCCCTCGCGGCGGATCGCATCCAGGCGCGCTTCGAACACCGGGTCGTCGGGCGCGGCAAACGGCAGTTTGTCGATCACCACCACGCTCAATGCATCGCCGACCACGTCCACGCCCTCGCGGAAACTGGCCGACCCCAGCAGCACGCCGTTGCCGGAATCGCGAAAGCGCTGCAGCAGCGTGGCGCGCGGCGCTTCGCCCTGTACGAACAACGGCCATGGCGCACCACGCAATGCTTCGGCCGCTTCGCGCAGAGCGCGGTGCGAGGCAAACAACAAGAACGCACGGCCGTTGGAGGCGTCCAGCACCGGGGTCAACGCCGCGATCAAGGCGGTACCGAAACCGCGCGCGGCCGGATCGGGCAGATTGGGTGGAAGGTAGCACAACGCCTGACGTTCCCAGTCGAAGGGACTCGGCTGCAGCAAGGTCACCGGGTCGCTCAAGCCCAATCGCAGCGCGATGTGGTCGAACTCGCCACCCACCGCCAGCGTGGCCGAGGTGAACACCCAGGCTGCCTGCGATTTTTCGCGGTGCTCGCGTAGCGGCCCGGACACGTCCAGCGGCGTGCGCTGGCAGCGGAATCCACGCGGGCTGAGCTCATACCAGAGCACATCGTTGTCGACGGCCTGTTCCGGCAGATCCTGGGCAAAATCCGCCACGGGCACGTCTTCGCCCAGCCAGCGCGACAAGCGGTTCAGCGCTTCCTGCGCACGTGCGGTGCAGCCATCGAATCCCGGTGAGGCCTCGCGCAACGGCAGCAGCGATTCGCCCAAGCGCGCCAATGCCGACAGCACCGCATCGAACCCTTCGCGCACCTGCGGTTTGGCCAGTGCACGCCATTGCGTGCCGCGCGGCGGCAGGCCTTCCATGCCGGCGCGCAGGCCGCGCAAGGCCTCGTCCAGGGCGAGGATCGGCTCTTGCAGACTGGCCTGCGCACCCGCGACCAGACGCGCTTCGACCATGCAATCGCGCGCCAGCTCCTGCCACGGCCGCATGCCGAAACTTTCGCCGAAGAAATTGGCTGCAAGCTCCGGCAGCTGGTGCGCTTCGTCGATGACAAAGGCCTGCGCGCCCGGCAGGATCTCACCGAAGCCTTCCTGCTTGAGCGCCAGATCGGCCAACAGCAGATGGTGATTGACCACCACCAGATCGGCGGCCTGCGCACGCTGGCGTGCCTGCACCACGAAGCACTCGCTGTAGAACGGGCACTCGGTGCCCAGGCAGTTGTCGACGGTGGAGGTCACCATCGGCAGCAGCGGCGAATCGTCCGGCAAGGCTTCCATCTCGGCCATGTCGCCGTACTGGGTGCGTCCGCTCCAGGCCACGATGCGCTGGAATTGCGACACCTGCTCGGGCGTGGCGAAGCGCGGCTCGCCGCGTGCCTGCTGGGTGCGGTACTTGCAGAGGTAATTGGCGCGGCCTTTCAACAACGCACTGCGCAACCCGATACCCAACGCGGCACGCACGCGCGGCAGATCGCGATGGAATAGCTGATCCTGCAGCGCACGCGTGCCGGTCGAGACGATGGTCTTGAGCCCGGACAGCAATGCCGGCACCAGATACGCATAGGTCTTGCCGGTGCCGGTGCCAGCCTCGGCCAGCAGCACGTCGCGCTGTTCGAACGCCTCGGCGATGGCGCCGGTCAGGCGCAACTGCGCATCGCGCGGCGCAAACGCATCGAGCTGACGCGCAAGCGCCCCGCCCTCGCTGAGCGCCTCGATGCTGGCAGTGGCAAGTTGGGACATGAGACCGACGGATGCGGAAGAAGGAGCACGACAGCCTAGCGCGTGCGCGGTGATGCTGCCTGGATCGGGTCTGCAGCAGTCAGTAAACACTTGATCGCGGTAAGGCGACTGCGGCAGACGTGAGAGAGGGATGCATCAATTTTACAGCTGCGTTGTGCCATGCGCGGCTGATGCCGATTGCCAGCGAGGATCAAGCGCCTTCGATACAGTTGGCGCGCGCTGATCGCTGCGTCATCCGTGGACTCCAACACGTTGTTGCGTTCTTCTCGCTACAGATGCCCTGCTCCATCCGGACACAGATTGCATCCCGATCGGCGATGCAAACGTCGTCACCCAGCGGTTTGGTTGGCATGCATCGGCGACTTGCAGACAACAAGGCAGATTGCCCATGCCACGCGCGTGGTCACACATCACCCATAAGCGGCCAAAGGCACGCAACCACGAACGCATACCACTCGAACACCAGACCTGCTGCGGACGAGGCGGAGGGTACTGTTATCGAGTGACCTATAAGAGGCCCGCTTACGAAACTACTCGCCCAACCGCGCATGACGCAGCCAGCCGAACCGGCCGCGCTGCTGGCAGCGCAACCGGTCTTCCACGCACTCAGTACCGCTTCACACCCGGCACGGTGCAGCCGGCGATCTGCGACTTGGCCGAGGCGGCATTTTCCTTTTCGCCGCGCGCCAGCCGCGATTGTTCGATGGTGGCCCAATGGCGCCGGCACAGCGGGCCGGTCTTGGAGCCAAGCTCCACCGCCTGGTTGGCAAAGCGTTCGGCGGCCGGCCAATCGGCCTGCAGCACGGCCACTTCGGCACGCTCCTGCAGGATCGCCGGGTCGCCGGACACCAGCCCCAGCGCCTGATCCAGCGCCGCCGCAGCGCCGGGCAGGTCGCCGGCCTGGCGCTTGGCCTTGGCGCTCTCACGCAGGTCGTCCACCTGCGGGTCGCGCAGCGGCTGCACCGACAACTCGGTGTCGTCCACGCCGGCTTCGCGCTCGATCAGCAACAGCCGTTGTGTGGGCGTGGTCGGGTCCACCGGGGTCGGCGGCGGCGCGGGCGGCGCGCTGACGCAGGCAGTGACTGCGGCGAGCACGCCGATCAGGACAACAAGGCGGTGCAATCGGATCATGGGGTCACTCCAATCAATGTGCAGGGGGCGCCGACGCAGGCGCCGGGGCGGGTTCTTCCGGCTTCTTTTCCAATCCGAAGAAACGCCGCCAGCCGCCACCGCTGGATTGCTCGGCGGGTGCGGATCCATCGTCCGGCACGTCTTCGATGGAGGGCGCATTACCGGCACACGGCGCATAGGCCGGCGTGAAGCCGACAACGAACGGGAACTGGCGTGCGCCCGGGCAGCCAGCATCGGTGACGCCTGTGCCGGCCGCATCTACCGACTGCCAGTCCAGGCCCTTGCCACTGACCTTCAATGGTGCGCTGGGCAGGCGCGCGAAAATGCTCGACCACACGCGCATCGCGCCGGTCGCGCCGTACAGGCCGGTCTCTTCGTTTTGATCGTTACCCATCCAGATCACCGCCAGATGGTCGCCGGTGTAGCCGGCATACCAACTGTCGCGGCCGTCGTTGGAGGTGCCGGTCTTGCCGGCCGGCGACAGGCGCCCGAGGCCATCGCCCAGCAGCTGACGCGCAGTACCGCCACTGACCACCTGCTGCAGAGCGACGCTGATCAGGTTGGCCGCCACCGAATCGCCTTCCTGCGCCGGCGCCGGGGTCTTGTCGTAGCGCTTGAGCAACTTGCCCTGCGGGTCGAGCACGCCACGCACCGCATGCAGTGGCTGGATCTCGCCACCGGCGGCCAGGAACTGGTACAGCTGCGCCATGCCGTACGGACTCTGATCGGTGGCGCCCAGGATCAGCGATGGGTTCGGGTCGGCCTTGATGCCGGCCAGCACCTGGATCAATTGCGCCACGCGGTCGGCGCCGACCTGCATGCCCACGCGCACCGTGGCCTGGTTATAGGAATGCGCCAACGCATCGACCAGCCGTACCGTGCCGTGGCTGCGGTTGTCGGAATTGCCCGGCGACCAGGTCTTGCCCCGGCTGAGCTGCACCGTCACCGGTGCATCGTCGACCCAGCTGGACAACGCCCAGCGATCCGGCGAGGCCAGCGCCAGCAGATAGACGAACGGCTTGAGCAACGAGCCCACCTGCCGCTGCGCTTCGACTGCGCGATTGAAGCCCGGCTTGGCCACATCGCGGCTGCCGACCACTGCCAGCACATCGCCGTTGTGCACGTCGGTCATCACCAGGCCAGCCTGCAGCGGCGGGCGCTTTTTGTTGTCCAGCCGCTTGATGGTGCCGGTCACCGCGCCTTCGGCATAGGCCTGCGCGGACGGCGACATGCCGGTGAGCACGCTCATGCCGGCGCCTTGCAGCACGCCTTCGGGGTAATCGTGGGCCAGCTGCCGGCGCACCAGATCCACATACGCCGGGAAGCGGTTGGCCGCGACCAGACCCGGCTCGGTGGGCACGCCCAGCGGCGCAGCCAGCGCGCGCTTGTATTCGGCGTCGTCGATCAGCTGGTTCTCGTGCAGCTTGCCCAGCACAAAGTTGCGCCGATCCAGCGCGCGCTCCGGATTGCGCCGCGGGTCGTAATAAGACGGCCCCTTGACCAACCCGATCAGCAGTGCGATCTGCTCGGTGGTCATCGAATTGAGCTCGCGACCGAACCACAGCTCCGCACCCGATGACACGCCGTGGATGGCCTGCCCGCCGCGCTGACCCAGATAGACCTGGTTGAGGTAAGCCTCCAGGATGGTGCGCTTGTCGTAGCGCGCCTCCATGATCACCGCGTACAGAATTTCGTTGAATTTGCGCGTGACCGTCTGTTCCTTGCCGATGCCGAGCAGCCCGCTGCGCGCCAGCTGCTGGGTCAAGGTGCTGGCGCCCTGACGGACCTGGCCGCCGGAGCGCACCATGATCCACGCCGCACGCACCATGCCGCTCAGATCGATGCCGTGGTGGCTATTGAAATCGCGGTCTTCTACGGCCTGCAAGCCGGTGACCAGCAGTTCCGGCACTTCTTCCATGCGCACCAGTCGGCGCTCTTCCTGCTTCTGGCCATACAGCGTGGCGATACGCGCCGGATCCAGGCGCGCGCTCTTGAGCGTCTTGCGGTCGGCAGCATCGCGCAGGCTCGCCACCCGGCCGCCAGCCAGGCTGACCTCGATACGTCGGGCAGGCACGCGCCCGTCCACATCGTTATAGCCACGGCTGGCGATGGTGAAGCGGCTGCCATCCTGCTGATAGGTGCCGGCCAGCTTGGCCTGACCGTCGTCGCGGTAGGACGCCGCATCCAGCTCGGTCTTCAGCGTGGCCGCATCCAACGCATTGCCGGGCACCAGCACCAACGGGCGCCCGTACACACGGGTCGGGATCTGCCAACGCAGCTCGCCGAAGCGTTGCGTGACCTGCTTGTTCAGATACACCGTGTAAGGAATCAGGAAACCGAGCGCCAGCGCGATCGCGGCAAATCCCCAGACAATCAGTCTGCGTTGCCAGCGGGAGCCTTGCGCGTTGGAGTCGTCCTGAAAGTCGTCGGAATCGTCGTGGTCGTAGCGTCGGGGCACAGGGATGCGAGAATGTAGAGTCGGGCGAGTCTAGCGCAGCGCTGTCATGGTTGCGGCCCGCTGGGCCCGCCGACTTAAGCGCGGCTAACAAACCCCCGTACTCACCGCGCCGCCGCTGCAGCCTGTGCTCGGCGCGGCCTGTGCTCCTCGGTACACTGGCGGCGGTTGTCTGCCGGCTGCGCCATCGCACTCCCTGCTGACTCCATTCACCCGTCTCTCCGCTGGAGTTTCAACGCAATGTCGATGTCCCTGGCCGATGCGCGCTATCTGTTCAATCGCGTGCTCGGCCTGATCCACCGCAGCGTGGCCAGCATGCGTACACGCGGGTGGCGGGCCACCTGGCAGCGCATTCGCGTACACACGCAGGCACCGCCGGTGGCGCTCGGCACACCGCTATGGCTTCCCGATGCCGCACCATTTGCTGCATTCGCAGTACCGCACAGCGCCGTGCCGCGCGTGACGGTGGTGATCCCGGTCTACAACCACATCGCCCATACGCTGGCCTGTCTGCGTGCGCTGGCTGCGCATCCACCAACGCTGGAGGTGGAGATCGTCGTGGTGGACGACGGCAGTAGCGATGCCACCAGAGTGCAGTTGCCGCAGATTGCCGGCCTGCACTACCACCTACGCACCAGCAACGGCGGCTTCATTGCTGCCTGCAACGACGGGATTGCGCTGGCGCTTGGCGAATACGTGGTGTTGCTCAACAACGACACCATTCCGCAACCCGGCTGGCTGGATCGACTGATCGGCACCTTCACAGCGCATCCGAACGCCGGCCTGGTCGGCGCGCAATTGGTGTATCCGGACGGGCGCCTGCAGGAATCCGGTGGTGTGGTCTTCGGCGACGGCAGCGCCTGGAGCTACGGCCGCTTCGAGTCGGCCGACGACCCGCGCTATGCCTATGTGCGCGCGATGGACTACTGCTCGGGTGCGGCCATCGCGCTGCCACGGGCGCTGTTGCTGCAGACCCTGGGTGGGCTGGATCGCCGCTACATGCCGGCCTATTACGAAGACACCGACCTGGCCTTTGCAGTGCGCGCCGCCGGGCATCAGGTCCTGGTGCAGCCGGCCAGTGTGGTGGTGCATGACGAAGGCACCAGCAACGGCACCGACACGCGCACCGGAGTAAAGGCCTATCAGGTGCGCAATCAAGCCGTTTTCGCGGAAAAATGGCAGCAGGCGCTGGCGACGCAGTTGCCGGTCGGCACGGTGCCCGGTCCGGCGCAACTGCATCGCAGGCAACGCCAGGTGCTGATCCTGGACGAAGGCGTGCCGCACCCGGATCGCGATTCCGGCTCATTGCGGCAGTTCAATCTGATCCGGCTATTGCGCGAAGAAGGCGCCCATGTGGTGTTCGTGCCAACCCGGCGCGAACATGCCGGACGCCACACCCAGGCGCTGCAGCAACTAGGCGTAGAGGTGTGGTATGCGCCGTTCCTGGACGGCATCGGCAGCTGGTTGCGCGCACACGGCCCGCGCTTTGCGGTGGTGCTGCTGGTGCGGCACCACGTTGCCCACGCCTGCCTGCCATTGTTGAAACAGTGCGCGCCGCAGGCACGCACTTTGTTCGACACCGTCGACCTGCATTACCTGCGCGAGCGCCGCGGCGCCGAGCTTGCCGGCGATGCCAATCTGCTGCGCAGCGCCGAACGCACCCGCGTACGCGAACTGGAAATCATGGCGGCCACCGACGTCACCCTGCTGGTGTCTGCCGCCGAACAGGCGCAATTGCGCGCGGACGCGCCGCAGATCCGCACTGCCCTGCTCTCCAACCTGCACGAAGTCGCCGGCAGCGGCCACAGCTTCGTGCAACGCCGTGATCTGGTGTTCGTGGGCGGCTTCCGCCATCCGCCCAATGTGGATGCGGTGCAGTGGTTCATCAGCGCGATCTTCCCGCAGGTGCGCGCGCAACTGCCCGACGTGGAATTTCATTGCATCGGTGCGGATCTGCCGGCGGCGCTGAAGCTGCTTGCAGACGAATGCCCCGGCGTGCGATTGCATGGCCACGTGCCGGATCTGGTGCCGTTCATGGACAGCGTCCGCATCGCAGTCGCCCCGCTGCGCTTCGGCGCCGGCGTCAAAGGCAAGATCAATCTGAGCATGGCGCATGGTCAACCGGTGGTCGGCACCACTTGCGCGGTGGAAGGCATGCATCTGCGCGATGGCGTCGATGTCTGCGTGGCTGACCAAGCCGATGCCTTTGCCAGCGCCATCGTGCGGCTGTATCAGGATGCAGCGCTATGGCAGAAGCTGGCCGACAACGGGCTGCGCAACGTGGCCGAGCACTTCTCGCTGGACGCAGCGCGCGCGACGGTCCGCGAGCTGTTTATCGCGGACTGAGGTGGCGCCCCTGGTGACTCACGGGTGCGTTGCGGATCGAGTAGTTGTCGTCGTACCACGCAGATCATTGCGGGCTGCATGGATGTCTTGGCGCGCAGGACGCGGGACTTCGCAGAGTTCGCTCACCGCGACGACGAACGCGCACATGGATTGCGACGCTTCGCTCGTCCCCTCATCCGCCGTTTGGGCACCTTCTCCCGATGGGAGAAGGGAGCAGCAACCGGTACGGACTGCGAGCAACTAACAAAACTACTTTGCTGCACCAGGCGAGCGCGTCCGGTACTCGGAATACTCATGTACCACGCGTACGCTCCGGTTCTGAGCGCGCCGTCCACACCCACCCGCCAACCGCGCACTACGTCTTGCTAGCCGCTCTGCGGTCATCTTCTGCGCGACAGGGGCAGTGCTGCGGGTGCGGCCAGCCGCCATGGTTATCTCGCCCTGAGCAATCGCCTGATGCACCCAAGCTGGTCGGTCAGTGCCTGCGGCGAAGATGACGTCGAAGCGCTCCTGGATGTCTCCGGTCTGATCACCATCCACTACCGGCATGTACAGGCCAAACGCCGACAAAAACAGCGCACGCCTCAGCGCTGCTCTGCCACCGCTCTGACCCGGCGGGTGAATTCGGCCAGCTCCGGCAAGCCGGGATCTAGTTGATGGGCTTCGTCCTGGGCACGGCGCGCGAACACTGCATCCTCCTGGCCCAGGCGCTCGCTGCCGACCGCGACCCAGCGCTGGGCCAAGCGTCGACGCGCGCCGGGCAGCGCATCGCCATTCGGCGTCAGCGCCTGCCAGGCATCCAGGCAGCCGCGTGCCGCACGCAGACGGTTATTGCGCAGCTCGTCTTCGAAACAACGCTGGCTGGCCGGCACCACGCGTGCGGCGGCCTGCAGCACGCGTGGATCGCGCGGTGCCAGCGCTTGCGCCGCGCGCACCGCGTCGTAGGCGCTGGCGCCGGGCGGCGTCATCCATTGCTGCCGCGCTTCGGCATCGGCGACGCGTTGCAACAGCAGGCGCAAACGGCGCTCGCGCACGCCACGCGACAACCCGGTTTCCGGGCTGCGCTGGGCGTCGCGTGCGCGGGCAATAGCCTGCTCGGCCTGGGCGATGGATGCGGCGCCCGGCACCAGCGACTGCGCCTGTTGCAGCGACTGCGCCTGTTGCAGCGACTGCATCGCCGCGTCGAACTGAAAATCTGCGGCCTGCCGGCCTGCCTGCGCGGCGTATTCGCTGGCCACCCGTTCCAGCCCGCGCTGCGCGCCGACATCGGCCGGCTCGGCCGCCAGCACGGCGTTGAAATCGCGTGCAGCGGGGGCCAATCGACCGCGGCGCAGCAATGCCTCGGCACGTTGCCGGCGCTGGTCCAGCACACGGTGATAATGCCCTTCGGTCGACGGCACATCGGCATGCCCGGCGTCGTAACGTTTGGCCGCTGCCAGCAGGCGCGCCGCCTCGCCGAGTGCGTCGCGCGCCAGCGCGTGATGCGCCTGCGCCAAGAGATCGGTCAAGGCATCTTCGCGCCCTTCCAGTGCGTCGGTGCGGTCGGGCGCCAGGGTCAAAATGCGCTGATACAGCGGCAGCGCGCTGTCGGGCGTGCCATCCAGGCGACCTTGCTGCTGAGCGGCAACGGCCTGCGCCAGCAAGGCATCCAGCCCGGCGCGGCGCGCCTGCAGTTGACGCAGCCGCAGCGCAACCGGCGCCACCTGTGCCTGCGGCACCTCCAGTGCAGTTGCCAGTGCCAGCGTGCGCTGCGCGGCGTCCGCATCGCCGGCCGCGATGGCGGCGCGCGCCTGCACCACGGCAGCCACGCCGGTCCGGGCCAACCCGACCCGCGCCTCGCTACGATCGTTGTCCAGCGCAAGCGCCGCGGTGAACAGCTCGCGCGCACCGCTGCCGTCGGCGGCACTGAGCTTGCCGCGCGACAGCGCAACATCGCCACGTTGCAGCAGTTGCTGGATCCGGGTATCCGGCCACAGCACATCGCCCAGCGGCTTGCGCAGCGCGATGACGCTCAACAGCAGACAGGCGGCCAGCGCCAGCACCACGCGCCACAGCGCACGGCTGCGCAACGGCGCCCACAGGCGCGGCGACCTGACCCAGCGCGGCAGCGGGAACATACGGTAGCGTCCATCCTTGGCGCGACCTGACGGGGGCGCGTTCACGTGCGTATGGTAGCTGGCCGTGTTGCGAAGACGGTGTAGGGGCGGGATTAGCGGATTCGGATTCGGGATTGGTCAAGGCAAGCGCTGCGGGTGCGGGTGCGCTGTCCGGACTGCTCTAGTGCATCGATGCATCGTCAAGGCAGTTGCACGACGCCTGGGGTGGCTGACACATGGGTGCCGCAGCACAGCGACCGCGCAAGCGACTCCCGAAGCGCAGCACACCGAGAGTCAGCCGATGCTCTGCGCCACCCCAAGATGATCTGCGCCACCTCAACCACCAGCAGCATTCGCCAGGAACACGCAACGCCGCTCGATCGCGCTCAGCCCAGTCGCCGCACCTCGTTCACGCCGGGCAAGGCATCCAGTTTGCCAAGCAGCGCGGACAGCTGGTCGTAGTCGCTCACCTTGAGCCGCAACCGCAACTGCGCCCTGCCGGTGTCGCGCACGTTGTCGCTGTTGATTTCCAGCACGTGGGCATCTTCCTGCGCGATCAGGTTGGTGATGTCCTTGAGCAGCCAGCGGCGGTCCACCGCGCGTACCTGCACATCCACTTCGTACCCGCTGCCGGCCTTGCCCCATTCCACCGGCAACACGCGTTGCGGGTGGGCAGCCGCCAGCCGTGCCAATGCCGCGCAGTCGGTGCGGTGCACGGTAATGCCGCGGCCGCGGGTGAGATACCCGGCAATCGGTTCGCCGGCCACCGGTTGGCAGCACCGCGCCAGTTGCACCAGCAGATTCCCCACGCCCTGCACGGTGAATTTGGATTTCCCCAAGCTCTCGCGGCGCGCAGTCGGTCGCGGTGGCGCCGGCACCGCAGGTTGCGAGGCCGCGCGCTCGGCTTCCAGCAGCGCACGGCTGACCTGGTTTGGCCCGGTATCGCCCAGCGCCACCTGGATATACAAATCGTCGACATTTTCAGCATGGAACTTGCGCGTCGCCACGCTTAGATCGGCATGCTGCAGACCCAGACGCTTGAGCTCGCGATCGAGCAACTCCTTGCCCGCCTGCACATTGCGCGCGCGGTCGAGCTTGTGGAACCAGGCGCGCACCTTGTCGCGCGAACGCCCGCTGGCCAGAAAGCCGTTGGACGCCAGCAGCCAGTCGCGACGCGGGTCGGCTTCCTTGGCGGTCATGATCTCCACGCGGTCGCCGCTGCGCAGCCGATAGGTCAGCGGCACGATGCGGTCGTTGACCCGCGCGCCGCGGCAGCGGTGCCCCACCATGGTGTGCACGTGGTACGCAAAATCCAGCGGGGTGGCGCCTTGCGGCAGATCGATGACCTCGCCCTTGGGCGTCAGCGCATACACGCGGTCTTCGATCAGCTCGGCATCCAGCGCACCGGCCAACTCGCCGTGGTCGCCTTCCTGCACCTGTTCCAGCAACTGGCGCATCCACAGGATCTTGCGGTCGAACGCCTTTTCGGCGCCCTTGCCGCCTTCCTTGTACTTCCAGTGCGCGGCCACGCCGAGCTCGGCCTGGGCATGCATCTCGTGGGTGCGGATCTGGATCTCGATCGTGCGCCCTTCCGGCCCGACCACCGCGGTATGCAGCGAACGGTAGTCGTTGGCCTTGGGCCGGGCGATGTAATCGTCGAACTCGCTGGGCACCGGTGCCCACAGCGAATGCACCGCGCCCAACGCCGCGTAGCAGGCCGCTACGTCGTCGACCATGACGCGCACCGCGCGCACGTCGTAGAGCTGGTCGAACGACAGCCGCTTTTTCTGCATCTTCCGCCAGATGCTGTAGATGTGCTTCGGCCGCCCACTCACCTCTGCGCGCAGGCCCTGCTCTGCCAATGCGCTCGACAAGGTGCGCTTGACCGCCTCGATGTAACGCTCGCGCGCCACCCGGGTTTCGTCCACTTCGCGCGCGATGCGGCGATAGGTATCAGGTTCCAGGTGCCGGAAGGCCAGGTCTTCCAGCTCCCACTTCACCTGCCAGATGCCCAGACGGTTGGCCAGCGGCGCATGGATGTCGCGGGTGAGCTGGGCCAGCGCGCGGCGCTGCTCCTCGCTGAGGCGGTCGCCCACGCGCATGCGCGTCAGCTGCCGCGCCAGCAGGATTGGCACCACGCGCAGGTCGTGGATGATGGACAACAGCAGGCGCCGCAAGCCCTCGCTGTTGCGCCCGGCCTCGCGTCCGGCATGCAGCGCCCAGACCTGATCGGCCGCATCCAGGCCATCCAGCAATCCTTCCACGACCACGCGCCGCTCCGCCGGTTGCCAGGGCAAGCCGGCCACCGCACCGCGTAATGCCGGCAGATCGAACAGCAAGGCCGCAATCAGCGTGGCCTCGTCGGCTGCCAGCGACGCCAGCACGTCTAACGTGTCGGCCAGCAGCGCCCACGGCACGCTGTCTGCCTGCGCGGGCGGCGCCTCCTGCCAGGCCTGCGCCAATGCATCGCGTAATGCCGGTGCGATCGACGCAACGGCCGGGCGCTGCAGCAAGGCATGCAGGCGTTCGAATGAGGAACTGGTCACAACGGTGGACACGGCGGCCGGCGATCACTGGGGTCTGACAGCTACGGTAACGTGCGCGTCACCTTCTCTACAACGCGCAATTTCGGCGCAAATGCCGGCCGGCGGCATGTTTGCGCTTATGGTCGGTTCACCCGCCAAGGTCTTGATTCGCAACCGCTCTGCGATGGATAGGCGCTCGCGCGGCGTGCCAATTGCGACGCAATGCCGGCTTTTTACAAGCTCTTTACAATTGGAATAAATCGGCTGCCTATGCTCGGCTCACGTCATCGCTGCATTACGCCGCGACGGCGTTTTTCCACCCACTGCGAGGTAGCCGATGAAGACCTGGAAGAAGCCTGTCGTTCGTGAAGTCAACTGTGGCGCCGAAATCAACTGCTACGTCTCTGGCGAGTTTTGATCCGGCACGTCTCAATCGCACCAGCCGCCCTTCCTTTTGATGCATGACCGGCAACTGCCGGCAGAGTAGGTAACAGTTTCCATGCGCATCATCGTTTTGGGATCGGCGGCCGGCGGTGGGCACCCGCAGTGGAATTGCCATACACCCGCAAGTCAGCGGGCCTGGCAACAAGCAGACGGTGCCCAACGTCGTACCCAAGCCAGCATCGCGGTCAGTGCCGACGGCGAGCGTTGGGTTCTGATCAATGCGTCCCCCGATTTCCGTCAGCAGATTCTTGCTACACCTGCGCTATGGCCGCAGCACGGCCTGCGCCATTCGCCGATCGAAGCGGTGCTGCTGACCAGCGGCGAGATCGACCATATCGCCGGATTGTTGTCGATGCGCGAAAGCCAGGCCTTCTCGCTGCATGCCAGCAGTCGCGTGCTGGACCTGCTGGCGCAAAACCCCATCTTCGACGCGGTGAATCCAAAATACGTGACGCGCCAGCCATTTGCGCTGGACACGCCGGTGTCGCTGCTCGGCCTGCAGCTGACGCCATTCTCGGTGCCAGGCAAGGTGCCGCTGTTCATGGAATCGCGCAGCGGCGGCGATCTGGCCGGCTCCAACGAAGAAACCCTCGGGCTCACCATCGACGATGGCCAGCACCGCGTGCACTACATCCCCGGCTGCGCGGCGATGACCGATGCACTGCGTGCGCTCCTGCAAGGAGCCGAATTGGTCTTTTTCGACGGCACACTGTGGCGAGACGACGAGATGGTGCAACTTGGCATCAGCCAGAAGACCGGCCAGCGCATGGGCCACATGAGTATCGATGGCGCCGACGGCACCATCGCTGCGTTCGCCCCGTTAAATGTAGCGCGCAAGATTTTCATCCATCTCAACACCACCAATCCCGTGCTCGACATCCACTCGCCGGAATACGCCAGTGCGCGTGCCAGCGGCTGGGACGTTGCCCACGACGGCCTGGAGATCACGCTGTGACCGCCCTGCTCACTCCCGACCAACTGGAAGCGGACCTGCGCGCTATCGGCGCACGCCTGTATCACGACCAGCACCCGTTTCATGCGCTGCTGCACCATGGCAAGCTCGATCGCGGCCAGGTGCAGGCCTGGGCGCTGAATCGCTTCGAATACCAGCGCTGCATTCCGCTGAAAGATGCGGCAATCCTGGCGCGCATGGAAGACCCGGCGCTGCGGCGAATCTGGCGCCAGCGCATCCTCGACCACGACGGCAATAGCGCCACCGATGGCGGCATCGCACGTTGGCTGCATCTGACCGACGCGCTGGGCCTGGATCGCGGCCTGGTCGAATCCGGTCGCGCCTTGCTGCCCGGCACGCGGTTTGCGGTGCAGGCCTATCTGCACTTCGTCCGCGAAAAAAGCCTGCTCGAAGCGATTGCCTCCTCGCTCACCGAACTGTTCGCGCCCAACATCATCGGCCAGCGCGTGGCCGGCATGCTCAAGCACTACGACTTCGTCTCGTCCGAGGCGCTGGCGTACTTCGAGCATCGCCTGACCGAGGCACCGCGCGATTCGGATTTCGCGCTCGATTACGTCAAGCAGCACGCCGATACGGTCGAGAAACAGCAGCTGGTCAAGGCCGCGCTGCATTTCAAATGTTCGGTGTTGTGGGCGCAGCTGGATGCCTTGCACGTGGCGTATGTCACGCCAGGCATCGTATGGCCGGACGCGTTCGTGCCCGACCGCGACGCCCGCCGGGCCGCTGCGTGAGCGACATTAACCGCGAGAGTCAGCCGGCACTGCGCGCAGGCGTGCGTCTGCAGCACGACCGCACACGCGACCAGTGGGTGCTGCTTGCGCCCGAACGCGTGGTCGAACTCGACGAGATCGCCCAGGTGGTGGCGCAGCGCTTCGATGGCGCGCGCTCGTTGGCGCAAATTGCGCAGGAATTGGCCGCAGAGTTCGATGCCGACGCCGCCGAGATCGAAGTGGATGTGATCGAACTCACCACCACCCTGCATCAGAAACGCCTGTTGCGGCTATGAACACTGCACCGCCACCGCTGTCGGTCCTGCTGGAGCTAACCCATCGCTGCCCGTTGGCATGCCCGTATTGCTCCAACCCGATTGCACTGGCGGCACTACGCGAAGAAATGGATACCGCCGGCTGGCGCTCGCTGCTGCAGCAGGCCGCCGACATGGGGGTGCTGCAGGCGCATTTTTCCGGCGGCGAACCGATGTTGCGCAAGGATCTGCCCGAGCTGGTGGCGCATGCGCGTGAGCTCGGGCTGTACAGCAACCTGATCACCTCCGGCGTGGCCGGCGGCGAACCGATGCTGGACCAACTGCAAGCCGCCGGACTGGAGCATGTGCAGCTGAGCGTGCAAGACGTCGACCCGGCCGGCGCCGACCGCATCGCCGGGTATCGCAATAGCCTGTCGAAAAAGCGCGATTTTGCCGCCGCTGTGCGTGCACGCGGCCTGCCGCTCACGCTCAACGCAGTGCTGCACCGGCACAACGCCGACCGCGTGCCCGGCATGATTGCGCTGGCGCTGGAATGGCAGGCCGAGCGCATCGAAGTGGCGCACACCCAGTACTACGGCTGGGGCCTGCGCAATCGTGCTGCGCTGATGCCCAGCCGCGAGCAGCTGATGGACACCATTACCGCAGTGGAAACCGCGCGGCGCGAGCTCGGCGACCGTCTGGCGATCGACTTCGTCACCCCCGACTACTACGCGCGCCTGCCAAAGCCCTGCATGGGGGGCTGGGGCCAGCGCTTCGTCAATATTTCTCCGCGCGGCGACGTGCTGCCCTGCCACGCGGCCGAAACCATCGACGGCATGCGCTTCGACAACCTGCGCGAGCGCTCGCTGGCCGATATCTGGAACAACGGCGAGGCGTTCGTGCGGTTTCGCGGTACCGCCTGGATGCCCGAGGTCTGCCAGGAGTGTCCTAAACGCGAGATCGATTGGGGCGGTTGCCGCTGCCAGGCGCTGGCGCTCAGCGGCGATGCCGCCACGCTGGACCCGGTCTGCGAACGCTCGCCCGACCATGCGCAGGTGCGCGCGATTGCCGACACCGAGGCGGCTGCGTCGGCGCCGGAATTCATCTATCGCCGCCCCGCCCGCTCCGCGCAGGCACCATCGGCCACTGCCGACCGCGTGGACTGACCGGCGTCGGCTGGCACGGCACAGCGTCTACACTAGCCACCTCTTCCCTGTCGGATGGCTTCCATGTCGCTCGTGCGCCGCATTCCCCTGCTGGTCTGCCTGTCTCTTGCATTGACCGCCACCCCGGCCCTGGCGCAGCGCGCAGTCCACGGCGATCTGCAGTCGCAGATGAGCGCCGAACAGTTCAAGGCTGCTGGCCTGGACAAGCTCGATGCCAGCGAACTGGCCGCGCTCAACGACTGGCTGCAGGGCAAGGTCGCCAAGGAAGCCGCCGTCGTGGTCGAACAGGCCAAGGAAGCCGGCCGCCAGGAAATCATCGTCAAGAACCGTGGTTTCTTCGACTTCGGCAGCAAGGAGCCGATCGAGAGCAACATCGTCGGCGAGTTCAAGGGCTTCTCCAAAGGCCGTGTCTATACGCTGGCCAATGGTCAGGAATGGGAACAGACCGATGTGGCCAGCCTCTCCGGCGTGCGCAAGGAGGCTCCCAAGGTCAAGATCAAGCCCGGCCTGGTCGGCGTGTGGTATCTGCAGATCGAGGGGTACAACACCCCGGCCAAGGTGCGGCGGATCAAGTAAGCGCGGCCAACAAAACGACTGCGCTCGCCGTCAGGCGGGCGTAGCCGGTGCTCGGTGCGGCATGGGCCAGTCGTACGCTTCGGTGCTGAGTACGCCGTCAATGCATCCCTGACGACCGCTCGCCGCGTTTTTTAGCCCTTGCAAGGGTTAGCCCGTACAAGCAGTGCGGATGGCGGAAAGGTGCTGCAGAAGCAGAGAAACGCAGCCGCCCTCGTCGGCGCGCGCGGATGTGCGATGAAGACTGGCCGGCACTGTCCGATCGCTTGTAAGCGCGCTTCTGCGAGAAGCTGGTAAATCAATGCAGCGGCCTCTGTTCGCCGACAAGCTTGACTTCGTTTTCGCCGGCATCTGGTGTGGGCACTGCAAAGGATGGATGCGTCCTACGTGCCAGACTGGCCACCGACAACAGGCTTGATCTGCGCATCTGGCGCGGGCCGGGCCCTTGATCGCGCTGCCCCCCAGCGCCGCTGACGGAGAATGCCGATGCGCCTGATGACACGCTGCGGGATTGCATTGCTGGCCTTGATCGCAGGGCCAGCACTGGCGTCCACTGCTACCGAACGCTGCGCCACCGCGCCCCAGGTCGGGTTTGATCAGGCCCTGATCTGCTATCGCGATGCAGTAGAACAGCAGCCGCTGGTCTACACGCGAGGGGCCACCAGCCGCATCGCCGGTGTCGAGCGGCGCGACTACCTGTTGACCTCGCAGACGTGGTCGCCTGAAGGGCTCGTCACCCCGGCCACCTGGCAGCATGACGTGGCGATGTATGTGCCCGCCGATGCGCTGCCGACGCGCGCGTTATTGATCTCCACCAATGGCACGCGTCACCCGGTCGCCGGCAGTGCGGCGCAGCCGGCCAGCGAGTTGCCGCCGGAAGCGCTGGCGGCGCTGGCGCAACGCAGCCGCACCGTGGTCATCGCGCTGAGCGACATCCCCAATCAGGCGCTGCAGTATCAGGGCGATGCCGCCCCGCGCCGCGAGGACGACAGCGTCGCCTACAGTTGGTCGCTGTTTCTGCAATCGCCACAGCAGCGCAAGACCATGCCGCTGCATGTACCGATGGCCGCGGCGATCGCGCGCACCATGAGTCTGGCCGAGCGCGAGTTGGCACCGCTGCAGATCCATCGCTTCATTCTTGCCGGTGCCTCCAAGCGCGGCTGGGCCAGCTGGCACGCCACCATCGCCGACCCACGCGTGGACGCTGTGGTGCCGTTCGTGATCGACATCCTCAACATGCCGGCCGTGCTGGACCACATGTATCGGGCATACGGCGGCAACTGGCCGATTGCATTCAACGCCTATGCGAAGCAGGGAATCACCGCGCAATTGCAGACCCCGGCGTTCGCGCAACTGGTGCAACTGCAGGACCCGCTGAGTTATCTGCACACGCCCTATCGCAAGCGCTTGAGGGTGCCCAAGTACATCGTCAACGCCAGCGGCGATGATTTTTTTCTGCCAGACAACACGCAGTTTTTCTATGACGCGCTGCCTGGCAGCAAGGCCTTGCGCATGGTGCCCAACAGCGCGCACAACGGCATCCGCACATCGATCGTCGATAGCTTGGTGCCGTTTCTTGCGCGGCTGCAGCAGCAGCGCTCGCTCCCCAATGTGAGCGACACGTTGCGCGCAGGCGACGCACCGCACATTCGCTTCCGCTCGTCGGAACGACCGACGCAAGTGCGGCTGTGGGCGGCCACCAATCCGCAGGCGCGCGACTTCCGCTATGCCTGCGGCATCCGCTACCACGCCACCCCGATTGCGCTTGCACGCGGCAACACCGTCTCGGTGCCGGTGCAGATTCCAGATGCCGGTTGGAGCGCCTATTTCGTCGAAGCCACCTATGCAGACGGATTCGTCGCCACCAGCCAGACCTATGTGCTTGGCAAGCAGCAATATCCCTCTACAGCACCGCCCACCGACAATGCCGCGTGCAGCACGTTGCCCGGCATTGCGAGTCGCGCTGCTGCGGGTTGAACGGTGATTGCTGTTGCAGGGAGCGCGGGCAACGCATCGCGCGGCGCGCCGTTCAGCATCGTCCATAGCCAACCTTGATCCGCAAACGGCAGTGATGCTGCGTGACGTTGGGCATGCCAATGGCTTCGGCTTCACCAGACAGTAGTTCGCGATGTCGTGTAGCACCCCCAAATAAGACAGGTGGTCGGTGGACTCGCACCTCACGGCCACCGCATGCATGCGAACCAGCTGAGCACGCCTGCACACCGTCACCGCGCCAACTGCAAACGTACCGACTGCACCGTCTTGTCCACTTTGCGCAATGAAGTCCGCATAGAACCGGTCCAAAGCACGGTTTTTGCACTTGAGCCTGCCAACAAGATCGATCCAACCCGACTGGACCATTGACATCGTTGTCACCAACTTCTAAACAGGCCGCTACGCGCTGATGGCATCGGCTGATCAGACGGACTAAGGACTGCATGTGGCTGCGACTTCGCGTTCTGCTCACGCTTCTGCCACGCCTGCTGCTCCTGCGGCCACCGGCTTTATCGCGGCCGATGTCGGCGGCACGCATGTGCGTCTTGGCCACGTGCTGCAGGCAGAGGGCGCAGCGATTGCGCTTGCCCACTACCGCACCTATCGCTGCGGCGACTACGCCAGCCTGGACGCCATCCTGGCCGACTTCCTGCCGCAGGTGAGCCGTGTCGAGACAGTCGTGATCGCCAGCGCTGGCGTTGCGCTGGACGACGGCAGCTTCATCAGCAACAACCTGCCATGGAGCATCTCGCCCAACCGCCTGCGCGCCGCGTTGGAACTGCGCAACGTGCATCTGGTCAACGACTTCGAAGCGGTCGCCTATGCGGCGCCGCAGATGGAAGCGCGTGCGGTGCTGCAACTGAGCGGCCCCACGCCGCGGCATGCACGCAGCGCCGGGCCAATGCTGGTGGTCGGCCCCGGTACCGGATTGGGCGCGGCGGTGTGGATCGATGCCAAGCCGCGCCCCATCGTGCTGGCGACCGAAGCAGGCCAGGTCGCATTGGCCAGCACGCACGCGCACGAACAGCAGTTGCTGCGCATCCTGCTGCGCGACCAACACTATCTGCCGCTCGAGCACGTGTTGTCCGGCCCTGGACTGTTGCGGCTGTATGCCGCGGTGTGTGCGCTGCACGGTTCGCCGCAACGTCATCAGCAGCCTGCGGCAATCACGCATGCGGCATTGCATGAAGACGACGCACTGGCGCACGAAACCCTGCACGTGTTCTGCGCCCTGCTCGGCCACGCCGTCGGCGACATGGCATTGGCCTACGGCGCTGCCGGCGGCATCTATCTGGCCGGCGGCATCCTGCCGACGATCGGACACTTTCTGGCGTCCAGCACGTTCGGCGCGCGCTTTCTCGACAAGGGCAACATGCGCGCGGTGCTCGAACGCATCCCGGTCAAGCTGGTCGAGCACGGGCAGCTGGGCGTGCTCGGTGCCGCCAATTGGTATCTGCAACACCACGCTGACGTGTCGTAAGCGTTTCACCGCGCGTTTTCCCGAACGTGCGGTTACTAAAAGTGGCTAACAAAACGTAGCGAGCAGTCGTCAGGTGGGTGTGGACGGCGCGCTCAGAACCGGCGTGTACGAGGGGTACATGAGGATTCCGAGCACCGGCCGCGCCCGCCTGGCGGCTGCACAGTAGTTTTGCTAGCTACTTTCAGCCCCCGCATCCGGCGAGCCACGGCCCGCCATCCATCCCTGTGCGTGATGAGGAGAGACATCATGAAATACAGCACCACCCTGCTGTGCAGTGCGATTGCGTTGTCGTTGGCGGTCACCGCGCAAGCCCAGGACAGCCCTGGCCAGCAAGCCACCGAGCTGGACGCCGTCCAGGTGGTCGGCATCCGTGCCAGCCTGGAAAAATCGCTGGATACCAAGCGTAACAACACCGGCATTTCCGAAGCGATCACTGCCGAGGACATCGGCAAGTTTCCCAGCACCAATGTGGCCGAAGCGCTGTCGCAGATTCCCGGCGTCACCTTGGACCGACGCTTCGGCCAGGGCGAGCGCGTCAGCATCGACGGCACCGACCCCAGCTTG
This sequence comes from Xanthomonas sp. WCS2018Noco2-27, assembly GCF_031843525.1. Taxonomy (NCBI): domain Bacteria; kingdom Pseudomonadati; phylum Pseudomonadota; class Gammaproteobacteria; order Lysobacterales; family Lysobacteraceae; genus Xanthomonas; species Xanthomonas sp. WCS2018Noco2-27. The sequence goes on along the minus strand of NZ_JAVTIK010000004.1, from coordinate 244,695 downwards.
AATCTGTCGTTCCTGGATGGCCACCCGGTGGCGCAGGCGATCTGGTTGTACGGCGAGCAGCCCAGCCGCGGATTCGATTACACCTTGCTGGCGCCGCAGATCCTGGGCCGCGTGGAGATCCTCAAGTCTTCCGAAGCGCGGCTGACCGAAGGCAGCCTCGGCGGCACGGTGCTGATGCACACGCGCCAACCGCTGGATCTGAAAGCCAACGAGATCGCCGGCTCCATCGGCTACAGCTACAGCGACCAGGCCAGCAAGGGCAATCCCAATGCGGCCCTGCTCTATAGCTGGAAAAATCCCGCAGAAACCTTCGGCATTGCCGTGTCCGCGCAGCACTATGAAGAACGCGTGGACCGCCGCGGCATGGAAGTATTTGGCTATGCGCCTGCCAGCACCTTCGCCAACGCCGCAGGCACGGTTCCGGCCGATGCAGACGTACCCAACTCGATCAACGCTGCGTGGTTTCAGCAGGACCGCGAGCGCGACAGCGCAGTGGTCAACCTGCAACTCAAGCCCAGCGACGCGTTGGAATTCAATCTGAGCGGCGTGTACATCAACGAGAAGTTCGACAACTACAACCAGTCGATGTACAGCTTTTTGACCTGGAATGCCGGCACGGTGGCCGCGGTGGACCAGCTCGGCGATGTGCGCAACGGCGTGGTGACCAGCGGTCATTCCAGCGCCAATGCCGATCCACTTGGCGGCACGGTGATCTACGACAACAACGTGCGCGAATCGGAAGTCACCACCAAAGGCCTGGATCTGCGCGGCGCGTTCCGCGGCGATGGCTGGGGTGTGAAGGGACAGGTGGGACAAAGCAAATCCGAAAACAAGGATCTGTCGCAATACTTCATCGAGCCGTTCTACAACGGCGGCTTCCGTTGGGACACGCGCCGTGGCATCCAGTTCGACGACCCTGCGCGCGCACGCGACCCGGCCAATTGGGGCTCGGCCGGCGGCTGGTTCGGCAACAACGGCATCTTCTCCACCGAGAGCAAGGACACTTACGGCCAACTGGATCTGGATGTGCAGTTCGATGGCGTGTTCAACCAGCTGCTGCTGGGCGTGCGTCATGGCAAACATGAGGAACGTTTCGAGCTCAACGTCTACGGCGGAGTGACCCCTGGCACATTGGCCGATGTTGGCACGATCGGTCTGACCGACCTGCAGGATTTCTATCCCGACCACGGCCAGCACGTGCAGGCCGGGCGCAACAATGTGCTGAACTGGATCCGCAACAGCCCGGTCGATTACAACGCGCCGGATCCGGCAAGTTATCTCAACAACAGCTGGGCGCTGGAGCAGACCAATAACGCCGCCTACGCGCAGTTGAATTTCTCCGCTGGCGGTCTGCGCGGCAATCTGGGCGTGCGCTATGTGGACTCCAAGACCGAGGGCAGCGGCTTTGTCTATAGCGGCACACCGTCGCTGGCCAACGCCGACAGCCTGTGGCAGACGCGCACCCGCAAAGAGGACTTTCTGCTGCCGTCGCTGACCGTGTCCTACGACGCCAGCGAGGACTGGGTGTTCCGCTTTGCCGCTGCCAAGGTGATCGCCTGGGCGCCTTACAACCAGATGGTCAACAACACCTTCCTCAACGACACCACGCTGACCGGCAGCGGCGGCAACGCCGAGCTGTCGCCATATGAATCGTGGAATTTCAATTTATCGGCCGAGTATTACTTCGCACAGCAATCGGTGGTGGCGTGGTCGGTGTTCTACAAAAAGATCGACAACTACATCGACACCAGTGCCAGCGTGGAACGTCAATACAACGCGCTGCGCGATACCGCACCGCAGAGCTGGGCGCAATTACTCGGCAGCAACGGCTGTACCGCCGACGGCTACTGCGACTACAGCGTGCAGCGGCCGCGCAATGCCGGCGACGGCAAGGTCAAGGGCTTCAACCTCTCGTTCCAGCAACCCTTTGGCGACAGCGGCTTTGGCCTGACCGCCAACTACACCTACGCCAACGGCGAAAACAACACCGGCGATGCGCTGCCGTACCAGTCACGCAACAGCGTGGCCTTCAGCCCGTACTTTGAGAAAGGCCCGCTCAACGCGCGACTGACCTACAACTGGCGCGACAGCTATCTCGCCGGCGGCTATGTGGCCGGTGCGGCACCGGCCAGCGTGGACGACTACGCCGAACTCGGCGCCAGCATCGGCTATGCATTCAGCCCGAACTGGTCGCTGCAGATCGATGGGCAGAACCTGCTGGATGAAGAGTATCTGCAGTATCTCGGCGACAAGGACCATCTGGCTGGCCGCTACAAAAGCGGGCGACGCTATATGGCGAGCTTGCACGTGAAGTTCTGAGGCTGTGACGTTCTGACGCTGGCGTCTTCGTGGGTGCGGCCACTGCCATGTGGCCGCACGCGCGGGGTGCGTTGGAAACCTGCATCGACTAGTACCGCTTGGCCATACGTGGCGGACGCCACGCATGGCTAGTCCACGCAACATGATCTACACGTCACGTCACGTCACGCATGGCAAGGCACGCGACCGACATGCCATTGCGGCGGCCAAACACCTGGCCCATCACTCGCCAGGTAAGCGCGAACGGATCACGCTGCAGCGGACTGCAAGCAGCCGTACGCAATCCGCCGACAACTCATCAGCGCAACGCCGCCACCCGCTGCGACAATTTCTTCGCCGACACGCCGGATCTGGCGCCGAGCTCCTGCGCGAACACCGACACTCGCAACTCTTCCAGATCCCAGCGCAGCGCCTGCCAGTCGGCACGTTGCTGCAAGCCACGCGCAGCCGCATCGCCCAACGCATCCACAAACGGCTTGAGCTCGAGCATGCGCGACTGATCGCGCGCCGGGTCGCGCTTGGCACGCTCGGTCCGCAGGATCATCGCCTTGAGATAGCGCGGATAACTGGCCAGCGCCTCGGCCGGTGTGTCGCGCAGAAAGCCGGCATGCACCAGCGCGCGCAACTGCTGCTCCATATCGTCCAGATTGCCGCGTGCCCAGCCCATCAATGGCGCTTCCAGCAGCGGTTTGAGCTCGGCCACGGCGCCCAGGATGCTCTCGGCCAATTTGAGCCGTTCCATCGCTTCGCCGAACAGGCGCTTGATCGCGTCGTCGCGGCGTTGTGCAAACGCACCCGGGTCGCGGATCGCGCCCAGCCCATCGGCCAGCACCGCATTGAGCGCGGCATCGACCAGATCGCCACGCAGGCGCTCTTGCGATTCGATCGCTGCGTACAGCAGACCGGTTTTGGGCGAGACCGGCAACTGTTTGCGCGCGTGTTTGATCTTGTCGGCCAACGCGATTTCCAGCAGGCGACGCACGCCGTGTGGATGCGCCTGCGCGGCGTCGTTGCGATCGGCAAAGATACGCAAGGCAGCATCGTCGCCCTGATCCACCAGGGCCGGGTACGCCGGCACACCGGCCTCGCCGGCGACCTGTTCGGGAATCGGCGTGGCGGGGAAATCGCGCAATCCTTCCGCAGCCAACGCGCGCCCGGCACGCGCAGCAAACGCCTGCCCAGCGCGTTCGCCGAAGCGCGCACGCAGCCCGTCCAGATCGCGCGATTCGGCCAGCACCTTGCCATCGTCGTCGCGCAGACGCAGGTTCATCAGCAGATGCGTGTCCAGCGATTCTTCTTCGAAATCCAGCGCCGCGACCTGCACACCGGTGGCCTTGGACAGAAAGCGCGCCAGCTCGCCACGGATATCGTCGGCCGACGGCAGGCTGTAGGCCTCGTAGAACGCACGCCCGAAATCCGGCGCTGGCACAAAATTGCGCCGCTGCACCTTGGGCAGGCTGCGGATCAGCGCCGATGCCTTGTCGGCGACAAAGCCAGGCGCCAGCCATGACAGGCGCGCCGGGTCCAGCGCATTGAGCAGGTGCAGCGGCACGTCCAGGGTGACGCCGTCATCGATCGCACCCGGCTCGAAGCGGTACTGCAACGGCAGCCGCGCATCGCCGAGTGGGAAATACTTCGGGAAACGATCGGCTTCGCTGCCTTCGCCAGGCAGCAGATCGTTCAAGGTCCAGTGCAGGCCGCGGCGCTTGTCTGGCGGCAAGGTTTTCCACCATGCATCCAGGCCGCTGGCCGAATGCAGCTCGGCCGGAATGCGGTCCAGATACCAGCGCGCCTGCCAGCCTTCGTCGGCCACGATACCGGCACGGCGCAGCTTGGCTTCTTCCTCGCGCGCCTGCTCCAGCACCTTGAGGTTGTCAGCCACAAACGCAGCGCGCGTGTTGATTTCGCCGGTCACCAGGGCTTGCCGCACGAACAGATCGTGCGCGGCCGCCGGGTCGATCTTGCCGAAATGCACCGGCTTCTTCGGCGCCAGCACCAGCCCGAACAGGCTGATCTGCTCCGAGGCCACCACCTGCCCTTGTGCGCGCGACCAATGCGGGTCGAAATGCTTGCGTGCCAGCAGGTGCGGCAACTCGGCGATGGCCCAATCCGGCTCGATCGCGGCGTTGGTCATGCCCCACACTTTTTGCGTGTCCAGCAAGGTGGCCGCAAGAATCCACGGCGGTGGCTTGCGCGCCAGTGCGGAACCCGGGAACGGCACGAACCGGCGTTGCCGCGCCGCCAGAAAGTCGCCCTTTTCGGTGCGATGGCCGATCTGCGTGGGCAGGCCCGCCAGCAGCGCGCGGTGCAGCGATTGGTACGCGGCAGCGCGTTCGCGCTCGCTCGCACGCGCCGAGCCTTCAGCGGCCTCAGCCTGTTTGTTCGACGCCGTCGCAGCGGATTGCGTTGGTGGCGCAGTCGGATCGGGTTTGCCTTCGCGCGCAAGACGCGCAGCGCGATGCAGCTGCCCACGCGTCGGCCGGTTGGCGTTATGTCCATCCTCGCGCGCTGGCGCGCTGGCGCCCGCCAGCAACGGCACCAGCATCACGTTGGCCGGCTCTTCGCTCCAGCCGAGTTCTTCGCACAACAGGCGCAACTGCCGATGCAGCTCGCGCCACTCGCGCATGCGCAAAAAGCCCAGAAAATGCCGGTTGCACCAATCGCGCAACTTGGACTGTGTGAGGTCTTCGTGCACCTGACGGTACGCGTCCCACAGGCGCAGGATGCCGACGAATTCCGAGCGCGCATCGGCAAACAATGCATGCGCGTTGTCGGCCGCCTCGCGCGCTTCCGGCGGGCGTTCGCGCGGGTCCTGGATGCCCAGGAACGCGGCGATGATGATCATCTCGCGCAGGCAGCCGTGCTGCTGCGCGGCCACCAGCATGCGCGCCAGCTTGACGTCCACCGGCAGGCGCGCCATCTGCCGACCGATGGCGGTCAGACGGCGCTCGGCGTCGATCGCCCCCAGCTCCAGCAGCTGCTGCCACCCATCGGCCACCGCGCGCTCGTCGGGCGCTTCCAGAAACGGAAAGTCTTCGATCCGCCCCAGCCCCAGTTGCAGCATGCGCAGAATCACGCCCGACAACGACGCGCGCCGGATTTCCGGATCGGTAAACGCCGGCCGCGCGGCAAAGTCCGCTTCGGCATACAGCCGGTAGCAAATGCCTTCGGCGATCCGCCCGCAACGGCCCATGCGCTGATTGGCGCTGGCCTGCGAGATCGGCTCGATATGCAGGCGGTCCAGCTTCTGCCGCGGGCTGTAGCGCTTGACGCGCGCAAAGCCCGGATCCACCACATAGCGGATGCGTGGCACCGTCAACGAGGTTTCGGCCACGTTGGTGGCCAGCACCAGACGCCGGCGCGGACCTGGATTGAACACGCGGTCCTGGTCGGCCGCCGACAGCCGCGCATATAGCGGCACCACTTCGGTCTCGCGGTATTTGCGCCTTTCCAGCGAATGATGCGCATCGCGGATCTCGCGCTCGCCCGGCAGGAACATCAGCACATCGCCACGTGGATCGATGCGGGTGATCTCGTCAATTGCCGCCACGATCGCATCGTTGACGCTGCGCTCGCCGTCGCGGCCGGCATCCTGCGCATCGTCGCCGCCGCTTTCGCCTTCGAGCGGGCGATAGCGCACTTCGACCGGAAAGGTCCGCCCTTCCACATTGATCACCGGCGCATTGTCGAAATGCTGTGCAAAGCGCTCGGTATCGATGGTCGCCGAGGTCACGATCAACTTGAGATCAGGGCGTTTTTTCAGCAGCTGCTTGAGGTAGCCGAGCAGGAAGTCGATGTTGAGGCTGCGCTCGTGCGCCTCGTCCACGATGATGGTGTCGTAGGCCGACAACCAGCGGTCGCTGGCGATCTCCGCCAGCAGGATGCCGTCGGTCATGAACTTGATGCGCGACTGCTCGCTCACCCGGTCGGTGAAGCGCACCTGGAAGCCCACCACGGTGCCCAACGGCGTCTTCAGCTCGTCGGCCACCCGCGCGGCCACCGCACGCGCGGCGATCCGGCGCGGCTGGGTGCAGCCGATCATGCCTGCGGCACCGCGCCCGGCGGCCAGACACAGCTTGGGCAGCTGGGTGGTCTTGCCGGAGCCGGTTTCGCCAGCGATGACCACCACCTGGTGGTCGCGGATCAATCCGATGATGTGCTCGGCTTCGCGTGCGATCGGCAGTTGCGTGTCGAGCGTGATTGCCGGCTGCTGCTCGGCACGCGCCCGCCGCTGCGTCAGCGACGCCGCCAGCGCCTGCTCGAACGCGTCGCGCAGCTGCGGGTTGCCGGGTTTGCCCTGCCAGCGCGACCATAGGCCAAGCAGGCGGCCCCGGTCTCGGCTCATTGCGCCATCCACGGCGTGGCGGCGCTCACGCAGCAGCGTGGCAAGGTCGGTGTCGATAGCGCTCATTGATGGAAAAATGTGAAAGATTGAATGACGTTTGATCCTTTAGCCTGTCTATTGTGACGCCATATCTGTTCCATCAGACATCCACTTCCTCAGAAGGGCCATCCCATGTCCAAGAAAAAGAACGCCAACAAGCCCGTCGTCATCAACGATGCCCTGCCGGTCGCTGCCGCGTCGGCGCCGCATATCGATATCGGGATCAAGGACGGCGATCGCAAGAAGATCTCCGACGGCCTGGCCCGCTACATGGCTGACGCCTTCACGTTGTATCTGAAGACCCACAACTTCCATTGGAACGTCACCGGGTCGATGTTCAACTCGCTGCACACCATGTTCGAAACCCAATACACCGAGCAGTGGGCCGCGCTGGACGAAGTGGCCGAGCGCATCCGCGCCCTGGGCTATAACGCGCCGGGCTCCTACAGCGAGTTCGTCGCATTGACCTCGATTCCGGAAGAGCCGGGCCTGAGCGACAGCGCCGACTGGCGGGAGATGGTGCGCCAGCTGGTCAGCGGCAACGAAGCGCTCTGCCGCACCGCGCGCAAGGTACTGGGCACCGCCGACGACGCCGGAGACGACCCGACCGTGGACCTGCTGACCCAGCGTCTGCAGACCCACGAAAAGTACGCCTGGATGCTGCGCTCGCTGCTGCAGTAACCCCTTGGGCTGGGCCCCTGCGGGTTTGCCCAAGGTTTCGCTGCGCCGAAGCCTTGGGCGCCTGCTCACTGCCTGCCGCACCCAGCGCCTTCGACGCGCCCCCTGACTCAGGGGGTGCTTTGTGCTGTCAGTTGTTGAGCCCCTCTCCCTCCGGGAGAGGGGTTGGGGTGAGGGTACGGTGCGAAGCTTCATCCAGCTCAACCTCACAAGACCTCACACACCGCTGATCAACCGCCCTCACCTCGCGGCGTTCCCCGACCAGCCAGTACGCAACACTGCCGGCATGACACCGACCAGGGCTTGACCCGCACGGTATCCTAGGCGGATGTCTTCCCCCGCCCACGAACTGCTCAGCCGCGTCTTCGGTTACGACGACTTCCGCGGCCCGCAACAAGCCATTGTCGAACACGTCGCTGCCGGCAACGACGCCCTGGTACTGATGCCCACCGGTGGCGGCAAGTCGCTGTGCTATCAGGTGCCAGCGCTGTTGCGCGACGGCATCGGCATTGTGGTGTCGCCATTGATCGCGCTGATGCAGGACCAGGTCGAAGCCCTGCGCCAGCTGGGCGTGCGCGCCGAATTCCTCAATTCCACGCTGGATGCGGAAAACGCGCAACGGGTCGAACGCGCCCTGCTGTCAGGCGATCTGGATCTGCTCTACGTCGCACCGGAGCGCCTGTTGACCCAGCGCTTCCTGTCGTTGCTGGAACGCAGCCGCATCGCGTTGTTCGCCATCGACGAAGCGCATTGCGTGTCGCAATGGGGCCACGACTTCCGCCCCGAATATCGCCAGCTCACCGTGCTGCACGAGCGCTGGCCGCACATCCCGCGCATGGCCTTGACCGCCACCGCCGACCCGCCCACCCAGCGCGAGATCGCCGAGCGTCTGGATCTGGTGGACGCACGCCACTTCGTCAGCTCCTTCGACCGCCCCAACATCCGCTACACCGTGGTGCAGAAGGACAACGCGCGCAAACAGCTGCAGGAGTTCCTCACCCGCCATCGCGGCTCGGCCGGCATCGTCTATGCGATGTCGCGGCGCAAGGTCGAAGAAACCGCCCAGCAGCTGTGCGCGCAAGGCTTCAACGCCCTGCCCTATCACGCCGGCCTGCCCGCCGAAGTGCGTGCGCAGAATCAGCGCCGTTTCCTGCGCGAGGACGGCATCATCATGACCGCCACGATTGCTTTTGGCATGGGGATCGACAAGCCGGACGTGCGCTTCGTGGCGCATGTGGACCTGCCCAAATCGCTGGAGGGCTACTACCAGGAAACCGGCCGCGCCGGCCGCGATGGCGACCCGGCCGAAGCCTGGCTCTGCTACGGCCTGGGCGATGTGGTGCTGCTCAAGCAGATGATCGAACAGGGCGAAGCGGCCGAGGAGCGCAAGCGTCTGGAACGCGCCAAGCTCGATCACCTCCTTGGCTACTGCGAATCCATGCAGTGCCGCCGCCAGGTACTGCTGGCCGGTTTCGGCGAGACCTATCCCAAACCCTGCGGCAACTGCGACAACTGCCTGACCCCGGCAGCGGCGTGGGATGCCACGGTGGCCTCGCAGAAAGCGCTGAGCTGCGTGTACCGCAGCGGGCAGCGCTTCGGTGTCGGTCACCTGCTCGACATCCTGCGCGGCAGCGAGAACGAGCGCATCAAACAGCTTGGCCACGATCAACTGAGCACCTACGGCATCGGCCGCGACCTGGACGAGCGCACCTGGCGCGGCGTGTTCCGCCAGCTGGTGGCCGCCAGCCTGCTGGAAGTCGACAGCGAAGGCCACGGCGGCCTGCGCCTGACCGACGCCAGCCGCCAGGTGCTCAAGGGCGAGCGCCAGGTGATGATGCGCCGCGAGAATCCGGCCGCCGGACGGGATCGCGGTGCGCAGCGCACCGGCTTGCCGGTGCAGCCCCAGGATCTGGTGTTGTTCAACGCGCTGCGCGGTTTGCGCGCAGAACTGGCCAAGGAACAGAACGTGCCGGCCTTCGTGATCTTCCACGACAGCACGCTGCGTAACATCGCCGAGCAACGGCCCACCAGCATCGATGCGTTATCGCGGGTCGGCGGCATCGGTGGCGGCAAACTGGCCCGCTATGGTGCGCAGCTGATCGAGATCGTGCGCGAGCAAGGCTGATGCAACAGCGTGTGTCAGCGCCATGCCTGTCTCGACACAACAATCGGCCGAATCGACAGCGCGCATTCAATCAGCCGTTGCTAGTTTCACAAGGCGAGCTGGCACGCGCTGCCAGTCATTCCTATAGAGTCCAACCGATGAAACGCAGCCTGCTTCTCCTGGCCACTCTATTTGCCGCCGGTGGCGCGCTCGCCCAGACCGGCGATGTCAGCGCCGAACCGGCCACCGCCCGCTCGCTGGACCTGAGCGTCCCCCAGGCACCGCTGCAATACCGCTCCGACCCGGAGTACAGCACCGACCCGCCCGGCACGTTTTACGGCGACAAGAGCGGCCCCCGCCCGGCGCTGGCACGCCCCAGCGCCGCATCGATCGCGGCCGAACGCGCCGAGCAATGCCAGGGCAAGCTGCATGGTGCGGTCGAGACCGGCATGGGCTATTCCAACCGCGGCGGCAACAGCAACTGGCAGGCGGTCAATTTGAACTCCTGCAAGACCTATTACGACGACGACGGCAAGGCGCATCAGATCGGCGTCAGCATCAGCGTCGGCCGCGGCGAAGGCCCGGTGTTCGGCCCACGCTACGCACCCGGCGGTTATGGCCCCGGCCCGTTCGGCTGGTAACCATACGGCTCCGTCTGCGTTGACGGGGGGTTCACTGCCGCATCGCTGAAAATGTGGCTTGCCTTACGAGACGTGCTCATGTCACAGAACAAGGAACGGCCAGTTGTATTCGTCGTTGAAGACGGCGACGGCACCCGACAACTCAGCTGCCTTGTCCTGGAAAGTTACGGCTTTACCTGCCGCAGCGCCGGATCGGTCGAAGAAGCCCTGACCCTGATCGAAAGCGACCCGCGCGTCGATGTGTTGTTTTCCGATATCCATTTCCCCGGCGGCCTGACCGGCGTGGATCTTGCGTTGAAGACCGCGTATGCGCCATACAACCTGCCCGTGCTGCTGACCTCCGGTCTGGCGGTCGAGTACGTGGAAGAGATCCTGCCTGACGGCGTGGCCTTCCTGGAAAAGCCCTACACCCCCGAACAACTGCTCACCGCGATCCGCAGCGTGATGGCGAAACGCCGCGTGCTCGCCACCCCCGGCGTGTAACGCCGACGGCCGCAGCTGGACGGCGGCCCACAATCCCGGTATGAAATGCCAGCCGTCGCGCGATGCGGCGGCAACGGGGATTGATCACGACATAGCTGTGCCAAGGCCGCGGTGCAATGCCCGCCTGGCGCCGCTGTGCTTTACGCCAGGGGACAACATGAGACAGCTAGTGACCGCAGCCATTGCCATGGCTGCGTTGAGTGGTTGCGCAACGGTGATGAACGACGCGACCCAGCCGATACGCGTCGATACCAAGACCGCAGACGGCCAAACCATTACCGGCGCCGACTGCGCCATCGGCAACGACAAAGGGCGCGTCACCCTGAAGTCCGGCCAGACCGCACAGGTGCGCCGGTCCGCGCACGATCTGGAGGTCACCTGCGTGCTGCCCGGTCAGCGCGATGCAGCGGGCCGCTCCATCTCGCGTGCCAACATGGGCATCTGGGGCAACATCCTGATCGGCGGCGCGATCGGCGCCATCGTCGACCACAACAAGGGCACCGGCTACACGTACCCCAGCTGGATCCAGCTGGTGTTCGGGCAGACGCTGAGCTTCGACCGCCGTCGCGAGGAACGTGGGCAGCCACTGCAAGGCGAGACCGCGCAAGGCGGTGTGGTGGCGGCAAGCGGCCGCACGCACAACGAAGCGGTGACAACGCCGCTGGCAAGCGATGCCCCCACCGTCGCGCCTGCCCGCGTTGCGGCATCGCCCGGCGTCGCTGCGGCTTCGACGACGCCTGCAGGCCCGGCGATGTCGAGCGAATCGTCCATGGCACGCGCCCAAAGCATCAGCAGCGGTTTGAACTGCGGCCCGGTGCAGGCCGCTGGCCCCACCCGCTTCACTGCGACCTGCCAGAGTGGCAGCACGGTGCAGATCGATTGCGCCGGCTTCCGCTGCACGCCCGCCTTTCAGTGATCTCCGGCGACTGCGCTCCGCTGCGAGCGCAGTCGCACCAGCATGGTTGTCGGGAACGCCCCGACAGCCTGTAGGCGCGCCCCCGATTTACGTGATGCACGTCTCATTTAAACTGCAACCACCGGACGCGAGGCCTGTTGGGCCGCTCAACTCGCGGGGCGTTGAGCACGCCCCTGCCGGGACATTGCTGATGCAGACCTGCCGTGGCGCAGTGCTGTCTTGCATCGGCCAACGCGTTCGTCAGAACGTTGCGACGCGATGAGCGCGCCCCGTCGGCTTTTCATCTGTGTGCCTGCGCTCGGTGTTTCCGTGTGCCAACAGTTGCGTCTGCTGATGGAAACCTGCACTTCACTGGATGTAGCGAAGCGCGTCCAGCGATGCGAACGCATCATTGCAGCAGTCGGCACACGTGGCGACCATCGCTGGTCTGCTGGCTGATCCAATCGATCTCGTCTGCTGGCCGATCTCATTGGTGCAGTACGCATCCTGCTCGCGCCTGCGTCGCACGGTGCGAATATCGCTGGCTGCTGGCCGCAGTACCGCAGTTGCTGACACGTCTGTCTGAAGTTGGTTGACCTGCGATGGCTCTGACTGCGCGCGCGGCCTCCGTGCTAGTTGCACCAAACGCCGCAGAGCAAGCGCCTCCACTGCAGCAATGCACTCCTAGCCGCACGACAGTGCTCCTGGCCTTCGAGCGAAGTAAGTGTGCGTCGATGCATGCGTGCTTGCTACGTACTTGCGTCGATGCATGCATGCGTGCGCATTTCACGCGATCACGCAGACCGCTCGCTAGGCTAACGTCAGTGCAGCGCTTCGCTGCAATGACTTTCAGGAGATTTTCATGGGCGACAACGCGTTTCTGACACCGGCATTCGCCATCTTGGTCATCGGGATCATCGCCGTGGTGTTCTGGCTGGTGACCCGCGCCAAGAAAAGGCGCAACAAGAAGTAAGCGAACCAAGCGTCAGCCTGCGACGTCATTGCGCGGTGCGCATCGCTCCGTGCGATGCGGCCGATCGGGCGTCAGCCGACGTGAGTCGGCGCGTGCTTGGTACACGCCTCATGATTTCAGATGTCGACATCGCGGAGGCCGAAGCAAAGACGCTTGGTTGCCTTACAGCAATCCGCGTTTGCCGAAGCGCATAGCCACGTCGATGCGGCCACTGTAGTCAAGTGCGCTATGTGCAGACACCGTACGCGCACTGGTCAACACGTCTCTTAGAAACGTTCGCCCGACGGCAGATAGCGCCACTGGCCGATGGCCAGCTTGCCCAGCGACACGCGGCCTACGCGCAGCCGGCGGATGCTCACCACGTCCAGCCCCACCTCGCCGCACATGTAACGCAGTTGGCCGGGCTGCACATGCTTGATCGCAAAGCGCAGCCGCTCTTCGTTCTGCCAACTCACCTTGCACGGCGGCAAGCTGCGCTGCTGATACACCAGACCGTGCGCGAGACGCGCCATGCCATACGGGCGTAGCTCGCCGCGCACTTCCACCAAAAATTCCTGTTCGATCGAGCTGGCGTCGGCCGTCAGCCTGCGCAGTACGCGGCCGTCCTGGCTCAACACCAGCAAGCCGCTGGCGTCGTCTTCCAGCGGCAGCGGCGCGCTGAGGCGCAGAAAATGCCGCTTGAGCACGCGCAACTCGGCGTTGTCCAGCTCGCTCCGGCTTGCCGGGTTAGCCAGCGCCAGCGCAGCGTCGGCGGTCATGCCTGCCGGCTTGTGCAAGAGCAAGGTGGCAGGCTCGGCAGGTTCAAGCACTGCATCCGGTGCAAGCGTCACCTGCACGGCGGTTGCCAGGGCCTGCGGTTCTTCGACAACGACCCCATCCACGCTGACCCAGCCACCCTCGATGTACTGCTGCGCCTCGCCACGCGAGCAGCCGAACTGCGCGGCAACGCATTTATCGAGACGAATGGGATCGGACATCGGGCAAGCTCAGCATCAGGGCACGGCAGTGTACGTGCTGGGTCGCCGAATGCGTGAGGCGAGCGCCTTTCCAGTCACCCGCTCCACAGACGGGCCACCCCACAAAAACCGCAAGGACGCTGTGGCACTGCCTGGGGTCACCTCACCGACTCACTTTCATCCGTGCATGCTTCTGCCCAGCAGCACAAAGTGGGAAACTCAGCGCTCACACAGGAGCTCGCAGATGTTCATCAAGTTCGGCACTACCCGGGTCCGCGTTACCCATATCTCCGTCATCAGCGATCCGTTCAACGCCGGCGAAAGCTTCGGCTCTTACTGCCACTCGGTCCGGGCCGGCATGATCTCTGGCGAAGAGGTCTTCGCGCGTTTCAACAGCGAGTCCGATGCACGACAGTTGCACGCCGACGTGCTGGCTGCGCTGGAAGGCTGATGCAGGGTTGGTAGCGCGGCGCGCGTGCTCGGCTGCTGAGGTCCGCCTCGTCACCAGATGCAGTGCACGCTGCCGACACTGCTTCACGCTCGCACGTAGTGCCCTGCACTGGGGGGCACTGGCGCAACATCGATCGACGCAGGTTGAGCGCATCTCTCGCTGTCGCTCCAGCGAATCTGCGCAAGGTCTATTGCAGGTAGTCCGACGCGCGTACCAGCGTGTCACGCACGGCATAACGAGCGTTCTGCAGGTGACACGCATCGATCCAGCCAGACGTTACAAGCGCGACTAACAAATGGCGCGCGCGATCAGTGATCGATGCGGATTCCTGCACATACGCTGCGACGACGTGCGTATTGCGTGCGTTATTTCCAGCATCGGCAACATCTATTTAACGTGCACGCAAAAGCAGCGTTAGCTGCGCTCCATGCCTCTGACGCCATCAAGATGTCAGGCGCCGATGGACAGCTGTCGGGGAATCTCTTCCGCGCAATGAATCCGCTGTAACTATTACAGAACGGAAGGCTTAAGCACGCCCCTCTCCAGCCGCTAGCTGGGCAAGAGGCTTGAGTGGATGCACCCCGCATCCACTGGGCCCTTCAGCTGCGCTAACTGGATGCGGTTATGAACGATTATTTGCAACGCCTCAATGTCGGCCGTCGCTTGGGGATGGCCTTCGGCATTTTGATTCTCTTGTCGGGTCTGCTTGTAGCAACCGGACTGATCACCATGTCCAACGCCCGTTACGAGCTGGATACCATCGTCAACAACAACATGGAGCGGATTCGCCTCTCGAGCGACATGCTCGACGCCAATACCAACGTGGCGATCGGCTTGCGCGACATCGTGATGGTGTCGGGCGATGCAGCCAACCGCCGCGCGATGGAGATGGTCCAAAACAATCGCGCGCGTTACAAGGAATCTCACGCTGCACTGGCGGCCATGCCCAGCAGCGACGTAGAAAAGGCTGCGCTCAAGCTGGTGCAGGAAAAACGCGACATCTCGGTCAAGTTCAACAACCAGATTCTCGACTACGGCATCCACGACCAGAACCAGGAGGCTCTGGGCTTGTTGCAAGGTGCGGCCGCCACTGCGATGAATGAGCAGCAGGCCGCCATTCGCGACAACGCCGCGTTGGAGCGGCGCCTCAGCAAGGAAGCATATGCCGCGGCCGTGCAATCCATGCATCGCGGCAAGGTCATCCTGGCAAGTGGCGGCATCGCGGCATTGGTGATCAGCACCTTGCTGGCGTGGTTGATCACGCGTAGCCTGACCACACCATTGAGCCAGGCCACACGCACCGCCGAAGCCATCGCCGCCGGCAACCTGCACAACGACGTCCACACCACCGCCACCGACGAAACCGGCCGTCTGTTGCAGGCCATGGACAAGATGCAACTGCAGGTGCGCAATTTGATCGCTGCACAGACCGATATGGCCAGGCATCACGACGCCGGCACGATCAGCTTCCGCATCGATGCTTCGGCATTCCCCGGCGACTACGGCCGCATGGCCAATGACACCAATCTGCTGGTGGCCTCGCACGTTGCCGTACAGACCGATCTGGCACGCATCATGGGCCGCTATGCCGTTGGCGAACTATCCGAAGACATGCAGCCGTTGCCCGGTGAAAAAGCGGTGTTCAGCGACACCATGTCGCAGGTCAAGCTCAACCTCTCGGCGATGAATCACGAGATCAAGCATCTGGCGCAGTCGGCCGCCAACGGCGACTTCAGCGCGCGCGGCGATGTCGAGCGCTTTCAATTCGACTTCCGCATCATGGTCGAAAGCCTCAATCATCTGATGTCCACCGCCGACGGCAATCTGCAGTCGTTGTCGTCGTTGCTGCAATCGATCGCTGCCGGGGATCTCACCGCGCGCATGAGCGGCGACTTCCGTGGCGTGTTTGCGCAAATGCGCGACGACGCCAATGCCACCGCCAGTCAGTTGGCGCAGATCGTCGGCAACATCCAGCAGTCGGCCGTCTCGATCAACGCGGCTGCCAGCGAGATCGCGGCCGGCAACCAGGATCTGTCGCAACGCACCGAGCAACAAGCGGCCAATCTCGAAGAGACCGCAGCGTCGATGGAAGAACTGACGTCCACCGTCAAACAGAATGCCGAGGGTGCACGCCAGGCCAATCAGCTGGCGATCGGTGCCGCCCGCGTTGCCTCGCAAGGTGGCGAAGTTGTGGGCAAGGTCGTCGACACCATGAGCGGTATCGAAGCGTCGTCCAAGAAGATCGCCGACATCATCAGCGTCATCGATGGCATCGCGTTCCAGACCAACATCCTCGCGCTGAACGCAGCGGTGGAAGCCGCACGTGCAGGCGAACAAGGCCGTGGTTTCGCCGTGGTCGCCTCCGAAGTGCGGACGCTCGCACAACGTTCCTCCGGTGCGGCCAAGCAGATCAAGGATCTCATCGACGACTCGGTGCAGCGCGTGGCCGATGGTTCGGCGCTGGTCCACAGCGCCGGCAAGACCATGAGCGAAGTGGTCGCGAGTGTGCAACGCGTCACCGACATCATGGGCGAGATCTCCGCCGCATCGCAGGAGCAATCGGCCGGCATCGAACAGGTCAACCAGACCATCACCCACATGGACGAAACCACGCAACAAAATGCAGCGCTGGTGGAAGAAGCCACCGCCGCCGCACGCTCGATGGAAGAGCAGGCAGCGCAGCTCACCGATGCGGTGGCCATCTTCAGAATCGATGCACGACAGGCGCAAGACACCAACATGCGCACGGCCGCTCCGGTCGCACGGCTGCTCCACAAAGTCGCCAACGCCTGATCGATCCACGGCGGCAAGTTCACCGCGATATCTCCAGCACCGCCGCGTGCAACATGTCAGCAAAAGAGCGCCGCCTGGCGCTCTTTTGCTTTGGCTATTCACGCATCACGCCATCGGCAAGCGCTTGCGCGTGACACGAATGCGCGAGCGCGAGCGAACCTTCGCTATGGCGCATCTGCTCGACCAAGCACGCGCGCGATAGGCACTGCCTAACAACTTCGCAGTGCGGCAACCGTCGACGCAACGCCTACTCCCGCTGGCGACACATGGCATCGCCCTCACCCCAGCGTGCGTCACCTGCACGTCGTATCGCGCTTCGCTTATGACTTCAACATTTCGCACTCTGGTGCGTCTGCGGTACAGATGTGACCCATCATCATTACTTCATCATTTGACCTTCGAGAAGTGGTTATTTATTTCCTATCACTGTGAACAGTCATTGCATTACAGATAGGTATTACCTAACACGCATGACTGGGACGAATGCCGTGCAGCAGAAGCCGCTGGATTGCAGGCTCCGGCGCGCTCCGCCGATGGCTGCACACCCTGCCCGACGACCGGCTGGCAGTGCTGCGCGCGCGACGTTCCCACCCATGCTCATTCCGACGGCCCCGACCGTCATCCCCCTGCCGCTTGCCCAGGGCGTCATGTAGCGAGGTCTTTACATGGAATTTCGAGTCAACATCGGCACGGCATTGGGCATCGCCCTGCTGGCCACCGCCGGCGCTTCGCAGGCGTCCCCCTTCGGCACCCATCCGTCCCGTGGCACGGTCTTGTCGAGCAAGGTTTTGACCAGCTACACCCGCGATGCCATTGCGAACATGCTGCGCGACGACCCATCGCATGAGCAGCCCAGCTGCAACGTTCGCGTAGCGGAATTCACCTATGCCACCATCGGCGTCGAAGGCGAACCGGCCACCGCGTCGGCCGCGCTGCTGGTGCCGGGCGGGCCACAGTGCCAAGGCCCCTATCCCCTGCTGGCATGGGGCGAAGGCACCCAAACGTTGCGTAGTACGGAACAGGCCAAGGACATCCGCGACGCGCGCGGGAACGACCCGTTGGTCACCAGACTTGCCAGCCAGGGCTACGTCGTCGTCGCCACCGATTATCTCGGCCTTGGCAAATCGAATTACCCATATCACCCCTACATGCACAGCGCCTCGCAAGCCAGCGCCATGGTCGATGCGATGCGCGCCGCGCGCAGCGTCCTGCGCCGCTTGAACACGCCGCTGTCGGGCAAGGTGATGCTCTCCGGCAACTCGGCCGGCGCCCACGCCGCACTGGCAACACAACGCGAGATCGAGGCGCACCTGTCGCAGGAATTCAACCTCGCGGCCAGCTCGGGGATCTCCGGACCTTATGCGCTAAGCGAATCGGTATTGGACGATCTGACCGGGCGTAACACCGTGGCCGAAAGCACCTTTGCCTTGGTCTTTTTGAGCTACGCAATCACCTCCATGCAGCGCACTTACCACAACGTCTATCTGGCGCCCTCGCAAACGTATCAAGACCCCTGGGCCGCACAGGTGGAAGCGTTTTTCCCCGGCACGCACAGCGTGGGCGATCTGGTCACCACGTTGCCGCCGGTCGGCAAGATCAAGGACTACTTCACAGCGGCTTTTCTTCAGGACGTCGCAAGCAATCCGTTCAACCCATTGCGGCAAGACTTGCAACGCAACGACCTGCTCGACTGGCGCCCGCGCACCCGCACCTTGCTGTGCGGCTCATCCAACGATGCGAGCGTGCCGTTCAAGAACGCCACCAGGGCGATCGACACGTTCAAGCGCAATGGCAGCAACCAGGTGACAACGCTCGATCTGGGCACCGGCAAGCGAGAAGACAACAGCGCCTTCGTGCATCTGGCAGTCGAGGAAAGCTGCATCGTGGCCGTGCGTCAGCAATTGCTGGACCACAGCCGCTGACCGTTGCAAATACGCGCGCCTGCGCCTTGCCACCATCCCGCAGGCAGCTGCGGGATGGTCGATCATAATTCTTTACTCAGGCCGCAGCTGCGCCAGCGCATCCTTCAGGTCGCGAAACTGAAAGGGTTTTTGCAACCCATGCCGATGGCGGAACTTCTCCGGAATTCCGCTTTTCGCATATCCGGTGACGAAGATGTAAGGCACTCCGCGCGCATCGAGTTCTTCGGCGATCGGAAAGGACAACCTTCCACCCAGGTTGACGTCGAGCACGGCCAGATCCAGGTTGCCCTGCTGTACCACCGCAAGCGCGGTATCGACATCGCCTACCGTCGCAGCGATTTCGTACCCCAGCTCGGACAGACAATCTTCCAGCAGCATGGCGACCAGCGATTCGTCCTCGACCAACAATACACGCATGGTCACGGACGCACCTCGGCGAGCTCGATCGGCAGCGGAATGGAAACGCAAAAACGCACGCCCGTCGGCTCGAACGAAAGCTCTACATCGCCCTTGAGGTCGTGCTTCAAACCGCGTTCCAACATACGCGACCCAAAGCCCTTGCGCGTGGGCGGTTGCACAGCGGGGCCACCGGACTCCTGCCAGATCAGCTCAAGCATCTCTTGGCCGTCTTGGGTGTGGCGTTTCCACGCAATTTGCACAGCCCCCTCGGCCGACGACAGCGCGCCATATTTGAGAGCATTGGTGCACAGCTCATGTAGCGCCATCGAGAGCGCCAACGCGCGCCGCGGATCGAGACGGCAGGAATCGCCCAGCAGCGTAAAGCGCTCACTGTCGCGCGGTGCGTGCAGCGCCGCCGCATCGCGGGTCAGCTCCAGAATATCTGCACTGACCCAGTTCTCCCGGGTCAGCGTGTCGTGCGCACGCGACAGCGCGAGCAAGCGCGCATCGATTTTTTCCTGCGCATCGGCAAGGCTATCGGCATTGTTGAACGACTGACGCGCCAACGACTGCACCATCACCAACGAATTCTTGACCCGATGGTTGAGCTCGTTGATCAACAACTGCAGATGCTGCTCGTGCTGTTTGTGCTCGGTAATGTCGCGCGTGGCGCCGGCGATTGCCTCGACGTTGCCATCCGGCCCGAACACCGGCGTAAAGATGTAATCGTAGACCCGCAATCCCTTGACCGCATGCGGAAACGGCACCTCGCCCCGAATCGGCTGACGCGTGGCAATAACGCGCTCGATCTCCTCGTCATGCATCGCGGCATGCCACGGCTCATAGCCCAGCTCCAGGCACGTCTTGCCGCACGCGTCTTCCCAGCGCATGCCCCACATCGTCAATAGCGCATGGTTGGCGTAGACGAAGCGATGCTGGGTGTCGAACACGTATAGAAGGTCCGGCGTGGCCTGTAGCAAAGCCTCGTAAATACGCGACTTTGCGGCGTCTTCCTGATACTCGGCCATTCCCGTCATGGTCCTGAAGTTGGGTCGCACAATAGAACGATTGCCGTGAACGCTCGATCATGCCGGCACCGGGATCTTGACCGCCTAGAAATGCATACCTGCCGCGCGCCTTATGCCCGGCGAATCAGACAGACACGCCAACTGCTGCGAAGCGGCCCCGACCAATGCATGCGCCGGCGCCGCTGTGCCAGAGGTTGCCCGCACTGAGGTTTGGCGCGACCTCCACGCCACCTTCGCCCTGCCATCCAGGTAGTTGAAAGGTCTGACGGATCAGCACCTGGACGCCCGGGCGCGGCGGCTTGCGCTGCGATCGCCGTCGGGCGATGAACCCCGGAATAACCCATTCGATTCGCAAACCCACGGTCACCGGGGCGTCTTATGTGCACCGTAGCCTCCCGCCGAAAGTGACCAACATCCCCACCCTTCCATCACTCGAATCGGCCAGACCATGTCTTCGTTCTCGCGCAAAAACTCCCGTCACACCTCGATGCTGGCGTTCGCAATCATCCTCTGCTCCAGCGTGGCCACGACTGCCGCCGCAACATCGCTGCATGTCGTCTCCCGCACCGAGCAGATGACATCGTTCACCCACACCGGGCCGAGCAGGACCGAGGTGTTCAATCAGCAATGGGCGGACAGCGCCGCGCAATGCCGCGACACGTTTCCGCAGACCACCTCGGTGCAACTCGGCCAGGTCAATACGCGTGCGATCAACGCAAAGACCTTCAAGGTCACCGGCAAATGGATCTGCAGGGGCTGATCGCCGCGGCCGGCGAGCAGTGCTGATTTAAGAGTCGGCCTGCTTCAGGCGCAATCGCCAGGTGAGAACGAACATCGTGGCGACTGAGAAACCCAAGCGTAACTGCAACGCGATGCGGATGCGCGCAGCACGATAATTGCGGAGCAGATCCCGGATTGCGGAGCGTGGGGTTGGCATGAAGCCTTGATCTAGATGGTGGGCCACGATGGATTCGAACCATCGACCAAAAAGATTAGAAGAAAGCGTTGTTTCGCAGATCTATCTGTAACTTATAACCGCAAGTTTCCCGGAGGATTGACCCGGCGCCCTCGCTTCGCAAGGCATTACCCTCACGTTTCCAGACGTCTGTGCGGCACCCCTATGCCATCAGCGCGAACGGCGTGCCCGATGTAATGCCGTTGCATAGGCTTTGGCGTGAACCTACTTGCTTGGCCACATGGCTATTCGAATTCCTTGACGCATGCATGCATGCGACTCTCATGGTCAGAGTCTTTGAGCCAGGCGGACACAGTTGCGGCCTGCCTGCTTTGCCGCGTAAAGCGCTTCGTCGGCTTGTCTCAACAATTCGTCCGCGCTCACTTCTTCGTTATAGGAATCGAAAAGACATGCGCCTACGCTTATTGTTAAATGCCCATACGGACTATCGAGATGTTCGATGGAAAGTTCAGCAACACGCTGCACCATTCGCTCAGCTGTCATCTTCAGAGCAGCCCAATCGCTGGACGGTAGGAGCACCGTCAGCTCCTCGCCACCATAGCGAGCTGCAAGATTTCCAGCGCGGCGCGTCTGATTTTTGAGGACGTTGGCCACCGCTTTAATGCAAAGATCGCCTGCTGGGTGCCCATAGCGATCGTTGTAAAGCTTGAACTGATCTATGTCCACCATAATGACCCCGAGTGGCAATGCGGTGCGTCGCGCACGGCCAATCTCTGCGGGCAGAACCGCATCCAGTTGCCTCCTATTCGCTAGACCGGTCAAACTATCTTGCATTGCGATGGCTTCAACAGCGGCATAAGCCAGACGTAGTTCATCCTCAATTCGCAGTGTCTGCCGTACTTGGCGCGAAATAAGAACCACAAAAAGCGCTGGAATAAATAATATCAAGCACAACATAAGCAGCGATCTGTAGAGGCTTGCGTACCAAGCCGCCAAGATTGCCTGCTTCGATTTACCCGCCAGGACCACTAACGGATAGCGTCCGAGGCGTTCATAGCCATACATCCGCTCAACTTTATCTGTAATTGACACAACCATTGCCACTCCACTCGGAGAGTGCGGCAAATACATCCTAAAGATATCCCCTTGTGCAATACTTTTTCCTATATTGGCAGGGTCAAACGGTTGGCGCACCATGATCTTTCCCGCGCTGGAGGAGAGGACCACGACACCTTGCTCTTCCAATTGAAATTGCGCGTAAAAATCACTGAAATATTTCACACGCAGGGTGACGAGAAAAACCCCACCGAAGCTCCCATCCCGCTTATTTATTCTTCTCGATACCGGGATGATGAGTTCTCCGGTAGAACGGCTGGTGATCACATCCCCAACATGTATCGCCTCATCCGCGTGCTCTTTGTGATAAATAAAGTATTCCCTATCTGAATTATTAGCTGATGCGGGAATAACATCCTTATCAGTAACGACCCATTTTCCGTTTTCATCATAAACAAAGATACCGTGCAACTCGGGCAAACCACTCAACTGACGCCGGAAGAGTTGTTGCAACCGGTTTTTGTCAATATTCTCAAGGCCGTCCCCTTCAATGCGCTCCACTACCCCAAGAGAAAGTATCTCAGCACCTTTAATCGCATCTTCTGCGTGCTGCGCAATCGAGTGAGAGAGATTCTCCGTAGTCTCCCGTGCTTTTTTTAAAGCATAGTCATACCCGATCCAAGCTTGATACGCGTTAGTACCAAGCAGCAAAACAATCATTGCCACAGCAAAATAGGGAACAGACCTAATAATCAGCCGTTGCTGCTTGATGGATGCCATCACGGCCTTATTCCACAGCAGATTCCCGAGACGCTATTATTCATATCCACCCCACTGACTGATATCCTCTTCGACGAATAGGAGCGCTACGAAGCTCGCTGAATAATCTTCATCCTCGACGACGCGAAGCCAGGCTCGACGACCAGTGACATTCTCCTCGCTGAGCACACGCACTGGAAATGCGGCCCCACTGCCAGCACAGTGTTGCAAACTCAAAAAATCACCAGAGTCATTTGACCAAAGTGCGCTTGCATTGCAAGATTCCAGTGTATTCGCAGGCTTTTCCAACAATCTGCAAAAGGCCGAATTAGCAGCAGTCACTCTTCCGCCACCATCAAAGACGGCCATCGCTACCGGCGATATTTCAAACCCTTTTTGCTTTGATCGCGCTAGCAGCGCGCCATCATTTAAACGACTGAATATAAGTCCACTCACCTTCAAGGCCAGCTGCCTAAGCAACTTAATTTCCTCGGCGTTGATTTCTTTGGGCTTGGCATCAATGGCGCACAGGGTTCCAATAGTCAAACCGTTATCGCCACGTAACGGAACACCTGCATAAAAACGGATATAAGGCGGACCTAGCACGAGAGGATTGCCGGCAAATCTTTCATCCATCAAAGCATCACTGACAACAAGCGGCTCTTCAGCATCCAGGGCATGAGCACAGAACGAGACATCCCGTAAAGTCTGGCAAGCATCAAGACCTACTTTAGATTTGAACCACTGTCGATCTCCGTCAACAAGAGAAATCAACGCAATAGCGACATCCAGACCCTGCGCCAGCTCGCTGGTAATTTCGTCAAGCGCGCTTTCGGCCGGGGTATCTAATATATCGAGTTGACGAAGGAAGCGAAGCCGCGCTTGTTCGTTTTGGGGGTACGGTGCAATAAGCATAGTCAAACACCGAAGAAGGCTGCTCCATCATACCCCCGCTTCCAAATTTTACCGTCCGTGCTCGCTTCTCAAGGCGAACCAGCGCTAGCTCGGCCGGTTTTGCTTCTGGGGCGCCAAGAACAGACCGCCCCTGCACTCGATATCGCTAGCGGCCTCAACAGCTCTTCTGGTCGCTCCAACAGCGGTTACGCTTTTCTCAAAGCGCTGGAGAGCTTCCCTCGCCCAGGCCCCGCCCGTGTAGGGCCATCTCGTGATTGCCGAGACATCGTGCTACGTGAAGGCTCTGCTTGGCTGATTGCATGGCTTGCCACATCGACTGCTCTGGCATTGCGGCAGGATCTTTAACCTTGCGGCAGCACTCCACCCGCTTCAGCGTGGCAACGATCTGACTTTCGGTGAACAACGGAACCGGCACTCCGTCCCTCAACAAGCGTACGCACTTGGACAATCACAGGTGCATCCACTTGAAGTGCGAGCTTTGCTCACGCTTGTCGCCAATGACATCGGCATGTAATTGAGCGCGCGCTCCCAAACCCACTTGTGCCGCGGCGAAGGCTTTGCCGTAGCGGCGGCCATGAGACCACCGTTCGCCTAGAGTTGGTCAGTGATCGGCACGGTGCGTTGTGCCGGCACTGCAGATAGTCCAGCACGCCGCGCCCATCGGACATCTGCATTGAGTCGCAATAGATCAAGGCGCCGGCAATTTCCCGGCCGCACAAAAAAAGGCGCCGTCGGCGCCATCTGACCTGCTGAATTAAGTGGTGGGCCGTGATGGATTCGAACCATCGACCAAAAGATTAAAAGTCTTCTGCTCTACCGACTGAGCTAACGGCCCACTGACCCGACTTTGCGTCGGGGTGCGCATTCTACCCTACACAGGCGTCAAGACGAAATCGCGTAATGCGTGGGGTCCTGAACGCCGGCGTCGGCAAAGCCGGCGGCGCGCAGCCGGCAGGCGTCGCAGTGGCCGCAGGCGCGTCCGTCGGGGTCGGCGCGGTAGCAGGACACAGTGAGGCCGAAGTCCACGCCCAGGCGTACGCCTTCGCGCACGATGTCGGCCTTGCTGAGGAACTGCAGCGGTGCGTGGACGCGCAAGCCGGCGCCTTCCACGCCGGCCTTGGTGGCCAGGTTGGCCAGCACTTCGAAGGCGCGCACGAATTCGGGGCGGCAGTCCGGATAACCGGAGTAGTCCACCGCATTGACGCCGCAGAACAGGTCTTTGGCGCCGACCACCTCGGCCCAGCCGAGCGCCAGCGACAGCATGATCGTGTTGCGCGCGGGCACGTAGGTGACCGGGATACCGTCGCCGCCGGCGTCCGGCACCTCGATGTCGTCGGTGAGCGCAGAGCCGCCGATGCTGCGCAGATCCACGTCGACCACCTTGTGCGCGACGACGCCCTGCGCCGCGGCAACGCGGACGGCCGCATCCAGTTCGGAGGTGTGACGTTGACCGTAGCGCACGCTCAGCGCGTACACGGCAAAGCCCTGCTCCTGCACGAGCGCAATGACAGCGGCGGAGTCCATGCCTCCGGACAACAGAACGACAGCTTTTTTCATTTCAGAACGACATCGACAACGGAAGACGCAAAGGCTAGCAGGGTCGGCGCCGGGCCGCGATGGCGAGCGGCCTGTTCGGCACACGCATCCGCCGAGACGACATGGCGCAGGCGCTGGAGACTGCTTGGTAGCCGAGGTCAGAATGCGGGCGCTAGTGCATCAACAGCGCGCCGCTGGCGATGACCAATCGCGCCTCGCCTACTTCCAGCGCCATCGCGTTGATCGACCAGCGCCATCCGTCACGACGACCATGCGCGCGCGTCCATCCGGCATGCCGTTTTCCAGGCAGATTGCAGGGCGTCTGTGAGGACCACTGTCAGCTACCGATACGACTCAAAGCACCACCTCGCCATTGCTTCTGAAGGCACACAAGCTGGTTGGTGCCGCGCGAGCACGGCAAACGTCGGGCGTTGCCGCCGCTGTGGAGACAGCCTCCTTCCGGCCATATCTGCGCTAACGCGCCTGCAACGCAACCGGCGTGCTCAGGAGGGCGGACAAAACGTAGCGAGCAGTCGTCTCAGCTGGGTGTGGGCGACGCACTCAGAACAGGCATGGAAGCGTGGTCGATGCCGCGCCGACCGCCGGCCGCGCCCGCCTGGCGGTGCGCGCAGTCGTTTTACTAGCCGCTCTTAGCGGCCCGGCTCGTCGTCCCAGAGAATTTTGTGCAGCTGCATCTGGAAGCGGACCGGCAGGCGATCGGCCACGATCCAGTCGGCGAGCTGGCGCGGCGTGACTTCGCTTTTGCTGGGTGAAAACCACACCGTGCAACGGCGGTCGAGCGCATGCGTCGCCACGATCTCGCGCGACCATTCGTAATCGGCGCGGCTGCAGATCACGAACTTGATCTGGTCGCGTGCGGTCAGCAATGCCAGGTTGTCCCAGCGATTGCGCGGCTCTTCGCCCGAGGCAGGCGTCTTGATGTCGACCACACGCGAGACGCGGGCATCGACCTCGGAAACCTCCAGTGCACCGGAGGTTTCCAGCGACACATCGAAACCGGCATCGCAGAGCTTCTGCAGCAGTACCAGGCAGCGCTTTTGCGCCAGCGGCTCACCGCCGGTCACGCAGACATGCCGCACACCATGACTGGCGACCTCGGCCACGATCGCGTCGATGTCATGCCACTGGCCGCCGTGGAAGGCGTAGGCGGTATCGCAGTAGTTGCACCGTAACGGGCAGCCGGTCAGGCGCACGAACACGGTCGGCCAGCCAGCCGCTTCCGCTTCGCCTTGCAGGGACAGGAAGATTTCGGTGATCTTCAATCGCGGCAACGGCGACTGGACGATCTCGCTGGGGACGGCGGCGGCGTTCATGGGCAAAGTATGCGCCGCGCCAACAGGCGACGACACGCGGGCTCAGCGCAGTTGCTGGCCAAGACGGATGGACTGCAGGCGTTCCTGGGCGACACGTGCTGCGTCCGAGCCCTGGTACTGCGAGACGACCTGCTGCAAGGTCTGCTGGGCTTCGTTGTTCTTGCCTTCGCCGTACTGCGACAGGCCGAGCTTCAACAGACCGCCAGCGGCCTTGTCATGCGTGGGATAGCGGCTGACGAGATCGCGGAACTGCGCCTCGGCAAGCTGGAAATTGCGGGTGGCGTAATAACTCTCACCCAGCCAATACAGCGCATTGGGGGTGTAGACACCATTGGGATACAGCTCGAGAAAGCTCAGGAACAGCTGCGACGCGTCGTCGTATTTGCCGTTCTTCAATGCATCGAACGCGACGTTGTAGGCAGTGCGCTCATCGTTACTGACAGCCAGGGTGCCTGCGTCGCCATGAACGGACGGCGGCTTCTCGGAAGTGGCCGCCGCTGCAGGCCGCGCGGCCGGAGCCGGGGCTGGGGTGACGCTGCCGGTGGCAGAAGGCAGCGGAGGCGTTGCGCCACCTGCACCTTCCAACCGGTTCAGACGTCCGTCCAGGTCCAGATACTGGTCCTTGGACTGTTGCTTGAGTTGCTCGTTGTCGTGCTGCAGCTGTTCAACGGTCGCTCGCAAGCCCTGCAGGTCCGAACGCGCCTGCTGCAACTGGTTGAGAAGATCGTTGTTGGCCTGACTATTGGCCTGCTGCTGCTCAAGCACCGCCACACGATCAGCGAGACTGGCTCGCTGGGCGTATGCCGGCGCGGCGACCACAAGGGCCGCCGCGACGAACAGAGATGTCACTCGAAAGCGCATCGTTTCTTACTGAGCCGTGTACACGATTTCGACGCGACGGTTCTGCGACCAGCAGCTTTCGCTGGTTTCGGTGCAGACCGGACGCTCTTCACCGTAGCTGACGACGGTCAGCTGGCTGGCCGAACCACCGGCAGCCTGCAGCGACGACGACACTGCGTTGCCGCGGCGCTCGCCAAGGCCCATGTTGTACTCGCGCGAACCGCGCTCGTCAGCATTGCCCTGCAGGGTGATGCGCGAGGACGGACGGTCGCGCAGGTACTTGGCGTGGCACGCCATGATGGCCTGGAATTCCGGCTTCAGGGAGTCCTGATCCAGATCGAAGTAGACAACGCGCTGGCGCAGGCAAGCATCGGTATCCAGGTCGCCCGGGCCGTACAGGCCAGAGGTGGCCGGGCCGGTGGGAACGGAGGAACCGGCGGTGGTGTCGGTTGCAGGAGGCGGAGTTTCCTTCACCTTCTTCGAGCAACCAGCCAGCACGGCAACGGACAACAGGGAGACAAGCAAGACGCGGGTGGACTTGTTCATGGGATACCTATGGAGGCTCTGGGCCAATGAGTGGTTTAACGCAGCGAAATATTAACATTAATGCGCGGTTCGGTAAGGCCCCCAAGCGGGTTCTCTCACATCACCATCGGCCAGAACCAGACGCTGGCGAACCCGAGCGTCGGCGGATACGGCGTAAAGCACGCCCCGGCCACCCTCACGTGCGGCGTACAACACCATGCTGGCGTTGGGCGCAAAGCTCGGCGATTCGTCCAGCGAACCCGGCGAGAGCGTGCTCCAGCTGGGCGAACCCAGGCTGCGATCCATCATGGCGATGCGGTAGCTGTTGCCACTGCCCTGCGCCACGGCAATCTTCTTGCCGTCGAACGACACGCTGGCGGTCGCGTTGTAATTGCCCTGGAAGGTCACGCGATTGGCGCTGCCGCCGCTGGCAGCCACCTGGTAGATCTGCGGACGGCCGCCGCGATCGGAGGTGAAATAGATGCTGCTGCCATCCGGCGCCCAGGTCGGCTCGGTATCGATGCCGAAGTGGTTGGTCAGCTGGGTCAGCTGCTTGCTGCCCAGATCCATCACGTAGAT
This sequence comes from Xanthomonas sp. WCS2018Noco2-27, assembly GCF_031843525.1. Classification (NCBI taxonomy): domain Bacteria; kingdom Pseudomonadati; phylum Pseudomonadota; class Gammaproteobacteria; order Lysobacterales; family Lysobacteraceae; genus Xanthomonas; species Xanthomonas sp. WCS2018Noco2-27. The sequence goes on along the minus strand of NZ_JAVTIK010000004.1, from coordinate 216,209 downwards.
CTCCGGGTTGCCGCTGCGCGACAGCGCCAGCGCCAGGCGACGGCCGTCCGGCGAGAACGACGGTGCACCATTGATGCCGCGGAAGCTGGAGACCAGCTCACGTGCGCCGGTGGCGATGTCCTGCAGGTAGATCGAGGAATTGCCACGCTCGAAGCTCACGTAGGCCAACTTCTTGCCATCCGGGCTCCAGTTCGGCGACAGCAGCGGCTCGGCCGAGCGCACGATGGTCTGCGGGTTGTAGCCATCCGAATCGGCCACCATCAGCGCGTAGCGCATGGCGCCACCCTTGCCGCTGGCGGTCACGTAGGCGATACGGGTCCAGAACGCGCCGCGCACGCCGGTGATTTTTTCGTAGATCGCATCGGCCATCTGGTGCGACACATCACGCATCGCATTGGCACGCGCGGTCATCGCCAAGCCGAGCATGCGCTCGCCCTTGGCTACGTCGAACAGTTCGTACTCGACGCGATACGCGCCCTCGCCCGCATCCATCACGCGACCGACGACGATGTAGTTCTGCTTGAGGGTGCGCCAGGTCTGGAACTGCACCTCGGTGCCGCGGGTCGGCTTTTCGACGATCTGCGCTACCGGCAACGTGCGGAACTGGCCGGAACGATCCAGGTCGGCGCCGACGACGGCAGACACATCGGTCTGCGGTGCGGTGCCGGAGCCCTGGTAGGGCATGGGGATGACAGTGATCGGCGTCGCTGAGGCGCTACCGCCCACGATGTCGATGGTGAGCCCTTGCTGTTGCGCGAGTGCGCTCAGCGGCAACAACAGGGCGGTCAAGGCAGCTAGCCAACGCAGCGGTTTTTTCATGGACGGCTCGGATCGGGCAGGAAAAGTGTGCAAGGGATACCAATCAGCGAGTGAACATACTCGCAATCATGAACGAGACAACGTGAAAATGGAGCGAGCGGTCGAGCGGCGAAGCAACTTCGTCAGGCCTGATTCTGGTCGGGCGCTACCAGGCCGCAATCGACGCCGGCAAGACATTAAGACGACAACGCATTGACCCGGTTGTCACCCGGCGCCTCGTCCCCCGGTGCAGCGCTCGCAAGCTGCCGCACCGCGATCCACCCAACGATTACTGATCCTGCGCGGTGAATACGAAGGTCAAATTGCGCTGGAACACCGACTCGAACCCGCGATACGGCAGCGGCTGTGCGCTCAACACGGCAGCCTCGATCGAGCGCTGGCCGGCCTCGTCGTACGGGCAACCCGGCGCGACCTTGGCCTCCATCACGCTGCCACCGGGCAACTGACGGATGTTGATGGTGCACTTCTGCCCCGGCGGCACCGATGGCGGGCGCACCCACTGGGCAAGCACCTTCTGCTGGATTGCAGCGGCGTACTTGGCCGACAGGTCGGTACTGGTGCCGCCCTGCCCTGCAGTTGGCTGCGCACTGGTCGCTGCCGCGGCAGAGGCCTGCTGCGCGCGCGCAGCCGCAACCTGGCGCAGCTTCTGCTCGGCCAGCGTAGCCTCCTTGGTGGCCTGCTCACGCTGGCGGCGGATGTCGGCGATCTTCTTCTGGCGCTCGGCATCGGCAGCCTGCTCGGCAGCGGCCTGCTTCTTCTTGGCGTCGGCCTCTTCCTGCTGCTTGGCCAGGCGCAGTTTCTGCTCAGCCTCGTCCTGACGCTTGCGCTCGGTCAGGTCGATCTGCTCCTGGCGGCGCTTGGCTTCCTGTTCCTGCTTGGCCTTCTCTTCTGAAATGGCCAACGCATCGACCTTGTCCTGGTCGACCTTGTCCGGCTGGGCAACGCGTTCCTGCGCCTGTGCCTGCTGCTGCGTAGGCGCATCCTGCGGGCGCAGCTCCGGGATCGGCTGCGGCGGCGGCACACTTTCTTCCGGCGCGGGCTCGGGCAATGGCGCCGGCGGCGGGGGTGCTTCCACCGGCGTGGCCTTCAGCGCCTGACGCGCGACGCGTGCCTCGGCGGCGGAGACATCCAGCGAGGCTTCCATGCTGGGGTCGCCCGCAGCCGGTTCGACCGAGCGTTCGGGCGACCACAGCCAGCCGGCGATGAACACCAGCGCGACCAGAATATGCACGACCAAGGCCAGCATGACCGGTCGCAGCCAGCCATCCTCGCGCGCGCCCTGGGTGGGGAGTGCGTCAGCGTGCATCGCTGCCTGCAGTGCCGCCGGAGTCGGAGATCAGGCCGACTTTCTCGACCTTGGCCTGCTTGAGCACGTCGATGGCGTCCATGATCTTTTGATACGGCGCGGCGCGATCGCCAGCCACCACCACGCGTGCATCCTTGTCCTGCGCCACGATGGCGGCCAGCTGCGCCTGCAGCGCATTGACGTCCATGGCCTGCGGCTTGCCCTTGGGCAGCTGCAATGCCAGTTGTCCATCGGCGGCAACCACTACCACGATCGGGTCCTGCTTGCTTTCCAGCGCCTTGGCGCGCGAGCTCGGCAGGCTGACGTCGGTGCTCAGGGTCAACAGCGGCGCGGTCACCATGAAGATGATCAGCAGCACCAGCATCACGTCGATGTATGGCACGACGTTGATGTCGGATTTGAGCTTGCGCTTCTTACGGCGGGAAATACCGGAAATCATCGCGAAACGTTCCTAATTAATCCCTCGCACAGACGTGTGCGATCTGTCGCCAGTGGCTCGCCTGTCCAGGTGCTGCAGACCAGTGCGTGCGCATTGGCGCTGGACGTATCCAGCCGCCGCGCGGTGCAGGTTCCTGCAACGCGCGCGCACAGGCCAGAGAGCTTGCGAGAGAGGCGCATTACTCGTCAGCGCCAGCCTGGCGCTGCAGGATGGAGCTGAACTCGTCGGCGAAGGTTTCGTAGCGCACCGACAGCCGTTCCACGCGGGTGGTGAAGCGGTTGTAGGCCCACACCGCCGGGATCGCCACGAACAGGCCGATGGCGGTGGCGAACAAGGCTTCGGAAATACCCGGTGCCACGGCCGCGATACCGGCCTGCTCGCCGCTGCTGACCATGTCGTGCATGGTCACCATGATGCCGAACACGGTACCGACCAGGCCGACGTACGGCGCGGTGGAGCCGATGTTGGCCAGCAGTTCGAGGTTGCGCTCCAGTTGATCGACCTCACGGGTGAAGGCGGTCCGCATGGCACGCTGTGCGCCTTCGAGCTGCACGCGCGCATCCAGGCGGCGGCGATCGCGCAGCCGCGAAAATTCGCGGAACCCGCTTTCGAACATCGATTCCAGACCACCGACGGTGCGGTTGCGGTCGGTTGCCGAAGCGTAGAGCTTGGCAAGATCGGCACCGGACCAGAAGCGGTTTTCGAACTCGTCCGCCTCGCGGTTGGCCTGCTTGAACGCACGCGCCTTGCGGAAAATGATCACCCAACTGATGAACGAGCCGATCAACAGCAACAGCACGATGATCTTCACCGGGATGCTGGCGCGCAGGATCAGATCAACATAGTTGATGCTGCTGTTATGCGCCGCCGTGGCGGTTTGCGCCGCGGCCGCGGTGACTTCCTGCGGTAGTGCTTCCACTACCGTGTCCTGCAGGGCCAGGAGCAATGCAATCGACATCCGTTCGTTCCTCAGTAATCTGATTCTGGGGTTTCTAAAGCTTTCAACACGTCATACAGCGCATCGTCCATGCCGCGCGGGCGGAAGTCGCTGGTGCCGAGTGCGGCGATGCGCACCTCGGCAGTCAACAGCACCTCGCCTTCGCGACGGACCGACTGCGCAAACAGCAGGCTGGCCCGTTTGCATTTCAGCAATACCGCCGACACAGACAGCGCATCGTCGAGCCGGGCCGGCTTGAGGAAATCCAGTTGCATCGAGCGGACCGCAAACACCAGACCGTGCTCCTGGCGCATCAGATCCTGCCCGTAACCGACCGCGCGCATCCACTCGGTGCGCGCGCGCTCCATGAAAGCAACGTAGCGCGCGTGGTAGACCACTCCGCCGGCGTCGGTATCTTCCCAGTAGACGCGTGTCGGCCAACTGAATACAGGCGGGGAATCGGGAGACGGGAATCGGGAATCGGTGGTCATGGGGACGGATTGTTGGTCGAGACGGCCTGAGCAAGCGACAAGCGAAGCGTCATCAGAACAGGTCTCCCGGCTCGCCGATGGCGGGTGCGCGGTCGCGCGGCGGCTTCAGGCCCAGGTGCAGATAGGCCTTGGTGGTGACCATGCGGCCGCGCGCGGTGCGGATCAGAAAACCCTGCTGGATCAGGTAGGGCTCGATCACGTCTTCCAGCGTGCCGCGCTCTTCCGACAACGAGGCGGCCAAGGATTCCACGCCCACCGGGCCGCCGTCGAAATGTTCGACGATGGTGCGCAACATGCGGCGATCCAGCTCGTCGAAGCCTTCCGGGTCGACCTTGAGCATCTGCATGGCGGCCTGCGCCACCGGCAGATCGATATGACCGGCGGCCTTGACCTGGGCGAAATCACGCACGCGGCGCAGCAGCCGGTTGGCGATACGCGGGGTGCCACGTGCGCGACGCGCGATTTCGGCGGCGCCGTCGGGCGTGCAGTCGATGCCCAGAATCGCGGCCGAGCGGATCACGATGCGGGTGAGCTCTGCCGGCGAATAGAACTCCAGCCGCTGCACGATGCCGAAGCGGTCGCGCAACGGCGCGGTCAGCAGGCCGGCGCGGGTGGTGGCGCCAATCAGCGTGAACGGCGGCAGATCGATCTTGATCGAGCGTGCGGCCGGGCCGTCGCCGATCATGATGTCGATCTGGAAATCTTCCATCGCCGGGTACAGCACTTCTTCCACCACGGGCGACAGCCGATGGATTTCGTCGATGAACAACACGTCGTGCGGCTGCAGGTTGGTCAGCAGCGCGGCCAGATCGCCGGCCTTTTCGATCACCGGCCCGGAGGTGGAGCGCAGGTTGACGCCCAGCTCATTGGCAATGACGTGACTGAGCGTGGTCTTGCCCAGGCCGGGCGGGCCGAAGATCAGCACATGATCCATCGCCTCGCCGCGCGCCTTGGCGGCCTGGATGTAGATGTCCATCTGCTCGCGCACCGGCTGCTGGCCGAGGTAATCGGCCAGGCGTTTGGGGCGGATGCTCGCATCGGCGGCATCGTCTTCGCGGGTGGCGCTGCTGGCGATGATGCGCTGTTCGGTCATCCCGCCATCTTCGCATGCCGCGCGCGGGCGGCGCAGCCTCTAGAAATCAAGATCGGCCTGCCGCAGCGCGCTGAAGAACGCATCGAAGCTGGGCGCGCGCCAGGTTGGGACCAGCCCCTCCCATTTCTCGAAATAGACGACTTCCGGCTCGCCCTGCGGGCCGCGCGCGCGATAGTCCAGGCACAGCAGGCAATCGATGTTGTGGCACGACAGCACCAGCACCTGGTCCAGGCCGGCATGCAGGCACGCCGCCGCACTGAAGTCGTCCGGGTCTTCGAAGGCCGCGGCCAGGTCCAGCAGGCTGCCGATCTGCGCAAGCGGCGATAGATACCGATCCACCAGCACGCATTCCCAATCCACGGAATGCGCGGAAGCAAAGCGCGTGCGCGGCACCCAGCACCAGACCGTGTCGCCGCCGTCCTGGACGCTATACAGCCGCTTGAACAACGCCGGCAAGCGCACGCCCAGCCGCGCTTCGGCAGCGGCCAGCGCACCGGCATCTGCGGCCGCTGCGGTGTCGTTCCAATGCCCGGGGCCGCTCCAGAAGGTGCGCAATGCCGGTGGCTGAGGCTGCCAGTGCACCAGCTCGTTCTCATCGTGCTTGGCCTGCAATGCAGGCGACCAGTACACGACATCGACCAGCTGCGACAGCAGAGCGTCCACGTTCTCGAATACGATCAACCGACGGTTCCCGCCGGCATCGACATAAACCAGGGTGGGCTCGGCGCCGGGCACGGAATAATCCAGGCACAAGGCCCGGCTGGGTGAGCGGTGGTCGGCGGCGAGGACGATCAGGCGGCGATCGTCGCCACCGGCGGCCAGACCGGCAAATGCGTCGTCGCGGTAGTCCTCGCGGGCACGTACCTGCGCGAAGGAAAACAGCTCCGCGCTGCCAAGCAGGCGTGCACGCGGGATCAGCCATTCGGCGGTGAGCCAGTTGTCCGGCTCATCGAGCGACTGACCACGCGCCATCTGCACCGCGCCGCCGTCATAGCGCGCATACAACGTGCGTAGCCACGTCGGCAGATGCACCTCGAGCCGCGCTTGCGCGGCGGCGATGGCAGCCTCGCTCGCTGGTGCACGCCCGAGATTCAGCGCTTCGTCCCAGAAGGTGTCCAGGCTAGGCGAGCGGCCGTAGACCATCCACTGCAGACCAGCCACGCTCAGATCTCCACTTGCGCGCCCAACTCGACCAGGCGGTTACCGGGAATACGGAAGAAGCCGGTGGCCGGGGCAGCATTGCGATGCATCAACGCGAACAGCTTGTCGCGCCAGATCGGCATGCCGCGGTTGGCGCTGGCCACGATGGTTTCGCGGCTGGCGAAAAAGGTGGTGTCCATCGGGTCGAAATGGATGCCGCCCTGGTCGCAGGAGCGCATCAGCGCCAGCGGCACGTCGGGCGTTTCCATGAAGCCGAAGCGCACGTAGACGCGGTAGAACTCGTCGCCGATCGATTCGATCTGCAGGCGCTTATCTACCGGCGCATACGGGATCGGCAAGGTGTCGACGTTGAGGAAGATGTTGCGTTCGTGCAGCACCTTGTTGTGCTTGAGGTTGTGCATCAGCGCATGCGGCACGACCATCGGGTCGGCGGTCAAGAACACCGCCATGCCCGGCACGCGCGCCGGCGGGGCCAGCATCAGGCCCGGCAGGAAGCTGTCGATGCGGATGCCGTCCTTGCGGATCTCTTCGCGCAGCAACGCGCGACCACGGCGCCAGGTGCGCATCAAGGTAAACACCACGATGCCCAGCGCCAGCGGGAACCACGCGCCCTGCAGCAGCTTGGCGCCGTTGGCGATGACAAACGCCAGCTCGATGATGAAGAACACCACGCACAGCGGCAGCACCCAGTTGCGCCAGCGCGGCCACAACGACCGCGCCACCAGGGCCAGCAGCAAGGTGTCGATCAGCATCGTCATCGAGACCGAGATGCCGTACGCCACGGCCAGATTGGTGGAGCTGCGGAAGATCAGCACCAGCGCGATCACCATCACCATCAACAGCCAGTTGATGCCGGGCACGTAGATCTGGCCGATGGTGGTGCGCGAGGTGTGCTTGATCTGCATGCGCGGGATGTAGCCCAGCTGCATGGCCTGGCGGGCCACCGAATACGCACCGGTGATCACCGCCTGCGAGGCGATCACCGCTGCCAGCGTGGCCAGGATGATCATCGGGTACAGCGCCCAGCTGGGCACCGCTTCGAAGAACGGGTTTTTCAGTGCGGCAGGGTGATTGAGCACCAGTGCGCCCTGGCCCAGGTAATTGAGCAGCAGCATCGGCAGTACGAAGAAGTACCAGCCATGCCGGATCGGGCGCGCGCCGAAGTGGCCCATGTCCGCATACAGCGCTTCACCGCCGGTCACCGCCAGCACCACCGCGCCGAGGATGAACACCCCGTGCCAGCCGTGCTCCATGAAGAAGCGAATCGCCCACCACGGATTGAAGGCTTTCATCACTTCCGGCGCATCGACGATGTTCCAGATGCCGATCGCGCCCAGCGACAGAAACCACAGACAGGTGATCGGGCCGAACACCTTGCCGACCGTTTCGGTGCCGAAGCGCTGCACCATGAACACGATCAGCAGCACCACCACGGTGATCGGCACGATGAAGGGATGCAGGCTGGGCGCGGCGATTTCCAGGCCTTCCACCGCGCCCATCACCGAGATGGCCGGCGTGATCACGCCGTCGCCGAAGAACAGCGAGGCGCCGAAGATCCCGAGGATGCCGACCACGTACGCCGAGCGCGAGCCCTGTTTGAGGGTGCGCTGGGTCAGCGCCATCAGCGCCATGATGCCGCCCTCGCCCTCGTTGTCGGCACGCATGATGATGGTGACGTACTTGAGCGTGACGGTGATCATCAGCGCCCAGAACGCCAGTGACAGCACGCCCAGCACGGTGTCGTGATCGCTGGTCAACCCGTAGTGCGGCGAAAACGCCTCCTTGAGGGTGTACAGCGGACTGGTGCCGATATCGCCGAAGACGACGCCGATGGCGCCGACGACCAAGGCCATATGGCTGTTGGCAGGCGCGTGGCCGTGGCCAGCTGCGGGAGTGGAGGTCTGTGACATTGAGTGGGCAGGTTATCGCTGAAGGGCGTGAAGAATGAGAAAGGCCGAGCTCGCTTAACGCAGCGCGGCCTGGAGTGCCTTGCGAATGACCGTGGCGACTTCGTCGCCTTCTGCCCCGGCCTCGCGTGCCATGCGTGCAGCCTCGGCCGGCTTGTAACCCAGTTGCTGCAAGGCGACCGTGGCTTCGGACACCGCATCCGGACCCAACTGGCCGGTGATCGGCGCGCCGCTGCTGAAGTCGGCGGCGCGGTCGCGCAGCTCGACCACCATGCGCTCGGCGGTCTTCTTGCCGATGCCCGGAATGCGCGTCAGCGCGGTGATGTCGCCGCCGGTGACCAGGCGGGCAAACTCGTCCACGCTGACGCCGGAGAGCACCGCCAGCGCGATCTTGGCGCCGATCCCGGTGACTTTTTGCACGTCGCGGAACAGCCGCCGCTCTCCCTCGCGCAGGAAGCCGTACAGCGCGACGCTGTCTTCCTTTTGCGCGTAATGGGTGAACAGGATGACGTCGCGACCGACATCGGGCAGATCGTAGAAGGTGCTCATCGGCGCCTCCAGCTCGTACCCCACCCCGCCCACGTCGATCACCAGCCACGGCGGCTGCTTGTAGGCCAGGATTCCGCGCAGACGGCCGATCACGCGGCACCGCCGCTGCGGTGCCGGGATTGGGCATTGGGGATTTGGGATTGGCTGGATCCCTCGCTGCCGTTAACCACGGCCGCGCACCGCCGCATCGGCACAGCACGCGCGGACCCGCCTTTGCGAATCCCCAATCCCGACTCCCAAATCCCTGCTCTCATTTCTTCCGGCTCCAGGCCTGTTGGGTATTGACGCCCAGACGCTGCGCGGTGGCGCGGACGTGGGCGTGGGTGATGGCAACCGCCAGTGCATCGGCGGCGTCGGCCTGCAGCTTGCCTTTCAGGTTGAGCATGATGCCGACCATGTGCTGCACCTGCACCTTGTCCGCGCCGCCCTTGCCAACTAGCGCGAGCTTGATTTCAGTGGCAGCGTACTCGTGCACCGGCAGATCGCGCATGACGACCGCGCAGATCGCCGCGCCACGTGCATGGCCGAGCTTGAGCGCCGAATCGGCACTTTTGCCCATGAAGACCTTTTCGATCGCCACTTCATCCGGCCGGTAGGTCTCGATCAACTCGCCCAACCCGTGCAGCAGGCGCTTGAGCCGCTGCGCAAAGTCGCCCTCTCCCAGCAGCACCAGCGGCGCGTGATGCACATGCCGGCTGCGACCGCCCTCGTCGATGTCGATGATGCCGACCCCGGTGCGCTGGGAGCCAGGATCGATGCCCAGGATGCGGGTCATCGAGGGGCCGGGAATCCGGAGTCGGGAATCGGGAATGGGTAAAGCGGCCTACTGGCGTGCTCGACGTCGCCGAGCACCGCAGGATGCAGTCGTTTCGATTCCCGATTCTCCATTCTCAATTCCCGGCGCCTACGCGCCGAAACTCGATTGATCGACGTTCGAATACACGTCCTGAACGTCGTCCAGGTCTTCGAGCAAGTCGAGCAGCTTGCGGACCTGCAGCGCGGTGTCGCCGTCGACAGCGATGTCGTTTTCGGCGCGGAAGGTGACTTCGGCGTGGGCCGGTTCCAGGCCGGCCACGGCCAGGGCGTCCTTGACCTGGGCGAAGGCATCCGGGGCGGTCAGCACGTCGATGGCGCCGTCTTCCGGGTACACCACCACGTCGTCGGCGCCGGCTTCGATCGCCGCGTCGGTGAGGGTGTCTTCATCGATGCCGGCGGCAAAACTGAGCACGCCCAAGCGCTTGAACATGAAGGCCACCGAGCCATCGGTGCCCATGTTGCCGCCGCATTTGCTGAAGGCATGGCGCACGTCGGCCACGGTGCGCACGCGGTTGTCGGTCAGGCAGTCCACGATCACCGCCACGCCGCCGGGCGCGTAGCCCTCATAGCGCACTTCTTCGTATTCCACGCCTTCCAACTCGCCGGTGGACTTCTTGATGGCGCGTTCGATCACGTCCTTGGACATGTTCGCCGACAGGCCCTTGTCCATGGCGGTGCGCAGGCGCGGATTGTTGGACACATCGCCGCCGCCGGCGCGCGCAGCGACGCTGATCTCGCGGATGATCTTGGTGAACATCTTGCCGCGTTTGGCGTCGGAGGCGTTCTTGCGGCCTTCGATCGAGGGGCCTCTACCCATGGGTGATTCCAGACTGGCTTGGATGACAGGGCGCGGATTTTACCTGATTGCTTGCACTCACCGGGGCCGCGACATCCGCCAGCGGATGTTCAAGACGAAAAGCGGCCGCTGCGCAGGAAGGCCAGCGCCTGCCGGGCGGCCTCGGGCGAGCGCAACAGCCCGCTGTGGCTGGCGTGCACCACGCAGTGGTCGCGCAGCCCGGGCAGACGGGTTTCGGACAGCGCCACGGTACCGTCCGAGCCCTCGGCCAGCGGCGCCAGCCAGCGGCCGACCCCGCGCGGCACGCACCCGGCGACCTGGCCGATCTCGACCGGCCCGTCCCAGCGCGCAAACCCTTGCTGCAGCAGGGCGGCGCTGCGCCCCATCGCCCAGACGCCCCCGCGCCGGGCCAGCCCGCGCGCAGCGGCACTGCCACACAGGGGCGAGCCCAGGCAGACCACGCGGCGCACCGGTAGGTCGGGGGCATCGCACAAGGCCTGCAGGGCCATCAGCCCACCCAGGCTGTGGCAGACCAGCAATTGCGCGCGACTGGTGCGCAGGCGTTCGATCAAGCGCGGCACCGCCTGGGTCGGCCCGCCGAGCACGCTGGCATAGCCGAACAACGCAGGCGCCAGCCCATCGGCGCGCATCCGGCGCGCAAGCGGCAACAGCCAGTGCGCGGTATTCCAGATGCCGTGCACCAGCAGCACATCGGCGGTGGCGGTGGCCACGTGCTTGCGCGGACTGCGCCGAGGGATGACAGGGATGGCCGACGATGCGTTGGACAAGGACGTGGTTACCGTAAGGGAAGGTGAGCATCAGGCGATGTCTGACGCGCATGGGGTCTGCAGCACCGACTGCGCGATTGCGATCGCAGGTTTGCTGCGCCGATCTTGCGGCAAGCGCAGCCGCGCCTGGGCAGGACAGAATGGCTTGCCGCGCTGCCACGGTTAGGCAGGCCTGGCTTGGAGCGGCGAATACACCGTAGCGAGCGGCTGACAGGCGGGTGTGCACGGCGCACGGGAGACGGCGTGTACGAGCGACACATGCCGATTCCGCGCGGTACCGGCCGCGCTGGTCCGATGCGCGTGCAGTCGTTTGGTCGTCGCGCTTAGTCCGCCACCAGCACCGGCTTGCGGCGCAGGATGAACTCGCGGTCGACGATCTTGCCCACCGGGAAATCGTATTCGCCGATTTTTTCGAAACCGTAGCGGGCGTAGAAGCGCTGCGCACCGAAATTCTCCGACCACACACCGATCCACAAGGTGTGTGGGCCGTCGCGTTCGAGCCATTCCAAGGCGGTTTCGAACAACCGGCTGCCCCAGCCGCTGCTCTGGTAGTCCTTCAATAGATACAGGCGCTTGAGTTCCCTGTCGCCGGGGCGCACCTCGTCGTGCGGCAAGCCGCATGGGCCGGCGGCGGCGTGGCCGACCAGCAGGTTGTCCAGCTCCAGCAACCAGATCGCGTAGTCCGGATGGGCCAGCACGATGCGCGCACGCTCCACCGCATAGGTCTCTTCCAGAAAACCGCGCAGGTCTTCTTCCGGATACAGATGTCCGAAGGTTTCGGTAAACGTCTGCGCAGCCAGAAGCGACAGCGCTTCGGCATCGTCCGGCGTGGCGCGGCGGATGCGGGTCATGCGGGCCTCTCGTGCCGGGTGGACGTGGCAGCTTCTCGCATGCGGCGGCGGTTCTGCAAGTTGGGGATTGGGGGAATCGGGAATCGGGAATCGGGCAAGCATCTGCGGTGCGTGGATTACCCGTGCGCAGGATTCGGTATGGGCGCTGATGGTTTTGGCAAAGCGCGCGACGCTGGCTGCGCACCGCAGCGCGTCGGAAAGATAACCACGACGTGCGAGTCGCGGCCATGTACTAGCGCAAATCGGGCCGGTTTGAAACGGGCCTGCAGGCGCACCGCCGCCGGTCGATCGGCGGCGATTGGAGGGCCGTGATACATGCACAGCCTCCGGCCTTGGCGCTGACGGTTCCGCCAAAGTGCGCAGCGCTGGCTGCGCTGGGCGACTTGTACAGATGACCACGCATAGCGCGGCCATCTGCTCGCGCAGGTCAGGCCTGCTTGGGGCGCACCTGCACGTGCACTTCGGCCAGCTGCTCGGCGGCGATCGGCGATGGGGCGTCGGTCATCAGATCCTGCGCGCCGGTGGTCTTGGGGAACGGGATCACGTCGCGGATCGATTCGGTGCCGGCCATCAGCGCGGCGATGCGGTCGATACCGAAGGCGATGCCGCCGTGCGGCGGGGCGCCGTAGTTCAACGCATCCAGCAGGAAGCCGAACTTGGCGCGCGCTTCTTCCGCGCCGATGCCGAGCAATTCGAACACCGCGCTCTGCATGTCCGGGCGGTGGATACGGATCGAGCCGCCGCCGATTTCATTGCCGTTGAGCACCATGTCGTAACTGCGCGACACCGCAGTGCGGGCGTTGGCGCGCAGGTCGGCGATATCGTCCACCGCCGATGCGGTGAAGGGATGATGCAGGGCGACGTACCGCTGTGCTTCGTCGTCCCACTCGAACATTGGGAAATCGGTGACCCACAGCGGCGCCCAGGTATCGGCGACCAGCTTGAAGTCCTTGCCGGCTTTCAGGCGCAGCGCGCCCATGAAATCGGACACCTTGTTGTAGCCGCCGGCACCGAAGAACACGATATCGCCGTTGCTTGCACCCACGTGCTTGAGCAGCGCGGCGAACGCTTCTTCGGAAAAGAACTTGGCGATGGGCGAGCTGACTTCGCCAGTTTCCGACAGCTTGATGTAGGCCAGCCCCTTGGCGCCGTATTTGGCGGCATGCGCGGCATATTCGTCGATCTGCTTGCGCGACAGCGCTGCGCCACCGGGAATACGCAGCGCGGCCACGCGGCCGTCGGCATCGTTGGCGGCGGCGGTGAACACCGGGAATTCGCTGGATTTGACCAGCTCGGCCACATCGATCAGTTCCAGCGCGATACGCAGGTCCGGCTTGTCCGAGCCATAGCGACGCATCGCCTCGGCCCAGGTCATGCGCGGGAACTGCGCGGCCAACTCGACGTCCACCACTTCCTTGAAGATGGCGCGGATCATGTCTTCGACGAAATCCTGCACGTCGCGCTCGCGCACGAAAGCGAATTCCATATCGAGCTGGGTGAATTCCAGCTGGCGATCGGCGCGCAGCGCTTCGTCGCGGAAGCAGCGCGCGATCTGGTAGTAACGGTCGAAGCCGGCCACCATCAAAATCTGCTTGAACAGCTGCGGGCTCTGCGGCAAGGCGTAGAACTCGCCCGGATGCATGCGCGCCGGCACCAGGAAGTCGCGTGCGCCTTCCGGGGTGGCCTTGGTCAGGATCGGGGTTTCGATATCCAGGAAATCGCGCGCGTCCAGATGACGGCGCAGCGCCTGCACCAGCTTGATGCGGGTGCGCTGCATGCGCTGCATTTCCGGACGGCGCAGATCGAGATAGCGGTACTTCAGGCGGGTTTCTTCGCCCGGATTTTCGTGCGCATGGAACGGTAGCGGCGCCGCCTTGTTGAGGATGGTGATGCGGGTGGCGATCACTTCGACCTTGCCGCTGCGCAACTTGTCGTTGACCGCATGCCGCGCACGCACCACGCCTTCGACCTGCAACACGTCTTCGTAGCCCAGGCTGGCGGCCACCGGGAACACCTCGGCGTTCTCCGGTTCCACCGTCACCTGCACGATGCCTTCGTGGTCGCGCAGGTCGATAAAGCACACGCCGCCCAGGTTGCGGGCCACGTCGGTCCAGCCGGCGAGAGTGACGGTTTGGCCGATCATGGTCTCGTCGACCAGGCCGCAGAAGTGGGTACGCATCGAAAGCTCCGCTGAAAACCCGACGCAGGCAGCGCCGGAAAGCCGGATATTCTGGGGCCGGCGGGCGGCAGGAGCAAATGCGGCGACGGTCACCGGCGCTTAAGTCAGCGCCCGGCTGAATAGGCGCCACGCCCCTCCCGTACCAAGGACGTCACGATGCTGCGCACCGCCCTGCTGATCTCCGGCTTCAGTCTTGTCGCCCTCGCCGGCACCCTGGTCAGCCGCCCCGCCGCCGCGCAGGACCGCGGCTTCAATGGCCCCAGCATCACCTGCTCCAGCAACGATAACCGCCGCCGCGAGTGCGACACCCCGTTCCGTGGGCGCGCCGCGCTGGTGGAAAACATCTCCGGCACCCGCTGCATCGAAGGCCGCAACTGGGGCAGCGACCGCGGCCGCGTCTGGGTGGACAACGGCTGCCGCGGCCGCTTCGTCGAGGCCCGCGGTGGCTGGGGCGGTGGTGGCTGGAATGGCAGCGACGACCGCCCCGGCAATGCAGCCGCCGGCACCGTGCGTTGCGAAAGCCGCGACCAGCGCCAGGCGATCTGCAACACCGGCTGGCGGCGCGCGACGATCGTGCGTCAGCTCTCCGGCACGCCCTGCGTGGAGGGCCGTAACTGGCACCAGGAAAACGGCCGGATCTGGGTGGATGACGGCTGCCGCGCCGACTTTGCGCAGGCCCGTGGCGGTGGCGGCTGGGATCGCGATGACGGCTATGGCGGCCGTGACGATCGCCCGCGTGGCGACTACTCGGTGACCTGCAGCAGCGACGACCGTCGCCTGCGCAGCTGCGACTGGGACGTGCGCGCCGGTCGCCCGGTGCTGACCCGCCAGTTGTCGAACACCCGTTGCGAAGAAGGCCGCACCTGGGGCTTCGACCCGCGCCGCTCGGCGGTCTGGGTCAACGATGGCTGCCGCGCGCGGTTCGACGCGCGCTGAGGTTTCCGGGCTTGGCGTCTTTTGTGTTTGTCGCAACAGGCCGGTTCGTGATGAGCCGGCCTGTTTGCGTTGGCGCTTTGTGGTTTTGCAACAAGGTGAGCGGCCGCGCTATCTGAGCGACAGGTTGGCGGTGACAGGACCGAGGACCTATTTGCTGCCGGCCGGGCGGCTCAGTCACGCGCAACCAAGCGTCGCTATCAACTCTTGCAATCGGCCGACCAAACGTAGCGCGCAGTTGTCAGGTGTGCCTGGACGGCTTACAGGAGCCAGAGTCTGCGCGTGGCAAGGAGGATGCCGGGCACCGGCCGCGCCCGCATAGCGGTCAGCGCCGTCGTTTTGTCAGCCGCTGTTGGCCGGCTCTCAACTTCCCCACGGCGCCGGAGGCAAGGGCACCGGCCGGGTGAGATCGAACTCCACCCGAAACAACCGCCCGCCCGGGCGACTCAGCTCGTACACCACGCTGCGGCCGGGCTGGACCTCCATCGCCCAGGTGTTCTGCAACGAGGCGGTGGCACCCAATCGCTTGAACAAGGCAATCGATTCGGCATCCACCGGGAATTCCTGACGCGTGGCACTGCCCGCGCCACGGCTGTCACCGCCGTACTGAGTCAATGCATCCGCACTGCCATCAGCATGCCGATGATCGTGTTTGAGGCGTAAACCGGCCTGCGTGCGGGTCAGCACCCAGGTGCGCGAGTGGTCGTCACCCACATGGAACGGCACCCGCAGCTCGCGGCGCGGGTCGGCGCAACCGCGCACATGCATCACCAGCGCCTTGCCAGCGAACGGACTCGGCGTTGTCGATGCGGGCGTGTCGACCAGGACACGACCGGCAAACGCCTGCCCGCAGTGCGCCGCAAGCGCGGAGAGAAAGCGGTCGGCTGGCACGACGGCGGTGCTGGGCGGCGGTGCGGCGCTGGCGCAGCCGCTGATCGCGATGGCCAGCAGCCACGGCGCCAAGCGCGACATCGTGCTGACGACGCTGCCGCGCATGTCGACCATCACGCCGCGCCGGATGCCGGCTTTGCGGCGGGCGCGGCCGGTGCGGCTGCGGGCTTGCTGTCGCTGGCCGCCGCCGGCTTGGCATCGCCGCCGCCTGCGCTGCTGCTCTCGGTAAGGTTCTTCTTCTTTTCGCCAGCCGACTTGAAATCGGTCTCGTACCAGCCGCTGCCGGATAAGCGGAACGACGGCGCGGTGACCTGGCGCTTGATGGTGGCCGCAGCGCAAGACGGGCAGGTCTGCGGATCGGGGTCGGCCATCTTCTGCAGGCGGTCGAACGAGTGGCCGCAGGTGGTGCACTGGAACGCGTAGATGGGCATGACAAATTCGCTGAAGACGATGCAAGGGCGCCGATTCTAGACGGATGCGGGCATGTCGGCGCAATGATCGAATCGCGCGCTGGCGCATGGCCGGGCTGGCGGGAGAGTGCTGGGCAGTGACCGACGCATTGCGGATGCACGTGCGGTGCGTCGGGCCTCTTGGCACGCTGGGGCGTCTCGCAGGCTGGACGCTTGAGGCTGCTGGCTGTTGGCTGTTGGCTGTTGGCTGTTGGCTGTTGGCTGTTGGCTGTTGGCGGTTGGCTGTTGGCGGTTGGCTTCTGGCTGTTGGCGGTTGGCGGTTGACGGCGACATCGAGACGAGTAGCGGATTCGCTGCGTCAACGAAGACGCTTTCGGCCAGCTCGTCAGTTACGGCCTGAAAGGCTCTCCTCGTCTATAGAGCGCGGCTTAGCCATGCCATTTTGATCCGGCACTTCCGGCGGCTCTCCTTCACCAGCGCGGACCTGGCCTCAGAGTAGCTAACAAAACTCCTTCGCTCACCGCCAGGCGGGCGCGGCCTGTCCGCGGAATTCTCATCTACCACTCGTACACACCGGTTCCTGCGTGCCGTTCACAACCACCTGACGACTGCTCGCCACGTCTTGTTGGCCGCTCTAAATGCACGCCGGCATGCGTCTCCGCCCACACATGGTGATAGCGCAACCCCACTCTATCGGCAGCGAGCCGCTCAGCCATCGCCACCTGATCGCGTATGCGAGCCACATCGATCGAGTCGCAGCAGCGTGGCTGCTACACTCGATCGCGTGATCGACGCGCCTTTTCCCCCACGAGGGCCGCATCCATGTTGCGGCTGACCGCCCTGTTGCTGGGCGTTGCCCTGCTGCTGACCGGCAGCGGGCTGCTCGGTACGTTGCTCGCCGTGCGCGGCGGTCAGGCCGGGTTCGATGCGCGTGCGCTGGGCCTGATCATGTCTGGTTATTTCGCCGGCTTTTTTCTAGGCACGTTTTTCGCCCCGCCGCTGATTCGACGCATCGGGCATATCCGCGCATTCGCGTTCTACGCATCGCTGGCGGCCATTGCCGTGTTGTTGCATCCGATCTGGCTGGATCCGTGGGGTTGGGGTGTGTTGCGCCTGGTCACCGGCGCTGCCCTGGTGGGCTTGTACACGGTGATCGAAAGCTGGCTCAACGCCGAGCCGGATGCACGCCGACGCAGCCGGGTTTTCTCGGTATACATGGCGATCAATCTGTCGGCGCTGGCGCTGGGCCAGATTCTGCTGACCGCCGGCGACGCGCGAGCACCGGCCATGTTCACGCTGACCGCCATCCTGATCTGCGCGGCGGTGATGCCGGTCGTCACCACGCGCTTGATTCCGCCGGAGGTGCCGCAGGTGTCGCGCCTGCGCCTGAAAACGCTGTATGCGCTGGCGCCGGTCGCCACCGTCGGCGCCGGGTTGTCGGGCTTGGCGATGGGTGCGTTCTGGGGCTTGCTTCCGGTGTATGCCAACCGCATCGGACTGGATGCCGATGGCGTGGCAATGTTCATGCTCACCGCAATCGTGGGCGGTGCCGTGCTGCAATGGCCGATCGGGCGCATCAGCGACGGGCACGACCGACGCATCGGCCTGGTTACGGTGAGCGTCCTGGCCGCCGCCATCGCTATCGCTGCCGCAGTGCCGATGGTGCAGTCGCAGACCACCGTCTTGTTTATGCTGTTTTTCGTGTACGGCGGGCTGGCGTTTTCGCTGTACCCGTTTGCGGTGGCGCACATGCTCGATTACCTGCCGCGCGAAGACCTGCTATCGGGCTGCAGCAGTCTGTTGCTGGTGCATGGCGTGGGCGCGGCCATCGGCCCGGCGCTGGCGGGCGGGGCGATGCAGAAGTTCGGCCCTGCGGCGCTCCCGGTCTATTTCGCAGTGATGTTGTTGGCGCTGGCCGGTTTCACGCTGTCGCGCTTGCTGCGGTTTGCGCGTCGTCGCACGCATCCCATCGCGTTCCGGCCGATGCTGCGCACCACGCCATCGGCACTGGAATTGATGCCGGAAACCCAACAGATCGAAGCAGCGCCAAACGCCAAGAAGCGCTGAGAACGCGATGTCTCGGTCGTAAGCTACCGACGCTGGTGCGATACGCGGGATACAGCTCGCAGCGGCATGTATCTTTCGCACAGATCTGGTCTGCGTGAGATGCCCACACGCCCTGCCGGTTGCTCGCGACGTTTTTTCAGCCGCTTCAAGACTTGGAGCACGCGTTGTGGTGCGGCTGGACGCTTTGAATGCGTCGAGTGCAGCGCGTGGATCTGCGCTTTGCTGCAGGGCCCTTGCCCGCCCACCATCGCAGGACACGCTGCAAGTACGTCCATGTAAGCTCTTTGGCGGCATCCATGCCGCCAAAGGTCCCGCGATGGTGGGCGGGCAAGGACCATCCAAGATGGTCGGTTTGTAGGTTTTCAACAAAACAACCCACACACTTTCTGGCGCGGTGTCCTCACCGCTTGCGGGACCCTGTGGCGGCATGGATGCCGCCACGGAGCGTCCATGGATGGATTCACAGCGTGTCCCGCAAGCGGTGAGGACATCGCACCCTCGACCAAGCGACCAAGCAACTTGCGCCCCCCCCCAACAGCGTTGAATCGCGCGAGGTGAAGACACCGCCCCCCGACCAATCGACCAATCGACCAATCGACCACGCTGCTTACGCACTGCAAATAGCGCTGAATCACACGCGGCCTAGAGGCAAAGAAGCTGCGCACATCCACCCAGTGATCGCAGCCCATCTGTAGCGCGGTCATCATCACGCAATGCAAGCACGGCAGTCTGCGGCCACCTCCCCCGCTCGTTGGATTGCAATGGATTCGATCACCTGCCCGCGCGTGCGACATCCGGCCACGCTTGCCCTGCTGCTGGTTCCATTCACCCTGCCCGCTTACGCGCAGCAGGCACCGGATGGCGCCACGCCGGCAGCGCCGAGTTCAGAAGTGCTTGCCAGCGGCGAGCAGGTGTCCACGCTCGATCAGGTACAGGTGGTCGGGCAGGCAATGACGTATTCCAAGACCACCGTGAGCAAGGAAATGCTCGACCGCCAGTTCGTGCTGGGCAGCGTAAACGACGCGCTCAACGAACTCCCCGGCGTGGTGGTGACCGAAGCCGATGCATTCGGCTCGTCCGATTGGGGCACGCAGATCAGCATGCGTGGCTTTGTCAGCAACCGCGACACGCAGCAGATCGGCACCACCGTCGACGGCGTGCCCAACGGTGGCTCGGCGTATGGCGGCGGCTCCAAGGCCAACCGCTTCATCGACATGCCGGACCTGGAAACGGTGGAAGTGAGCCAGGGCACCGCCGATATCGCATCGCGCTCGAACGAAGCGCTGGGCGGCACACTGAATTACCTCACCGGCGAGCCGCTCGAGGAACAGCGTGTGCGCGTGATCGGTAGCATTGGCGACAACCAGGCGCGCAAGTATTACGCGCGCTACGACACCGGCCTGCTCGGCGGCAACACGCGTGCCTGGATCAGCGGTTCGTCGGCGCGCAACGACGACTGGATCGACGGCAGCGGCCACACGAGCCGCGACCACCTGGCCGGCAAGTTCGTCAGCGCGTTGAACAAGTGGACGCTCAGCGGCTACGCGTCCTACGACGATGCCGACGAATCCGAATACACCAGCGTGACGCCTGAGCAGTTCGCGCGCGACCCGGAACACGATTTGTTGACCGGCACGCTCACCGGCATTCCGTATCTGGATCAGAACTACCGCTCCGGCTCGCGCGCGCTGCGCAAGAACACCTTCGGTTATCTGCGCGGCGCCTTCGATGGCGGCAATGGGTTCAAGGCCACGCTCACGGGCTACGCTCATCGCATGCAAGGCCGCGGCGACTGGATTCCGCCGTATCTGGTGGACGTCACCAACGATGGTGCCGGCGCGCCGGAATCGGAGGCGCGCGGCGGCAACACCGTGTATGCCGGCAGCGACCTGGGCAAGCTGTATTACCTGACCCCAGGCGGTGCGGCGGCAACGCTGCTGGCCGGTTGCGCCGGCAGTGCGGCGGTGCCGGCCGAATCCAATCCGGCCTGCTATCCGGCAGGTTCGGTGCCGGTGCAGTCGTATCGCCACAGCCATTACGACAATCACCGCGCCGGTGCGATGGCCGATGTGGAATGGCGCCACGACCTGGGCCCGATCGACAACACGGTGCGTGCCGGCGCGTGGCTGGAACGTTACGACCGCAGCGTCACCCGCGACTGGCATCGCCTGCTCAACGTCGGCACCAACATCAGCTTCGACCATCAGCCGTACTGGGTGCAGTTCAAGGACAACTACCAGACCGACGAGCAGATGTATTACGTCGAAGATGTGATGCGTTACGGCGCTTTCGCCTGGCGCGTGGGTGTGAAGCAGTTCTTTCTGGACCAGACCCGCGACCGCCGCATCGGCGATGCGCAGCATGTGGAGTCGGATGCGCACTCCGACCCGCTGCTCTCGGCGGGCCTGACCTGGACCACGCCGGTGCAGGGGCTGGAAGCCTTCGCCGGGTATTCGCAGAATTTTGCCGCGATTCCGTCCGGCGTGCTGGGCGAAACCGACCCGGTCGCACTGAGCCGCGTGCAACCGGAAACTGCCGACAATATCGAGCTTGGCCTGCGCATCAGCCGCTGGCCGTTGACCGGCAGCGTGACCTTGTACGACATCCGCTTCGACAATCGCATCGTGTATGTGCCTGCCAACTTCGTCAGCGGCATCGACTATCTGGGCGAGACCGACGGCGTGTATGAAAACTTCGGCGGCGTGCATGCGCGCGGCGTGGAAGCGGCGCTGGGCTACGGCTGGGACAACGGCTGGCGCCTCAATGGCGCCTACACCTACAACAAGGCCGATTACCTGGGCAGCGGCGATGCCGCGCGCGACACCGCCCTGGATATCACACCCGGCGCGCAGGTGATCGGCCAGCCGCGCAACACCTTGGTGGTCTCGGCTGATTGGCGTGGGGAAGCATGGCGCTTCGGCGTGTCCGGTCGGTATCTGGGCAAGCGCTATCTGGATGCATCCAACCGCGCCGCGCTCGATGGGGTGACCACCTTCAATGCGAATCTGGGCGTGGAGCTGTCGCAGCTGTCGGCGCAACTCAAGGGCCTGCAACTGGCGCTCAATGTCAGTAACCTCACCGACAAGCGCTATCTGGAAGGCGTGGACGGCAGCGATAGCGCCTTCATCGCCGCGCCGCGCACGTTGGGGCTGACGCTGACGCTGGATCTGTAACGGCCACCTGCCATGCTGACGTGCACGCCGGGACTGTTTTCCTCTCCCGCTTTGCGGGAGAGGGCTGGGATGAGAGCACAGCTCCCCCATCCGCCCTTCGGGCACCTTCCCCCGCAGGCGGGGGAAGGGACTCGAACGGGTTCAGCCACTCAACCGCGCCGCGCACGCTGGGGCTGACGCTGACGCTGGATCTGTAACGGCCACCTGCCATGCTGACGTGCACGCCGGGACTGTCTTCCTCTCCCGCTTTGCGGGAGAGGGCTGGGGTGAGAGCACAGCGCCCCCATCCGCCCTTCGGGCACCTTCCCCCGCAGGCGGGGGAAGGGACTCGGACGGGTTCAGCCACTCAGAGGTGACACGATGATCGACCTGCCCCGCCGCCGTTTGCTGCAAGCCGGCCTGACCAGCGGTGCGGCCGCACTGTTGCCCACCATCGCGCGTGCCGCCGCCATCGCGCCGGACCGCCGCAGCGGCACACTGGACGACCTGCAGCACGTGGTGATCCTGATGCAGGAAAACCGCGCGTTCGATCATTACTTCGGTGCGCTGCCCGGCGTGCGCGGGTTCGGCGATCGCTTTCCGATCCCGGCCCCACCGCTGCCCGGCGCGCCCTCGCGCACGGTGTGGCTGCAGCCCAGCGAAGACGCCATGCAATGGCTCACGCCGTTTGCATTGGATACCGCAGCGCAATTCGGCTTCATGCGCGTCAAGGGCACGCCGCATAGCTGGCCGGATGCACAACAGGCCTGGGACCACGGCCGGCTTGGGCAGTGGGCGGTAGCCAAACACAATCATGCGCTGGGCTACTACGGCCGGGCGGATATTCCCTTCCAATACGCGCTCGCCGATGCGTTCACCATTTGCGATGCCTACCACGCCTCAATCCAGACCGGCACCAATTCCAATCGCGTGTTCCTGTGGACAGGCGGCAACGATCCGCACGGGCGCCATGGCGGGCCGGTGATCGGTAACTCGCACGACAACTTTCCGGAGCTGGGCGGGTTTGCCGAGCCGTATCGATGGACCACCTATGTGGAACAGCTGCAGCGCGCGGGTGTGAGCTGGCAGATCTATCAGGACATGGCCGACAACTTCACCGACAACCCGCTGGCCGGGTTCGAGGCGTTTCGGCAGGCTTACAGCAACGCGCCCGGTCACGATGCGCAGCTGCGTGCGCGTGGCATCAGCACGCGGGGCGTGGAGCAGCTGCGCGCGGACGTGATGGCCGGTCGGCTGCCGTCGGTGAGTTTTGTCATTGCCGATGCGGCCGGCAGCGAACATCCGGACCCGTCCAGCCCGGCGCAAGGCGCGGCCTACACCGCACGCGTGCTGGATGCGCTCACCGCCAATCCGGCGGTGTGGAGCCGCACTGCATTGCTGCTGATGTTCGATGAGAACGATGGATTTTTCGATCACATGCCTCCGCCGGCACCGCCATCGCCGGACCCGCGCGCAACCGGCGGGTTTGCCGGCGCTTCCAGCGTCGCCACCGACGACGACTACCATCGCCAGCCTGCACCCGGTGAGCAGAAAGTGGATCTGCCCGCACTGCACGGCCGCCCCTACGGGCTTGGTCCGCGCGTGCCGCTGTATGTGATTTCGCCGTGGAGTCGCGGTGGCTGGGTGGATTCGCAGGTATACGACCACACCTCGGTGCTGCGCCTGCTGGAACGACGATTTGGCGTACAGGCGTCGGAGATCACGCCATGGCGGCGTGCGGTGTGTGGCGACCTGACCAATGCGTTCGATTTCCGCAACGCCGATGCACGCCCATTCGTCGCATCGCTACCCGATGTGGGCGATGCGGCAGCGCGCGCAGCAGCCTTGCGCGAGCACACGTTGCCGCCGCTGCCGGCCACGTTGCAAGCGCCCGAGCAACCGTTTGGCGTGCGCCGTTCGCGCGCCGTGCCGTATCGCCCGAGCGTGCAACTGGCGCATGCGCAAGCGCGCGGCGAGGTGCAGCTACGCCTGCGCAACAACGGCGCGGCGGCGGTGCTGCATGTCTACGACCGCTACGACCTGGCGGCGATCCCGCGCCGCTACACGGTGGGCAACGGTGCCATGCTGGACGGCGACTGGACCACCTACGATGGCCGCTACGATCTGTGGCTGATTGGCCCCAACGGATTCCATCGCCACTATCGCGGCGACCTGAGCGCTGCATTGCTGGTAGCCGACATCACCCAGGCAGCGGACGACCCGGCGGCGCTGTCGTTGTCGTTGCACAACACCGGCACCACGCCGATCCAGATCGCGCTGCAACCGGCCGCGTATGCGCAGGCGCAACCGCGCGAGCAGCTGCAGCTTGCGGGCGGCCAGACCTGGCAACGCAGCTGGAAGGCGGCAGCCAGCGGCGGTTGGTACGACCTGTGGATCGAACACGACGGCGCAAGCCAACGCTTGGCCGGTCGCATCGAAACCGGCGCAGACAGCGTCAGCGACCCGGCGATGGGTGGGCCGGCGCGGCTGCAGCAGGACAGGCCTATCGTGATCGGCCCACTGGGCTGAGCCGTGCGGCCTTGCGCCGTGCGCCGTGCGAAGGCTGCGCGCAGTGCGAGATCGCGAGCGAAGGTCACTCCGTGCAAGCAGCGCAGCGGCGGTCAGTGCCCTGCGGCCGGGGCCAACACGCCGATAGTCCCCAGCCACGTCTCCACCAGACTTGGCCAGTGCGCGATCGGCAGCCCCTTGGCGCGCAGACCGAAGGCATGCCCGCCCTGCGCGTAGAGATGCATTTCCGTCGGCACGCCGGCCTGCTTCAGCGCAACGTAGTAGGCCAGCGACTGCGTCACCCCATCCACCTGGTCGTCCTCGGCCTGCAGCAGAAAGGTCGGCGGGGTATCGGCGCTCACGGTGATGTCTGGACGCAGCTGTAGGTGGGTTGGATCGCGCTTGGCATGATCCTCATCTTCGTGCGCCCACAGATGGCCCGGATAGACCGCGATGGCAAAATCGGGACGGCAACTTTCCGCATCCGCCGCGTCCACCGGCTGATAGGTGCGCTTTGCGAAATGCGTGCTGGCCGCGGCGACCAGATGCCCGCCGGCGGAAAACCCGATCACCCCGACCTTGTGCGGATCGATCCGCCACTCCACCGCATGCAGGCGCACCAGTCCCAGCGTGCGCTGCGCGTCCTGCAGCGCGGTCTGCACCTTCGGATAGTAGCGGCCGCCGTTGACCCAGGTCGGCCCCGAGTTGGGTACGCGGTATTTCAACAGCACACAGGTAATGCCGCGCCCGGTCAGCCAATCACAGATCTCCGTCCCTTCCAGATCCATGGCCAGGACTTGATAGCCACCACCGGGGAACACCAGCACCGCCGCACCGGTGTTGCGATTTTTTGGCAGATACACCGTCATCGTTGGGCGGCTGACATCGCTCACCTTGGTCCACGGAAATCGCCCTTCACCGGTGCCCACCGTTTCGGGCTTTGGATTGCGCAAGGCATCAGGCACCGCCTGCGGCCAGAGCGGTATCTCTATCTGGCCAGGCGCCGGTTGCCAGGCACGTGCCGGCACAGACCCATGAACAAGTAGAAGCGCAACTGCCATACACCAATGACTCAACTTTGTTTGCACCGTCGAACCTCAAGAGTGGAAGCGGAATAGGAAGAACATTGCGGACTGACACGCGAAATAAAGCCGGTAAACGCGGGGGCGTTGCGATCCGATGGCGAGCACCGCCACGCCGGCCGTCATCGCGCGAACAGGTCCACCGCAGTGACAGCGTCCGCGACGGCGGCTGCGACCGCCTTCAACGCCGCATCGCGCCCAGCGTCGTCGACCTTGGCGGCGTTCAAATACGTCGTCAGCAACAGCGGCGCCCTGCCCTTTGGCGGCCACAGGATCGCGATGTCGTTGCGGGTGTCGGTGCCGTTGCTGCCGGTCTTGTCGCCGATCTTCCAGTCGCGCGTGAGCCCTGCACGCAGGCAATCGTCGCCGGTGCGGTTGTCGATCATCCAGTCGGTCAGCTGCTTGCGCGAGGCAGGCTGCAGCGCATCGCCGAGCAGCAGCGTGCGCAGCGTGGCGGCCATTGCCGCAGGCGTGGTGGTGTCACGCGGGTCGCCTTCGGCATAGCGGTTCATTTCCGGCTCGTGGCGGTCGCTGCGGGTGTGCGCATCGCCGATGCCACGCAAAAACGCAGTCAGCCCGGCCGGCTCGCCAATCAGCGGAAACAGTAGATTGGCGGCCGGGTTGTCGCTGTAGATCATGGTGGCCCGGCACAGCTCGCCCACGCTCAGCGACCCGCCGACATGGCGCTCGGTGACCGGCGCATGCGAAAGCATGTCGGAGGCGCGGATCTTCACCCGCTGCGCCAGCGTCAGTTCCCCCTTGTCCACCCGCTGCAGCACCGCCGCAGCCAATACAAATTTGAAGGTACTGCACATTGGGAAGCGCCCGTCCTCCCGCTGGCCGATGCGTTTTCCGGTGGCGCTGTCGAGCAGGCCGATGCCCAGGCGGCCGCCACTGCGGCGTTCGATCCGGGCCCATTCGTCCCGCAACTCAGCGACCGGGGTCGCCACCAGACTGACCGCCTGACTGGGCCTGGACGCTGCTAACAGCACGCTCGCGCCGGTTGCGCACAAGAATTGTCGACGGTTCAACATGGGCCAGCCTCCTCGGGAGAGCCCGCAGTATCGACGTATGCCGGCCACCGGACTATTGCGATGTTTCGATCCCTGGCATGAATTGAACTAATCTCTGCGCATGCCCCGCCCTCGCCTTCCACTCAATGCTCTGCGCGCCTTCGAGGCGGCCGCACGCCATCAGAACCTGACCCGCGCAGCCGGCGAGTTGTGCGTGAGCCAGGCCGCGCTCAGCCACCAGATCAAGGCATTGGAACAGCAGCTGGGCACCAGCCTGTTTCACCGCCTGCCACGCGGCGTGGCGCTCACCGACGAAGGTGCGGCGCTGGCACCGGTGCTCGGCGAGGCCTTCGACCGCATCGCCGCCACCCTGGAGCGCTTTGCCGATGGGCGCTATCGCGAAGTGCTCAGCGTGGGCGTGGTGGGCACCTTCGCCACCGGCTGGCTGCTGCCGCGATTGCCGGCGTTTCATGCCGCGCATCCGGATATCGAATTGCGCCTGTCCACCCACAACAACCGGGTCGATCTGGCCGGCGAAGGACTGGATCTGGCAATCCGTTTCGGCGACGGCGACTGGCAGGGCCAGATCGCGCAGGCGCTGATGGAGGCACCGTTTGCGCCAGTCTGTGCGCCCAGCATGGCGCGTTGCTTGCGCACGCCGGCCGATCTGGCGCAGCTGCCGTTATTGCGCTCGTATCGTCTGGACGAATGGCCGCAGTGGTTCCGCGCGGCGGGCGTGGCCGATGTCCCTGCACGCGGGGCGATGTTCGATTCGTCGTTGACCCTGGCCAGCGCGGCGGCGGCCGGGAGCGGCGTGGCGTTGCTGCCGTTGCCGATGTTTCGCCAGGATCTCGACGCGGGGCGCCTGGTATGCCCATTCCCGATCCAGATCGACGCCGGGCGCTACTGGCTCACCCGGCTGCGCTCGCGCCCGGAGAGCGATGCCGATGCGCGATTGCGCGATTGGCTGATGGCAGAGCAACAGCGCTCCGGTTAAGCGAGCTCAAGGTGCCGCTCAGCGGCGCGCCGCCTCGATCCCCTGCACCGCCACGCGGCGAAATGCCTCGTAGTGCGCCTGGTCGGCGAACCAGTGCGGGGCGAACAGCTCGAACAAGCGGTCGTTGTGATACAGCAGCAGCACGCGCTCGTTCTCGCGGTAGCGGATGTAATCGGACCAGGGCCGGCGCAGCCGCCCGTCCACCCAGGTGATCTCCAGCCCGGTCTCGTCCCACGCAAACGTGTAGGCATACCGCAGCGAGGCCTGCTGGGCGTGCAGGCGTTTGATCTTTCGCGGCAAGCCCCACGCGTGCAACACGGCCAGGCCGATCAAGCCGCCGCCACCGCCGCCGAGCAGCACCGACCCGATGATTTCGCTGACCCCGATCAGTTGCAGCAAACCCGCCCCGATCAGCAGCAGGACCACCAGGATCACGATCAACAGCTTGCCCGTCTGCCGCGCATGCAGGCGCTGTGCGGCCAGGTGGTCTTCCAGACTGATGGTGGCGCTGATCATGTTCGCTCCTTCCTTAGTGCTTGGCCCGACGCGCATCGTAACGCCTGCGCGTCACGCGCCCTCGATCAACTCCATCCACGCCGCTTCCGCTGCGGCCAGCTGCTGCGCCGTCGCCTCACGGTCGCGGCCCAGCACCGCCATCTTGTCGGTGTCGGCGTAGTTACGCGGGTTGGCCAGTTCGCGGTCGAGCTCCGCCAGCAGCGCTTCCAGCTCGCCCACGCGCTTTTCGGCACTGGCCAGCTTGTGCGGGTTGACGGCTTTTTTCGGCGGCAGTGGCTTGGTCGGCGGCGGCGGGGTCGGTGCCACTTCGGCCATCTTCTGCTTGGTGCCTTGCGCGGCCGGGCGGCTGCGCAGCCAGGCGGCGTATTCGTCCAGATCGCCATCGAACGGCTCGACCACGCCATCGGCCACCCGCCAGAAACTGTCGCAGACCAGGCCGATCAGATGGCGGTCGTGCGAGACCATCACGATGGCGCCTTCGAAGTCGCTCAGCGCCTCGGCCAGGGCCTCGCGCATTTCCAGGTCCAAATGGTTGGTGGGTTCGTCGAGCAGCAGCACGTTGGGCTGTTGCCAGGCGATCAAGGCCAATGCCAGACGCGCACGCTCGCCACCGGAGAAGCCATCCACTACTTCGAACGCGCGGTCGCCGGCGAAATTCCATTTACCCAGGAAATCGCGGAACGCCTGATTGGAACCATCCGGCGACAGATCGCGGAAGTGATCCATCGGCGACTGACCTTCGTGCAGCGACTCCACCGTGTGCTGGGCGAAGTAGCCGATGCGCAGGTCCGGATGCGCGTTGCGCTCGCCCGCCAGCGGCGCCAGCTCGCCGACCAGGGTCTTGACCAGCGTGGACTTGCCCGCACCGTTGGGACCGAGCAGACCGATGCGGTCGCCGGCCTCCAGGCCGAATCCGACGTCGTGCAGAATCACCGAATCGGCGCCGTAGCCGGCTTCGATATGGTTCAACCGAATCAGCGAAAACGGCAGCCGATTGGGCTGCGCGAACTGGATTCGGAATTCGCGCTCGGCGCGCACCGCCTCGGTGCCGGCCATCTTGGCCAGGCGCTTCATGCGGCTCTGCGCCTGCGTCGCCTTGCTGGCCTGCGCCTTGAAGCGGTCGATGAAGCTCTGCAAATGCGCGCGCTCGGTCTGTTCCTTGTCGTGCGCGATCTGCTGCTGGCGCAGGTGTTCGATGCGCTGGCGCTCGAAATCGGTGTAGCCGCCGACGTACAGCTTGGCGGTGCCGCCATGCAGATGCAGCGTGTGGGTGGCCACGTTGTCCAGAAACTCGCGGTCATGGCTGATCAACAGCAAGGTGCCCGGGTACTTGAGCAGCCATTGCTCCAGCCACAGCACCGCGTCCATGTCCAAGTGGTTGGTTGGCTCGTCCAGCAGCAGCAGGTCGCTGGGCATCATCAACGCGCGCGCCAGGTTCAACCGCACCCGCCAGCCGCCGGAGAACGACGACACCGCGCGGTGGTGCGTGTCGGCCGGGAAGCCCAGGCCGTGCAGCAGCTTGCCGGCACGCGCTTCGGCATCGTAAGCGCCGAGTTCGGCCATCTTCTGGTGCGCATTGGCGACCGCCTCCCAGTCTTCGCGGGCGGTGGCTGCCGCTTCTTCCTGCAGCACCGCGGATACCTCGATATCGCCGCCAAGTACGAACGACAGCGCCGGGTCCGGCAACGACGGGGTTTCCTGCGAGACGCTGGCGGTGCGCACCTTGCCGGGCAGATCCACATCGCCCTTGTCGGCCTCCAGCTCGCCCTTCACCGCGGCGAACAGGCTCGACTTACCAGTACCGTTCCGCCCCACTACGCCGACGCGGTAGCCGGCATGCATGGTCAGGTCGACGTTGGACAACAGCAGACGCTCGCCGCGTCGCATGGAGAAGTTGCGCAGGGAAATCATTGATGGACAGTCCGATAGAACGAAAAGGAATGAGCAGATGAGCAGCATTCCTGCGACGCCATTCTAGCGTTAACGAATAATTAGCGCCTTCAGGTTGAACGACACGCGCGCTTCGCACGGCCGTGATCGCCACCCGCCCAGTCTAGTTGGCCCCGCTTGGGCTGCCGTTTTCGGAGTTGTCATGAACCACCCCCTGTCCTTGCTTGCGACCGCCGTGGTCGCTGCACTGCTTGCTTCTCCCGCCCTGGCGCAGGACGCCGCGCCGGCCACCGCCAATACCCTGGATACGGTGATCGTCACCGGCACCCGCGTGGCCGACCGCACCGTGGCCGAGTCGCAATCGCCGATCGACATCATCAGCGCCGAGTCACTGCAGGCCACCGGCACCCCGGAACTGGCCACCGCGCTGGCGCGCGCGCTGCCGTCGCTGAACTTCCCGCGCCCGGCGCTGAGCGACGGCACCAGCGCGATCCGCCCGGCCCAGCTGCGCGGTCTGTCGCCCGACCAGGTGCTGGTGCTGGTCAATGGCAAGCGCCGCCATACCTCGTCGCTGCTCAATCTCAACGGCACCATCGGCCGCGGCGCGGCGGCGGTGGATCTGAACACCATCCCGGTGGCGGCGATCGCGCGGGTGGAAGTGCTGCGCGACGGCGCGTCGGCGCAGTACGGCTCCGATGCCATCGCCGGCGTGGTCAACATCGTGCTCAAGGGCGCGGAAAAGGGCGGTAGCCTGCAGGCCGGGTTCGGCCAGTATTCGGCCGGCGACGGCAACAACTACGAGCTGTCCGGCGACACCGGCGTGGCCTACGGCGGCGACCGCGGCTGGCTGCATGTGGCCGCCCAGCTCAATCAGCAGGACCCCACCGACCGCGCCCGCGCCTATGCCGGCGCGCCCAGCGTGTCGCAGCCGGCCGTGGGCCAGAAGGCATTCAAGATCGGCGACCCCGACGTCAATGCGCAGGCCGCCTCGCTCAATACCGAATACCAGTTCAGCGACAGCATCACCGGCTACGCGTTCGCCACCGCCAGCAACCGCGATATCACCTCGTTCGCGTTCTTCCGCGCGCCGGGCAGCAGCCAGAACATCCTGTCGATCTACCCGCAAGGCTTTTTGCCGGAGATCCAGAGCTACGCCAAGGACCGCTCGCTGGTGGCCGGCGTCCGCGGCTCCACCGCCAGCGGGTGGGACTGGGACGCCAGCTACAACTACGGCTACAACCGCATCGATTTCCACACCCGCAACACGCTCAACGTGAGCCTGGGGCCGACCTCGCCGACGTCGTTCTACGACGGCGCGTTGGAGACCACGCAGAACATCGTCAACCTGGACGTCAAGCGCGGTTTCGACTGGGGCCTGGCGTATCCGGTGACAGTGGCCTTCGGCGCCGAATACCGCAACGAAAAGTGGAACCAGTCGCCGGGCGAAGTGGGTTCGTATCTGCAGAACGGCACCTTGGCTGGTGGCGCGCAGGGCTTCGGCGGATTCGCCCCCAGCGTGTCGGGCCAGTATTCGCGCAACAGCTATGCGCTGTACGCCGACCTGGAAGCCGACTTCACCGACAAGTTCTCCGCCGGGCTGGCCGGCCGCTACGAAGACTATGACGACTTCGGCAGCCAGGCCTCGGGCAAGTTGTCGGGGCGCTATGCGTTCACCGACAAGATCGCGTTGCGCGGCACGGTGGCCTCGGGCTTCCGCGCACCGTCGCTGGCGCAGCAGTATTTCCAGTCCACCAGCACCACCTTCCTGGCCGGCAACCCCAATCCGTTCGAAATCCGCACCTTTCCGGCCGACAGCAATGTCGCGCGCGCCTTCGGTGCAGAACCGCTGGATGCAGAAACCTCGCTGTCCTACAGCCTGGGACTGGTGTTGCAGCCAACCGATGCGCTCTACCTCACCATCGATGCCTACCAGATCGACGTGGACGACCGCATCGTGCTGTCGTCCAACCTCACCGGTGCCGGCGTGCGCAGCCTGCTGGAAGCGCAGGGCATCTTCGGCATCAACGGTGGGCGCTACTTCACCAACGCGGTGGATACGCGCACCCGTGGTGTGGACGTTGTCGGCAGCTACCGCTGGCAGCTGGCCGCCAGCAGCGTGGACCTGACCGCCGGTTACAACTACTCCGAAACGGACGTGCGCAATGTGGCGGCCAACCCGGCGGCGTTGTCGGCCAATGGGCTGAGCCTGGAGCGCATCGACCGCACCGAGCGTGGGCGCATCGAAGAAGGCTTCCCGCGCGACAAGTTCCTGGTCAACGGCAGCTGGAATTCCGAGCACTGGACGCTGGCGCTGGGCGCCACCCGCTACGGCGAATACAGCACGCGCCCGGCGGCGGCGATCAACGACCAGACCTTCGGTGCCAAGTGGGTGGTGGATGCCTCGGCCAGCTACAAGGTCGATCGCTGGACGCTCACGCTGGGCGCAGACAACCTGCTGGATGAGTATCCGGACGAGAACAACTTCGCCAACTCCACCAGCGGGCAGTTTGCGTACAGCAATCTGTCGCCGTTCGGCTTCAACGGTGCCTATGTCTACGGGCGGATCAACTACCGGTGGTAAACACGGCCAACGCCGCTAGCGACGGCTGGCGATGGAACGCGGCTGCACGCTGATGTTGTGCAGCGCTGCAGTACCGACATCGATGTTTGACCACACGCCCCGGCCAGCCCGGGGCGTGTGCGTTTTTGCGGTTATGCGGTTATGCGGTTATGCGCTTGTGACAGATGCACAAGCAGGCGCAACCGCTCGCCGAATGCCGCTCTGCGCTGCATGGCATGTGCACAGCACGCGCACCACAGGCTTGCCATCAAGCTGCGGTGCGCTGGCTGGCTGCCATGCGTCCACACAGCTCACGCACCTCGATGACGATGCGTACGCCCGGTGCGTGCTAAGACCGGTGCTCCTGTCATTGCCGGAGCACGCCAATGGAAGCATCGCAGCTTTGTCGCGGCCGCTTGATCGATCACCTGCATCTGGTGGTGCACGACCTGCCGGCAAGCCGCCACTTCTACCAGGCCGTACTCGAGGTCCTGGGCATTCCCATCGGCGGCGACGGCGATGGCTACTTCTGGGCCGACGAACTATTCGTTTCCAACCGCGACACGGTGGCGCAAGGCGTGTTGACCGGTCGCCATCATCTGGCCTTCCAGGCGCGCGACGTTGCGATGGTGCAGGCCTTCCATGACGCCGCGCTGGCCAACGGTGGGCGCGACAACGGCGCGCCGGGTTTGCGCCCTTATCATCCGAGTTATTACGCGGCGTTTGTGCTCGACCCGGATGGCAACAACATCGAGGCGGTCTTCCACGGTCCTGCGCAACGCAGTGCCGATGCGGTGCAGATCACGTTTTGATGCACAAGTTTCATAACTGGTATCGATGCCCAAAATGGGGCAACGCAATCCGTTGCCCAGCGTAGGGAAATGCAATCGACGCCTCACTTTGGTGCACGATGACAACGTTGGCATAAGCATACGTTCGATGACAGTTGCATGCGGAACGTAACCAAAATTTGACATGTGGTTACGCGTGGTTAATGGTTGAGAACGTACCGCAGCTGCCGCAACGGACGCGGCTTGGGAGGGGGCCCACTGCGCTGCATCCGTTCCCCACTCGGAGTTGTTACCGCATGAATTGCAAGTCCAGTCCACTCGCAGTCGCTGTCGTTGTTGCCTTGTCGTTTTCCGCTTCAACCGCAGTTGCGCAGTCGCAAGCTCCCACCCAGAAAACCCTCGACACGCTGATCGTGACCGGCACGCGCGTGGCCGACCGCACCGTGGCCGAATCGGCATCGCCGATCGACATCATCTCGCCACAGGCCCTGGAATCGACCGGTACCACCGAGTTGGCTACCGCGCTGTCACGCGCGATCCCCTCGCTCAATTTCCCCCGGCCCGCCATCTCCGATGGCTCGGATGCGGTGCGCCCGGCACAGCTGCGCGGCCTGTCGCCCGATCAGGTGCTGGTGCTGGTCAACGGCAAGCGCCATCACAGCACTGCGCTGATCAATCTCAACGACACCCAGGGCCGTGGCTCGTCGCCGGCCGATCTCAACACCATCCCGATCGCTGCGGTGGAGCGCATCGAAGTGCTGCGCGACGGTGCGTCGGCGCAATACGGCTCCGATGCGATTGCCGGCGTGATCAACATCGTGCTCAAGGGCAGCGGTGAAGGCGGCAGCGTCAATGGCCGCTACGGCAAGTACAGCGCTGGCGACGGCGAGCAGTATCAGCTGTCCGGCGACGCCGGTTTCAGCTTCGCCGGCACCGGCAAGGTGCATCTGGCCGCACAGGCCGGGCATTCGGATCAGACCAACCGCGCGCTGCCGTTCGGCGGCCGCGTGGAGCAGCGCTACGGCGACCCGGAAATCGACCAGGGCGCCATCTCGTTCAATGGCCAATACAGCCCCACCGATTACCTCACCTTCTACTCGTTCGGCATGGTCAGCCGGCGCGAAGTGCTGTCCAACGGTTATTTCCGTTTTGCCGGCGACAACCGCAATCGCCCGGAAATCTATCCGGACGGCTTCCTGCCGCAGATCTACAACGTCAGCAAGGACGTGTCGTGGGTCGGCGGCTTGAAGACCTCCACCGAAGGCGGCTTGAACATCGATCTGAGCTACAACTACGGCCAGAACAATCTCACCTTCGATGTGCGCAACAGCTTGAACAACAGCCTGGGCGTGACCAGCCCGACCGACTTCCATGCCGGTACGTTGGAAGTCACCCAGAACGTGCTCAACGCCGACTTCACCAAGACCCTCGATTGGGGTCTGGCCTACCCGGTCACGCTGGCCTTCGGTGCGGAATGGCGCGGCGAGAAGTTCAACCAGTCGCCTGGCGATGCGGCTTCGTCGGCCAACGGCGGTATTCCGTCTGCAAACGGCGCGTTGATTCCTGGCGCGCAGGTGTTTCCGGGCTTCAAACTCTCCGATGCCGGTTACTACAACCGCAACAGCCATTCGGCGTATGTGGATCTGGAAGCGGATCTGACCGAGAAATTCTCGGCCGGCCTGGCCGGGCGCTACGAGAAGTACAGCGACTTCGGCGACACCGCTACCGGCAAGCTGTCGCTGCGCTATGCGTTTACCGACAAGGTGGCGCTGCGTGCTACTGCCTCCACCGGCTTCCGTGCGCCGTCGCTGCAGCAGCAGAATTTCCAGTCGATCGCCACGCAGTTTCTCAACGTGGCCCAGCCCAACGGCTCGGTGACGGCGATTCCGTTCGAGATCGGCACCTTCCGCACCGACAACCCGGCCGCCATCGCGCTCGGCGCCGAACCGCTGAAGGCCGAGGAATCCAAGAACTACGGCCTGGGCGTGGTGTTGCAACCGGTCGAAAACCTGTACATCACCGTCGATGCGTACCGCATCGATATCGATGACCGCGTCGTGCTATCGGAGAACCTGACCTCCATCGCCGCGCGTAACTATCTGCAGGCCAATGGCTTCCCGGGCATCGGTGGCGGGCGCTATTTCACCAACGCGGTGGACACCAAGACCCAGGGCGTGGATGCGGTCGGCACCTACCGTTGGAACCTGGATGGCGGCAGCGCAGAGCTGACCAGCGGCTACAACTACAACAAGACCGAAGTAGAGAAGATCGCCGACAACCCGGCAGCGCTGGTGGCGATCGACCCGAATGCGGTGCGCATCGGCCGCGCGGAACTGGGCCGTATCACCGAAGGCACGCCGCGCGACAAGTTCTTCCTGGGCGGCACCTGGGCGCCAGGCAACTGGTCGTTCACCGGTACTGCCACGCGCTGGGGCGAGTTCAGCACCTTCGGCACCAACGCCGGCAGCGATCAGACCTACGCGGCCAAGTGGACGCTGGATCTGGCCGCCTCCTACAAGCTGGGCGCCTGGAACTTCACCGTCGGTGGCGACAACGTGCTCAACGAGTATCCCGACCGCCAGGAAGCCGGGCTAGGCACGCGCACCTACCTGCCCTACAGCAGCGCCTCGCCGTTCGGTTTCAACGGTGCGTTGGTGTACGCCAACGTGAACTACAAGTGGTAATCGCAGGCGTCGGTCGCTAGCGACCGATGCTTCCCTTGCACGGCAGCGCAGTACAGCGCGTTGCCGACTGCAGCGGTCTTGCGCCCGCACTCTCGCAACGGGGAGTGCGGGCAATCGAATCTTCGTTTCGCCGCTTTCGCAAGGACGCCCCGCAAGGATGCACAACGCACTGCATGGCGCGTTGCAGATCGCCGGTATTGCCGCGCCTGCCGCTTTGCATCTGCAAAGACCCAGCGTGCATGCCCGATCACCCCACGCAGTTGTTTTCTCCCGGTTACACGCACTTCACCGCTGCGTCCTTCATCCCCTTTGAGCCTTGATTCCCATGCACACCTCCAACGCACTCTCGCTGGCGATTTCAGTCGCACTCACCGTCTGTTCGTTCGCTGCCAGTGCGCAGTCGCAATCGACCCCGCCGCAGAAAACCCTGGACACTCTGATCGTCACCGGTACCCGCGTCAGCGACCGCACCGTGGCCGAATCCGAATCGCCCATCGACATCATCACCGAGCAATCGCTGCAGGCCACCGGCGCCACCGACATCGCCACGGCGCTGGGCAAACTGCTGCCGTCGCTGAACTTCCCGCGCCCGGCGATCTCCGATGGCAATGACGCCTCGCGCCCGGCCACCCTGCGCGGGCTGTCGCCGGATGCGGTGCTGGTGCTGGTCGATGGCAAGCGTTATCACACCTCTTCGCTGATCAACTACAACCCGTATGTCGGTCGCGGCTCGGCGCCGGCCGATCTGAACTCGCTGCCGATGTCGGCGATTGCGCGGATCGAAGTGCTGCGCGATGGCGCATCGGCGCAATACGGCTCCGATGCCATCGCCGGCGTGGTCAACATCGTGCTCAAACACGGCGCCGCTGCGGGCAGCAACAGCATCTCGGTCAACGGCGGCATCATGGACAAGGGCGATGGCGAGCAGAACGGCATCGACGGTTCGGTGGGCCTGGCCTTCGGCGGCAGCGGCGGCGACACCGCGCCGGGCTGGGTGCGGCTGTCGTGGAACTACCAGAACACCATGAGCACCAATCGCGGCGAAAACACCAACCGCGCCACAACCGTGCCGGGGACGCCCAATCCTGGCGGTGTGCCGTATCAACGCCATGGCGACCCGGCGTCCAACTTCTATCAGGGCCTGGCCGCATTCGGTTATGAGTTCTCGCCCAATGTGGAGCTGTACGGCCATCTGAGCATGAGCCGTCGCGAAGTCACTTCCAACGGCTATTACCGCGCCGCCGACAACACCGCGCGTAATGTGCAGGCGATCTATCCCAACGGCTTTCTGCCGCAGATCTACAACCCCACCAACGACCGCTCGGCCGTGTTGGGCCTGAAGGGCAGCACCGAGAACGAATGGAATTGGGACGTGTCGGCCACCTACGGCAAGAACGACATGACCTTCAACATCCTCAACAGCATCAACACCAATCTGTACTACACCACCGGCGCCTCGCCGACCAACTTCAACTCCGGCGGCTTCGAAACCGAGCAGGGCACGGTCAATGTCGACGTCAACAAGTCCTTCGACTGGGGCCTGGCGTATCCGGTCAATGTGGCCTTCGGT
The DNA here is from genome assembly GCF_031843525.1 of Xanthomonas sp. WCS2018Noco2-27. Classification (NCBI taxonomy): domain Bacteria; kingdom Pseudomonadati; phylum Pseudomonadota; class Gammaproteobacteria; order Lysobacterales; family Lysobacteraceae; genus Xanthomonas; species Xanthomonas sp. WCS2018Noco2-27. Next base: position 179,013 of record NZ_JAVTIK010000004.1, on the reverse strand, counting down.
GCCGAGCACCGTCAGGACCGCTATGAGATCACCGCTGGCTCGCCGGCTTCGTACTTCTTCGATCCCAACACCATCAATCCCGACACCGGCGCGCCCTACCCCGGTGGCGCGCAGGTGTTCTCCGGTCTGGAGCCCTCGGTAGCCGGCCGCTTCGGTCGTCATAGCAATGCGGTCTACGCCAACCTGGAAGCGGACATCACCGACAAGCTCTCCGGCGGCATTGCCGGGCGCTTCGAAAACTACAGCGACGCCGGCTCCACGCGCTCGGGCAAGCTGTCGGCGCGCTACGCCTTCAGCGATACGTTCTCGTTGCGCGGCACCATCTCCAACGGCTTCCGCGCCCCGTCGCTGGCGCAACAGAACTACGCTTCGGTGGTCACGCTGATCCAGAACGGCGAGCTGGTGCAGGTCGGTACCTATCGCACCTCCGACCCGGTGGCTGTCGCTTTGGGCGCCCGCCCGCTGAGCCCGGAAAAATCCACCAACTACGGCCTGGGCGGCGTGTGGCAGCCCACCGCCAACTTCACCTCCAGCCTGGACGTCTACCAGATCCGCATCTGGGACCAGATCCTGTATTCGGATCAGCTGCAGCTTGCGCAGCCGATCGGCCAGGTGGCGGCGGTGCAGTTCTTCGTCAACGGCGCCACCAGCCGCACCCGCGGTGTGGACTGGATCAACAGCTACCTCGCCGATCTGGGCAACTACGGCAAGCTCAATCTCAGCGCCAGCGCCAACTACAACAAGACCACCATCCTGGAGCTGTCCAACCCCAACTTCGGCCGCGCCAGCCAGGGCCTGCTCACCGATGCCACGCCGCGCACCAAGTACATGGCCGCCGCGGACTGGTCGATCGGCGGATTCGCGCTGAACTTCAACGCTACCCGCTACGGATCGATCAAGCGCATCAGCGACCCGGCCGATGGCAGCCAGGACCAGACCTATGACGCGCGCTGGCTGCTGAATCTGGCCGCCAGCCAGACCTGGGACGCGTTCACCTTCACCGTGGGTGCGGACAACATCACCAACCAGTACCCGACCAAGGCGCAGCTCACCACCGCCTACGACGACCGTGCCGGCGGCCTGCAGTATTCGTCGCTGTCGCCGTTCGGCTTCAACGGCCGCTACTGGTATGGCCGGGTCACCTATCGGTTCTGATTGGGGACGTGTATTGGCTGTTTAGCGCCCGCGCTGATCGCAGACCGCGATCAGCGCGGGCGTGGCACAGGCATCGCCGATCGCTTGGCGATGCCTGTCGCTGTCATCGCATCCACGCGTGTGCCAGTTCCCAACGCGTGGCTCGTGCAAGGCAGCACGCGTTGCCTCACCACGACGCCGGCAAGGCATCCACGCCGCGCAGATTGGCGCGGTCATTCCATGTCAGCGTCTCAGGTTGCTCCAGGCGCAACGCCGGCAACTGCTCCAGCAGTGCAGCAAGCGCTGCCTCCATTTCGATCAAGGCCAGCCGGTTGCCCAGGCAGTGGTGAATACCGCCGCCGAACGACAGCGCACGCCCTTGCTGTCGGCGGATATCCAGCACCTGCGGGTCGCTGAATTGCACCGGGTCGTGATTGGCCGCGCCCAGCATCAGATACACCATCTCACCTTCGCGCAACGCGCTCCCAGCGATCTCGAAGTCCTGCAATACCGTGCGCGTGGCCATCTGTACCGAGCTGTCGTAACGCAGGCATTCGAGTACAGCATTGGGCAGCAAGGCCGGGTTCTGCTGCAGCAGCGCCAACTGCTCGGGATGCCGATGCAGGGCGACCAGTGCATTGCAGATCATGTTGGACGTGGTTTCGTGGCCGGCGAAAAATAGCAGGATCACATTGGAGACGATCTCGTCGCTGCTCAGCCGGTGACCCTGATCCTCTGCACGAATGAAGCGTGAGATCAGATCGTCGCCATCGCTGCTTCGACGCGCTTCGATCACCGCATGAAAGTAGCTTTCCAACTGCAGATACGCCGCGCTGGTGGCTTCCAGCTCTTTGGGCGTCATCAACGGGTCGAACACCTTGGCCAGTGCGCTGGTGGCCTGCCCGACCGTGATGGCGTCGGCAGGATCGATGTCGAGCATGCGGCAGATGATGCTGATGGGCAGCGGAAACGCGAAGTCGCGCAACACATCGCACTGGCCCTGTGCGCGAAAGCCGGCAATCAACGCCGCAGCGGTATCGCTGGCCACCTGACGCATCGACTCCATCTGCCGCGCATTGAATGCCTGGGTCATCAGCCCGCGCAGACGCGTGTGCACCGGTGGATTGACCATCAAGAACATGCGGCTCATGCCCTGAAACAGCGGCATCTCAACGGCGGCCTCGCCATAGCGCAGACGGATACTCTGCAGATAATCGCGGCCGACGCGTCGGTCGCTGAGCAGGCTGTCGACCACCGCGTAGTGGCCGGTCATCAGGCGGCGTTCTGCCACCCCCACCAGCGGCCCTTCGGCGCGCAGGCGTGCATAGGTCGGATACGGGTCCTGACGAAACTGTTCTGTTGCGAAGTCGCTGAGATGCATGACCTGGGCTCGTGAAGCCTGATCGCGGGGGAAGCGATTGAGGCGTGGCATGGGGAGGGAGTGCAGACCGCTTGCGCGAAGCGACGCCTGGATTGTCAGCCGTCGTTGCGCATCTGCCTGACACAGGCGCGAAGCCGTGTCGTCAAACTTCAAACCCTGTGCGGCGGCGCCGTTGCCTCATCGCGCGTGCGCATCGATGACAGCGCGCGACCGTCTCCACGATTGCCGCGTTGCATGCGCAACGTCGCACGCGTTGCGCATTGCGAGGCACGCGCGTAGCCGCGTAGCGATCAATCGCGCCTGTTGCAGCCGAGGGCCAGCGATGGCGTGCACACGCAAACCACTGCCTGTGCCGGTCACCTGGGGACGTGCAATCGGCCATGGTTACGCGGCGCGTCGTCACGACGCTATTCAGCGCTGCGGCACAGTCGCAGTGCGCTGTCGATGGTGGCCGGTGTCGATGAATGTGCTATCGATTGATGTGCTGTCCGGCGACGCCGCGGCCGCAGCGGTCCGTCGGTTGGCAGTGCTGGCATCGGTTCGAGCGACCCGCATCACCGTCACCAACGGATCGCCCCTCGCGGCCGCATGCGCTACGTGTCGCATCGCGTTAATCATGCGCTGTGTACTATGAGCGTCCGGCCAACCGGACCGCTCTGCGGCTCTGGTCCCCCGCGCCGGATTCCAGCACTTCATTCGCGATGCCCGCAGGCGCTGCCCGGCGCAGTTCGTTTGGCTGGTCACGCCGTTTCATCACTTCGGACACTCTCACAACGGATTGGAATGCACCACGACACCAGCCTCATCGACATCATCGCCGTCGGCCTCGCGGTCGCCTTCATCCTGGGCACGCTCGCGCAGAAGATGAAGCTCTCGCCGCTGGTCGGCTACTTGTTGGCTGGCGTCTGCGTTGGGCCGTTTACACCGGGATTCGTGGCCGATCAGACCATGGCCAACCAGCTGTCCGAGCTGGGTGTGATGTTGCTGATGTTCGGGGTGGGCCTGCACTTCTCGCTCGAAGACCTGATGGAAGTGAAGTGGATCGCGGTGCCCGGTGCGCTGGCGCAGATCGTGGTGGCCACGCTGCTCGGCTGGGCGCTGGCCTGGAGCATGGGCTGGCCGTTGATTCATGGCCTGGTGTTCGGCCTGGCGCTGTCGGTGGCCAGTACCGTGGTGCTGTTGCGCGCGCTGGAAGAACGCCGCCTGCTGGACACCCAGCGCGGCCGCATCGCGGTGGGCTGGCTGATCGTCGAAGACCTGGTGATGGTGCTGGCCCTGGTGTTGTTGCCGGCGCTGGCGGATGCGCTCGGGACCGGTACGCCAGCTGCGCACGACGGCGCGTCCAGCTCGCTGCTGGCCGCGCTCGGACTGACCTTGCTCAAGATGGTGGCGTTTGTCGCCGCGATGCTGGTGATCGGCCGGCGGGTGATTCCGTGGTCGCTGGAAAAAGTGGCTGCGACCGGCTCGCGCGAGCTGTTTACTCTGGCCGTGCTCGGTATCGCGCTGGGAGTGGCGTTCGTGTCGGCCACGTTGTTCGGCGTGTCGTTTGCGCTGGGCGCGTTCTTCGCCGGCATGCTGCTCAAGGAATCCGAGCTCAGCCATAAGGCCGCCAGCGACTCGCTGCCGTTACGCGACGCGTTTGCGGTGCTGTTCTTCGTGTCGGTAGGCATGTTGTTCGACCCGATGATTCTGATCGCGCACCCGTGGCAGGTGCTGGCTACCTTCCTGACCATCACCGTGGGCAAGTCGCTGGCGGCGTTTGTGATCGTGCGCGCGTTCGGCCATCCCACCGGCACAGCACTGACCATTTCCACCAGCCTGGCGCAGATCGGCGAGTTTTCTTTCATCCTGGCCGGGCTCGGCGTGCAACTGGCGATCCTGCCGGAGACCGGGCGCGATCTGATCCTGGCCGGCGCGTTGTTGTCGATCGTGGCCAACCCGTTCCTATTCTCGTGGCTGGACCGTTGGCAGGCCAAACAGGCACAGGACGCACCAGCCACGGTAGAGCCGGAACTGCCGCCCGGCCCGCCATTGCCGGCCGACGGGCATGCCATTGTCATCGGCTATGGCCGCGTGGGCAGCGCGCTGGCGCAGCTGCTGCGCAGCCGTGGCGTGCCGGTACTGGTGATCGACGACAACGGCGACCATGTGGCCAAGGCGCATGCGGCCGGTATCCCCGGCATCCGTGGCAGCGCAGCAGCAGACCGGGTCCTGGCCGAAGCGCGCCCGGAGAACGCAAAAATCGCGATTCTGGCGATCCCGCAACCGCTGGAAGCCGGCGAAGCGCTGGCCAAGCTGCGCGCGATCAACCCGTCGTTGACCTTGCTGGCGCGCGCGCATAGCGATGCCGAGGTCAAGCATCTGCTCGAACACGGCGCCGACGGCGCAGTGCTGGCCGAACGCGAACTGGCCTACTCGCTGGCCGAAATGGTGATGTCCACGCCACCGTACCGTGCGTTGAACGTGCCGGCGTCGTAATCGCCGCCTGGCGGCGAAGCCGACGACACTGCAGATAAAGCCATTGGGCAAACGTAGACATCGCGCCGCAGTACCACCGGTGCGATGCGCACCGGGCGCTAGATTCCTGCGGCAACTACCCCGACCGAAACTCCAGCCGCTGCGCCGGCCCACTGCAGGAGTAGATGTCTGACAGACCTGCGCTCGCTGCATCCGCCGAATTTGCAGGATGAGCGGTGCGGCCGGTGAACTGGTGAGTGACGCAGAATATCAGCGTGGCCTCACTGGCCGATATTGTCGTCGGTCGCCATAGGTTGCGCCCTTTGTCTCTACATTGGCGCAGAGCCTGCCCTCACATAGGGTGACATCGGCGGCGTTGTAGGCGCGCAGTAATTCGGCACGCAACTGATTGTCACGAATCTCATCGCGATACTGGGTCAGCAACCATGCGCCACCAGCCAGTAAGAGCAGCAGACTCCCGATAACGACGGCCGCACCCTTCCACAACAACACGCGCTGCCCGCGCTCGATGCGCTTAAGTTGATCGGACAAGGAGTGCGCGCCTTCGCCGATCAAGTTACCAGCCTGCTGCAGCCGCTTCTCGAAACCGGCGACGGGTTGCTCCATTCCTTGCTGCATGCTCCGAATCAATGTATCGGGCACACGCTGCAGCGTCTGTTCCGTCGAACGGGTCATCACGCCAGGCAGCGACTGTGCAACTTGCTCCAGCTGTTGCGCGAGGCGGTTCTGCTGCTGTTCCAATTCGATGCATCGGCGCTCGAACTGCTCCATGAGCGAGGCTGCCTTGCTAACCAGCGCAAGCGGATCTTGTGCGTTCATCGTGCGTCCTGCCTTTCTCCTGATGACGACTACAGGCTGCGCGCGCCGACGCGCATCGTTTCCTGCTGTTGTGTCTCTGCCTGCTGCCGCTGCGCCTGCATCGCTTGCTGCGCGGCCTGCTGTTCGTGCTGGTTCACCGCCTCGACGGCTTCGGCGCGTAGCGCACGGCCTGGCGGCTCGCTGGCCAATACCTGGGTCATCTGCCGGAACTGGTCGCGGTCACCGCTTTGTGCAGCAGCCAACATGCGATCAAGGAACGCGCCTGGATCTTCCCGCACCGATGGAGATCCGCCCCCCTGCGGTGCTAGCGCTCGATCAACTTGCACGTCTTCCCTCAGCGGAACCTGCCATGCCTGCGGTGCATGGCTGCGCTCGCGGTCCTGCTGGAACTGCTGCATCTGCTGCTGCCAGCTCGGCGCTTCCATTTCCAGGCGCCCAACACCCGGCTCCACCGGACCACGCAGGTGGTCAACTCCATCGCGAACAAGGCCCGGCGCGCCTCGCGAATACAACGTCACCCCTGAGCGCAGCGCTTCTATGTCATCGCGATACTTTGCGATCATCGGCGCGTATTGCCGTGCCAGCTGCTGTGTTGTCGGGTCTTCCAGCACGGAGCGATCTGGTTTGCCAGCGCCATCGACCGGAAGGAAGTTGTGCATGCGGTGCGACTCGCCCAACCTGACTGCAGCAGACAAGGGATCGCGCGCGTCCAGCACACTGTTGTCGTTGGCGTAATCGGACTTTTTCAGCGTAGCGATTTCATTCGGCGTGGCATAGATCTCGACCCGCCCGTAGTGCCGGCTGGCAGCGCTGACCGCATCGCCGGCCATGACGTGATTGATAATATCGTTGCCACCTTCCGGAATCCGCCGATCCAGACTGACCGCACCGTAGGCGTCGAAGGTCTGGCCCTTGAGGCCGAAGTGATGCGCGGTGACCTGGGCGAGGTCGCCGCCTAAAGAATGGCCGGTGACGGTGACTTCCGGCTTGTGTCCGTCACGCTTTGACTGATGCTCTGCCAACGCGATCGCGTATTGGGTGAGCTCGACTGCATCGGAAACCTGAGCGTTATGACGCGTGGAGACCATCCCCCCGTCGGCGTAGAGACCGTCCTGTAATGGTTGACGGTCAAATTCTGTACCGCGGTGGGCGACGACCATCTCTTTATTATCCATCCGCTGATAGATCATCCCCTGATACCCCGAGGGTTTGTCCACGTACTCCAATCGCTTGTAAAGAACACCACCGATTGCAACAGGCTCACTATCACTACCTGTTTCTCGCGGCTTATCATATACATCGCTGGCAATAGCAGCCGCTTGCTGAGCTGTCAAAGTCATTATCAAAGTTCCTCTTTTCTTAGAAGTAAAGTCACCTTGAATAAATCATTACGAAGATCTTCCTTGAAGCGAGCAGGATCAGGCTCACCTTGATCTGGGAAGCCATCCAAATTGTCTCTCGGATACCCACCAGACCAGAAATAGGTGACCTTTGATCTACCATCTCCAATTTCGCTCTTGAAGAGCCCAGGCTGAAACCGCGTATCTTCTTTGCTTTCCGTCGCTTTTAAGGTAATCCCAACACCATTTAATTCAAAGCGACAGATTCCTTTTCCATAATAATCAGCATCAATCATTCCATCAAAAAATACAATCGAAACGTATTCATTTTCATTTATTTTTTTGAAATTTAGTGGAATCCCATCACCCTTGGATTTACTCCATACGCCTGCAACTGGCTCCACGGGCGTGCATTGCAGATGGTTATTCATCTGATAAAATGCAGTTCCTGACACCGCGGCGAATGGTCCTGGCGCACCCTCGATGGTCATCCTAATTTGATAAGCCTGCTTGGGATGCGGATTCTTCCGGTAAACAGGATCGCCGTCAGCGTCACTCACCTGCTTATCCTGTGACTGCATGCTCGTCTCCTTTAAACCGCAAGCGCCCAATGTCATGGCGAGGGATACGCAAAGCAATAGGGCGTAGTTGCGACACATGGTGTTTTCGCCAATCAGCATCCTTTCGCAGGAGCCTACGCCGCTTCCATGAAGCGTGCAAGATTCACTAACTATTACGTCTTTCCTTAGGTCTTTTCGGCATCAATTACACACGCGTTATACCTCCAACACCCGGAATGCATTCATCCACGTGACGTTTGACTGGAAAACGCAAAATCTATGGCGATAGGCTTAGAGCTCGCAACACTCAAACCAATTGCTACAGTTAAATCATGCTGCCACTCGTGTATGGCGATGCAACACTATCCAACGAATAGAGCGCATCTGTTTGGGTTCAACCGCTGCCAGAAACGCTGATCTTCAGCCTCCCTGCATCGTGGAGCCCAGGGACAATGGCAACGAGCGCAAGTGTCCTAGTCACGAAAAGTAACCATCCAACACACTTGATAATCATTCCCATCAAGAGCAGGATGAGCGCCCGTTTCCTTGGCAGCCTCTTCCATGGCGTATGCGGTTGGCGTTCTGAATGCATTGCCCAGCGTGCAGCTGTGCGAGCTGCTGGGCCGCATTGGCTATGGGTTTGTGGTGCTGGATCTGGAGCACGTGTTGCGCGCGCCGGACGAGCTGGAACACGCGATCCGCGCCTGTGAGCTGTCCGGCTGCGAGGCGTGGGTGCGGGTGCCGGAGGTGGACGAAAAACTGATCGGCCGGGTGCTGGATGCCGGCGCGCGCGGCATCGTGGTGCCGCGTGCCGAATCGGCGCAGCAGATGGCGCGCGCCGTCGCCGCGGCGCGGTTCCCGCCGCTGGGCCGGCGCGGGATCACCGGCGGCCGCGTCACCGGCTTCGGCAACGTCGATCTGCCCACGTATATCGCCAAGGCCAACCGCGATATCCGCATCGTGCCGATGATCGAAAGCGCCGCCGGCGTTGCCGCGCTTGCCGAGATTCTCGCTGTGCCCGGCGTAGCCCTGGTGATGGAAGGCGCGCTCGATCTTGCACTGGACCTGGGCCTGGGACCGCAGCCAACGCATGCACAGGTGTGGGACTTGCTGCTGCAGCTGCACGCGCACTGCCGCGCCGCCGATGTGCCGTTTTGCCCCAATCCACGCACTGATGCGCAACGCGCGCACTGGCTGCAACAACCGGATCTGCGCTGGCTGCTCGCCGGCGAAGATCGCGCCCTGATTCAACGCGCGCTGCGCGGCCATCTGGCCACCTTCGACGCGCCCGCCTCCCTACCCGCTTGCAGGAGCACGCCGTAGATGTCGCCGATCCGTTTGCACACCTTGACCCTCGCCATCGCCGCGGCCTGCTGCGGTCTGCCGCAGCTGGCGCTTGCCACTGATGCGCCGGCTGCCAATGAAGCCACTGTCGTCGATGGTCAGACACCGATCCGCGCACTGGATGCGATCCAGGTGCAGGGCAGCCTGCTCGGCCGTTCGAAGCCGGATGACGTGCAACGTTACGCGGGCAGCCGCCAGGTGATCGACCGCGAGCAGCTGCGCACTGGCGGCAATCGTTCGCTCGACGATGCGCTGCAACGTGTGCCGGGCATCAAGATCTTCGACGAAACCGGCACCGGCGCACTGCCGCAGATCATGTTGCGCGGCCTGTACGAAAGCCGCAGCGGCCGCGTGCAGGTACTCGAAGACGGCATCCCGCTGGCGCTGGCGCCGTATGGGCAGACCAGCTTGTCGTTGTTTCCGGTGGGTCTGAATCAGATCGATCGCATCGACATCGTGCGCGGCGGCGCGGCCGTGCAGTACGGGCCGAACAATGTGGGCGGGGTGATCAATCTGGTCAGCAAGGAGATTCCCAGCGAGTGGAGCACCACGCTGGCGCATAAGGTCACTGCCGGTGGCCAGGGCCAGTTTCTGCAGGACAGCGCGCTGAGCAGCGGCGGCTATCTCACCGACAATTTCGGTATGCAGGTCGATGCCAATCGCACCTGGGGCGAATATTGGCGTGCGCATAGCGATACCGACATCAGCAATCTGCGCGTGCGTGCGGAGTGGTGGCTGGACGACACCAAGTTGATTAAGGCCAGCGTGCAGCGGTATCTGGTGGACATGGATCTGGCCGGTGCGCTCAGCCCGGACGATTATCGGCGCGACCCGCGCCAGTCCACGCGCCCGCTGGATAGCTTCAACGGGCGCACCACGCGTGCATCGTTGAGCTATGAGCAACTCTTGGGCGATTGGGGGCCGATGAAGGATGTTCGGTTGTCCTGGACCAATTTCAGCGCGCGCAGCAGCCGCAATTTCATCGTCGGCATGCGTCAGGCCGCCACCGAAACCTGGCGCTCAGACCTGCCGCCGCAACTGCGCCAGACCGCACCACGCGACTTCCGCGTGGTGGGCAGCGAGCCACGGCTGAACTGGAGCATGGGCGAGGCCGGCGGCGTGCGTCAGCAGTGGACCGCCGGCGTGCGCGCGGTACGCGAGGACATCGATTTCCTGGTTGGCAACCTACGCTTGCGCGATGGCCTGTTCACCAGCGTGCGCGATTGGCAGTTCGAAGACCGTGCGTTGGCCGCCTATGTCAGCAATGCGATCACGCTGCCGGACGAGCGCATCACCATCACGCCCGGATTGCGCTACGAGCGCCTGGATTCGCGCTATTTCAACCGCACCACCGGGGTGAGCACGCTCAACCAGACGCGCGACGTGCTGCCCGGCCTGACGGTCGGCTTCCAGGCCAACGCGCAGTGGTTCTTCTATGCGGACGGACAGCGCTCGATGCGCGCGCCGCAGGTCACCCAGATCATCTTCGGCAACAATCTGGATGCCGAGCTGGCATGGAATTACGAAGCCGGCACACGCTATCAACCCAATGACCGTACCCGCATCCAGGTCGGTGGCTACCTGATCGACTTCGATCAACAGATCCAGCTGGACAACACCACCCGCGTGTTCCGCAATCTGGGCAAGACCCGCCATCAAGGTGGCGAGGTGGAGCTGCAATGGAGCCCGGAACAGCTGCGTGCGCTCACCCTCAACGCAGGCTACGCGTATCTGGATGCCAGCCAGGAATCGGGGGCGTTCCGCGGTTTCCGCGTGCCCTACACCTCGCGCAACCAGATCACCCTGGGCGGCAACTACGCGCTCGGTCATACCACTGTCGCGCTCTCCGGCTACTACTTCAGCAAGGCCTTCAGCGATGCGGCCAACACCGTGCAGGAGAACGCCATCGCCTCGGTGGGCCAGTTGCCCGCCTACATGGTCTGGAACACGCAGGTGAGCCATACGTTGTTCGAACGCGATGGACAAAAATTCAGCGCGTCGCTGGCGATCAACAATCTGTTCGACCGGCAGTACTGGTTCCGCGGCGTGGACACCAGCCCATGGGGCCGTCAGGCCGCACCCGCACGCACGTTCACTGCAGGTCTGGAGTACACGTTCTAACCGCGGTGTGCGCGGTAGGCGGTAGCAACCAGCAAGTGCTACTCGCGTAATTGTTCATCGCCGCCACGCGCACCTGATCGAGGGTTGCACCGTTTTATCAGCGTCACGCTGCACGGAGCAGCAGCACCACACGACCGATGTACAGGGGCATCGGTCGCCCACGACGGCAACGGCGATCCCGCTGTAGCCGCCGCCCGAAACACGGCGTGCACGAAGCACGCATCAGCGCCGCAGCACGCGGCATTGCGATCGATGCATCGCAGGCCACCCAACGCCGATCATGGCGCCAGGCAGCCCGTTTCAGTACCGGTTTTCCCACCGCCCTGTCGAACGAGAACTGCCATGACTGCGACATCCGCTGCACCGTTGGTGATCCTCACCCATGTCTGCCACCCGGCCATCACCGACGGCTTTTTGCCGGCCGCGCACGCGCAAGGCGTCCCGGTGTGGTTGCTGACCGACCATCGCCTCGATCACCTGGCCTATTTCCGCGATCATCCTGCGCAGGCGCCGCAGCGGGTGATCGAATGCGATGTCTTCAATCCGCTGGGCGTGCTGGATGTTCTGCATGACGCCGGCATTGCGCCGCGCGCGGTCTTCAGCAACAGCGATCATCTGCAGACCAGCACTGCGCTTGTGGCAGCCGGCTTTGGGCTGCCGGGCAAGGACTGGCAGGTGTGTTACGCCGCCAAGAACAAGGCGGCGATGCGGCAACGCCTGCGTGCACGCGGCCTGCCCTGCCCGTGGTTCTGCACGCTGACGTCGGGCGCCGCAGTGCCAACGGATATCCCCTGGCCGGTGGTGGCCAAGCCGCGCGAAGGCGTGGCCAGCCTGGATGTACGCCACTGCGCCGATGCTGCGCAATTGCAAAGCTATCTGGACGACCTGTGGCAGCGCCACCCGCAGCGCACCGTGTTGCTGGAAGGCATGTTGCACGGACCGTTGTTCACCCTGGAAACGCTGGGCGATGGGCACACGCTGCACGCCATCGGCGGCTTCAAGGTGCGGCTGTCGCCACCGCCGCATTTTGTCGAATGCGAAGCGCAGTGGGATGCGCATGTACAGACCCCGGTGATTGCGCAGGCACTGCAGCAGCTGCGCGCCTTCGGCGTCGGATTTGGGCTGTGCCATAGCGAATTCATCCTCACCGCCGATGGCCCGGTGCTGGTGGAGATCAACTACCGCAGCATCGGCGACCGCCGCGAGTTTCTGCTCGACGGCATGTTCGGCGGGCAATGGTTCAACGCTGCGCTGGCGCCGCATCTGGGCCAACCGTTGCCGCAGCTGCGCAGCGACCGCGCGCATGCCTTGCTGCGCTATTACGTGGCCGAGCGCGACGGCGAGCTGGTCACCGCCAGCGAAGACCGCCGTCATCACGATGCGCACAGCGACGTGCAGTACCGGCGCATGCGTGCACCGGGCGAACGCATCCAGCTGAGCCATTCCAACAAGGATTACCTGGGCGTGTTGAGCGCCGTGGCCAGCGATGCACAGGCGTTGCAACAGGCCGTGGTGCATGCCGAGGCGGGCCTGCACTGGCGCATCGATAACGCACAGGTGCACGCATGAGCAGCACCGCCGACCAACGCTACATCGCCACCCGCATCATCGATGCCTGCCTGCGCGAGGACCTGCGCGCGATCGTCAGCCGTGGCACGCCAGCCACGCCCGACGCAAGCGTGTTGGCCGCGTGGACCGACCCCAGCCCGGTGGACGGCTGGTGGCGCATCGCGCATCTGCCCAACGGCACGCTGTGGTTGCCGATCCATCGCCACGGCGTGCTGCAGGACATCAGCGCCTGCGGCGATCGCTGGATCGTGCAGGGTTCCGACGCTGCGTATGTCGAACAGGGCGCGCGTGCGTGGCTGCAACGCATGAGCGCCGAGCTGGATGTGCAGACTCAGGAGCTGCATCGTGCCTATGCCGACGAAGCCGAGTGCGCCGCAGCGCACCGTGGTCTTGCGCAACAGGCCTATGTCGCGCAGGCGCCGGCATTGGCCGAGGCGCTGCAGCATGACGACGCCGCCGAACGCGCGTACCGCTGCGACCAGCTGGCCAGCTACCGCGATCATCCGTTCTACCCCACCGCACGCGCCAAGGCCGGCCTGGACGCAGACGAACTGCGCCACTACGCACCGGAATTTGCGCCCACCTTCGCGCTGCGCTGGCTGGCGATTCCGCGTGCATTAGCCAGTTGCACCAGCGCGCCGCCAGAGGCGTTATGGCCGGACTTCGCCACCCTGGGCCTGCCGCCCGCGCTCGCCGCGACGCACATCGCCTGGCCGGTGCATCCGCTGGTCTGGGAGCGTCTGGAGCAGCCGGGCTTCGCGCTTCCACCCGGGACGTTGCGCGCACCGCAGGCCTGGCTGGAAGTGCGCCCCACCCTGTCGGTGCGCACGCTGGTGCCGCTGCAGCATCCGCATCTGCATCTCAAGCTGCCGATCCCGATGCGCACGCTGGGCGCATTGAATCTGCGCCTGATCAAACCTTCCACGCTATACGACGGGCACTGGCTGGAGCGCGCGCTACGCCGTATCGACGCGCACGACCCCGCATTGCAGGGACGTTGCGTGTTCGTGGACGAGTCGCATGGCGGGCATGTCGGCGACACCCGGCATCTGGCCTATCTGGTGCGGCGTTATCCGCCGCTGGACGCCACCACGCTGGTCCCGGTGGCCGCGCTATGCGCACCGATGCCCGACGGCCGGCCGCTGGCGCTGCATCTGGCCGACCGGTTTGCGCATGGCGATGTGCAGGCCTGGTGGCGCGAGTACACCGAACTGTTGCTTGCGGTGCATCTGCGGCTGTGGCTGCGCTACGGCATAGCGCTGGAAGCCAATCAACAGAACAGCGTGCTGGTTTATGCGCACGGCCAGCCCACGCGCCTGTTGATGAAGGACAACGACGCCGCGCGGATCGCCATGCCGCAATTGCGCGCGCAGCTGCCGGACATCGAGACCCTGGGCGCGCTGCAGGACGCACGGATCGCGGTGGACGAGACACACGCGCTGGCGCAGATGTTCTGCACCATCGTGCTGCAACTGGATCTGCAGGCGGTCCTCGAGGGTCTAGCCGACTGGCAGCCGGCCTTGCGCGCGCCGCTGGCTGCGCAACTGCAGGACCAGGTTGCGCAGACGCTGGCAACGCTGGATGCCGATGGCATCGACACCGCGCCCGCGCGGCGCCTGCTGGCCGCGCCACGGTTGCCGGTGAAGTACCTGCTCAGTGCCGGCAGCCTGCTCAGCAAGCAGCTCACCGGTGCGACCGATATCAACAAGTTCTACGGTAACAGCGCGCCCAATCCGTTCGGCAACGCGTTTGCGCACACACAGCCGCAGCCGCGTCGCCATGCCGGTGGTCAGCGATGAAACGCATCCTCGCCCCGGTGCTGGCCGCCCACTATCTGGCGGCCTTCACCGCCCTGGGCATGCCACTGTTTCTGCCGCAGGTTCTGGCCGAACTGGCGCCCACCGCGGCGGTGGGCTGGAGCGGCGTGCTGTATGTGTTGCCCACCTTGTGCACTGCGTTGACGGCGAGTACCTGGGGGCGACTGGCGGACCGCTATGGACGCAAACGTTCGTTGCTGCGCGCGCAACTGGGGCTGGCATTGGGCTTTGCGATTGCCGGCTTCGCACCCTCGCTGAGCTGGCTGGTGATCGGCCTGATCGTGCAAGGCACCTGCGGCGGCTCGCTGGCGGCAGCCAATGCGTATCTGGCCAGCCAACCGCAGGCCGGCCCCTTGGCGCGCGCACTGGACTGGACGCAGTATTCGGCGCGACTGGCGATGGTCAGCGCACCGGCGTTGCTGGGGCTGGCCCTCGCCTTGGGTCCGGCGCAGTCGCTCTACCGCGCGCTCGCGTTGCTGCCATTGCTTGCCTTTGCATTGACCTGGCGGTTGCCGGCGGATCAGCCCACCGCCCGTCCACGTGCATCTGCGACGACGTCATCAGCTACCGAACCTGCAACACGCCCGTTGGCCGCCACAGCATCGTTGTGGCCGGCCTTGTTGCTCGCGCAGTTTCTGTTCTGCTTCGCGATGGTGGTGACGTTTCCCTATTTCATTCCCTATGCGCTTGCACGCGGTGCCGGTCACGACGCGCTTGCCGGCCTGCTCTACAGCCTGCCGCATCTGGTCTATCTGGTGGTGTTGCCGTGGTGGCGGCGCGGCGATGGCGAGGCATGGCTGATCCCGGGGCTGCTGCTGTTTGCGCTGGCCTGCCTGTGGCAGGCGCTGTTGCACGACGCCGTCGCGCTGGCGGTGGCGCGGCTGCTGTTCGGCGTCGGCATGTTGTTCGGGCTGCGCGGGCTCAATCGCAGCCTGGCGCTGGTCGCCAGCGGCCAGCGCGCTGGCCGCCTGTTCGGCCGTTTCGATGCCTGCGGCAAGTGGGCCGGCGTGGCCGCTGGCGCCGCAGCCGGTGCGCTGGCCCAGGCCGCCGGCCCCGCACTTCCTTTCCTGGCCGCCGCCGTTGCTGCGGCTGGCGCTGCGCTCACCGTTGCGGTGCGCTTTCCTTCAAGGAGAACTGCCGATGTCGCTGCACACGATGCATGACCCCTGGTACGACAGCATGGCCGATGCACAGGCCTGCAGTTGCTGGTTGAACTGCTACCTGCGCGAGTTCGCCATCCCGCAACGCGCAGCCGATTTCGATTACCGCGGGCTGGATCGCCCTGGGCCGCGCATGGCCGAGCAACGTTGGCTGCGCATCGACCTTGGCGATAGCGGCGCGGTGTGCGTGCGCATTGCCTACGCAGACCGTTTGGGCCGCTGCCGCTTCGCGTCCACGCCGTTTCTCAAAAGTGCCGGCCAACCCTGGCACGCGCTCGACGCGCACGCGTTGGCGCGCTGCCTGCTGCAATCGCTGGGCAGCACGCAGGCGGTCAATCCGGAGCTGCTTGCGCAAAGCGCCAACAGCGTGGCGATCACCGCGGCGATGTTGCGCCAGGCACACCGCACCGCACCTACCGGCGATGCGATGATCGATGCCGAGCAATCGATGCTGTGGGGCCACGCGCTGCATCCCACACCGAAAAGCCGCGAAGGCGTGGCGCTTGACCACGTGCTCGCCTGTGCACCGGAAGCGCGTGCGGCATTTCAGTTGTTCTGGTTCCGTATCGACCCACGCCTGCTGCGCGTGCAAGGCAAGGACGTGCGCGCCAGCCTGAGGCAGCTGTCCGGCAGCGACGACCTCTACCCCTGCCATCCGTGGGAGGCGCAACGCCTGCTCGACGACCCGTTACTGCGCACCTTGCAAGCGCGCGGTTGGATCACGCCGGTCGGCCTGCGCGGCGACGTACTACGGCCCACCTCGTCGGTGCGGACGCTGTATCACCCGCAGCTGGATTACTTTCTCAAGTGCTCGGTGCATGTGCGGCTGACCAATTGCGTCCGCAAGAATGCGTGGTACGAGCTGGAAAGTGCGGTCGCGCTGACCGACCTGCTGGCGCCCAGCTGGCAGGCACTGGCGGCGCAGGTACCGGGCTTCGACGTGATGCTGGAGCCTGCCGCCACGTCGCTGGATGTCGCGCAGATCGACCGCGCCCTGCACGATGCCGACCCGCAAGCCGCACGTGCGTTGTCCGAAAGCTTCGGCATCCTGTATCGCAAGACCATTCCTGCTGCGCAACGCGCACGTTGGCAGCCGCAGGTGGCCGCCGCCCTGTTTACTTGTGATGCGCAGGGCAACAGCGTGTGTGCCCAGCGTTTGCAGGCGCTGAGCAGCGCACAGATGGACCGCCACGCCGCCACGCTGCTGTGGTTCCGCGCCTATGCAGGCCTGTTGCTGGATGGCGTGTGGAGCGCGCTGTTCCAGCATGGCATCGCGCTGGAACCGCATCTGCAGAACACCGTGATCGGCTTTGCCGAGGGCTGGCCGACGCGCGTGTGGATTCGCGATCTGGAAGGCACCAAGCTGTTGGCTCACCTTTGGCCGGAAAGCCGCTTGCAGGGTGTGGGCGAACGTGCGCGGCAATCGCTGTATTACACGCCGGAACAAGGCTGGAACCGCGTTGCCTATTGCGCGCTGGTGAACAATCTGGCGGAAGCCATCTTCCATCTGACCGAAGGCGATGGCGTGCTGGAAGTGCGGCTGTGGCAGTGCGTGGGCGAGCTCGCCGCACGCTGGCAACAACGCTACGGCGCGCGACCCGAGCTGCAAGGCCTGATTGACGGCGCCTCGCTGCCGGGCAAGAACAATCTCGGCACGCGCCTGCTGCAACGGGCCGATCGTCAGTCCGACTACACCCCATTACCCAACCCGATTGCACACATCGCCACCGCACGGCAGGTGGCCGCGTGAGCCTGCACATCGACACCGCCGCAGTGATCCACGCGCTACCGCAGCTACGGGCGAGCAGCGATGGCCCGCTCTGCGCGTATCTCTACGATCTGGCCGCACTGCACGCGCATGCGGCCTGGATGCGCGCGCAGCTGCCGGCGCAGTGCGAGCTGTTCTATGCCGCAAAAGCCAATGCAGAGCCGCAGATTCTGCAGACGCTGGCGCCGCACGTGGATGGCTTTGAAGCCGCCTCCGGCGGCGAACTGGCCTGGCTGCATGCGCAGCAACCGCAGGCAGCGCTGCTGTTTGGCGGGCCGGGGAAACTCGACAGCGAGCTGGCCCAGGCCGCTGCCCTGCCCGACTGCACCGTGCACGTGGAAAGCATCGGCGAGCTGCAACGGCTGGCTGCGATTGCGGCACACGCTGGCCGCTGCGTCCCGGTGTTTCTGCGCATGAACATCGCCGTGCCCGGCGCACATAGCACGCGGTTGATGATGGGCGGGCAACCCTCGCCATTCGGCCTGGACCCGCAGGATCTGGACGCCGCCATGCAGCTACTAAGTGTCAGTCCGTCGCTGCGACTGGAGGGCTTTCATTTCCATCTGATGTCGCATCAACGCGATGCCGGCGCGCAACTGCATCTGGTTGCTGCGTACTTGCGCACCGTGCAGCAATGGCGGCAGACCTATGCGCTCGGGCCGTTGCGGGTCAATGCAGGCGGCGGCTTCGGCGTGGATTATCTGGCGCCGGAGTCCTCCTTCGACTGGGCCGGTTTCTGCGCCGGGCTGCCCGCGTTGCTGCACGAACACGGCAGCGCGCTGCGCTTGCGACTGGAGCCGGGCCGCTACGTCAGCGCCAGCTGCGGCTGGTATTTGATGGAGGTCCTGGACCTCAAACGCAGCCACGGCGATTGGTTCGCGATCGCCCGCGGCGGCACCCATCACTTCCGCACACCGGCCGCACAGGCGCACGACCACCCCTTCCGCGTGCTGCGCGGGACGCTCGCGCCGGTCATCAGCGACACCCCAGTGACCTTGGTCGGCCAGCTCTGCACGCCCAAGGACGTCCTGGCGCGCAACCAACCCGTCACCGCACTGGCCCCGGGCGACTGCCTGGCGTTTCCGCTGGCCGGCGCTTATGCATGGAATATTTCGCACCAGCAATTTTTGATGCATCCGCCGCCGCAGCGGGTGTTTCTAACTGAGGGGCATTGACTTACCGATTGCGGACGAACAAAGCTTAGGCCTTGGTCAGCAGGCCCACATGCAGATGTGCTGTTGCCGCAATTTCCTGAGGTGACTCGAAGTAGCTGTGCAGAAATTTCGTAGAAGTTAGCCAATCGGATCGTTGTGCAGTAACAATTCTCCTAGGGAAGGTCTGAACGACCCACCAAACCTCTCAAATTCCAGCTTCTTGCATGTCAGTGACGAGCAACATGCCGCGTTTGGTGCGATGTCTGCAACTTTCTAACGGTTTTAGCTGCCGCCAGGCAGCATTACCTCCGGGCCGGCAGCAATTGCCGGCGCACCATCCATCAGTTGGCCTCTGGCTCGGCTCTTGCCTGTGCCCTCAGACCCCGGCCAAGGATGAGATCGCGGCATGATTGAGTTCGACCCGCACCATCGTATAGATCTGACCGGCCCTCGGGCCGGTTCTATTTCCTCGGTGATCGCCTGATCACTTCCGGAAGGTCGCGAGCTGCTCCCGGAAGATTTGCCCTGGCTATCGCTCACCGCCTGCCAAGCGCAGGAATGGCTCCGGATGCTGGAAGCTGCACGCTCGGAACCGTTGCTCAACCGCACCGCGCTTGAACTCGGCACTGAACTTACTATGCTTTGACATGAATACTCATCACGGCCTGAATCCACCTTCCTGTAAGTGTCCGTGAAAACGGGGTAGAACCCCCACTGCCATCCTGGAAGGCTAAGCTATGGCACGTAGCCGCTTGCATAGGGTCACGACAAGAATTGCACGAAACCGTATGTCCGGACCAACGAATGGAGAACGATTTTAGATGAAGAATTGGCTGATCGGCTTAGTAGTCACCATGGCATGGACTAGCCCCTGCCTTGCTCAAATCGCCCCTGAGTTGCTTGGGGGCGCGGATCCGGATAAGCCGATGTTCAGCGAATCCTTCTTCAAAGGGGTTGAGGGCAATTGGGTGCTGGTACGCGAACCCGTCAACACCGGTTACCACTGCTCGGTTAATTTCATCACGCCAGATTCCACCTTGTCGCTTCGCGGTCCCGCCGACGCTGGGATGGCGAGAAAGGGTAATGGCAGTCTTTGGCTCATAAGCGAGAAAATCCCCCCGGTGACAAAGACCGAGATCGCTCCGATCACGTTGTCATCTACCAACCACCCTACGCAGAATGTTCAGGCCGCCCATGTGAGCATGCCTGGCCAGAGCAGTGGGGCGTTGTTGCTGACCATCGACGTGCAGAAATCGGTGCAGGAAAAGCCGGACAGTAATGAGCTCGCCGTCCAGCTTCAGGGGAAAGAGGTGTTCCGGTCAAAAGTTGTCCAGTTGCAGCTGGCGTATCGCCAGCTTTCGGCTTGCATGAGCGCGGCTCGAAAATAGACCATGATTTCAGCCGTTTGGCACGTTCAAGATGTCGGTGCAGGCGCGCCCTATCCCACTTGTGTCGCCACTTGTCTGAACGAAGATATTCACATCGGCAACCCTCAGCATCCCGGCGCTGTCCGGGATCAGCACATAGCGGACGTTGCAACTTTTATAACCGCCGCCATTGTAAGTCGCGCCAGTCACGAGATTCTGCCACAGGACGCGATTGTCAAAGGCCTGCCCATAAGAGAGCGTCCGCGCGATCCCGGCCTGACGGACAGCTGGATTGCCGTTCGCGGCCACGATCTCTTGCTCAGTCTTACCCACCCACACCTGGATCAGGAGCGATTCACTGCGTGTTAAACGCCTTTTTCCCCGGTATTCAGCGGCGGTCCGAATAAAATCCAGATTGGCGTCCATCGTCGCCAGCTTGTCCTGCACCTCCCCCTGCGCTTCGGTTACTTGTTGCTGCATTTGGGCCAATTTTGCATTGAGCGCTGCCGATTCTGCTGGCGTCAGCTTGCGGCCGCCATTGATCGCGGGCTTCGGTACGTCGGACCACAGCGTTTCCCAGGTAAAATCGGCAAGCGAACTCATCGACAGTCCGGCGGGGACCAGTTCCAGTCCATTCAAGCCAATGGCTGCCAGTTTCGCTCGAAGTGTATCGGACTTAACCACACGATCGACCGCCGCAGCTTGTTTGGCGTCGCCAATGCTGGCACTGTTGCAGGCTACATTCCATGCCTGTCGCATCGTGTAGCTGGTCGTACTTTGCCAATCGGTGGGCTGGAGATCAATGATCGCCGGATCCTGTTTCATTGTCTTTGCGCCGCTGGCCACCCGGAATTCCACGGAATCCGGCGTGTCCAATATGCCGGTTGAATCAGCCTTGTGCTTGGGTGCGCCACGGCTGCGCCGAATCGACTTGGGGCATTTGAACTGGAGTTGATATTCCAACCATAGGGGTTGGTTGACCGCTTCATAGACCATCGTCAAATCAATCTGAATGACCCGGTTTGAGTCAGGATTTGCGAGCTCATCATTGATCGGTGTGTGGTCCATAATTGCGTCACTGGCGTAGACGTTGACACGATTTCCGGCTGCACCTTGCATATCGATCAGAAACTTGGTGGCCCCGACTTGCGTCGTGATAGCCATGATGCCCACACCGATTACGAGTTTTGTGATTTGTCGTGTCATGAGCGCTTCCTTACCCGTTATACCAACTCGCGCTCTACCGCGCACGTATGCTAATGCTATCAAGACGTTCTCAAAATTTGAGTACGCAATTTTTGAAGCGTCTTCCGGAACCAGCCGCTTCCAGGTCGATTGTGCTGCAGCGACATCGGAAATGCTAAGCCTTGTGGCGGAACGCCCTCGTTAGGCTTGTAGACCAAGCGCGGAACTTCTCTAAGTGCCGGGAAGCCACGAGCGACGCCGGTGTTGCACCTGCGCCGGAGAATGCAGCAGACAACGCACGCTGACGGATGCCGTTGGTCGCAGCGCCTAGGGATGCTCTGAGCAATCACCACGGAGTGCTGAATTTCCAGCATCTGAGTGGTCCGGACCCATCAGGCGCATGCGATTGCCATTGCTTTCTGCCCCCGAGGTGCCATTGTTGGCACCTCGGGACGGAGTAACCCCTACGTCGGCAGCAACTGCCGGCGCACCATCCACAGGTTGGACAGCGCAAACAGGGCGAGTACCTGCGCGGTGTTTTTCGCCAGACCTCGATAACGCACCTTGGTGTAGCCAAACTGCCGTTTGATCACCCGAACGGGTGTTCGACCTTGGCGCGTATGCTGGCTTTGCAACTCTCCCAGCGCTCAACCTGCTTTCGCTCCCGTGCGTTGCCGATCGCTTTCACCTTTGAGCGCTTGGCAACGATGAAAAACGTCGCCTTGCAGTCGGACAGTTCAGCACGTTTGTCTGCACCGCTGTAGCCGCTATCGTCGAACACACCGGCTTCCTTGCCGTGCAACAGCGCGTGGGTGACTGTGACATCGCCAACATTAGCTGCCGTGCACTTCACGTGGTGCACCAGACCGGAAAATTCGTCAACGCCGATATGCGCCTTCATCCCGAAGTACCACTGGTTGCCCTTGCGGGTCTGGTACATTTACGGGCCGCGCGACCTGTTGGCGTTCTTGGTGGAAGTTGGCGCGTTGATGATCGTGGCATTTACGATCGTGCCAGCACGCAGGCTTTGGCCCTTGCGGGCAAGGTGCGCGTTCACCGCTTCGAGCATCTTTGCCGCAAGGCCGTGCGTCTCCAGCAGACAACGGAAGTTGAGGATCGTGGTCTCATCCGGAATCGCGTCAAGGCCGCTGAGCCGCGCAAACAACCGAATTGAGGCGATCTCGTGCAGCGCTTCCTCCATGCCAGGGTCGCTCAATGCATACCACTGCTGCAGCAGGTGGATGCGCAGCATCGTTTCCATTGAGTACGGCGGCCGACCCACGCGGCCCGAGCGCGGGTAATGCGGCTCGATCTGGGCCAGCAACGCCTTCCAGGGGACCACCTGTTCCATCTCGGCTAGGAAGATCTCGCGTCGGGTCTGCTTGCGCTTGCCCAGGCCCTCGGCATCGCCGAATGTCAGCTGCATGGATGGCTCCTCAACATGTACCGTCATGTCGCTCAGACTGCCGGCCAGCGGCCGGCGCTACCCAGGGACTTGTTCAGAGCATCCCTAACAAAAGCACTGTACTCACCGCCAGGCGGGCGCGGCCGATGCTCGGTGCAGCATGGACCACGCTTACACTCCGGTTCCTCCGCACCGTCCACACCCATCTGACGACTGCTCGCTACGTTTTGTTGGCCGCTCTTAAGGCGACGCAGCGAGTATGTCGGCCCTGCGCGTGTAGATGTTTCGCGCGAAGGCAACAGCTTGCACAATCGCTCTGCAACTCAGCTACGCGTGCGGCACTGCGTCCGTCACCTCAACCACGCTTTTGGATCGCCGCCACCGGCACCCGAATATCGGCGCGCAGAATCGCTTCGGGTGTTTCTTCCGGATCGTCCAGATACAGGTAATGCAGTGGCGCATCGCGCAGCAGGTAGCCGCTGCCGGGCAGCCAGGCAGCCAATAGTTGGTCCAGCGCATCTTCCAGCCCGGCATACGAACCCACGTGGCGCAGGACGGCGTGCGGTCCGCCATCCAGACGGCGCAACTGCAAGGGCGCTGCTGGCATGGCCACTGCGTCGAACCCCACACCGCATTCGAACAGATGCGCGTGCGCCGGAACGTCACGATGATCGCTCAGCGGCAATCCCACCAGACACTGCAGGCTGTCGACGATGCCAGCGCGCGCCGCCCAGGCAACAATCCGGCCAAAGCCGCGATCCAGGTCGTCGAATGCGCCGCGCTTGCGTAGCACCACCAATTCGAATGGCTCCAGCGTCTGCACGCTAACCTGCAGCGGTGCTGACGGGCTGTTTGCCAACGTTGCCGGCGTCGATAACTGCTGCAGCTTGCTGGCCCGCAATGCGGGCGCCGAGCGCAAGACAGTGGGACTGGCCTGCAGTGTGCCGCGACAAGCACGCGCCAGTGCTTGTGGCGTCTGGTAGCCGACTGCGAGCGCGACCTCGGTCACCGACGCATCGTCGCTGCCCAACAGATGCAGGGCTTGACTCAACCGCAAGCGTGCCACCGTGTGGCCCACGGTCTCACCGGTCAGGGCGCGATAGACCCGATGGAAGTGATACGGCGACTGGTGCGCGATGCCTGCCAATTCGGCCAAATCCGGCAATGCGGCGCCGCTGCGAATGCTGGCCTGCAGATGCGCGATGACGCGCTCCACGCCGCGTTGCCAACTGCTAACTGCTGAGTCTGCTGCATGCATGGTGTTGGCTCCCTGGTAACGGCATCAGCATCGTCTGCATCGCGTGCCGGCGCGGTCCCGATCTTGCGGAATCTTGCACTCCGTTGCACAGCGTGCGGCTCAACCCAGCCACACCGCCAGCATCACCAGCACTGCGGTTTCGGTCAGTTCCACCAGCGCGCCGCAGGTATCGCCCGTCATGCCGTCCAGGCGCTGCATGCAGGCGCGGCGCCATAGAACGAAGACCACGGCGGCAGTGCCGAGGCACAGAGCCGCGCTCGCCATACCGGCAGCGACGCAGACCACGGTCGCCAGTATCAACGCCAGCCACAAGCTTGTGCGTGGTGCGGCGACCAGCGCGCTGCCCAGGCCGCCAGCGCGCACGTACGGCGTGGTCAAGAACGCCGCCACCACCGCGGCACGTGCCAGCAATGGCGCCAGCCACAGCGCACCCGGTGCGTGCGGCAGCAATGTGGCCAGTGCGGCGCATTTGAGCAGCAAGACCAGCACCACGGCGGTCACTGCCATCGGTCCGCTGGTGGGGTCTTTCATGATCGCCAGCGTGCGCGCGCGGTCGCCCATACCGCCGACCCAGGCGTCGGTCATGTCGGCCAGCCCGTCCAGGTGCAGGGCGCCGGTCAGCCAGGTCCATGCGCTCAACAGCAATGCCGCGCCCAGCAATGGCGCGACATCGCGCAGGCACCACGCCAGGCTACACAGCAGCGCACCGAGCAGCAGGCCGACCCCCGGATACCACGGCAACGAACGTGTCTGCACGCCCGGCCGGGCGAACACCGCGCTGGGTACCGGAATGCGGGTCAGGAAGCCGATCGCCGCGAGCAGCCCATCGATCATCCGGCGTCGTGTGCAGACTGCGGCGCTGCTGCAGGCACCGATGGCAGCGCTGCAGCAACATTATCGGCCGGTGGCCAGACCAGTGGATGCAGCGAGGCGTGCGGCACGGCCAGCTCGGTCATGCGGCCGAATCCGTTGCCGGCCACCATGCAGTGCAGCGCGCGGATCGCACCGCCATGGGTGACCACCAGCACGCGACGCGCCGGGTAGGTGGCGACCACCGCATCCAGCGCCGCGGCGAGCCGCGCGCAGAACGCCTCGAACGGTTCTGCCTGCGGCGGCGGGTGGTGCAGCGGGTCGGCCCAGAAGCGGCCAAGCGCTTCGCCTTCGTCGCGATCGATCTCGGCCACCGGCACGCCCTGCCAGCGGCCGAAGTGATATTCGCGCAGCCGTGCGTCCAGCTGCAGCGGCAAGCCGCGCGCGTCGGCCAATTCGGTAGCGAAGGCTGCGCAGCGCTGCAAGGTGGACGACACCACTACCTCCCATTCGCCCTCGGCGGTGGCTGCACGCAATTGCTGCCAACCCAGCTCGGTGAGCGGGTCGTCGAGCTGGCCGCGATAGCTGCGCTGCCCGGTGTCGCCGTGCCGCAGCAAGGTGATCTGCGTGCTCATGCGTCGGACACTCCGGCTTCGGCAAAAGTGGCCATGCCGTTGTGCAAGGCGCAGGCGCTGCGCAGCAGTGGAATCGCCACCGCTGCGCCGCTGGCTTCGCCCAGGCGCAGGTCCAGTTGCAGCAACGGCTCGGCATCCAGGGCGCGTAGCAAGGCGGCGTGGCCGCGCTCCTGTGAGCGATGTCCGAACAACAGCCATTCGCGCACACCGGGATTCAGACGAGTGGCCACCAGCGCCGCAGCGGTGGTGATGAAGCCATCTACCAGCACCGGAATGCCGGCCTGCGCGGCGGCGATATACGCGCCGACCAGGGCGGCGATCTCGAACCCGCCGAGCCGGCGCAACCGTTCCAGCGGCGTGGTGGCGTCGGCGTGCAAGGCCAATGCGCGGCTGATCACCGTTGCCTTGTGCGCGATGCCTTCGGCGTCCAGGCCGGTGCCGGCGCCGGCCATCGCCTGCGGAAACTGCGACAATAGCGCGCAGCCCAACGCGGCAGCGGCGGTGGTGTTGCCGATGCCCATTTCGCCGCCGACAAACAACTGCGTGTCGCAACTTTTGGCCTGCGCGATGCTCTCCGCACCGGCGGCCAGCGCGTCGCGCAACTGGCTGGGCGTCATCGCCGGTTGCTCGCAGATATTGGCGCTGGAGGGTGCGATCCAGGCGCGACGTACGCGCGGCAACTCGCCGGGGTCGTTGATCACGCCCAGGTTCACCACTTCCAGACGCGCACCGAGTTCGCGCGCCAACACCGCAATGGCCGCACCGCCGCGTGCGAAATTGCGCACCATCTCGCCGGTGACCGCCTGCGGAAACGCCGACACGCCCTCGGCGGCAACGCCATGGTCGGCCGCGTACACCGCAATCCACACGCGCTGCACGGTCGGCTGCGCGTTGCGTTGCCAGGCCGCCAATTGCACGGCCAGTTGCTCCAGCCGGCCCAACGCGCCGGGCGGTTTGGTCAGTTGTTCCTGCCGTTCCAGCGCAGCCGCGCGCACGCGCGCATCCGGCACTGCGCATGCGGCAAAGATCCAGTCGCTACTCACAGCTGTTCTCCCTTCAACACCATCGGCAAACCCGCCACCACAAACACCACACGCTCGCACTGTAGCGCCAATGCCTGATGCAGCCGGCCGGCCTCGTCGACGAAACGACGCGTGAGTTCGCCCAGTGGCACGATGCCCTGCCCCACTTCGTTGCTGACCAGCACGATCTGCCCAGGTAACTGCGGCAGCGTTGCCAGCAGTGCATCGCGTTCGCGCGCAAACGCGCCCGTATCCGGATGGCCCAGCAGGTTGCTCAGCCACAGCGTCAGGCAATCGACCAATACGCAGCGATCGGGCGCGGCCAGCGCCTGCAGCGCGGCGGCCAATGCAATGGGTTCTTCCACGCACTGCCAATGCGGCGGGCGCTGGCTGCGGTGATGGGCGATGCGTTGCTGCATTTCGTCATCGAATGCCTGCGCGGTGGCCACATAGCACACGTGCTCGGCCGCGCTGGCGGCGAGGCGTTCGGCCAGTGCGCTCTTGCCCGAGCGCGCGCCACCCAGAATCAACTGCCGCATGCCGGCTCCTTGCTAGTGAGCCGCATCAGCGCAGCGGTGTCTAAATGCGTGTGCACTGCATCGGCAAGACGGTCAAGCGTGGCCTCGCGCAACGCCGCCAGATCCAGCGGCGTTGCCTGCGCCAGGCCGGCCCATGCGAGTAACGCGGCCAGCGCCTGCGGGTGATCGAAGATGCCGTGCAGATAGGTGCCCAGCACCTGGCCGTCGTCGGAGATGGCGCCATCGCTGCGGCCATCGTCCAGCTGCACCAGCGGCCGCGCCAACGCAGCACCGGTGCTGATTCCGCAGTGAATTTCGTAGCCACTGGCAGCCGCATCGCCGAGCGCCAGGCGCCCGTGTACGCGGTGCAATTGCTTGTGCGGGTGCAACTGCGTGTCCAGTGCCAGCCAGCCCAACCCGGCACTGCTGCCGGCCGGGCCTTCGATGCCATCGGGGTCGTGGATCTGCTCACCCAGCATCTGCAGGCCGCCGCAGATCCCGAGCAGCTTGCCGCCATAACGCAGATGGCGTGCGATGGCGGTGTCCCAGCCGTGCGCGCGCAGCCACTGCAGATCCTGGCGCGTCGCCTTGCTGCCCGGCAGCACGATCAGATCGCAGGCCGGTGGCATCTGGCCCGGACCGACCAGCTGCACCTCCACCTGCGGATGCGCCAGCAAGGCATCGAAATCGGTGTGGTTGCTGATCCGCGGCAGCACCGGCACCACCACGCGCAGCTGCGCGTGCGGCTTGTGCAGCGCCTGCCGTGGCAGCGCATCTTCGGCCTCCAGCTGCAGGCCGTGCAGATACGGCAACACGCCGAGCACTGGCTTGCCGGTTTCGCGTTCCAGCCAGTCCAGGCCCGGTTGCAACAGCGCCAGATCGCCACGAAAGCGGTTGATGACAAACCCGGCAACGCGTGCGCGTTCGCTCTCCGACAGCAAGGCCAAGGTGCCGACCAGATGCGCGAACACGCCGCCACGGTCGATGTCGGCAATCAGGATCACTGCGCAATCCACTGCCTCGGCATAGCCCATGTTGGCGATATCGTTGGCGCGCAGATTGATCTCCGCCGGGCTGCCGGCGCCTTCCACCAGCACCACCTCGAAACGCTCGACCAGCCGTGCGTGCGAGGCCAATACCGCGGCAAGCGCGGTGGCCTTGTAAGCGTGGTAGCCCACCGCATCCAGCGTGGCGACCGGATGCCCATGCACGATCACCTGCGCGCCGGTGTCGCTATTGGGTTTGAGCAACACCGGGTTGAAGTCGGTGTGCGGCTCTAGTCCGCAGGCTTGCGCCTGCACCGCTTGCGCGCGGCCGATCTCGCCACCATCGACGGTAACCGCCGAATTCAGCGCCATGTTCTGCGGCTTGAACGGTGCCACCGCAATACTCTGGCGATGCAACCAGCGGCATAGCGCGGCCACCAGCGTGCTCTTGCCGGCATCGGAGGTGCAGCCCTGCACCATCAACACGCGTGCGCTCACGCCAACACCTCGCCCAACGCAGCATCCAGGCGTGCTTCGGCGGCCGCATCGGGCAGCAGGCCGAAGCGCAGGCTGGCCGGCATATCGAACAGGCGGGTCAGGATGCCGCGTTGCGCCAGCGCCGCATGCAACACCGCCGCATCGTCGCGCCGACACCATTGGAAAAACGCAGTGCCTGCGGTGGGTGCGATCGCATGGCTGCGCAACAGCTGCGCAAGCCGTTGCGATGCCGCGTGCAGGCGTTCGCGGGCCTGCGCGTGCCAGTGGGTATCTGCCAATGCCTGCTGCAGCGCCCAGCGGGTAGGGCCGCTCACCGTCCATGGCCCCAACTGCTCGCGCAGTGCATCCAGCAGCTGCGGCTGCGCGCACACAAACCCGGCCCGCGCACCGGCCATGCCGAAGAACTTGCCGACCGAGCGCAGCACGATCAAGCCAGGCTGCGGTGTCTGCGCGCACACGCTGTCGTGCGGCGTGGCATCCATGAAGGCTTCGTCGATCACCAACCAACCGCCGCGTGCCGCCAGACGTGCATGCAGCTGCAACAGCACTTCGCGATCGAAGGTCTCTGCACCTGGGTTATTGGGATGGATCAGCACCACCACATCGAAGGTCTCCGCCGTCTGCAGCAACGGCCCCGCCGGCAGCGGTACGACGGTGTGGCCGGCGCGTCGCCACGCGTGTGTATGTTCGGCATACCCCGGTGCCAGCACGCCCACCCGGCTGCGGCTGCGCAAAAGCGGCAAGGCCTGAATCGCCGCCTGCGAACCGGCGACCGGCAATACGTGCGGCGCGCCGTAATAGGCCGCGGCGCTCTCGGCCAGACCATCGTCGTCTTCCGGCAGGCGCTGCCACGCCTGCTCCGGGATGGCAGGCACGGGCCAGGCAAACGGGCTCACCCCGGTAGACAGATCCAGCCAGTGCGACAGCGCAATCCCGTAAGTCTGCGCGGCGCGGCGCAACCGGCCTCCGTGTTCAAGCATGAGCGACTCCACGAGATGGTGCGTGACTGCACAGAGATTGCCGATGGTCGACGCAGCGCCTGCGCGCAAGGGAGTTGTGGCCGGTCATGGCGTCACCCGCGCCAACGCCAGTGCGCCGAGCAACAACCACAACAGCACCCCGGCACGCACCAGCAGCAGCGCACGGCGCACGCTGCCGGCGCTGGCCGGCAGGCCCTCGCCCAGCCGCGGCCGTGTCTGCCAGTGGCCGTGGTACGGCGCTGGCCCACCCAATTGCACCTGCAACGCGCCGGCACCGGCCGCCATCACCGGGCCGGCATTGGGGCTCTTCCAGCCGCGCCCCTGCTGCCAGGCGCAGCGCATGCCGGTACGGCTGCGGCCGAGCAGCGCGTACGTCACGGCGGTGAGCCGCGCGGGCACCCAATTGAGCACATCGTCGATGCGCGCCGCAGCGC
Organism: Xanthomonas sp. WCS2018Noco2-27; assembly: GCF_031843525.1. Lineage (NCBI taxonomy): Bacteria > Pseudomonadati > Pseudomonadota > Gammaproteobacteria > Lysobacterales > Lysobacteraceae > Xanthomonas > Xanthomonas sp. WCS2018Noco2-27. The sequence continues at coordinate 149,270 of NZ_JAVTIK010000004.1, read as the reverse complement.
AGCCGAAGTTGGCGTAGCGCGGCGTGCGATAGCCCCACATCGCATCCAGCGTATTGGACAGCCGATACAGCACCGCGCCCGGCGCGCCGAGCAGCACACCCCAAAACAGCGCGGCAAACACCGCATCGCTGCCGTTTTCCAGCACCGACTCGGTCGCCGCGGCGGCAACCTGCGTGGCATCGAGCGCGGCGGTGTCGCGGCTGACGATGCGGCCCACGGCAGTGCGCGCCGCTGCCAGGTCGTCGGCCTGTAATGCGTCGATCACCGGCTGCGCATGTTCGCCCAGGCTGCGCAATCCCAGCGCCAGATACAGCATGACGGCGGCAAAGACAGTTGCCGCCCACGCCGACCACCACCACAGCAGCGCTTGCAACGCGGCTGCCAGGAGCGTCCATGGCACCACCGTCGTGCACCAGGCCAGCACGCCTGCACCGCGACGATCGCGGTACAGGCGTGCTTCCACGCGCTGCGCCCAATGGCCGAACAGCACCAGCGGATGCGCGCGCCGCGGTTCGCCCAGCAGCAGGTCCAGCAGCACGGCGGCCGTGGCAATCACTAGCGCCATGGAGGGCGTCCCTGCGTCATGACAGGACACTCGCCGATGCAGCTGCACGCAATTGCACGCGCGTAGTCATGTCTACAACTCGATGCCGAGCTGCGCCTTGATGCCGGCGTTGAAGGCATGCTTGATCAGGCGCATCTCGGTGACGGTGTCGGCAACCTCGATCAACCCGGCCGGCGCGCCGCGCCCGGTGATCACCACATGCTGCCCCGGCGGACGCGCAGCCACGGCTGCGAGCACCTCGTCCAGCGCGATGTAGTCCTTGACCAAGGCGATATTGAGTTCGTCCAGCAGCACGAAGTCGTAGCGCGGGTCGGCCAGCATGCCGCGCGCCAGTTGCCAGGCGGCCTGCGCAGCGGCGATATCGAGTGCACGGTCCTGGGTTTCCCAGGTAAAGCCCTCGCCCATCACGTGGTAGTCGAGCAGATCCGGAAAGCGGCGGAAAAACGCTTCTTCGCCGGTGGAAAACGTGCCCTTGATGAACTGCACCACGCCGCAGTAAAGGCCATGCCCGAGCGAGCGCGCCAGCATGCCGAAGCCGGACGAACTCTTGCCCTTGCCGTTGCCGGTATTGACCAGCAGCACGCCACGGTCGACGACCGCGCGTGCGATGCGTCGGTCCACCAACTCCTTCTTGCGCTGCGCGCGTTCGCGGTAATGCGCGTCGTCGTGTTCGGGGGTGCTCATGCGCTTGCTCCAATCGGGTGACGTGTGGCGATGCCACGCAGTACAGCCAGCAGCGCGAAAGCGACGCCGACATAGCCTGCCAGCGTGCCGAGTGCGTGCGGATAATAGTCAGGCACGCGCGCGACAAAACCGCCCAGCGTGGCCTGCGGATAACGGCCGGACAAGAAGTAGAAGCCACCCTTGGAGAGCAGATACGCCAGGCTGCCGCTGAGCAGCACTGCGCACAGCAGGCGGGCCGCATCGCGCCACACGTCGCGGTGCAGCTGCAAGGCATACACGCGCCCACCCAACCACAATGCCGCATACGCCAATGCCAGTGCCCAATAGGCCGGCGACAGACACCAATCGCTGATGCTGCCGGAGACCAGGCCGATCAGATCCAGCGCAGACGCCACCCCGAACAGCAGCGGCAGCATCCACCGCGGGCGCAGCAAGGCACCGGCCAGAAAGAACACCGCCCAGGATGCGCTGGGCAATGCATCCACGCTAGCGAAATGCTCGCCGCGCGTGCACACCATCAACAGCACCAACGCGCTACCGCACATCCATGCGGCGGTGCCTTGCAGTGGCGCGCGTGCCGGCGTGCGCGTTTGCCGTGCAACCGTCATGACCGCTCCAGCGGGGCCGATAACGCCGCCGCAGCGCGCGCGGCACGCCAGCGCAATACACACCACGCACCGGCAAGCGCAACCGCCAGATACAGCGCGGTGGTACGCACGAACAACGGGCCCCACTGCGCTGCGCGCTGCAGATACTGCGCCCAATGCGGCTCGGCATAGCGCCCGCCCCACCAGTAGAACGCGCCATTGGAGATCAGGAACGACACCACTGCGGCCAAGGTGCCCAGCGCCCACGCAATACACATCGACCTTGCATCCGGGCGAAGGCGCGCGTGATAGGCCCGGCCGGCGTACCACAGCACCCCGTACGCCAGCGGCAGCGCCGCATAGGCGGCGGTGATGCAGAAGTCGCTGACACCGGCCACCGTGACCGCGGCCCAATCGATCACCACCGACAACACCAGCAGGGCGACAAAAAACGCATGCCGTCGCGCTGCCAGACCACCCAGAAAGAACACCGCCATCGACGCATCCGGCAGATGCAGCCAGTCGCTGACGTGATGGAAGCGGGTGGCAGTCATCACCAGCATCAAGCTGATGAAGACAGCACGTTCGGCGGGACGGGAGAGCGGGGTCATCGGTGTTCCTTCGAGTACAGACGCAGATGCGCTAGCAGTGGAGACAGGCAAACGGAAGATGCTGCAGTGTACGAGTGGCACATTGCTGCTGATGCTGCCGGGTCACTGGCGGTCCGGCTGCAGCCGTTTGCTCAGTGGTGCGTTGGAGCGATGCACTGCCACCAGTGCGAGGAGTTGCGCGATGCTGCGGCCGGTCGCTATCGGCCGCATGCATCCCGCCATCGCACATGCACCGGCTGCCCGCGCGCTACTGCGCCGCCTGGTAGCGGAAGGTGAGCAGATAGTTGCGCCCCGGCTGCGCATACCAGCGTGCGGTCTCGTACTGGCGGTCGAAGACATTGTTTGCGGTGAACTGCACCTTCCAGTCCGCGTCGATCGCATAGCTCACACGCAGATCCAGCAGGCCGTAGCCGGCCAGCCGCTCGGTGTTGGCCAGATCGTCGTAACGCTTGCCGGAACCGAACAGGCTGGCGCCGATGCTGAAGGCACCGAAGCTGCGGTCGGCATCGATGCGCCCGCTCTGCCGCGCACGCCGCGGCAACCAGTTGCCGTGATTGACCTCGCCATCGGCCTGCGGCTGTAGCCAGGTCAGCGCGCTGCGCACGGTCCAGCCAGCCAGCTGGGTGTCGTAGCCGGCTTCCACGCCGCGAATGCGCGCCTGGTCGATGTTGTTCGGCTGCCCGAACGGATGGGTGGCATCCACCAGCGAGGCGTCGTAGGCGATCAGATCGTCGATGCGGGTCTGGAAGGCATTGAGCGTCCAGGTGCCCCAGTCGTAGTTGCCGCGCAGCCCCAGCTCGGCGCTCTTGGAGGTTTCCGGCCCCAGCAACGGATTGCCGTAATCCGGGTAGTACAACTCGTTGAAGGTGGGCGCCTTGAACGCAGTGCCGTAGCTGGCGGTCACGCGCAAATGCTCGGCGAAGTCCCAGCCCCACAACAGGCTGCCGGTGGTCTTGCCACCGAACTGGCTGTTGTCGTTGCGACGCAGGCTGGCCTGCAGCGACTGGCTGCCGAAGCTCTGCTGCCACTGCGCAAACGCGGCGCGGTCGATGCGGCTATCGGCATCGTAGGTGTCGCTGCTGGCGATGGCGTCGCGCTGCCAGTCGAAACCGACCGTGAGCAGGCCCGGCCCGGTGTTGACATCGGCCTGCAGCGAGCCCTGCTTGCGGCGTGTGTCGTAGGTCGACAGGTACGCACCTTCGTAATACGCGTCGCTGAAATCGGCGCTGCTGCCCAGGCTGGCGGTGAACGTCAGCGCATCGCTGGGCGCATAGCGGACGCGCCCGCCCACGGCCTGCTGCACGCCCTTGGACAGATTGCCGCCGAAAGCCGAGCCGTCGTATTCGTTGCGGCTCTGCGCACGCAAGGCGTGCACGTCCGCATCCCACTGCCGATTGAAGCGCCAGCCGCCCTGCGCGCTCAGCGAATCGTTGCGGTAACCGTCGCGGTCCGGATCGTAGGCACTCGAGCTGGTGTCCAGATACGCATTGATGCCATCGGTTTCGTCATGCACGGCGTTGACCGAATACCAGCCGCCGGCTTCGCTCAGATCGCCCTGGCTGCGCCCGGCGACACCGGCGCCATAACGGCGCGCATTGTCGCTGCCGGCCGCCACGCTCAGCGTCGGCACGAAGGGGCCTTGCGGGCGACGGGTAAAGATCTGGATCACGCCGCCCAATGCTTCGGAGCCATACAGGCTGGAAAACGGCCCGCGCACGATCTCGATGCGCTCGATCTGCTCGATCGGCAGATCCTGTAACGCCGCACCGCCGGCGGTGGCCGAGCCGATGCGCACGCCGTCGATCAGCACCACCAGATGATCCGATTCTGTGCCGCGCAGGAACAACGAGGTCGCCTTGCCCGGACCACCGTTATTGGCCAGCGACACCCCGGCTTCGCCACGCAGCAGGTCCTGCAGCGAATTAATCTGGCGGCGCTCGATCTGCGCGCGGTCGATCACCGTGACCGGCGCCAGCGTCTGGTCCTGGGCCTGCGCGGTCCGCGAAGCGGTGACCACCACTTCGTCGAGATCGATGGCGGCTTCGGCCTGGGCCAGATTGATCACGCACAGCGACAATCCCGCGGCCAACACAGCGCGACGCGGCAAAACGGAAGAAAGGGACATCTACTGCTGCTCCTGAAACCGCGCCGACCCGCGCGGGGGCAATGGGGCGACACGCAGCAACGGGCCAGCCGCCCGACGCAGCAGCATCGGACGCGCAAGGCCACGCCCACCGCGTGCCGGGTCAATCCCTCAGGCCGGTCTCCGGGCTTGCGAGCGGAAGCGGATGCTTCCCGGGTCTGCGCCTTCCCATGCAAAGCACAGTGGCGTGACGTGCAGACCCTTGTCTCGCCCACCGTTGCGGGGGCAGCTCCGGAATTGCGACTCGCCCAAGGCGATGCGCGCACCGGATTCCCGTTTAAACCACCGGCCAGCCGGCAGTCACCTCAGGGGCGCGCATGGTAGCAGGATTGGCTGGCGCCTCAGTGGCCTGGTGCGACCGACCAAGCGCAGCGCGTCGCCACGCGCCGGGGTGGTGACTACTGATTCCTTCTCCCATCGGCAGAAGGTGGCGCGCAGCGCTGGATGAGGGGACGGAGCGCAGCCTCATGCCATGTGTGGAAGCAGCATGCTGGGCTTACTTGTATGTCCGCCACCGAGCTTGATCTCGCACATATGCGTGGGCTTTGCCCCCGTAATTGAGCCCGCGATCCCTACCCCCGCTCCGCGCCCCGGCCCGCGCTTGCGGCGCGTGCACTCCCGGGCACGCGCGCGCATAGCGCGCAAGCTGTTCCTCCTCGCCCCGACGGGGGGCGAGCCGTTCCGGGCGGGAGAAGGGCTTCAAGCCAAGCGTCATTGGCGTGTTCAAGATGTCCGGGTCATGGAAGAGCCGATCCCCAGCCGCGCTGCCGCGCTCACCGAAGCCAGTACCGGCGGGCATCGTGCTTTGCCATACCCAACCCCACCCCGCTCCGCGCTAGCAGTACGAGCGCACCAAGACACGCGCACCGGTGGCGCTCCCGCCGTGCCTTGGTATCCGACGGGAGCGTTGTTCCAAGAGTGGCCAACAAAACGTAGCGAGCAGTCGTCAGGTGGGTGTGGACGGCGCGGAAGAACCGAAGTGGACGCGTGGTCCATGCCGCACCGAGTACCGGCCGCGCTCGCCTGGCGGTGAGCACAGTCGGCGTGTTGGCTGCGCTAAAACCTCACGCTCCCTTTAGCGCCTGCTCCAGATCCGCCAGCAGATCGTCGATATGTTCGATGCCGATCGACAGGCGCACGGTGTCTTCGCTGACGCCGGCATGTTCCAGTTCGGCCGGATCGAGCTGACGGTGCGTGGTGGATGCAGGATGCGTCGCCAGCGATTTGGCATCGCCGATGTTGACCAGCCGCGTGAACAACTGCAGCGCATCCAGAAACCGCGCGCCCGCCGCACGCCCACCGGGCAGGCCGAAGGTCAGCACGCCCGAGCCGTGCCCGCCCAGATACTTCTGCGCCAGCGCATGCTCGGGATGATCCGGCAACGCGGCGTAATTGACCCAGGCCACCCGCGCGTGTTGCTGCAGATATGTCGCAATCGCGAATGTGTTGGCATTGATGCGCTCCATGCGCAACGGCAGGGTTTCGATGCCTTGCAGGATCAAAAATGCATTGAACGGCGACAACGCCGCCCCGGTATTGCGCAGCGGCACCACGCGCGCGCGGCCGATGTAAGCGGCCTCGCCCAACGCGTCGGTATACACCACGCCGTGGTAGCTCACGTCCGGCTCGTTGAGACGCGGAAACCGCGCCTTGTGCTCCGCCCACGGAAAGCGCCCGCTGTCCACGATGGCGCCACCGATACTGTTGCCATGCCCGCCGAGATACTTGGTCAGCGAATGCACCACGATGTCCGCGCCGAAGTCGATCGGCCGCAGCAACGACGGGGTGGCCACGGTGTTGTCCACGATCAGCGGTACGCCATGCGCATGCGCCACGGCCGCCACCGCTTCGATATCGGTGATGTTGCCGCGCGGATTGCCGATCGACTCGACGAACACCGCCTTGGTACGGTCGTCGATCAGGCCGGCAAACGCCTGCGGATCGCGATAGTCGGCAAACCGCGTACTGATGCCGAACTGCGGTAGCGTATGTGCGAACAAGTTGTAGGTACCGCCATACAACGCACTGGACGACACGATGTTGTCGCCCACTTCGGCGATGGTCTGGATGGCGTAGGTCACCGCCGCCTGTCCGGATGCCAGCGCCAGTGCGCCGATGCCGCCTTCCAGCTCCGCGACGCGCTGTTCCAGCACATCGTTGGTGGGATTCATGATGCGGCTATAGATATTGCCCTGCACCTTCAGATCGAACAGATCCGCGCCGTGCTGGGTATTGTCGAAGGCGTAGGCAACGGTCTGGTAGATCGGCACCGCCACCGCGCGCGTGGTCGGATCGGGGCGATACCCGCCATGCACGGCGATGGTTTCGGGCTTCCACTGCGGGTCGGTCATGGTGCGGCTCGCTCTCGGAAAGAATGCCGACCATAGCCGGGACCGCACGTCCGTTTGCAAACGCGCAGTGATGAGCTCATGCCGCCCGGTTGTAAGCACAGCCGTGCACCGCCTGCGCCATCCACATAATGCAACCTGATGAGCCTGGCCCTGCTTGCCGATCGGCGACGGCGAACAGCGCAAGCGTGGTGGCGTATCCGGGGGCGGGACCGTGTGGCGGCATGGATGCCGCCACCGAGCCTCCATGGACGGATTCACGGCGTGTCCCGACACCGGATTCGATACCGCGCCCCGACCAACCCAACACGCGCAACGCCTGCAGGTTTCGTGCGAACGCTTCGGTCAGTGAGGGCGCTTGCACGCGTATCGGCGGTTGTGGTCGGTGGCTGAGGCACCAGCGATGGCTGATTTGCCGATCGTTCGTTGCAACGTGGCCTGAGCTGACGCATTGCTTGCAACGTCATGGAGTGAGCCGATGCGCGCTACGCCTTGCCCAGCTTTCAGACCTTGGGTCGAAGACGGCGCACTCTGACCGAGGCATTCCGTCGTTGCAACCGCAGGCCTGCGAAAGCTGTCGGCGCGACCTGCCGCAGCCTGGATGCGCTGGCAGTCTTAATGCCTGGTGGTTTGTAGAAAGACACGGCATGCCGCAGCTGAGGCTCAGGGATAACCCACTAACGCAAACGGGCACTGCCTGCGCAGTGCCCGCTATTGCGTCAACCGTTGTCGCCGGTGCGTGGAGATGCCCACAGACGGTGCTTCGTCAGTGTATGGCTCCGATGCGATTGGCGTTGCGACACGCACCCATCGTCCAACCTCATCAGCCCTTCGTAAACGCCAGACGCCCGCCCTCGACACGCACGCGCACGGTGTCGCCGCTGATGTAATGCCCGGAGAGGATCTGCTGGGCCAGCGGATTTTCCACCTGCGACTGGATCGCGCGCTTGAGCGGTCGCGCGCCATACACCGGGTCGAAGCCGACGTTGCCGAGCAGATCCAGCGCGGCATCGTCCAGATCCAGCTTGAGTCCGCGTTCGGCCAGGCGTTTTTCCAGGCCCTGCAACTGGATGCGCGCGATCGATTTGATCTGCGCCTTGTCCAGCGGGTGGAATACCACAATGTCGTCCAGCCGGTTGATGAACTCCGGGCGGAAATGCGCCTGCACCACGCCCATCACCGCGGCCTTCATCTGCGTGTAGGCCTCGGCACTGTCGTCGCCGGAAAGCTCCTGGATCTGATGCGAGCCCAGGTTAGAGGTCATCACGATCACCGTGTTGCGGAAGTCCACGGTGCGGCCCTGACCATCGGTCAGACGGCCATCGTCGAGCACCTGCAACAGGATATTAAAGACATCGGCATGCGCTTTTTCTACCTCGTCGAGCAGGATCAGCGAATACGGGCGACGGCGCACCGCTTCGGTGAGATAGCCGCCTTCTTCATAGCCCACGTAGCCCGGAGGCGCACCGATCAGGCGCGACACCGAATGCTTCTCCATGAACTCGCTCATGTCGATGCGGATCATCGCTTCGGTGCTGTCGAACAGGAAGTCCGCCAACGCCTTGCACAACTCGGTCTTGCCCACGCCGGTCGGCCCCAGGAATAGGAAAGAGCCACTCGGACGATGCGGGTCGGACAGGCCGGCGCGCGAGCGACGCACCGCATCGGACACCACCTTGATCGCCTCGTTCTGCCCGACCACACGATGGTGCAGTTCGTCTTCCATGCGCAGCAATTTGTCGCGCTCGCCTTCGAGCATCTTGTTGACCGGAATGCCGGTCCAACGCGACACCACTTCGGCAATTTCTTCGGCGGTCACGCGGTCCTGTACCAGCTTGAAGTCGTGATGCTCCACTTCGTTGGCCAGCAGCATCTGCTTTTCCAGCTGCGGCAACACGCCGTACTGGATCTCGCTCATCTTGGCGTAGTCCTGGCGACGCTGCGCCGCTTCCAGCTCCAGCTTGGCGTGCTCGATCTGCTCCTTGACCTTGGTGGTGCCCTGCAGCGCAGCCTTCTCCGACTTCCACAGCTCGTTGAGGTCGTAGAACTCGCGTTCGAGCTTGTCGATATCGGTTTCCAGATCGGCCAGGCGCTGACGCGAGGCGTCGTCCTTTTCCTTCTTCAACATCTCACGCTGGATCTTGAGCTGGATCAGCCGGCGCTCCAGGCGGTCGAGTTCTTCCGGCTTGGAGTCGATCTCCATGCGGATGCGCGATGCGGCCTCGTCCATCAGGTCGATGGCTTTATCCGGCAACTGGCGGTCGGTGATGTAGCGGTTGGACAAGGTGGCCGCCGCCACGATCGCCGGGTCGGTGATCTCTACACCATGGTGCACGGCATAGCGTTCCTTCAAGCCACGCAGGATGGCGATGGTGTCTTCCACCGTCGGCTCGCCCACAAACACTTTCTGGAAGCGACGCTCCAATGCCGCATCTTTTTCGATGTACTTGCGGTATTCGTCCAGCGTGGTGGCGCCGATGCAATGCAGCTCGCCGCGCGCCAGCGCCGGCTTGAGCATGTTGCCGGCGTCCATCGCGCCATCGGCCTTGCCTGCGCCCACCATGGTGTGCAACTCATCGATAAACAGGATGATCTGACCTTCGTTCTTCGACAGGTCGCTGAGCACCGCCTTCAAGCGCTCTTCGAATTCGCCGCGGAACTTGGCACCGGCAATCAGCGCGCCCATGTCCAGCGACAGCACCCGCTTGCCGCGCAGGCCTTCGGGCACTTCGCCGTTGATGATGCGCTGGGCCAGGCCTTCGACAATCGCAGTCTTGCCCACGCCGGGTTCGCCGATCAGTACCGGGTTGTTCTTGGTCCGGCGCTGCAACACCTGGATGGTGCGGCGGATTTCTTCGTCGCGGCCGATCACCGGATCCAGCTTGCCGCTCTCCGCACGCGCGGTGAGATCGATGGTGTATTTCTCCAGCGCCTGGCGCTGCTCTTCGGCATTTTCCGATTGCACGGTTTCGCCGCCGCGCAGCTTGTCGATGGCCGCTTCGATCTTCTTCTTGTCGCCGCCGGCCGCGCGCAAGGCCACTCCCAGCGGGCTGGCATCGTCGGCGGCGGCCAGCACAAACCACTCGCTGGCGATAAAAGCATCGGCATGTTGCTGAGCGAGCTTGTCGGTCTGGTTGAGCAGGCGATTGAGATCGTTACCGATCGACAGATTGCCTTCCTGCCCGGACACTTTGGGCAAGGTATCCAGCGCCTCGCCAAGACGCTCGCGCAGCGACGGCACGTTGACCCCGGCCTGCGACAGCAGCGGGCGCGTACTGCCACCGCTCTGGTCGAGAAGCGCGGCCAGCACGTGCACCGGCTCGATGATGTTGTGGTCGCGGCCCACGGCCAGCGACTGTGCGTCGGCCAGTGCCTGCTGGAACCGCGAGGTGAGCTTGTCCATCCGCATGGGAAATCCTCTGAACGGGTGGCCGGCAACGCCGGCGATACCGTGCAGATGCGGCTGCCGAGCGGGGTTTCAAGGTTTGATCGGCACGGAACGAACCGAGACCAAGGCCACCAAGACCGCCTTATCCGGCCCGGAGTGTCGTCGCACGCTGCGGGCAGCGCGGTCTGGCATCGGCCACGGGGCCGACCAACGGACGGTTGCTACACGATCCGTCGCAACGGCACTGCCGCATGCAAAGCGCTGCCGCCACCAGCGATGCCCTGCCCCGCATCGCCCTGCGCGGGAGTTGCCGCCGCACCTGCCTGCGCAGCGCCCAGCAGACGCGACAACACCTGCGCCTGGATCGCGGCAAGCGCGGGCAAGCCAGGCGCGCGCGGATGCGCCACCGGCACGGCCACATCCAGACCGACCTGGCCCTGCTCGATCACCACGATGCGGTCGGCCAGCGCGCTGGCTTCGGCCACATCATGAGTCACCAGCACCAGGGTGAAGCCGTACTGCCGCCACAGCTGCACGATCAGCTGCTGCATCTCGATCCGCGTCAACGCATCCAGCGCGCCCAGCGGCTCGTCCAGCAGCAACAACCGCGGCCGATGCACCAATGCGCGCGCCAGCGCCACGCGTTGCCGCTGCCCACCGGACAACGCCGCCGGCCAGTCGCCGCCGCGCGTGCCCAGCCCCACCGCATCCAGTGCGGCCTGTGCCTGTGCGCGCCCGGCACGGCCCAGGCCCAGCGCCACGTTGTCGATCACCCGCTTCCAGGGCAGCAGCCGCGCATCCTGAAACATCAGCCGCACCGCATCGCGCCGACGCGCCAAGGGTGCATCGTCACTGTCCACGCGACCGGCATCGGCGCTCTCAAGACCGGCGATCACGCGCAGCAGCGTGCTCTTGCCGCAGCCACTGCGGCCGACCACCGCCACACAACTGCCCGCTGCAATCTCCAGATCGATGCCGCGCAACACATCGCTGCCGCCATAGCGCTTGCCGATGCCGCGCAGGCTCAGCGGCAACCCATTGCCTGCCACCGTCATCGCGGCACCTGCGCGCGCCGTTGTTGCGCCGGATGCCAGCCCAGCCACCAGGCTTCGAGCCCGCGCGCGGCAAGATCGGCCAGCTTGCCGAGCAGCGCATACAGCACGATCGCCACCACCACGATGTCGGTCTGCAGGAACTCGCGCGCATTGGTTGCCAGGTAGCCAATGCCGGAACTGGCGGAGATGGTTTCAGCCACGATCAAGGTCAGCCACATCAGCCCCAATGCAAAGCGCAGTCCCACCAGAATCGACGGCAGCGCGCCGGGCAGCAACACATCGATAAACAATTGCGGCCCACGCAAGCCGTAGTTGCGTGCCATCTCGATCAACGCGGGGTCCACGCTGCGGATGCCGTGATAGGTATTGAGATAGATCGGAAAGAAGGTACCCAGTGCCACCAGAAACAACTTGGCGCCCTCATCGATGCCGAACCACAGGATCACCAGCGGAATCAGCGCCAGATGCGGCACGTTGCGCAGCATCTGCAGGCTGCTGTCGAGCAGGCGCTCGGCCACGCGCGACACACCGGTCAACAGGCCCAGCGCCAGGCCAAGGCTGCCGCCGATGGCCAGGCCCACGACGGCGCGCCAACTGCTGATTGCCAGGTGCTGCCACAGCTCGCCGCTTTGCATGAGCGTGGCCGCCGCACGCAGCACCGCGTCCGGCGCCGGCAGGATGCGCTGCGGCAGCCAGCCAACCGATGCGGCGCCCTGCCATGCCGCCAGCACCGTCAATGGCAACACCCACGGCAGCAGCCGGTTGCCCCAGCGCCATGCGCGCGCGCTCATTGCATCGCCTTCGCGTTGCCGGTGTGCAGCGATGCAGCCGTGCGCATCACTTGCCTGCCGCTTGCGCGGCAACCGTGGCCGGCGCGCGCCAAACCGCCGGTGCTACCAGCACGCGCTTGGGCAATAGCCGCTGCGCGTAGAACAGGTCGGCGGTGGCCTGCTGCGCCTTGATGACCTCGGCGCTGAGCGGTTGCACGCTGGCCGGCGGGCGGTGCGCCAAGGTGCGCTCCACCACCGCAGGCGACAGCCCACTCACCTGCGCCAGCACCTTGATACTGCCGGCGCGGTCGCGTTCCAGCAGGCCGTCGGCCTGATTGAGCGTGCCCATCACCTGCTGCACGAACGGGCCCCATGCCGTGGCATAGCGGCGCGACGACAGAAAGAACCCGCCGGTCAACCCCAGCCCTTCGCCATTGGCGAGCAGGCGCGCGCTGCCATCCAGCGTCAACGCCGAATACCACGGGTCCCAGATCGCCCAGGCATCCACCTGCCCGGCCGCAAACGCAGCACGCGCATTGGCCGGCGACAGATACAGCGGAGTGATATCGCGCAGGCTCAAGCCGGACTTGGCCAACAACCGCAGCAGCAGGTTATGCGCGCTGGACCCTTTTTGAAACGCAACCCGCTTGCCCTTGAGATCGGCCACGCGGCGCAGCGTGCTCTTGGTCGGCACCAGAATGGTTTCGGCCTTCGGCGTCGGCGGCACCCAGCCTACGTACAACAGATCGGCACCGGCTGCTTGCGCGAACAACGGCGGAATATCGCCGGCCCCGCCCAGATCGACGCTACCCACGTTCAAGGCTTCCAGCAATTGCGGCCCCGCTGGAAATTCCACCCAGGTAATGTTGGTGCGCGGGAAGCGCTGCTCCAGCAGACGGTGCTGTTTGGCCAGTACCAGGCTCGACACCGCTTTTTGATAGCCGATACGCAGCTGTGCAGGGTCGGCCGCAGACGCGCACGGCAACCACGCGGCACTTATCAACAACATCACGGCCCAGGCCACACGCATGCGCATCGACGATCTCCTCATTGCCAATCGGTTGACGGTTTTTCCCACAGGTTGATGCCGCCCTCGACCGCAAAGCGATCGATCTCGGCCAACTCTTCCGCGCTGAAGTTCAGGTTCTGCAATGCCGCGACGTTTTCGATCAACTGCTCCGGCCGGCTGGCACCCAACAACGCCGAACTCACGCGCGCATCGCGCAGCACCCAGGCCAGTGCCAGCTGCGCAAGGCTTTGTCCGCGCTTTTGCGCAATGGCATTCAATCCACGTGCGCGTTGCAGGTTGTCGTCGGACAGATGCTCCGGCCGCAGCGATTGCCCACCGGGGCGATTGACGCGCGCATCGGCCGGCACGCCATCGAGGTACTTACCGGTGAGCAGACCTTGCGCCAGCGGTGTGAATGCAATCACCCCGGCACCGATGTCTGCGGTGGCATCCAGCAGCTCGTGCTCAAGCCACCGGTTGAACAGGTTGTAGGCCGGTTGATGGATCAGCAACGGCACCTTCCACTCGCGCAGCAATGCCGCAATCTCGCGCGTGCGCGCCGCTGAATACGACGACACGCCCACGTACAGCGCCTTGCCTTGTTGCACGGCGCTGGCCAATGCGCCGGCGGTTTCTTCCAGCGGCGTGTCCGCATCGAAACGGTGCGAATAGAAGATGTCCACATAGTCCACGCCCAGCCGTTGCAGGCTCTGATCCAGGCTGGACAGCAGGTATTTGCGCGAACTGCCGCCCTGCCCGTAGGGGCCGGGCCACATGTCCCAGCCGGCCTTGGTGGAGAGGATCAATTCATCGCGGTACGGCTTGAAGTCTTCGCGCAGCAAACGGCCGAAGTTGCGCTCCGCGCTGCCATACGGCGGGCCGTAGTTGTTGGCCAGATCGAAATGGGTGATGCCCAGATCGAAGGCGGTGCGCAGTAGCTGCCGCTGGGTGTCGATCGGCGTGCTGTCGCCGAAGTTGTGCCACAGCCCCAGCGACAATGCGGGCAAGACAAGGCCGCTGCGGCCGACACGGCGGTAGGCGATGCGGTCGTAACGATCAGGATGTGCAAGATAGGTCATGGGTGTGTCCGGTAGATCAGCGGGCGCTGAAGCGATTGACGGGGCGTGTCAGCCCCAGATGATCGCGCAAGGTGCGCCCTGCATATTCACGCCGGAACAGCCCACGTCGTTGCAGCTCCGGTACCACGTGCGTGGCCACATCGGCCAAGCCACCGGGCAGGTGCGGCACCAACACGTTGAAGCCATCGGCTGCGCCTTGCTCGAACCACGCCTGCAACTCGTCGGCAATCTGCGCGGGCGTGCCGATCAGGCTGTAATGCCCGCGCCCACCGGCGATACGCCGACCGAGCTGGGCAATGCTCAACTGCTCCTGCCCGGCCAGTTCGGTGAACAACTGCTGGCGGCTGCGCTGGCCGGTTTCGGTGAGCGGCAATTCCGGCAACGGGCCGTCCGGCGGATAGCCGGACAGATCGAAGTTGCCCAGCATGCGCGACAGCAGCGCGATGCCCACCTGCGGTTCCACCAGCTCCTGGAACTGCTCGAATTTTTCCTGCGCTTCGGCCTGGCTTTGTCCCACCACGATGAACACGCCCGGCAGCACCTTCAATGCATCGCGCGTGCGGCCAAACTGTTCCAGCCGCCCTTTGATATCCGCATAGAACGCCTGTGCCTTGGTCAGCGACGATTGCGCGGTGAACACCACCTCGGCGGTTTCTGCCGCCAGCGCGCGCCCGGGCTCGGACGAACCGGCCTGCACCAGTACCGGATGCCCTTGCGGCGCGCGCGCGATGTTGAGCGGCCCGCGCACCTGAAAGTGCGTGCCGCGATGATCGAGCACATGCGCACGCGTCGGGTCGTGATGCAGGCCGGCCGCCTTGTCGGCGATAAAGGCGTCATCGTCCCAGCTGTCCCACAGGCCGGCGACCACCTGCTGAAATTCGCGCGCCCGCGCATAGCGCTCGGCGTGTACGTAATGCGCATCGCGATTGAAATTGAGCGCCTCATCGGCGGCGTCGGAGGTGACCAGATTCCACCCGGCCCGTCCGCCGGACAGATGGTCCAGCGAGGCGAACTTGCGCGCCACATGATACGGCTCGTTGTAGCTGGTGGTCATGGTGGCGATCAAGCCGATGCGCTCGCTCACCGCGGCCAGTGCGCTGAGCAGCGTGAGCGGCTCGAACAGGCTGGAACGCGCCATCCGCGGCGCGATCGGCCCGCCGGCTGCGGCCAGGCTGTCGGCCACGAACACCGCGTCGAACTTGGCGGCCTCGGCGATGCGCACCATCTCGCGGTACTGCGCGAAATCCAGCGTGTCTGCACTCGCCTGCGGGTGCCGCCAGGCCGCGACGTGGTGCCCGGCCGCCATCAGGAAGGCACCCAGCGACAGCTGCCGTGGCGCGCTCATCGCCGACCACCCAGCAGGATGCGCTGTGCGTGCTTGATCTCACTGTGTAAACCCATCGATTGCATCCTCAAAAATCCTTGTGCACTTGCACGCCGACGTAGCGCCGATCGTCGCGCGGGACCAGGCGGTAGACATTGCCGGTGGCATTGGCCAACAGCGGTGCATACGCGCGATCGCCCAGGTTGCGGCCCAGCACCGCCACCCGCCAGCCATGCGCGTCGTCGGCCAGCGCAATGCTGGCGTTCCAGATCGCATACGGGCCCTGCAGGGTTTGCGCGGTCTGGCTGAGGTCGTACTGCACGCTGTCCTGCCAGCTCACATCACCATTGAACTCCACGGCCAGGCTGCCACGCAGCGGCACGCGGTAGCCGGCACGCAGATTGCCCTTCCAGTCCGGCGAAAACGGCAGCGGTTTGCCGTCGACATTGCAGTTGGCCGCCGCTGCCGCCGGGCACGCGAAGCGTTGGATACGCGCCTGCGTATACGCCAGCGATGCGGCCAGGCTGAGCCGCTCGGTAGGCCGGTAGTCCAGATCCAGCTCCAGGCCTTGCGTGCGCACCTGCCCGGCATTGATCAACCGCGTGACCACCTGCCCGGCCACGGTGTCGAAGAAGTTGGCCTGGTAATCGGCATAGTCGGTGTGAAACAACGCCACATTCGCACTGAGCCGGTCGTCCAGCGCGCGCGTCTTCAACCCCAACTCCCAGGCGTTTGACGTCTCCGGCTTCAGCGCCGGCGTGTCGCGCCGTTGCATGTTGAAGAACACGTTGTAGGCCGGGCCCTTGTAGCCGCGCGAATAGGTGAGGTAGCCGGTGGTCTGCGCATCGATGTCGTATTGCAGGCCGGTGCGCCCGGACACGCCATTTTCGGAGGTGCTGCCGGCGCTGGCCGTGGAGGGCTGAATCCCGGTGACCGGCGCTGCCGCGCTGGACACGCGCTGATGCTGATACTCGAGCGTGTCGCGGGTGACGCGCGCGCCCAGCAAGGCGCGCAGATCCGGGCGCCAATGCCAGGTGGCCTCGCCGAACAACGCGTAGGTCTGCGCGCGGGTGTCGTAATCGGCCACACCCACATTGCTGGCGGTGGGTGTGGTCACGCTGCGGCGATAGGTTTCGTCGCTGCGGGCGTACAGGTAATACAGCCCGGCCACCGCTTCCACTGCGCGGTCGCGCGGGGTCTGCACGCGCAGTTCCTGCGAATACTGCGTGTAGCCCAGCTCACCGCGATCGTGCGATGCCGGAAACGCCGCACTGCGCTGGGCAGTGCGGTCGCCGTCCTGGAACTGCGTGTTATCCCATTGCCGCCATGCGCTGATCGAGGTCAGCACCACCTCGCCGATATGCCGGTCCAGTTGCAGCGACGCGCCCTTGTTGATGTCGTCCAGAAAGGTCGGGTAATCGCTGTTGATCTGGCGGTTGTCGGCACTGCCACGCACCGGCGCAAGCGCAGCGGCAAAGTCGGCGCGTGTGCTGGCAACGACGACGCCGCTGGGCGCATCGCTATGCGATTTCAGGTAATCGGCGAGCAAGGTCGCACTGAAGTCCGGGCTCGGCGTGAGGTCCAGCCGCACGCGTGCGCCGGCGCGCCGGTAGCCATTGACGGTCTGCCCGTCGGCCACATTGCGCACGTTGCCGCCGTACTCGGCCCACACCGCCGACACGCTGGCCTTGAGCACCTCCGGCACCAGCGCACCGCCGATGCTGGCACGCACGCGGTCTTCGTCGCCGCCGCCGAAGTGGGAATAATCCACATAGCCGCCAAACACCTCCGGCGCCGGCTTGCTGACGATATTGAGCACGCCGGCCGAGGCGTTCTTGCCGAACAAGGTGCCCTGCGGCCCACGCAGCACTTCGATGCGTTCGACATCGAGCAGGTCCAACGTGGCCTGTCCCGGGCGGCCCAGCACCACGCCATCGATTACCGTGGCCACGCTGGGCTCCACGCCCGGCGAGGTGGAAATGGTGCCTACGCCACGCAGGAACAACGAGGTGTCCTTGTTGGATGCGCCGCTGCGAAAGGTCAGGCTAGGTACCAGCGCCGGCAGGTCCGCCACGCTGTTGCGGCTCTCGCGCTCCAGGGTCTGGCCCTGCACCACCGACACCGCCACCGGCACCTGCTGCAAGGTCGTTTCGCGGCGGGTGGCGGTCACCGTCACCGCGCCCAGCGTCTGTGCCGCACTCTCCGGTGCTGGTGCTGCTTCGCTCGACGCGTTGGCCAGCGTCGGTGCGCATGCCACTGCAAGACTCCACGCCAGCAACTGCGGTGTTCCCAACAACCTCGAAGCAGGAGCGATCCCCGCAGGGATCCGGTGTTGCACAGGCATGGAGGTCCTTCGTGTGGACTGGAGCGATCGATGTGGAAGGTGGTGTCGCGGCGATTCGGGTGGGTTGCATGCTGTGCAACCGCGCGTTGGCCACGAAGCCGCCTCGACCGCCATTGGCGATACGGCATGCTGTTTGCCAGCGCCATGAGCGTCAAATAACCAATGTTTAGGTGGTTATTCACTCACGCACCGTCGCGCCTGCACTGGCCGGCGATGCGACCTTGCGACAGCGCGCTGCACAAGCGCGGCATCCATGGCGATAATGCGCAGATGGATGCGCCCAAACCCTGGTATCTCTACTTGCTGCAATGTCGCAACGGCAGCTATTACGCCGGGATCACCAACGATCTGCAGCGGCGCTTCCAGGCGCATGTGCGTGGCACCGGGGCGCGCTACACGCGGGCCAATCCACCGCTGCAGATCCTCGCCAGCCATCCCTACCCCGACCGCGCCAGCGCCTCGCGTGCGGAGTGCGCAATCAAACGCCAACCCCGAGCGCGCAAGCTGGCCTGGCTGCTGGCGCAGCCGCCATGCAGCGCCGGGTCACACGCTACTGACACCCCGATCACGCCCGCCTAGCCGCCCGCTCCCTACGCTGCAGCGCCAATCCGACACCGGAGCAGCGCATGCACTATCAGCTCTATTACTGGACCGGCCTGCAAGGCCGCGGCGAATTCGTCCGCCTGGCATTGGAAGATGCCGGCGCCAGCTACACCGACGTAGCACGCATCGACGGCGACGAGGTCATGACCGACTTCCTGGACGGCAAGCACACTGGTGCACAACCGTTCGCACCGCCTTTTCTGCGTGCAGGCGAGGTAGTGGTTTCGCAGGTGGCAGCCATCCTGCATGCCATTGGCCCGCAATTGCAGTTGGTGCCCGAGGCAGAGGCGCAGCGCCTGCAGGCATTGCAGTTACAGATGACGATCGCCGACCTGGTGGCCGAAGTGCACGACACCCATCATCCCATCGGCGTCGGGCTGTACTACGAAGATCAACAAGCCGAAGCGGCCAAACGCGCCAAGGATCTGCGCGACAACCGGCTACCCAAGTTCCTCGGCTACTTCGAGCAAGTGCTGCAACAGGCAGGCGGCACGCATGTGCTTGGCAGCCATTCGTACGTGGATCTATCGATTTTTCAGCTGATCAGCGGCTTGGAGTACATGTTCCCCAAGCGCATGGCGACGTTGTCGAAGACGTTGCCGGGGCTAAAAGCCCTGCAGCAGCGCGTGGCCGAGCGCCCGCGCATTGCCGCGTATCTCGCATCCGAGCGCCGCGTAGCGTTCAACACAAACGGCATCTTCCGCCACTATCCGGAACTGGACGCGGCATAGGCGATGCCACCGGCATCACGCAGCGCGCGTGTGCCGGTCAGCTTCAATTTCGGTCAATGCACGGCTGACGCGCGCAAGTCGCTTTCGCTGCGCGTTCGGTGCCATCGCGATTTGCCCGCGTCATTGCGCACCGTTACGCGCCCCCAGATATCGACCATGCAAGGCCGCACAAATGCGGCTTTTGATTTCGACGCAGCTGAACCGCCAACCTCAACGTCCCTGCAACAACGCTGTGCGAATGGCCTGCAGCTGCGCCTTCACCGCTGCGGCCTGGGTTGGCCCCAACCGCAGCAATGCCTTCTGCCCGACCGACGCAGATTCCAACGCGGGATCCAAAAAGAGATAGCGGCCACGCACATCGCGCACGACCGCAATTGGCTGGCGCGGCTCCGGCGTGCGCAGCAGATGATCGATCACATCGATCACGCGGTCGTTGAAGTAACGGTCCGGCGCGCCCAGGTTGGCATAGGCCTGCTGAAACAATGGATAGAAGCGCACATAACTCCACACCAGCGCCTGCGCATCCACGCTGGTAAACGCGGCGACATACGGCGCATAGCGTGCTGCGTTGGCCTGGTCGATCACGCTGCGATCGGCTGCGCTGGCGACCTGCAGTTCGCCCGGCACCGGCTGCAGCACCGAGGCGCGGCGGCTGATACTGGGCTGGGTGAGATTATCGATCATCACCACCACGCGTTCGATCAGATGCCCGCGCAGCACGATCGACAGCGCGTCGTCCTGCTGCACCAGGTCCAACAGCGCTTGCCATGCGGCAGCGTCGCTCTGCGCCAATGCCGGAATCGCCGCATCTGCGGCATCGGGCGATGGCGTCTGCACCGGGTGGCGCGGCGCGGCGGGTGCAGGCGGCGACGGTGCGACGGCGGCAGCCACCGCGCTCGCGGTCTGGCTGATGGGCGCGGGCATCGCACCAGATGGATCGGACGGCCCGCGGAACAGCCACC
The DNA here is from genome assembly GCF_031843525.1 of Xanthomonas sp. WCS2018Noco2-27. Taxonomy (NCBI): domain Bacteria; kingdom Pseudomonadati; phylum Pseudomonadota; class Gammaproteobacteria; order Lysobacterales; family Lysobacteraceae; genus Xanthomonas; species Xanthomonas sp. WCS2018Noco2-27. The sequence continues at coordinate 129,067 of NZ_JAVTIK010000004.1, read as the reverse complement.
AGGCGGCGCCGGCAATGAGCGGCACCGCCAACAGCCACGGCCAGCGCGAGGACTTGGTTTGCATCATGGAACTCCTGACATCGACAACATCAGGGTGTGACCATGAGATGGTGCGGTGGTTCCATCGATGTGAAGCCGCAGCGCATTCATCGACCGCGCGGGCGCATGCCGAGGCGAGACAGCGTCACGCACGCGAGGCAGCAAGCGCCTGATCGGCGCGCGGACATCAGGCAGCCACGCGCCCGCCGCAGATCCGGCTCAAACGAAACACGACGCAGCGCTGACGGCAAAAACGAAGCGCCACGTACGGCACACCACGCTCAATTTGCGAAGTCCAAGCGCGCATTCACCCAGGCCGCCACGATCGCGGCGGCAGCCTGATCGGCCTGTTTTGCAGGCAGCTTTTTTTCGCGCACCAGCCACGCCGCGGTATCCGCGCGCACCTTCGGCAACAACGCCCGCACCGCCTTACGGTCTGCTGCCGGCCACTCGCTGTCATCGCCGTCCCAGGCAGCAATGGCCTGGTCCGGATCATCGCCATAGCGCTTGCGCAAAGCCGGTTGCAGGTACAACAGCGGCGACACCGAGGCGCGCAGCGCAATCACGCCCCACTCGGCGTAGCTGGCATAGCGGATGGTGCCGGCGTCCTTGCTCAAGGCTTCGATCAAGGAATCGAACCCATCGTCCAGCTGCTTCCAGCTCGCCAGCGCAAACAACCCACCCGGCGGCTCGCACACCGGGGCAAACGAGTCGCGCGTGGAGCCATACAGCGGCCCGAATGCCTCGTACGCAGGCTCACCCACCGCCGCGAAAATGAAGCAGTGCACATAGGGCCGATTTCCGCTGCCGTCTTGCTCGATCCACATGCGCAATAGCGTGAGCACGCGTTCGGGCTGTGGCGTTGCCGGCGTGCCGGCAGCGTCATCCAGCAACGACGCCGCAAAATCATCGATCTTGTGCAGGGCCTTGCGCGCACTTTCAAAACGCGCGTTCGCCAACGCTGCATCCACACCGGCGGCGGGGACGAATTGATGCAGATACGCCAGCCATGCCGAAGCCAACGGCGCGTCGTAGGCCTGCAACTGCCGTGCGGCCTCGGCAGGCTTGCCGGGGATGCTGGCGATGATGCGGTCCAGCGCCTGTTGCTGCGCGGTGAGCGCTTTGGCCAGCACATCGGCTCTGGCGCTGAGGCTGCGCTGCAGGCAGCCGTCCGGCTTGGCATCCTGCGCGCAGGCGTTGCGCTGCCGCAGCCAGGCGCGTTGTTGCTCGCGCACACCGGCCACCGCAGCGCGCGGCGTCGTTTGCATCAGCGCCTGGTAGCTTTCGTCCAGTTGATCGTCCAGCAGACCGAGTGCGGGCACCGCGCAGATACGTTTTTCTACCGGCGTACTGGCCTGTTTGCAGTCGAACGAGGCCGCCCATGCAGTGCTGGCGCTAAGCACCAGCGCGCCGCCAAGCAGCAGTCGACCGACACGCGCGTGATACTTCATTGCACTGCCTCCTTGCGTGCCGGCAGCAGCGACAGCAACAGCAACGTCACCGACAGCGCGACGTAGGCGCCGACAAATTGCCAGCTGATCGCCCGGGCCAGGCCCTGCAGCGACCAGGGCAGATAGATGCCGCCACGTGGGTCCACCGAATGGATCAGTCCGAACAGTGTCAAGCCCGCAGCGACCAGCAGAAATATCGCAGCGCGGCGTAGCCGGCCATCGATCATCGCCGCCACCGTGGCGATCCACAGCATCGCAGTGATGATGAACCCATTGCCTAGCGCGAAGATCACCGCCAGCTCCGGCAGGCCGTGGCCATCCACCTTCGTGGTCAACGCCACCAGTTGCTCCGGCGCGATCCAGCCCGGCGCCTTGATGGTCAGCAGGTACGCCACCGACGGCAGAAACCCCAGCACCATCGCGCCGGCGTGGTGCCTGGGCGTGGCCTGAAACGCCTGTGTGGTGATGTCGATGGACACGTACACGATGATCGGTGCCAGTACCGCCAGCGGCAGCCACTGCACCAGCCCGCTGATCACCCCGAGCATGCCGCCGATGCCGACAAACAGGCCGGTGAGCAAGGTATAGCCGCTGCGCGCGCCCATGTTTTTATACGCAGGCTGGCCGATGTACGGCGTGGTCTGTGCCACGCCGCCGCACACGCCGGCCACCAATGTGGCCAGCGCCTCCACCAGCAGGATGTCGCGGGTACGGTAGTCGTCGCCGGCCGCGCGCGCGCTTTCGCTCACATTGATGCCGCCCACCACCATCAACAGGCCGAACGGCAGCAGCAACGGCAGGTAGGTCACCGTCGCCGGCAGTCCTTCGATAAAGCCCAGATTCGGTAGCGGCAGCACGATCTGCGGCGCGGTCCACGCAGGCACCGCAAAGCCCGGCGCGCCCAGGCCCGCCAGTCCCAGCCCGTAATACAGCGCCGTGCCGATCACGAACGCCACCAGCACGCCCGGCAGTTTGGTCGGCAGGCGGCCCTTGGCCAACAGCACGTACAGCAGCAGTCCCAGGGTGACGAAGCCGGCCACCGGCGAACGCAGCGTCTCCAGCAACGGCAACAGGCCCATCAGCACCAGCGCGATGCCGGCAATCGACCCGAGCAAGGCTGCGCGCGGCAGTGCACGCGTCACCGCCTCACCAACGAACGACAGCACCAGCTTGAGCAGGCCCATCACCACCAGTGCGGCCATGCCCAGTTTCCAGGTGGCGATTGCCGCCACCTGCGGATCCAGCCCTTGCGCCTTGAAGCCGGCAAACGCCGGGCCCAGCACCAGCAACGCCATGCCGATGCTGGTGGGCGCATCCAGGCCCAGCGGCATCGCGGTGACATCGTCGCGCCCGGTGCGTGCGGCCAGCCGCCGCGCCATCAAGGTGTAGAGCAGGTTGCCCACCAACACACCGAACGCAGTGCCGGGAAACATGCGCCCGAACACCACCTCGGCCGGAAACTGAAATATCCCGATCAGCGCCGCCGAGATGAAGCCAAGAATGGAGAGGTTGTCGACGACCAGGCCGAAGAAGCCGTTGAGGTCGCCGGCGACGAACCAGCGCGGCGAGGCCGCAGGACGCGAAGAGGGAGCGGACATGGAGGTCTGCAAGACGTGGGGACAGGCGATGGTAGCCGCTGCCCGGCACCGGTGACAGCGAACCGGTGGAACGGGGTGTTGGCGCGCATGGGATGGGGAACACGGCCATCGGCAAGCGCCTACGCATGCCGATGCAGCACGGCGACATGCGACACGGCAGCGCGCGCGTCTCGCGTGCGCGCAGTTCGACGCGCGCGCAGGCAATGCGATCCGACCTCACCAACAACGGCCATCAGCGGCGGCTGGCAAAACGTAGCGAGCAGTCGCCAGGCGGATATGGACGGCGCACTCGGAGCCGCAGTGCACGAGTGCCGGGCACTCGCTGCGCCCGGCAGGCGGCTACGCAACTGTGCTGTTGGCCGCTCTTAGCAGCGCTCAGGCGACCGCGCACGCATGCCGGCGGCGACACAGAACGGATGCCACAACCGATTCAAGATGCCGGCCGCGCCCACATGACAAGCGACGCCGGTTATTGCCCGCTGCCAGCGGAAGCGGCATCCACCGCCACCCAGCCCACCACCTCGCCCGCCGTGGCGCTGCGGTAACGCAGCTTGATGCGCATGCCATCCGCGCTGACATCCAGCGCATCGGCGCGATCGCCCTGTACCAGATACCGCCGCGTGCTGGCCGCGGTTGGCGTGGCATACAAGGGCAACCGTGCCACCTGCACCCGCAGTTGCACGGGCATCGGCGACTCCAGCGTTTCGCCGATGGCGGTGGCGATCACACCGCCATGCGCGTCGAAGGTGGACCACACCGACAGCGGATAGGCGTCGTCGCCATCGCGCCCCAGCAGCGACTGGATGTCTGGCGATTCGATCGGTTGCTGCGAGCGATACACATACAGCCGGCCATCGCTGGCATAGCGATACTGATCGCTGTACCACATCGGCCCGCTGCGGCAGGCGCTGGTCAGACTGCGGTCCTTGGCGTCGGGGGTCAGATTCCACAACCCGTCGCACTGCACCGCCGGGCGCGTGGGCGCGGCCAGTGGCCGGAAGCGCCGTTGCACCGGGTCGAAGAGGAACACCAATGTCGCCTCGTTGACCTGGCCCAGCATCGCGGTGACCGCAAGATCGCGGTGCCCATCGAAGTTGTAGTCGTCGCTTCGGACGCTACCGCCGCCCTCGCCGTCATCCACATTGGCGTCCAGCCACTGCTCGCTGCCGCCCGGCGACAGCACCACGTGCAGGCGCGCGCCCACCAGGCTGGCGGTTGCGTGTGTCGTCGCATCGATCGCCACCTGCATCTGGCCGTCGTCTGCCGTCGCGGCAAACCCCAGCAGGCCGAGCGCTGCGCCCAATGCCACGCGCATGGCCGCGCTATCGGGACGCAGCCCGTCGCGCCGTTGCATCTCGCGCATGCGCACCGCGCGGCTCAGAACGACACATCCACCGCCTGCCGCGACCACAACACCGACTGATGCCCGGTGGCCTGCTTCCAGGCCAGCCGAATCGCTTCGATGTCGTTGCGCCGCTGCGGGGTGTCTTCATGCAGGATCACCAGCACCTTGGTGCCGAGTCGGTTCGGCTCCTTGGCGCCGCGGAACAGCCACTGGCCGTAGGCATCGAACACCGTCAGCCCATCCGGGAAGCGTGGGGTCACTTCCTTGTCCAGAAACGCGCGCCACTGCGTCTCGTCGATGGTGCGGGTCTGCGGGCGATCGGCCGGGCCGGTTTCTTCGCCCACGCCAAAGTAGAGCTCGCTGCGAATCCAGCCACGCGCGTCGCCGGGACGTTGCGCATCGCCCTGCATGCTGGCGGTGGTAGTCGCAGCAGCGGGCGTCTTGCCCGGCATGGTGGCGCAACCAGACAACGCCAGCACGGCGGTGATCAACACGGACGGCAGCAACTTCATCGAGTTCTCCAACGGTTTCAGGGGGGACTAAAAACAGCGATGCACAGGTGGCGCGCCGCAGTCGGCGCGCACAGTGGCGGGCGTCATGCGGCAAGTGTACGAGCCGCACTGCTGCGGGCGTTACGCCAGTGGCGCTGGCGCTCATGCGGCCGCGCTATCAGCACATGCAGGGGCGCGCACCGTGCCATCTCGCGCAGGCCTGAACAACGCGATAATATCTCTCCATCCGGATGAATGTGGAACAGTCCGCCCCCTTGCGCACCAGTCCGGCCGGACGCCGGCCCTGCGGCGCGTTTGCAGTTGCAGGAGAGAGAGAGCATGACCCGCCCCACCCTTTCGATGATCGGCCTGGCTGTGGCCGCTGCATTGAGCGCCAACGCGCAGGCTCAGCAGGCCGATACCGGCGCCACCACCCTGGACACGGTGATCGTCACCGGCACCCGCGCCAGCGACCGCACCGTGCTGGAATCGACGGTGCCGGTGGACGTGCTCACTGCCGAAGACATTCGCAAGGCCGGCGTGGTCAACGGCGAGCTGGGCAGCGCGCTGCAGGCGCTGCTGCCGTCGTTCAATTTTCCGCGTCAATCCAATTCCGGCGGTGCCGATCACATCCGCGCCGCACAACTGCGCGGGCTCTCGCCCGATCAGGTGCTGGTGCTGGTCAACGGCAAGCGCCGCCACACTTCGGCACTGGTCAATACCGACAGCAAGATCGGCAAGGGCACCACGCCGGTGGATTTCAATTCCATCCCGATCAACGCGATCAAGCGCATCGAAGTGCTGCGCGACGGTGCCGGCGCGCAATACGGCTCCGATGCCATTGCCGGTGTCATCAACGTGATCCTGGACGACAACCCTGAGCGCGGCGAACTGGAAGCCAGCTTCGGCGCCTACAACACCGATGTGGCGCCGATCGATCGCCGCGTCACCGATGGCCAGACCAGTTACGCCAGCGCCAAGGTCGGCTCGCTGCTGGGCGATGACGGCGGCTTCTTCAAGGTCGGCCTGGAATTGAAGAATCGCGAAGCCACCAACCGCGCCGGCTTCGATCAGATCCCGCCGTTCGAAGAGCAGACCCCGGACAACCTGGCCCTGGCCGGCCGGCGCAATTACGTGCTCGGCGACGGCGCCACCAAGGGCTTGAACGCCTGGCTCAACACCAAGATTCCCTTCAGCGCCAGCGGCGAGTTCTACGCCTTCGGCACGTACAACCAGCGCGACACCGAGGGCGCAAATTACTTCCGTTACCCCGACAGCAGCGCCAACTGGCGCGAGATCTACCCCAATGGCTACCGGCCGATTTCCGAAGGCGAAAATCGCGATCTGCAACTTGTTGCCGGCGCACGTGGGCAGTGGGGCAACTGGGATTACGACGCCAGCGTCAACTACGGCCGCAACGATTTCACCTACCGCCTGCGCAACTCGCTCAATGCCTCGCTCGGCCCGGGCAGCACCACTGCGTTCAAGACCGGTGATTTTGCGTTTTCGCAGACCGTGGGAAATTTCGATCTGACCCGCGTGTTCGACATTGCCGGCGCCACCCATACCTTCGGCACCGGCGCCGAATTCCGCCGCGAGCAATACCGCACCCATGCCGGCGACCCGGCCAGCTACGCCGCCGGCCCGTTCACTGATCGCCCCACCGGCTCGCAGGCCGGCGGCGGGCTCACCCCGCAGGACGAAGCCGATCTGTCGCGCAATGTCGCCAGCGCCTATGCCAACGTCTCCAGCCAGTTCGGTGAAAAATTCTCCACCGACCTGGCCGGTCGCTATGAGCATTACCAGGATTTCGGCAGCCAATGGACCGGCAAATTGGCCGCGCGCTATGCGTTCGCCCCGGCATTCGCGCTGCGTGGCGCCATCTCCAACAACGTGCGCGCGCCATCGCTGAGCCAGATCGGTTACGAAGCCACTTCCACCGGTTACGACGCCGCCGGCCGGCTGACCCAGGGCCGCTTGCTGTCGGTCAATAACCCGATCGCCCGCGCGCTCGGCGCCACCGATCTCAAGCCGGAAAAGTCGGTCAACTACAGCCTGGGCTTCACCAGCAAGCTGGGCGATCACTTCGACCTGTCGCTGGATTTTTTCCAGATCGATATCGACGACCGCATCGCCTTGTCCGAAGACATCACCGGCGACGCCTTGACCAGCTTCGTGCAGCAGAACTTCGGCGTGACCGGCGTGCAGAGCGCCAGCTATTTCCTCAACGCCGCCGACACCCGCACCCGCGGCGCCGAGCTGGTCGCCAACTGGCGCCAGTACGCCTTCGGCGGCGACCTGCTGCTGACCGGCACCTACAGCTATGCCAAGACCGAGCTGGAAAACATCATCGCAACGCCCGCGCAATTGCTGGCATTGAACCCGGACTACGTGCTGTTTGGCGTGGAAGAAAGCAACACGCTCACCGATGCGGCACCACGCACGCGTGCCGCGCTGGCGGCCAACTGGAGCAACCAACACTGGAACCTGCAGACGCGCGTGAACCGCTATGGCAGCGCTACACGCGTGTTCGACTTCGGCGGCGGCTTCGTGCCACGCCAGACCTATGGCGCCGAATGGCAGCTGGATCTGGAAGCCGAATATCACCTGGGCACACAGTGGACGCTGGCCATCGGCGGGCAGAACATCCTGGACAACTATTCGGACCGCTCCATCGACGATATCGCCTACTTCGGCAACCTGCCCTACGACGTGCTCTCGCCGATCGGCAGCAATGGCGCGTACTGGTATGGGCGGGTGCGGTATACCTTCTGAGCAACAGCGCAAGCTGCAAACTCCCTTTCCCCTAGGGAGCGTGCTCTAGCCCCTCTCCTGCGGGAGAGGGGTTGGAGTGAGGGTACGGGCGAAGCTCCTGTGCCCTTCCAACTGCACGAGGCTTCGCCCGTACCCTCATCCGGCGCTACGCGCCACCTTCTCCCGAGGGGAGAAGGGAAGAACACCGTGGCTACCGCTTTAGCCCCTCTCCCTCCGGGAGAGGGGTTGGGGTGAGGGTACGGGCGAAGCTCCCGTGTCCTTCCAACCGCACGAGGCTTCGCACGTCGCCTCAGCCGGCGCTACGCGCCACCTCCTCCTGAGGGAGAAGGGAAGAACACTGCGGCTGCCGCTTTAGCCCCTCTCCTGCGGGAGAGGGGTTGGGGTGAGGGTACGGGCGAAGCCTCCGTGTCCTTCCAACTGCACGAGGCTTCGCCCGTACCCTCATCCGCCCCTTCGGGGCACCTTCTCCCGAAGGGAGAAGGGAAGAACACTGCGGCTACCGCTTTAGCCCCTCTCCTGCGGGAGAGGGGTTGGGGTGAGGGTACGGGCGAAGCTCCCGTGTCCTTCCAACTGCACGAGGCTTCGCACGTCGCCTCAGCCGGCGCTACGCGCCACCTTCTCCCGAGGGGGAGAAGGATAGGCAGTTGCATGTGTCTACCAGCACTCACTGCCGTTCCATAACCTGAATCTCACACCGGTTTGCGCACACTAGCGTAATGGCAGACGCGCATTCCCCCCTTCCGTCGCCGCCATTGCTGGACGATGCCTGCGCATTGTTTCTGGACGTGGACGGCACCCTCATCGACTTTGCCGAGAGCCCCGAGGCCGTGCGGCTATTGCCCGAGGTACGCGAGGCAATTGTCCAGCTGAGCGAGCGCCTCAACGGTGCCATCGCCCTGGTCAGCGGACGTCCGCTTGCACAGCTCGATGCCTTGTTCGCACCACTGCTGCTGCCGGCCGCCGGCCTGCATGGGCATGAGTTGCGCAGCGATGTTGCCGCACGTGCCGCCATGCCGCAGGACACTTCTGCATTCCTGCATGGCCTGCATCAACGCGCTGCGGCGCTGACGCATAAACACGCAGGCGTGCTGGTCGAAGACAAAGGCGTGAGCGTTGCGTTGCATTGGCGCGCGCAACCGGACGCCGGCACCGATGTGCTGGCCTTCGCGCAGAGTGAAATCGCCCAGCTCTCCGGCTATCGCCTGCAGCCGGGCGACCACGTGGTCGAATTCGTGCCCGAAGGCAGCAACAAGGGTTTGGCCGTCGAACAACTGATGCAGACCGCCGCATTTGCAGGCCGCACGCCGGTGTTTGTCGGCGACGACCTCACCGACGAATTCGGCTTCGATGCAGCCAATCGCTTAGGCGGCTGGAGCATTCTGGTCGGCGATCGTGCACAGACCAGCGCGCGTTTTCGCGTCGACGGCACTGCCGCTGTGCACGCGTGGCTGCAACACAACGCGCGCCACGCATCACCGTAGGCGCGCTTCCTTTCGCTACTTACAGGATCGTTTGCACCTCATGACCGAGCCAAATCTGGATCTGGGCGTCATCGGCAATTGCAGCTTTGGCGCATTGGTCGATCGGCAGGCACGCGTGGTGTGGAGCTGCCTGCCCGCCTTCGACGGCGACCCGGCTTTTTGCAGCTTGCTGTCGCCCAAGACCGAAGGCGGCGATTTTGCGGTGGAGCTGGAAGACTTCGTCAGCAGTGAGCAGCACTACCTGCCCAACACCGCCGTGCTGCGCACCGTCTTGCGCGATAGCCACGGTGGCGAAGTGGAAGTCATCGACTTCGCACCGCGCTGGCGCAATAACGGCCGTTTTTACCGGCCTGTCAGCATCATCCGGCAGATTCGCCCGCTCGCTGGTAACCCGCGCATCGTGGTGCGTGCGCGCCCGCTCGCCGACTGGGGTGGCCGTACGCCCGATACCACCTGGGGCAGCAACCATATCCGTTGGGTGTTGCCGGAATTCACCTTGCGCCTGACCACCGACGTGCCGGTGCGCTTCGTGCGCGACGGTTTGCCGTTCGTGCTCAGCCACCCGGTGAGTCTGGTGCTGGGCGTGGACGAATCGCTGACCCGCTCGCTCACCGGTTACGTGCAGGAAGCGCAGGAACGCACCGAAGAATATTGGCGCGAATGGGTGCGCTATCTGTCCATTCCGCTGGACTGGCAGGAGGCGGTGATCCGCAGCGCGATCACGCTCAAGTTGTGCCAGTACGAAGATAGCGGCGCCATCATCGCCGCGATGACCACGTCCATTCCGGAAGCGCCGAATACCCCGCGCAATTGGGATTACCGGTATTGCTGGCTGCGCGACGCCGCGTTCGTGGTGCGCGCGCTCAACCGGCTGGGCGCCACGCGCACGATGGAGCAGTTCATCGGCTACATCTTCAACATCGCCACCGCCGACGGCACCCTGCAGCCGCTGTACGGCATTGGCTTCGAATCGCAGCTGGAAGAGCATGAAGTCGACACGATGGACGGCTACCGTGGCATGGGCCCGGTGCGGCGCGGCAACCTGGCGTGGATCCAGCAACAGCACGATGTGTATGGCAGCGTGGTGTTGGCCTCGACGCAATTGTTCTTCGATCTGCGCCTGAAGGATCAGGGCGACGCCGACACCTTCCGCCGGCTCGAACCGCTGGGCGAGCGCGCTTATGCGCTGCACAACGTGCCCGACGCCGGCCTGTGGGAATTCCGCGGCCGCGCCGAAGTGCACACCTACACCGCCGCGATGTGCTGGGCCGCGTGCGATCGCTTGTCGAAGATCGCCGACCGCCTGGCGCTGCCCGAGCGCAGCGTGTACTGGCAGCAGCGCGCAGACAGCATTCGCGAGCGCGTGTTGGCCGAAGCCTGGAGCGAAGAACGCGGCCATTTCACCGACACGTTCGGTGGCCATCGTCTGGATGCCTCGCTGCTGTTGCTGGCCGACATCGGCATCGTGGATGCCGACGACAGCCGCTTCGTGCGCACGGTCGAAGCGGTCGGCCGGGTGCTCAAACATGGCGATGCGCTGTATCGCTACATCGCGCCCGACGACTTCGGCGAGCCGGAAACCAGCTTCACCATCTGCACGTTCTGGTACATCGATGCGCTGGCCTCCATTGGCCGCAAGGACGAGGCACGTGAATTGTTCGAGCGCATTCTGTCGCGCCGCAATCACCTCGGCTTGCTCTCGGAAGACCTATCGTTCGAAGACGGCGAAGCCTGGGGCAACTTTCCTCAGACCTATTCGCATGTCGGTTTGATCATCGCAGCGATGCGCTTGTCGCGGAGCTGGCAGGAGGCGTCATGAGTCGTTTGGTGGTGGTATCCAATCGTGTTGCAGTGCCCGGCGAAAACCGTGCCGGCGGCCTTGCAGTCGGGTTGTTGGCAGCGCTCAAGGAGCGCGGCGGCATGTGGTTCGGCTGGAGCGGCAAGACCGCGCGTGGCGACAGCGGCGGCATGCACGAGCAGACCGAAGGCGACATCACCTTCGTCACCATGGACCTCAACAAGCGCGACATCGACTCGTACTACAACGGCTTTGCCAATCGCACGTTGTGGCCGTTGCTGCACTTCCGGCTGGACCTGGTCGATTACGACCGCGCCAAGCGCGAAGGCTATCTACGCGTCAATCGCTTGTTCGCAGAAAAACTCGCGCCGCTGCTGAAAGACAGCGATACCTTGTGGATTCACGATTACCACATGATCCCGCTGGGCGCGATGCTGCGCGAGCTGGGGGTGGGCTGCAAAATGGGCTTCTTCCTGCATGTGCCGATGCCGTCGGCCGATTTGATGCAGGCGATGCCCGATCACGCACGCTTGTTCAGCACCTTTTACGCCTACGATCTGGTCGGCTTCCAGACCCAACGCGATGCAGAGCGCTTCAAGGCGTATGTACGCCTGTTCGGTGGCGGCCGCATTCTGGACGGCGATCTGGTCGAAGGCCCGGGCGGGCGGCGCTTCACTGCCTCGTCGTTCCCCATCGGTATCGACACCGATCTGATTGCCAATCAGGCAAAAGCATCCGTCAGCAAGCAAGCCGTGCGCGATCTGCGCGAGAGTCTGCGCGGGCGGCAGCTGGCCATCGGTGTGGACCGATTGGATTATTCCAAAGGTCTGCCGGAACGCTTCCAGGGCTTCGAGCGTTATCTGGAGCGCTACCCGGATCAATCCGGCAGCCTGACCTATCTGCAGATCGCACCGGTATCGCGCGGCGATGTCACAGAATATCGTCAATTACGCGGGCAGCTGGAACAGATCGCCGGCCATATCAATGGTGGACATGCGGGGCCGGACTGGACGCCATTGCGCTACGTCAACCAGAACTTCAGCCATGCGACATTGACTGGTTTCTATCGGGCCGCATCGGTGGGCCTGGTGACGCCATTGCGCGATGGCATGAATCTGGTCGCCAAAGAATTCGTGGCCGCGCAGGACCCTGAGAATCCCGGTGTCCTGGTGCTGTCGTTGCTGGCCGGCGCGGCGGACGAAATGAAAGAAGCGCTGCTGGTCAATCCGCACGATCTGGACGGTGTGGCCGATGCAATCGCAACGGCAGCAAGCATGCCGTTGGCAACACGTATCGAGCGGTGGCGGGCGATGATGGATCATCTGCGCAAGAACAATATCAACCACTGGCGCCAGCGCTACCTGCAGGCGCTGGCAGACGCCTAACCCCTCTCCCTGCCGGAGACGGTGCCCAAACGCGCTGTATGCATGCCCTTTTCCCTGCGGAAGTAAGTGCCCGAACTCGCCGCCTGCATTTCCTTCTCCCTCCGGGAGAAGGTGCCCGAAGGGCGGATGAGGGTACGGCAGTCACGCAAGCAATCCGACATTGTGCTCGATGGACTGTCGCTGCCCTGGCTTGAGCGCTGTGCGTTGGAGCGAGCGACGTACTCTGGATTGAGCACTGTGCTCTGGATTCACCGTGGTGCTGAAGTGCCCGCATTTTTTTGCCAATCCCAAATCCCAAATGCAAAATCCCGGCTTCAAACGCCGTCGCCTGACGCAATCCGGCGCGATACGGCCGCACCGGTGCCCTGCGCTCTTCGCCATGCGCGGCACGGCGCACAAACTCGCTGCATGCATTTCCTTCTCCCTCCGGGAGAAGGTGCCCGAAGGGCGGATGAGGGTACGGTTACAAGAGATTTCCGGCAGGTGCACTTGTAGCCATGCGGGAATTTCAAGCACAGCTTTAAGCCGCAGCGCTCTAGGGCACAGCGAAGTAAGGCTTCCACGCCCTTCAGGCGCGGGTGGCTTTTTCGGCCACGCATGACTGCGCTGCTCGGCTTGCTTTAAGGCGACTGGGTGAGTCAAAAGCAAAAAACTGAGCTAAGCAAAGCAACGGCAAGGCCAATGCAGAGCAAGCCGAACAAAAAAAGCGATTCGAAAGCGACAGCGAATCTCGCGTGCATCACTGGTCAGGTATCACCGCGCATCAACAGAAAATGTCAGCGCCCTTCGCTGCACTGCTCAAATTCCACGCAAATTCAGTAGATCCGAGCTGCAGGTTGGAACGGTGGTTCCTATTCCGTCACGGACAGGCGGCGCTCAGAGGTCTAAAATATTCACATGAGTAGCGCTGAGGACCCTGGGAGGGGCTGCGCGTTCATATCCAAGGTCGCCGGCAACCTTTGCCAACGGGTGACCTCTCTCCCTCCACGACTTGTCGCCGGTGCATGCCGCCCAAGTCCTTCCTGATATCTCAAAATGACTGATCAATCCTCAAAACGTGGGCTAGGCACCTGGTTGCTGGTGGCCTATGCAGTGGTGATCGCCGTGCTCGGTGCGGTGCTCGCCTATGAAGGCGGCCGTCTGGTCGCTGTCGGCGGTTCCTGGTACTACCTGCTCGCGGGCATTGCGCTGCTGCTGGCCGGCGTGTTGCTGGCGCTGGGCAAGCGTGCCGGCCTATGGCTGTTTGGCGCCACGCTGGCCGCCACCATCGCGTGGGCGCTGTGGGAAGTGGGTCTGGATGGCTGGGGCCTGGTCCCGCGTCTGGCCTGGATGTCGGTGCTGGGCTTGGTACTGCTGCCGTTCTGGGGCGTGGCGCGTCGGCGCATGCAGCCGTTGTCCGGTGCCGGCTATGTCGTGGTGACCGGCGTGCTGCCGATCCTGGGCGCAGCGCTGATTCTGTGGCCGCTGTTTATGCCGCGCAATGTGGAACTGGCTGACGCATCAAAGCAGCCGACCGACAACGCCACCGCCTTCAGTCGCGGCAGCGTGCCCAGCCCGGACGGCAATGTCGCTGCCAATCACGACGCCAGCAACTGGACCGCGTATGCCGGTTCCAACCTGTCCAATCACTACACCCCCGGCGCGCAGATCACTCCGGACAACGTGAAGAACCTCAAGGTGGCCTGGGAATTCCATACCGGCGATCTGAAGCCGGCCGGCTCCAAGCTGGGCTACGCCTTCCAGAACACCCCGCTCAAGATCGGCGACCTGCTGTACATCTGCACCCCGACCCAGAAGGTGATCGCGGTGGAAGCGGCCAACGGCAAGGAGCGCTGGCGCTTCGACCCGCAGACCAACCCCAAGGCGATGGCCGGTGTGGCCGCCACCACCTGCCGTGGCGTGTCGTACTACCAGGCGCCGGAAGGCACTGCCGACTGCCCGACGCGAATCTTCTGGCCGATGGTCGATGGTCGCCTCGGCGCGCTGGACGCGCAGACCGGCAAGTTGTGCACCAGCTTCGGCAACAACGGCTATGTGGACCTCAATGCCGGCACCGGCAACACCAAGCCGGGCTTCGTCGGCCCGACCTCGCCGCCGGTGGTGATGCGCGGCGTGGTGATCCAGCCGACCGGCCAGGTGCGTGACGGCCAGGAAGGCGATGCGCCGTCGGGCGTGGTGCGCGGCTTCGATGCCCTCACCGGCCAGCTGCGCTGGGCCTGGGATCTGGGCAACCCGGCGATCACCGCCGAACCGCCCGCTGGCCAGACCTACACGCGTTCGACCCCGAACGTGTGGTCGCTGATGGCGGCCGACGATGAGTTGGGCCTGGTGTATCTGCCCACCGGCAATGCGTCCGGCGACTTCTTCGGCAAGGGCCGTACACCGCAGGATGAGGAATACACCGCCTCGTTGGTTGCCGTGGACGCAGCCACCGGCAAGGAGCGCTGGCATTTCCGTACCGTCAACCACGACCTGTGGGACTACGACATCGGCCCGCAGCCGAACCTGGTCGATTGGCCGGTCGCCGGCGGCGGCACGCGTCCTGCGGTGATCCAGGCCACCAAGTCCGGCCAGGTGTTCGTGCTGGACCGCGCCACCGGCGCGCCGTTGATGCCGGTCAAGCAGATGGCCGTGCCGCAGGGCACTGACCACGGCGACTGGACCGCTGCCACCCAGCCGATCTCACCGGGCATGCCCAACACCGTGGGCGCGCCCAGCCGCGAGGTTGAGACCATCATCGAATCCGATGCCTGGGGCATGACGCCGTTCGATCAGCTCGCCTGCCGTATCCAGTTCAAGCAGCTGCGCTACGAAGGCATGTTCACCCCGCCGACGCTGCAAGGCTCGCTGGCATTCACCGGCAACCACGGCGGCATCAACTGGGGCGGCGTCTCGGTCGATCTGCAGCGCGGCATCATGGTGATGAACAGCAATCGCCTGCCCTACACCTTGCAGGTCTATACCCGCGAGAAAATGAACGAACTCGGCGTCGTGTCGGTGTTCGACGGCAAGAGCAAGACCCCCGGCTACATGGCGCAGAAGGGCCTGGCCTATGGCGCGCGCAAGGAGCCGTGGATGTCGCCGCTCAACACCCCGTGCGTCGCCCCGCCGTGGGGTTACATCTCCGGTGTGGATCTGCGCACGCAGCAGGTGCTGTGGCGCCGTCCGCTCGGCACCGGCTACGACCAGGGCCCGATGGGCATCCCGTCCAAGACCAAGTTCGAGATCGGCACGCCTAACAACAGCGGCTCGCTGGCCACCGCCGGCGGCGTGACCTTCATCGGCGCAACCCTGGACGACTTCATGCGCGGCTTCGACACCCGCACCGGCAAGCAGGTCTGGGAGACGCGCGTGCCGGCCGGCCCGCAGGCTGCCCCGCTGAGCTACACCATCGATGGCAAGCAGTACATCGTGGCCGCCGTGGGTGGACACGACCGCATGGAAACCAAGTCCGGCGACAGCGTCATCGCCTGGGCATTGCCGGACGCTGCACCAGCGGCGCCGGCGAAGTAATCGCCAGCCCTTTTGGGCAGTGACACAACAGACCGGCCGTCGCGAGACGGCCGGTTTTTTTATGGGCGCGGCCTGTCGATTGGGTGGATCGTCGTTGCCCAGAAGGGTGGAGCATGTGGTGTGCGGTCGGAATCCGTGGTTCCGGCAACACGCCTGAATTGCACGGTGTTGCGTCCGCCGATGACAGGTGTGCCGGAACTGCGGTTTGACCGACGGGCCATCTGCATCGCACCGAGCAGTGTCGGAGTGAGGTCTTTCCGAAGTTCTTCGGGTCGCTACCTTTCAAGTTCTCCTGCTGCGATTTCCCGACGCCCGGTGCACTGCCATGGCGGTGGTTTGTGCCCGCTCCGATTTCAGCGCGATGTCGGACTACCGGCAACAGTGCAAAGCGCGCTAGTCGCCGCTGCCAGATCTGAGAGAAGCAAACCGCCCATCTGCATTCCATCGGAGCGCCAAATTGCGCGACCTCACAACAGCCTAAATTCACGTCAAATTTACAACCAGGCACACCGCTTCCGGGCAGCCGCGAGCTGCTCAAAACATACGCACCGCAACTGAAAACGCTTCCAAATCAACCACATCAGCTTTTTGTGGGTTCGGCAGCACGCATTCCGACAAACGGTCCTTTCACACCATCATGATTCGGGCTCGGCCGCCGATACCCCATTGCAGCCCACTCCTGCCGCACACCGTTCCCCCTTTCCCAGAACACTAGTCGGACTCAGCCTATGTTGCCTTCACACGATGCCGCACCCGTTTCCCGCCCACCGGCGGATGCAAACGTTGCGCGTACCACCTGGACTGCATGGATGCCCGCTGCCGCACACCTCGCGCTGCTGGCCTTGCTGACGTTCTATGCAGCCACGCTGGTGCCCGGCGGCGTCGGTAGCGCGTTCGCGAAGCTGTTCCCGGCCCTGCTGGTGCTCGGCGCGGCCAGCGTCGGCCTGTGGTGGTGGACGCGTCGTCGCAACAGTGCGCAGCTGCAGCAGGCAGTGAGTGCCGTCGCTGCGCTGGGCGAAGGCCGCTTTCAGCGCCTGGACGCGCGTACCGCCTCCGGTGAACTGGCACCGCTGCTGCGCACGTTGCAGGCGACCCAGGACAAGCTGGCCATCCGCATCGACGTGATGGAACAAGGCCTGCGCCACGGGCAGTTCGTGATCAAGGCACTCGACGATCTGGACACCATGATCCGCATCGCCGACGACGACGGCCAGGTGCTGTTCGCCAACCGCAAGCTGCTCGCGATGCTCAAGCTGATCGAGCCGGATGTGCAGAGCTTCCGCCCCAGCTTCCATGCCGAAGGATTCGTCGGCGGCAGCATCGGCGACATCTACCCGGACAGCCAGGCCGCCATCGACCGCATGCGCGCGTTGAACGCGTCCAAGGCCGTGCGCGCGCCGTTCTTCGGGCGCCAGATCGACTTCGTATACAGCCCGATCATCGCCGCCGACGGCACCAAGCTGGGCACCATCGCGCAGTGGATGGACGTCACCGCGCAGGTCAACGCCGAGCAGGCGCTGATCCAGATCATCGATGCGGCATCGGCTGGCGACTTCAGTCGCCGCATGCAGGTCGACGGCATGGATGGCGTGCTGCTGTCGCTGGCGCAAGGCATCAACCGCATCTACGACTCGGTGGAAACCCACCTGGCTGCGTTGGCACGCGTCATCAGCGCGATGGCCGAAGGTGACCTCACCCAGCGCGTGGACGGCGACGCGCACGGCATCTTTGCGCGTCTGCGCGACGACACCAACCAGACCGTCGCCCGTCTGACCGAAATCATCGGCGGCATCCAGACCGCATCGGACACCATCCGCCAGGCAGCGGTGGAAATCGCCGCCGGCAATACCGATCTGTCCGAACGCACCGAGCAGCAGGCGGCGAATCTGGAAGAAACCGCAAGCTCGATGGAAGAACTCACCTCGACCGTGAAGCAGAATGCCGACAGCGCGCTGCAGGCCAACCGCCTGGTGGTGGGCACCGGTGAAGTGGCGCAAAGCGGCGGCCAGGTGATGGACGATGTGGTCGCCACCATGAGCCAGATCAGCACCGCCTCGCGCAAGATCGGCGAGATCATCGGCGTCATCGACGGCATCGCGTTTCAGACCAATATCCTGGCGCTCAATGCCGCGGTGGAAGCGGCACGTGCCGGCGAACAGGGCCGCGGTTTTGCGGTCGTCGCCTCCGAAGTGCGCGCACTAGCGCGGCGCTCGGCTGATGCCGCAAAAGAGATCAAAACGCTGATCGCCGACTCCACCGACAAGGTGGAGCTGGGCTCGGGGCTGGTGCATCGTGCCGGCGCGACCATGCGCGAGATCGTCGGCTCGGTCAAACACGTCACCGACATCATGAGCGAGATCACCTCTGCCAGCGCCGAGCAGTCCAGCGGCATCGAACAGGTCAATCGCACCGTCGCACAACTGGATGAGGTCACCCAACGCAACGCCGCGTTGGTGGAAGAAGCCACCGCCGCCGCACGTAGCCTGGAAGAACAGGCGGTGGAACTGGCTGATGCCGTCTCGATCTTCCGCCTGCAGCCTGCGCACAGTGGCAACTCGAACGTCGTGCGCGCAAGTTTCGGAAACGCGGCGGCCTAAATCGTAGGAGCGTACCTGGGCGCGACGAAGCATCACCGGTAACGCCCCATCGCGCCCAGGTGCGCTCCTACGCCAAGCAACAGTGCGTGTCTGCAATTATCGATCCGGCACGCGCAGCCGCAAACAACACGCCGAATCGAAGCGCCACCCCACAGATGAGCCAATCTTCGTAGGAGCGCACCTGGGCGCGACGAAGCATTACTGGTAACGCCCCATCGCGCTCAGGTGCGCTCCTACGCCAAGCAAGCGTGCGTGTTTTCCATCCTCGATCCGGCACACGCAGCCGCAGACAACACACCGAATCGAAGAGCCATCGCACAGATGAGCAAATCTTCGTAGGAGCGCACCTGGGCGCGACGAAGCATTACTAGTAACGCCCCATCGCGCCCAGGTGCGCTCCTACGCAAAGCAAGCGTGTCTTCCATCCTCGATCCGGCACGCGCAGCCACAAACAACACGCCAAATCGAAGCGCCACCCCACAGATGAACCAATCTTCGTAGGAGCGCACCTGGGCGCGACGAAGCTTTATCGGTAACGCCTCATCGCGCCCAGGTGCGCTCCTACGCCAAGCAGGCTTGGCGGCAGCGAGGGCTAATCCAGGAACCGCGCACGCTGCTCAGGTGTGGGCAGCATGCAGTGCTCGGTACGCCCGAACCAGCGATAGCGATTGCGCGCGATCAGGCGATAGCCGATGTCGCGCAAGCCACGTGGGACCACGCGCAACACTGCAAACAAGCGCCAAACGCCACCCAAACCGGCCAGCACGCGCACGATCGCATCGCTGTCGGTCCATGCACCGGTGTCGTCCACCAGCAAAAACGACAGCGGATCATCGGGATCCAGCCCGTGCTGCTGCAACAGCGCGCGCCCGGCGTGCCCCTGCATCGCGGCAAAGCGATAACGCCCACGTCGATCGTGGCGCAGCAGCAACGTGACCCAGCCATTGCACAGCAGGCACACGCCATCGAACACGATGGTTGCCGGCGCACTGCGCGCATCAACCTGCGGCGATTCAACCTGGCGCAAGCCAACCCTCGTAGCGAATGAACGGCCCGACCAGCGGCAGGTGCACGTCGACGAAAAATCCATAGCGGCCAGCGTCGGCATGCTCGCGGCAACGCACCTGCTCGAACCAGCGCGCAGGCAGCGGGATCCAGCCGAATGCCCACACGCGCGTGGCCTGCCAGTACAACGCGTCGGCATCGGCACGCAGCGCGAATTCGAAGCGCACCGCGCCCAGGTGCTCGCGCAGTGCGCCGCCCTGCCGCCACAACCGCGAATACATCGGCAACCCGGCAAAACGCCGATGCCAACGCTCGCCGTGCGCATCGACCAGAAACTCCACTTCGACATCCACCTCGCCAGTGCGCGGCAACCGGCTCAGCAACGCCAGTAACGGCACCAAGGCGTGGCGGCCGCGCTGGATCTGCGCCCGTCCGCCAAAGGTCTGCCGCTGCTGCACCGAGTGCAGCGCGCGCACCGGCGCGGGCAGCTGCGCGAATGCATCCTGGCCGAGTACCTGCGCGAACAATGGCGTGTTCAGGGCGCGATCCAGGCCAGCGTGGCCATGCGTCCGCTGCGACGGTCGCGGCGGTGCGAGAAGAAGCGTTGCGGATCGGAAATGGTGCACAGCCCGCCGCCATGGATCGCGCTGGCCGGCACGCCGGCACGCTGCAAGCGCTGGCGCGCCAGTGCATACAGATCCACCCGCCAATGCCCCGGGCGCGTGGCGATGAAGGCGGCCTGCGCCTGCGCATCGTCGGCAACGAAGGCGTCGAAGACGTCCTGCCCGATTTCATATGCCTGCGGTCCTGCTGCCGGTCCCAGCCATGCGATCAACCGCGACGCAGGCGTACGCATGGCGGCCACGCTGCGCTCCAGCATGCCGTCGGCCAACCCGCGCCAACCGGCATGTGCGGCGGCCACTTCGCTGCCATCGGCCGCCGCCAGCACCACGGGCAGGCAATCGGCAGTGAGGATCGCCAGCACCACGCCAGGCACGGCGGTGACAGCCGCATCGGCAATGGGTTCAGACGCAGCTGGCGCGAGATCGCCCGCGCCATCCGACCGCGCATTGGATGCAAATGGCGGCGCGTCGACGCGCATCACCTCCACACCGTGCACCTGCCGCAACCAGTGCGGCGCGCTTGGCAACGCCAGCGCTTCGACCAGCAGTGCCCGGTTGCGCTCCACCTGCTCGGGCGCATCGCCCTCGGGGCTATTGCGGTTGCCCAGATTGAGCGTGTCGAACGGCGGCAGCGAGCCGCCCAGCCCATAGCGCAATGTAGTCAGCGCCTGGATGCGTGGCGGCGCAGGCCAGTCGGCCGGCAGGATGCAAGGCGCGGCCACTGTCACTTCAGCGGCGCGCCAGCTCGGCGGCACGTGCGCTGTCTTCGCGCAGCGCGGTCATCAGCCGCTGCAGGTCGGCCGGCACCGGTGCGGTGGCGCGCACCGGCTCGCCGCTGACCGGATGCAGGAATTCCAGCGTTTCGGCATGCAATGCCTGGCGCTTGAAGGTGCGCAGCTCGTGCACCAGCTCGTCGGTGGCGCCCTTGGGCAGCTTGAGCGCGCCGCCGTACAGCGGGTCGCCAACGATCGGCGACTTCAGATGCGCCATATGCACGCGGATCTGATGGGTGCGCCCGGTTTCCAGGCGGCATTCCAGCGCGGTATGCGCACGGAAGCGTTCACGCAGACGGTAATGGGTGACCGCGTCGCGGCCGTCGTCGCGCACCGCCATCTTCAGGCGATCGCGTGGATGGCGGTCGATCGGCGCATTCGCGGTGCCGCCGGACACCAGCGCACCGACCACCACCGCCAGATACTGGCGATGCACATCGCGCGCCGACAGCTGTTCCACCAGCGCCGTCTGCGCCTGCACGGTCCGCGCGACCACCATGACGCCGCTGGTTTCTTTGTCCAGACGATGCACCACGCCGGCACGCGGCACCGCCGACAACGCGGGGTCGCGGAACAGCAGCGCATTGACCAGGGTGCCGTCCGGGTTGCCCGCGCCTGGGTGTACGACCAGGCCGGCAGGCTTGTCGATTACCAGCACCTGGTCGTCTTCGTACAACACGTTCAGCGGGATGTCCTGCGGGGCCGCATGGGTCTGGGTTTCCAGCACCACTTGCAGCTGCACGCTCTCGCCGCCGCGCAAGGTGTCGCGTGGACGCGCCATTTCGCCATCCAGCAGCGCATCGCCGGACTTGATCCATTCCGACAGCCGCGAGCGCGAGAATTCGGGGAACAGCTCGGCCAGCACCGCGTCGAAACGGCGCCCTGCGGCGTTATCGGGCACGATGGCCTGACGGATGGACGGGTCGATAGGGTCGGCAGATGGGTCGGACATGGACACTGGCACTCAGGCAAAAACGGGAATTTAGGGGTCCGGGAGGCAGGAGTCAGTCGCCGGACAGGCCACTAGGCTATCATCGCGCTTTCGTTTTCCTGACGCGTCCTTCCCAGACCCATGATCCGACGGTCCACGTTTTCCGCGCCTGCGCGCCTGATTGCCCTCATGCTGGTCATGGCGTTCGTCGTCACCGGCTGCCACCGCGGCGCCAAGGACAAGAATCCCGATGAGGGCATGCCGGTCGAGCAGCTCTATGGCAAAGGCCACGGCCTGATGGAGAAAGGCAACTGGGCTGGCGCCGAAGCCAGCTACAAGCGCCTGATCGCTCAGTACCCGTATGGTCCGTACACCGAGCAGGCGATGATCGAAAGCGCCTATGCCCAGTACAAGGCCGGCAAGCACGACGACACGGTGTCCAGCGTAGACCGCTTCATCCGGACCTATCCCACGCACCGCAACATCTCGTACCTGTACTACCTGCGCGGGCTGGCCAACAGCAACCGCGACACGGTGTTCCTGCGCCGGGTGTGGTCGCTGGACCCAAGCCGCCGCGATCTGTCGTCGCCGCAGCAGGCCTACAACGACTTCAATACGGTCACCGACCGCTATCCCAACAGCCGCTACGCGCCCGATGCGCGCAAGCGGATGATCGAGCTGCGCGACGTGTTCGCCCAGCACGAGCTGGATAACGCGCTGTACTACCTGCGCCGCAACGCCTGGGTGTCCGCAGCCGGCCGCGCCAACTACCTGCTGGAAACCTACCCGCAGAGCGCCTATCAGTACGACGCCGTTGCCGTGCTGGCGGAGGCCTACACACACCTGGGCAACAAGACCCTGGCCGCAGACGCGCGACGCGTGCTCGAACTCAACAGCCCGCAGCACCCGTGGCTGACCGGCAATTGGCCGAAGTACCCCTGGGCGATCCGCAAGCTCAACCCGTTTGCTGGCGAGAAGTCCGCCGCGACCGGTCAGCGCAATGCACAGATGAGCCGCGACTGAGACTTGCAGTCACTGCCGAATACATAAGGGGCCGAAAGGCCCCTTTTTCATGTCTGAGAGGTCGGTGCGGCAAACCACCGTAGCAGTGAGCGCTCCCCACTGCGGTCGCGTCTGTGTGCGCGTGCTCGCTCCCTGTGCCGGCGTATCGCAAGCCCGCGCGCGTCCCGTAACCGGCGCCAGATCACCGAACCGGCGGGCTGGCCTGCCTATACTCAAGCCTTAGAGCAGCTAACAAAACGACTGTGCTCATCGCCAGGCGGGCGCGGCCGGTTCTCGGAGTCGGCATGTACTACGCGCATACACTCCGGTTCCTCCGCGCCGTCCACACCCACCTGACGACTGCTCGGGACGGTTTGTTAGCCGCTCTTAGGAAGATCCGACTCCCCGCCGGCGCCAGCCAAGGAGGCCGCATGTCTCGTCTCATCGCCCTATTTTTGCTCGCGGTGTCGCTGGCAACACTGAGCACGGTCTCAATCGCGGCCCCGATCGTCTACGGCGTCAACGCCCACGACAATCGCCCCGGCTACCCCATGAACCAGGCCGAGGCACGCTTCAAACTGCTGGCCGCGCGCAATCTGCGCAGCTACCGCTTCGATGTGGATCCGCGTGATTACGCAACGCTGGATGCGCTGGTCCCACTGGCGCGTCAGTACGGCATCACGCTACGCCCGATGGTCTACCCGATGTCGCGCGAGATCGGTTACCAACTGGCACGTCGCTATGCGGCCGACATCAAGGTCTGGGAGATCGGCAACGAACAGGACCTGGTGCGCGCCGAAGCCGATGCCCGCATCGCCGCGATGACCACCATGTATCTGGGGATGCGCCAGGCCTCCAACGAACTGGGCGCGGGCCTGCGTTTCACCATCAACATCACCGCCTGCAACAGCGACGACCGCAGCGCCAACGCGCGTTGCCCAGGCGACCGCAATGGCTCGCTGTGGTTTCTTGCCAAGGCCAAGGCCGCCGGTTTCGACTTCGACCACATCAGCTTCCACTACTACGCCTTCCACCACGATGCCGGCTACTGGACGGACTTGTACCTGGGCCAGCTACGCACCGCCGCGCAGACCTACAACACGCCGGTGTTCTTCAACGAGCTGAACTGCGCCGAGATCTACACCGGCAACACCACCGGAGGCACGGAAGGCGACCGCGGCTGCTTCGACAGCCTGGCGCAGTTGCTGCGCAACGTGCGCGCCAACTATGCCGACGTCGTGTCCGAGATCAATGTCTACGAGTTGCTGGACCAGAGCACCATCCAGGGCGCAGAAGGCCATTTCGGCCTGATGTACGACCTGACGCGACCCAAGCCGACTCTTGAGTTGCTCACCCGCTTCGCGCAACCGCCGGCCACCGCAGCGATGGCCGACGCGCCGGGTTACTGACCGGAATACCCGTTGGTGATCGGGTAACGCCGCTCGCGACCGAACGCGCGTCGCGAGATCTTCGGCCCGGGCGCAGCCTGATGGCGCTTCCATTCGTTGATCCGCACCAGGCGCAGCACGTGTTCGACGGTGTCGGCCGCATAACCGGCGGCAACGATCTCGTCGCGCGACTGCTCCTGGTCGACATAGCGATACAGGATGCCGTCCAGCACATCGTAGGGCGGCAGCGAATCCTGGTCGGTCTGGTTGTCGCGCAGCTCGGCCGATGGCGGGCGCGAGATCACCGCCGGTGGAATGACCGGCGCACCGCCGACGGTATTGCGCCATTTCGCGAGGCCGAATACTTCGGTCTTGTAGAGATCCTTCAGCGGCGCGTAGCCACCGCACATGTCGCCGTAAATGGTGGCGTAGCCCACTGCGTATTCGCTCTTGTTGCCAGTGGTCAGCAGCAACCCGCCGAATTTGTTGGACAGCGCCATCAAGATCACGCCACGGCTGCGCGACTGCAGATTCTCTTCGGTGATATCCGGTTGGGTGCCTTCGAACATCGGCCCCAGCGCGGCGAGCAAACCTTCGAAGGCCGGCTCGATCGCGATGGTTTCCAGCTTCACGCCCATCGCGCGGCATTGCTCCTCGGCCAGATCGTTGGACAGACCGGCGGTGTAGCGCGACGGCAGCCGCACCGCAGTGACGTTATCGCCGCCCAGCGCATCGACCGCCATCGCCAGCACCAGCGCCGAATCGATGCCGCCGGACAGGCCCAGCCACACCTTGCTGAAGCCGTTCTTGCGGCAGTAATCCTGCAGGCCACGCACCACCGCGCGCCAGGCGAGCGCGTCCATGCTCTCGTCGCCATCGTCCACCCAGACCACCGGGGTGAAGCGGCGTTCGCCGGCGGCGTAGTCCACCACCAGCCATTGATCGACAAAGGCGGCGGCGGCCGGATGCACGGTGCCGTCGCCATCGGCCACCACCGAGGCGCCATCGAACACCAGCGCGTCCTGGCCGCCGACCACGTTGAGATACGCAATCGCCGCCCCGCTTTCGCGCGTGCGCTCGGCCAATAGCGCATCGCGCTGCGCGTGCTTGCCGCGCTCGTATGGCGAGGCATTGGGGACCAGCACCAGCTCGGCGCCGGCGTGCACGGTTTTGGCCAGCGGCTCGGCGAACCACAGGTCTTCGCAAATGACGACGCCCACCTGCACGCCCTTGACCGTGACCACGCAATTGTCGCCATCCGGGTCCACATCGAAGTAACGACGCTCGTCGAACACCGCGTAGTTGGGCAGTTCGCGCTTGCGGTAGGTCGCTTCGATGCGGCCATCGCGCAACACGCTAGCCGCGTTGTAGACCACGCTACCGGCGCTTTGCGGCCAGCCGACCACGGCGACGATGCCGCGCGTACTCGCCGCAATGCGCGTCAGTGCTTGTTCGCAGTGCGCCAAGAACCCCGGACGCAGCAGCAGATCTTCCGGCGGGTAGCCGCTGATCGCCAGTTCGGGAAACAGCACGATGTCCGCCTCGAACTCATCGCGTGCCGTGGCAATGAAGTCGATGATGCGATCGGTATTTTTTGCCACCGCCCCAACCGGAAAATCGAACTGGGCCATGGCGATGCGGAGGATCTGGGACATATCGGCAGCCTTTTGCGGTTCCTACCGAACGCCGGGAGGAGGGGAAGAAGAACGGGCAACGCACAAACCTTGCGCAATCGCGTTGCACACATCGTCAGTGCGCGCCAGCACCGCATTATTCCAGAAGCGCAGCAGCTGGAAGCCCTCGCGCTGCAGGAAGGCGTCGCGTACTGCATCGGAGCAGGCGTTCAGATGCTGGCTGCCATCAAGTTCGATGATCAATGCGCAGTCCAGGCAGGCGAAATCGGCGATGTACGGCCCGACCGGACACTGCCTGCGAAACTTGAAGCCCAGCAAGCGCCGATCACGCAGCCGGTACCAAAGCGCGCGCTCGGCGTTGGTCATCTCGCGTCGCAAGATTTTCGCGAATCGGATTTTTTCGCCAGCGCGCATTGGATGCATCGGGTTTTTGTCAGATCACAGCGTGTTATGGAACTGCCGGTGCCAGCTATCGGTTGCGATCGATTTGGGGTGTAGGGGAAAGCTGCCCTCACCCCTACCCCTCTCCCGCAAGCGGGAGAGGGGAAATCCAAGGCACGAAGCTAAAGCAGTCCGCTTCCGCTGCAACTGCTGCTGCAACCGCAACTGCTGCTCCTGCCCCTGCTCCTGCTCCTGCTCCTGCCCCTGCCCCTGCCCCTGCTCCTGCCATCTATCAGCCACGCAACTGCCTGCGTCACTCCCTTCTCCCGCATGCGGGAGAAGGTGCCCGAAGGGCGGATGAGGGAAGCACTACCGAGCCATAAAAAAAAGGCCACCCGAAGGTGGCCTCTCTCAACTCGCCGACTAGCGCGCAGCGAGTACTTACTTCACCAGCGCAGCAATCGCCGCACCCAGATCGCCCGGCGAACGGACGGTCTTGACGCCAGCGGCTTCCATCGCCGCGAACTTGCCTTCGGCGGTGCCCTTGCCGCCCGATGCGATCGCACCGGCGTGGCCCATGCGCTTGCCGGCCGGAGCCGACGCACCGGCGATGAAGCCGACCACCGGCTTCTTCACGAACTGCTTGATGTACTCGGCACCGGCTTCCTCGGCGTCGCCGCCGATCTCGCCGACCATGATGATGCCTTCGGTCTGCGGGTCTTCGTTGAACAGCTTGAGGCAGTCGACGAAGTTCAGGCCGTTGATCGGGTCGCCGCCGATACCGATACAGGTGCTCTGGCCCAGGCCCACTTCGGTGGTCTGCTTGACCGCTTCATAGGTCAAGGTGCCTGAACGCGACACGATGCCGATCTTGCCCGGCTTGTGGATGTGGCCCGGCATGATGCCGATCTTGCATTCGCCCGGGGTGATCACGCCGGGGCAGTTCGGCCCGATCAGCACGGTGTCCGGATGCGAGCGGGTCAGCACGTTCTTGACGCGCAGCATGTCCAGCACCGGAATGCCTTCGGTGATGCAGACGATGACCTTGATGCCGGCCGCAGCCGCTTCCAGGATCGCATCGGCCGCATACGGCGGCGGCACGTAGATCACCGACGCATCGGCGCCGGTATTCTGCACGGCGTCGGCCACGGTGTTGAACACCGGAAGATCGATATGCGTGGTACCGCCCTTGCCGGGGGTCACGCCGCCGACGACCTGGGTGCCGTACTCGATCATCTGAGTGGCGTGGAAGGTGCCCTGCTGGCCGGTGAAGCCCTGCACGATCACCTTGGTGTTCTTGTTAATCAAAACGGACATGGATAGTTCCTTCGGTGTCGTGAATCAGGCGGCGTTCTTGACAGCTTCAACGACCTTCTTGGCACCGTCGTTGATGTTGTCGGCCGGGATGATGGCCATGCCGCTGTCGCGCAGCAGCTGCTTGCCTTCTTCCACGTTGGTGCCTTCCAGGCGCACCACGACCGGAACCTTGACGCCCACTTCCTTGACCGCAGCGATGATGCCTTCGGCAATCATGTCGCAGCGGACGATGCCGCCGAAGATGTTGACGAAGATGCCTTCGACCTTGGCCGAGGACAGGATCAGCTTGAACGCCTCGATGACGCGCTGCTTGTTCGCACCGCCGCCCACGTCCAGGAAGTTCGCCGGCTCGCCGCCATTGAGCTTGATGACGTCCATGGTGGCCATGGCCAGGCCTGCGCCGTTGACCATGCAACCGATGTTGCCGTCCATGGTGACGTAGTTGATGTCCAGCTCCGAAGCGGTCACTTCGGTCTCGTCTTCCTGCGTCTTGTCGCGCATGGCGATCAGCTGCTTCTGACGGAATGCGGCGTTGTCGTCGCTGTCGAACTTGCCGTCCAGCGCGTACAGGTTGCCGTCGTCCAGGATCGCCAGCGGGTTGATTTCAACCAGCGCCAGGTCCTTTTCGTTGAACAGGCGGTACAGGTTCACCATGATGCTGGCGAACTGGCCGGCCTGCTTGGCGTTGAGGCCAAGTTTGAAGCCGAAATCGCGACCGTGGTAGCCCTGCACGCCTTCGACGAAATCGACGTTGAGCGAGTGGATCAGCTCCGGCGTTTCGGCAGCGACCTGCTCGATCTCCACGCCGCCTTCGGACGAGGCGATGTAGGTGATGGTCTTGGTGCCGCGGTCGACCAGGATCGACAGGTACAGCTCCTTGACGATCTCGCCGGCGGTGGTCACCAGCACCAGGTTGATCGGCAGCTCGACGCCGGCGGTCTGGTAGGTCGACATCTTGGTGCCGAGCATCTTGGCCGCTGCGGCCTTCACATCGTCGGTGGTCTTGCAGAACTTGACGCCGCCAGCCTTGCCGCGGCCGCCCGCGTGGATCTGCGCTTTCACCATCCAGGGGCCCTTGCCCAGGGAATTGGCGACTTCAACCGCTTCGTCCGGGGTCGCTGCGACCTTGCCGGCCGGAACGGGGATGCCGTACTCGGCAAGCAGCTGTTTTGACTGGTATTCGTGGAAATTCATGCGTCACCGTGGGAAAAGGAAACGACCGCTGCGTGCAACGCAGACCGCCGGGGCGGCACGTCGAAAGACGCGAACGGGCCGCCTATTGTGGCCGACCACGCCGTGCGGCGCAAAATTCGCCGGCATTGCCCGTCCGATCGCCGCGCTTGCGCGCCGCCCGACAATGTGCGCACGCGCTGTGCCCAGGGCCGCACCTGCCTATACTCGCGGCTTGTTACGGCGGGGAATCGGCTTGACCTCCATTGCATCGCTCATCGCCCGGGTGCAGTCCGCGCCGCAGCGCGAGCTGTACTTCTTTTCGTTGTACCGGGTGCTGGTGGCCGGCCTGATCGCCGCATTGGTGTTCAGTCCCCTGTCCGACGCCATTCCCGAACCGCGCTACCCGCGCCTGGCTGCCGGAGTGGCGATCGGCTACCTGTGCATGGCCATCCCGCTGTTGTTCTGGGGCCGCAGCGAACGCCGGCTGACCGCCACCGTGTTGTGCGCGGTGGTGGCCGACATCCTCGCCGCCACCCTGGCCACCCACGCCCTGCCCGGCGCCAGCGCCGGCATCGCGATGATGCTGCTATTCAATGTCGCCGCCGCCTCGATTCTGCTGCGGCTGCGCTACGGCATGAGCGTGGCGGTACTCGCCAGCATCGCCATCGTGCTCGAATATCTATGGACGCTGCTCGAAGGCGGCGCCACCCGCCCGCTGGCCGAGCTGGCGATGTTTGCCACCAGCTACGTGGCGGTGGCCTACATCTGCCAGCAGATCGCCGCGCGCGCGCGCAGCAACCAGGTGCTGGCCGAAGAACGCGGCGCGCAGGTCGCCAATCTGTACGAGATCAACGAGCTGATCATCCGGCGCATGCGCACCGGCGTGCTGGTGGTCGACACGCATAACCGCATCACCCTGGCCAACGAAGCGGCACTGGCACTGCTTGGCGATGGCGACCAACGCAATGCGCCGGCGGATCTGTCGCTGGCCGCGCTCACCCCGGAACTGGCACGCAGGCTGCAGCGCTGGCGCAGCGGCTGGCGACAGGAAGAAGCGCCGCTGCAACTCGGTGCCGACCGTCCGGAAGTCCAGCCGCGCTTCGTGCGCCTGCTCGCCGACAGCGACCTGGTGCTGGTGTTTCTGGACGATGCCACGGTCGTTTCGCGCCGCGCCGAATCGCTGACCTTGTCGGCGATGGGGCGGTTTTCGGCCAGCCTGGCCCACGAGATCCGCAACCCGCTGGCCGCGATCAGCTACGCCTCGCAATTGCTGGAAGAATCCCCCGACATCGGCGATGCCGACCGCCGCCTGCTGCAGATCATCCATCAGCAGTGCCAGCGCACCAACGGCATCGTCGAAAGCGTGCTCGGACTGGCCCGTCGCGAACGCGCCAGCCCGGAAAACCTGGATCTGGCCGCGTTCGTGCGTCGCTTCGTGGTCGAATACCGGCAGACCCTGTCGATGGAAACCGACATCCTGGAGGCGAGCATCCAGGGCAGCTCGGTACACGCCCTGGTCGACCCCAAGCACTTGTATCAAATTCTCACCGCCCTGGTCCATAACGCGCTCAAGTACGGCCGCGTCATGGACGAACCGGCTCGGGTGAAGCTGCGCGTGGAGCGGCAGGAGCGCATGGCGGTGATCGATGTCGTCGATCGTGGCCCCGGCATCCCGGAGACGGTGGCCGCGCAACTGTTCCGCCCGTTCTACACCACCTCCGAACACGGCACCGGGCTCGGCCTGTACATCGCCCAGGAGCTCTGCCGCGCCAACCAGGCACAACTGGACTATGTACCGGTTCCCGGTGGTGGGGCGTGTTTCCGGATTGCCTTGCAGGGGCCTAATAACTTGCAGGGTAAGAGCAACTAGCAGAAGGACTGTACACCCGCCAGGCAGACGCGGCCGGTGCTCGAAGTCGGCATGTATCACGACTCGTACGCACCGTTTCCTCCGCGCCTTCTGCGCCGCCCAGCTGACGTGCTCGCTATGTTTTGTGAGCCGCTCTAAGTGAGTTTGCCGATTCGGGCGTTTCGCGCTTGCGTGTGTGGGCAGCGTTGGTTCGCCGCTGCTGTATTGCGCGTGGGCATGCGTCCGATGTGCGGCGACGTCCACACTGTAGTTGGTCTATGGGCGATGCTTTCGAGAACAGCATGCCGATGATCAAACGCTTGAAAACGGCTGAAAAAGCAGCTGCCACTCGAACAAAGGGCCGCGTGTGAATCAGATCGCATGTGCCCGGGAAGCGCGCCGAGGCCTTGATGGCCGTCCGACACCTCTGGCCCGCGTCCCGCCCGATCCGTTGAGCAACCCTGCCGCGCCATCGTTGCAGGTAATTGTCGATTGTCATCACGCTGGGCTATCGTGCGCACCATGAGCGAACCCAAAAGTGCCCTGGTTGTCGATGACGAGCGTGATATCCGCGAGTTGCTTGTTCTCACCCTGGGCCGCATGGGCCTGCGCATCAGCACCGCCGCCAATCTGGCCGAGGCGCGCGAGCTGCTGGCCAGCAATCCCTACGACCTGTGCCTGACCGATATGCGGCTGCCTGACGGCAACGGCATCGAACTGGTCACTGAAATCGCAAAGCACTATCCGCAAACGCCGGTCGCCATGATCACCGCGTTCGGCAGCATGGATCTAGCGGTGGAGGCCTTGAAGGCCGGCGCCTTCGACTTCGTCAGCAAACCGGTGGACATCAGTGTGCTGCGCGGCCTGGTCAAGCACGCGTTGGAATTGAACAACCGCGACCGCCCTGCACCGCCCGCGCCGCCACCCGAACAGGCCAGCCGCCTGCTCGGCGATTCGACCGCGATGGAGAGCCTGCGCGCCACCATCGGCAAGGTCGCGCGCAGCCAGGCGCCGGTGTATATCGTCGGCGAATCCGGCGTGGGCAAGGAGCTGGTCGCACGCACCATCCACGAGCAAGGCGCCCGCGCCGCCGGCCCGTTCGTGCCGGTGAACTGCGGCGCCATTCCCGCCGAACTGATGGAAAGCGAGTTCTTCGGCCACAAGAAGGGCAGCTTCACCGGCGCGCATGCCGACAAACCCGGCCTGTTCCAGGCCGCGCACGGCGGCACGCTGTTCCTGGACGAAGTGGCCGAGCTGCCGCTGCAGATGCAGGTCAAGTTGCTGCGCGCGATCCAGGAAAAATCGGTGCGCCCGGTCGGCGCCTCCGGCGAAACGCTGGTGGATGTGCGCATCCTCTCGGCCACGCATAAGGACCTCGGCGACCTGGTCTCCGACGGCCGCTTCCGCCACGACTTGTATTACCGCATCAACGTGATCGAACTGCGCGTGCCGCCGCTGCGCGAGCGCAGCGGCGACCTTCCGCAACTGGCCGCCGCCATCATCGCGCGCCTGGCGCGCAGCCAC
Source organism: Xanthomonas sp. WCS2018Noco2-27 (assembly GCF_031843525.1). NCBI lineage: Bacteria > Pseudomonadati > Pseudomonadota > Gammaproteobacteria > Lysobacterales > Lysobacteraceae > Xanthomonas > Xanthomonas sp. WCS2018Noco2-27. Next base: position 96,994 of record NZ_JAVTIK010000004.1, on the reverse strand, counting down.
GGCCGGCCAATTCCGCTGCTGACCCAGTCGGCCCTGGACGCGCTGGACACGTACGGTTTTCCGGGCAACGTGCGCGAGCTGGAAAACATCCTCGAGCGCGCCTTGGCCCTGGCCGAAGACGACCAGATCAGTGCCACCGACCTGCGCCTACCCGCTCACGGCGGCCACCGTCTGGCCGCGACGCCGGGCAGCGCAGCGGTCGAACCGCGCGAAGCCGTGGTCGATATCGACCCCGCGTCGTCTGCCCTGCCCTCCTACATCGAGCAACTCGAGCGCGCCGCGATCCAGAAGGCACTGGAAGAAAATCGCTGGAACAAGACCAAGACAGCCGCGCAGCTGGGCATCACGTTTCGTGCGTTGCGCTATAAGCTGAAGAAGTTGGGGATGGAGTAGCTGAAAGGCCGGGATTTGGGATTTGGCAGCGGGATTCGTAAAAGCGTGCAGCCGGCTTCGATCATGCTTGCCGGCGAGGTCGCGGTGACTGAAGCGTCGCAAGCCCTGCATTCGAGCCTGATCGCTGCTAGTGATGGCTACGACAGAAAGCCTGGAACGTCTAGGCCCCATGCTGCTCCAGTTACCCAACCTGATTTTCGGTCCTTGGCCATAAGGTTGATCTCGGCCTGGGTCGTTACACAATGCGCGGGCTTCCTCACTGCCGGCAAGCACAAGCACCGGTACCAATCTAGGGCTCGCATCTAGCCTCCCATTGAGCGGTTAGCGGTTAGCGGGTGGCGTGCAGCGCTTGGCGCTTCTGCGAATTCCTAATGCTGACTCCCGAATTCCCGCTCAATCAGTCCTTGGTCACCAGACTAAAATCAACCAGGCTGGTCACATGACGCGAAGCCTTCAATGCCACCTGACTCAGGCAGAGAAGCAGATCTGGGGCTATCCGCGAAGATCGGGGTTCTTGCGAATCCCCAATCACGACTCCCGAATCCCCACTCACTCAGTCCTTCGTCACACGATTGATCTCGGCCAGGCTGGTCACGCCATGCGACGCCTTCATCAACGCCGACTGGCGCAGATCACGGATGCCAACCCTCTGTGCGGCCTCGGCAATCTGCATCGCATTGCCGCCTTCCAGCACGATCGCGCCGATCTCGTCGGTCATCGGCATGACCTGATAGATACCGGTACGACCCTTGTACCCCTCGGTACACTCATCGCAGCCCACCGCCTCATACAGCTCGATGTTCGCGATCTGCTCGGGCGTGAAGCCTTCCGCCTGCAGCGCATGCTCCGGCAGCGTCGACTTGCGCTTGCAGTTGTTGCACAGCCGCCGCGCCAGACGCTGCGCGATCACCAGCGTGACCGACGAGGTGATGTTGTACGGCGCAATGCCCATATTCATCAGACGCGCGATGGTCTGCGGCGCATCGTTGGTATGCAGCGTCGACAGCACCATATGGCCGGTCTGCGCCGCCTTGATCGCGATCTCGGCCGTTTCCAGGTCGCGAATTTCGCCGACCATGATGATGTCCGGATCCTGGCGAAGAAACGATCGCAGCGCTGCTGCAAACGTCATGCCGCGCTTGACGTTCTGCTGCACCTGATTGACACCCGGCAAGCGAATTTCGACCGGATCCTCTGCCGTGGAAATATTGCGTGTCTCGTCGTTGAGGATGCCTAGCGCCGTATACAACGACACCGTCTTGCCTGAGCCGGTCGGCCCGGTCACCAGCACCATGCCATAGGGCTTGTGAATCGCATCCAGGAACAGCTTCTGCTGATCCGCCTCGTAGCCCAGCTTCTCGATACCCAGCTTGGCGGCACTGGCGTCCAAAATACGCAACACCACCTTCTCGCCGAACAGCGTCGGCAAGGTACTCACACGGAAGTCGATCTGCTTGGTCTTGGACAGGTTGAGCTTGATGCGCCCGTCCTGCGGCACCCGCTTTTCCGCGATATCCAGCTGCGACATCACCTTCAGACGCGCCGCGATGCGCTGACTCAACTTCACCGGCGCCTTGGCCACGTTCTTCAGCAAGCCGTCGATGCGCAAACGCACCCGATAGTCGTCTTCATACGGCTCGAAATGGATGTCGGAGGCTCCCCGCCTGATCGCATCCACCAGCACCTTGTTGACGAACTTCACCACCGGCGTGTCGTCACCCTTGGCATCGACCCCGGAATCCCCGCCGGCGCCCATGTCCTCATCCCCGGACGACACGTCCAGGTCACCGATGTCGTCATCGTCATTGCCGAGCGATGAACCTAGCGACGCACTGCTGGCCTGCCACTGCTCAAGCGTCCGGCGGATCTGGTCCTCATCGACCAGAATCGGCTCGACCACCAGATTAGTGTGAAACTTGATGTCGTCCAGCGCCCTGGTCTGGGTCGGGTTGCTCACCCCCACGAACAACCGGTTGCCGCGCTTGAACAGCGGCAGCACCTGGTACTTCTGGAGCAACTCCTCACTGACCAGCTTGACCGCGTTCTGGTTGGCATCGAAGACAGACACGTCCATCAAGGGCATGCCGAACTCGACTGCGTTGGCAGCGGCGAGTTGAGGCGCTGAAACTAGCTTCTTGTCGGAAAACCACTGCGGCAGAGGAATCTTTGCCGTTGACGCCTGCTCCATTGCTGAGCGGGCAACAGACTCCTCTATAACGCCATCTTGAACCAGACGCCGCGCAATACCGGTGATGCCAACCAAATTCTGATTCATTTAGGATTCCGGTATATTCATAACAGCGGATCTGAAAAAAAAATGCGATTATAAATTACTTGAATATTGGTGAAGAAAAAAGTGGTGATGTCTAGAGCATAAACACTTTCGGCATCAGCACCAACCATGTCTAATCACACAATCTATCAACACGTGCGCTTTGAAATATCAGTGCGAGCAGGGCATTCCTTGCATCACCGCTTCTGCAACTCATTCGGGTTGGGCGAATGGGAGTGCGTCGATCGCTCCAGAAAGCAGCGACTGCAGCAAGAAGCGCATATCTGAGGCGCCGACCGGCAAGATACAAGGCAATAAATTATGTAAATAAAAAAGCCCGGGCCATATAACCCGGGCCTTAACAAACTAGAAATTAGCCGAGGTTATCGCAGTTCTTGGTCTTGTAGCGTGCGGTCGGCGAATCCTTAACTGCGCAAACCCAGGTGATCTGGCCAGTAGAGTCGGTAGGAAGGGTCGCAGTGATAGTAACCGTGGTATCAGCGGTGCCGGTTGTCTGGTTCTTACCTTCCAATGTAACGGCCGTAGTCGTTGCAGTGCACACGCCGGTAAGCGCGCCGTCACACAAAGCCGTGGTGGCTTTACCCGCTCCAAAGTTCTCGCCGACCTTGATCTTCTCCCCAGCCAAGCTGGCAACCGCATTGGCGATCTTGGCCTTGGAGGTGTAGTCACGGTACACCGGCAGCGCGATCGCGGCCAGGATGGCAATGATCGCGACGACGATCATCAATTCGATCAAGGTAAAGCCCTGTTGCTTCTTCATGCGTATGTCCCCTAGAGAGTGGTGATTTGTAAGATTGCGCCTTGAACTTGCGCTAGCACCCCGCAAGTCCTGCACAGAGGCATAAGCAGATAGCGTGCCAACTTTCTTATCCAGCCTCTCCAAGGGCGTCCGCAAGCAGCAAGACCTTCTGCGGCATAGCTTTGAAGCTCAAAGCCACAGCATGAGACGCCTTACCCGAAGTGACGCTATGGGTCACCTTTTGCGCAAGAAGGCAGCCCCCTGAGGCAGCCTGAGCTTTACGGCGGACCGCACGCACCTTCCTCAAAACCGGATACCATTACGGCAAGAAGGCCTGGGGAAGGCCGGACCTGGGGATGCCACATGTCAGTTGCCCGTAACGCCGTCAAAAATCAGCCTGTAAGCAGGAGCACATCGCTACAGCAACCGTTCGTGTGGGAAGGAACGGACAAGCGTGGCGTCAAGATGAAAGGAGAGCAGACTGCCCGCAATGCGAACATGTTGCGTGCAGAGCTCCGCCGCCAAGGAATTACGCCCAGTGTCGTCAAGGCTAAACCGAAGCCTCTTTTCGGCGCTGCAGGGAAAAAAATCAGCTCCAAGGATATCTCCTTCTTCAGTCGCCAGATGGCGACCATGATGAAGTCTGGCATCCCTATCGTGAGTTCACTTGAGATCATTGGTGAGGGCCATAAGAATCCACGGATGAAACAGATGGTTGGCCAGATAAGGTCCGACATCGAGGGCGGCTCTTCGCTGCACGAATCCATCTCCAAGCATCCTGTCCAATTTGACGAACTCTACCGCAACCTGGTCCGGGCAGGCGAAGGCGCAGGCGTGCTGGAAACAGTGTTGGATACCGTGGCGACTTACAAGGAAAACATCGAAGCCCTGAAGGGCAAAATCAAGAAAGCACTTTTTTATCCGGCAATGGTTGTAGCGGTCGCCATTGTTGTGAGTGCAATTCTCTTGATTTTTGTGGTACCGCAGTTTGAAGAAGTCTTCAAAAGTTTCGGCGCAGAACTGCCTGCATTCACCCAGATCATCGTCAACGCCTCACGCTTCATGGTGGCCTACTGGTGGCTACTGCTGTTGATTGCGGCAGGGTCTTTTTTTGGCTTCATGTTTGCTTACAAACGCTCGCCACGCATGCAGCATGGGATGGACAGGCTGATCCTGAAATTCCCAATTATTGGCCAGATCATGCATAACAGTTCGATCGCCCGGTTTGCCCGCACTACAGCGGTTACCTTTAAGGCGGGCGTTCCCCTGGTTGAGGCGCTAGGCATTGTGGCTGGCGCCACGGGCAACAAGGTCTACGAAGAAGCTGTAATGAGAATGCGCGATGATGTCTCCGTAGGCTACCCAGTCAACATGGCGATGAAGCAAGTCAATCTGTTCCCGCACATGGTGGTGCAGATGACGGCGATCGGTGAAGAGGCCGGCGCTCTGGACACCATGTTGTTCAAGGTCGCCGAGTATTTCGAGCAGGAGGTCAACAATGCCGTCGACGCGCTTAGCAGCTTGATGGAGCCGTTGATCATGGTTTTCTTGGGCACCGTGGTAGGCGGCATGGTCATCGGCATGTATCTTCCGATCTTCAAACTCGGCGCAGTGGTTGGATAAGACGTAATGGCATTTCTCGACCAGCATCCCGGTCTCGGCTTTCCCGCCGCGGCCGGACTGGGACTGCTGATCGGCAGCTTCCTGAACGTGGTGATCCTGCGCTTGCCCAAGCGCATGGAGTGGCAGTGGCGGCGCGATGCGCGCGAAATCCTGGAGCTACCGGAGCTATACGAGCCGCCACCGCCGGGGATCGTGGTGGAGCCGTCCCATGATCCGGTCACCGGCGACAAGCTCAAGTGGTGGGAGAACATTCCGCTCGTCAGCTGGTTGATGCTGCGCGGCAAGTCGCGTTACAGCGGCAAGCCGATTTCCATTCAGTACCCGCTGGTCGAGTTGCTCACATCCATCCTGTGCGTAGCCAGCGTTTGGCGCTTCGGCTTCGGCTGGCAGGGCTTCGGCGCGATCGTGCTGAGCTGCTTTTTGGTGGCGATGTCGGGCATCGACCTGCGCCACAAGCTGCTGCCGGACCAGCTGACCTTGCCGTTGATGTGGCTGGGGTTGGTCGGCTCGATGGATAACCTCTATATGCCGGCCAAGCCTGCCCTTCTAGGCGCTGCGGTTGGTTATGTGTCGCTGTGGACGGTGTGGTGGCTGTTCAAGCAGCTCACCGGCAAGGAAGGCATGGGCCACGGCGACTTCAAGCTGCTAGCTGCGCTCGGTGCTTGGTGCGGGCTGAAAGGTATCCTGCCGATCATCCTGATCTCTTCGCTGGTTGGCGCCATCCTCGGCTCGATCTGGCTGGCGGCCAAGGGTCGCGACCGCGCCACGCCGATCCCGTTCGGCCCCTATCTGGCCATCGCCGGCTGGGTGGTGTTCTTCTGGGGCAATGATCTAGTGGACGGCTACCTGCACTTCGCAGGCCTGCGTTGACCGGAGCACGACGATGAGCGACTTCATCGTCGGCCTCACCGGTGGCATCGCCTCCGGGAAAAGCGCGCTGGCCACCGAGTTCGAGAAGCTGGGCGTGCCGGTGATCGATGCCGATGTCGCTGCGCGGCAGGTGGTGGCACCTGGTCCTATCCTCGATGCCATTACCGAGCACTTCGGCCACGGGCTCCTGTTACCGGATGGGACACTGGACCGCCAGGCGCTGCGCCAGATCGTCTTCGCCGATCCAGCCCAACGGAAAGTGTTAGAAGCGATAACACATCCTGCCATCCGTGCGGAGCTGCAGCGCGCCGCCAAAGAAGCCTTGGGCCCTTATACGATCGTCGAAATTCCCCTGCTGACCGAAGCAGGCGGAAGAAACGCATATCCCTGGTTAAATCGCATTCTTGTTATCGATATGCCGGTTGCTCTGCAACATGCGCGTTTGATGCAGAGGGACGGTGCCACGCCAAAGTTGGCAGACCAGATGATTTCCGCACAAGCTACGCGCGAGCAGCGCCTGGCCATTGCCGATGATGTCGTTGTAAACAAAAGTCAGCTCGCGCACCTCACTCAAGCGGCCTATGACCTCGACATCCGTTATCGTCGCGATGCTGATTAATCTTTACGGGCCTTGCTGAAAGAGCCGACTAAGGCACCCCAACTCAAGCCATTCAAGATCACGCTTCGCCATACCGTCGCCCGAGTGACTCCTTCAAATCGAGACGCTCGCCGACACAATTGGCGAAGCTTCTAAAGACCCGCGACGCTCACATTATCCCGAACTGCCAAATGGAATTAGCATGAAAGCCACCGTCAAAGGTCACATCCTACTTACTCTAAAGACCATCACTTCAATCCTCCCTCTCTTGTTTTTTTCGGAACCCGGCCTAGCTGCGAACGAGACAACGGAATACTGCTATGGAAGCTCATGCTTTCCATTGCTACAGCAGGCAGAGACAGAGATGCGCCGCAGAGTCGCCTACGGGTCAAGCCTGGAACGGTTTGGAACAGAAGCGCCTGAGGCACCCCAAGCAAACTCAGAAATAAATTACCTATATATCGCACCAGATAAACCTCCGACCAAGTTCCAGCCCGCCGGATATCGTATGGGCGGATGGGGCTACGAATTCATACCAGGATTTTGCACAAGATCCTCAAACCCGCATATTACAAACCTATGCGCCAACGAAGACGAGATCGCACTCAATATGAGTGATTATCATCGAAAACGCTCACCTGAATGCAGCTTTACGGGAACACGACTACGAGGCTTTTATGCAGAGCCATTTTACTATAGCAGCGCAGGCGGACCAGGCTACGGCGTTCTCACATTTAACGCACCTGATTTCAGGCGAATGGAGCACGAAATCAGCTGCGGGGAGGGAGACAACAGAACAGCTTGGTTCGATATTACAAAGATTCAAACTTATGACTGCCCTGCTGGATACAATGGAAAATGGGGATTCAATCCAGCATATGCTTCTCCCGGATCAGACCACATCGCAGATTGGCCAGACCTTTGTACGGCAGGAAAGCCAATAGAGCGCGTTACCAAAAAGAGGAGGCGAGGACCAAGTCAGACCCCGTCCTGCCCGGCCAATGAAAATCCGTGCTTCCCTGCCACTGGCGACAAGATGCGGATTGAACCCGACCTGTCGTTCGCAGGCCGCGAGTTCTCGCGTTATTATCATTCTCTTAAAGAACTGCAAGTTACAGCCGCAGTGGCGCATGGCTGGAGCCACACGTTTCTAGAACGTCTCAGCCATAGCAGTTCGTTTGACACACCTTATCTGTACACAGAGCAAGGATATCTGCAGCGATTCACTTCACTCGGCAACGGATTTTATAGAGGCGATCAAAATGCAATGGATCGTCTGCAGCACCTGCCTGATGACTCATGGCTGTTGATCCGTGTGGATGGTGAGCGACGCACGTACTCCTCAACTGGCTACTTGCAGGAAATTTTATCTTCAAGAGGACCTGCTTACGATGTAGCGCTATCTTACAAGTCTGGACAACTAGAAACCGCAGTGGATGGAGCTGGCAGAGTATTACATTTCCAATACGAAAATGGACTCCTGCGACGCGTGTCGCTGGATGATGGCTCGGGTGCGTCGTATCAATACGATCAAAGCATGAACCTTAAAAAAGTCACCTATCAGGATGGAACGTCCAGATCCTATCGATACGACGAGCCCGACCTTGCACCAAGTGGTATTGAACATTTGCTCACCGGCATTTTTGATAACGATGTTCGCTATGCGACCTTCCGCTACGACGCCCAAGGAAACGTGAGCGGAAGCATGCTGCATTCTGGCTCGAACATGGTGGCCAAGACCGTCATCACGTACGCTGGTACCGGGCAAGCGACAGTGACGGGCCCTCTCGGCGAGGTTTCGACCTACACGCTATCTTCTGGCCCTTTTCCGCAAGTAACAGGGATTATCGACTCTCGCGGCTCACTTAGTTCCAGCTTCGATGAACGAGGAAGGCCTACAGGAGGCACGGACCGTAACGGTGTTTCAACGCACCGAGACTTCGTAGACGCCGCAGATTCCGGGTTATTGGTCCGTGAGACCTTGTCTGCGCAGGCCGGACAACTGAGGACAACTGAGGTGACGCGTGATGCCAGCAACCGTATCGTCAGTCGCAACGTCATTTCGTCGTCCGCCACAGTCAGCGCCGAAACCTCGACATACAGCGCGCTTGGATTGATCCTGGCATCTTGCCGCTATGATCCGGCGATTGCACAACCATCGGTATACGAATGCGGCAGTCAATCGTCGGCGCCTGCGGGCGTGAGGCAGACAACCTATCAATACTGCGATGCATCCGGGCAAACGGGATGTCCGCAGGAGGGACTACTCCATCAGACCACCGCGCGTGGACAGGCCGTTCGGTACGCCTACTTTGATGCTGATGATGTCGGCTGCGGTTCGCTCGGTGGCACATGCCTTCACCGCAAAGGCGACCTGCAAAAAGTCACCAACGCCCTCGGCCGCGTCACCGAATACCTCGCCTACGACGGCGCCGGCCGCCCGCTGTCCATCAAGGACGCCAATGGCATCGTCACCGACTACAGCTACCACCCGCGCGGTTGGCTGACCGCCAGCAAGGTGCGCGGAAGCGACGCCTCCAGCGAGGCCGATGACCGCATCACCCGCATCGACTATTGGCCCACCGGCCTGGTCAAACAGGTCACCCAGTCCGATGGTGCGTTCACTGCCTTTACCTACGATGCGGCGCATCGGCTGACCGACATTACCGACAATGCAGGCAACACCGTGCATTACACGCTGGACAATGCCGGCAATCGCATCAAGGAAGACACCAAAGATGCGGCAGGCACGTTGAAGCGCACGCTCTCGCGCGTCTACAACCAGCTTGGCCAGCTCAAGACCCAGGCTACCGCGGCCAGCGATCCGACCGACTTCGAGTACGACGCCAACGGTAACGCCACCAAGGTCACCGATGCGCTGGCAACCGCCACGCAGAGCGAGTACGACCCGCTCAACCGGCTGTCGCGCACGCTGCAGGATGTGGCCGGCATCAAGGCCGACACCACCTTCGGCTACGACGCGCTGGACAACCTGACCAAGGTCACCGACCCCAAGGGCCTGGACACCAAGTACGAGTACAACGGCTTCGGCGATCTGGTGAAGCTCACCAGCCCGGACACCGGCGTCACCAGCTACAGCTACGACAGCGCCGGCAACCGCGCCACCCAGACCGACGCGCGCGGCAACACCACCGCTTACAGCTACGACGCGCTCAATCGCCTGACCAAGGTCACCCACCCCACCACCAGCCTCAATGTCGCCTACACCTTTGATGTGACGCAGGCGGCCTGCACCAGTGGGGAGACTTTCTCCATCGGTCGCCTCACCAAAATGCAGGACGGCGGCGCGATCACCCAGTACTGCTACAACCGCTTCGGCGATCTGGTGCGCAAGGTGCAGACCAGCAACGGCAAGGCGCTGGTGTTGCGCTACGACTACACCGTCGGCGGCCAGCTGCGGCGCATGACCTACCCGGATGGCGCAGTGGTCGATTACGTGCGCAACGCGCAAGGCCAGACCATGGAAGTGGGCGTCACCCCGGCTGGTGGCAGCCGCCAGGTGGTGCTGGGCAATGCCAGCTACTACCCCTTCGGCCCAGCCGCCGGCTGGACCTATGGCAACGGCCGCACCCTCGCCCGCCAGTACGATCTGGACTACCGCCCGCAAGCGATCCAGGACACCCGGCCCGGCGGGCTGGAAGTGGGCTTCGGCTTCGATCCGGCCGGCAACCTCACCGCGTTGACGCCTGCAGGCAATCCCGCGCCGGAGATCGGCCTGGGCTATGACGCCCTGGGCCGCCTGACCGGCCTCAAGGACGGTAGCACCGGCACCCTGATCGACGGCTACAGCTACGACGCTACCGGCAACCGTCTCAGCGCAAAGGTCGGCGCGGCTACGCAGATCTATAGCTATCCGACCGACAGCCACCGCCTTAGTGCCGTCGCTGGTGTGGCCCGCAGCTATGATGCCACCGGCAACACCACCGCCATCGGCGGCACCGCTCGCCAATACACCTACGACACCACCGGCCGCATGACCCAGGCCCGCCGCGCTGGCGCGGTGACCATGAACTACCGCTACAACGGCCGTGGCGAGCAGGTGCGCCGCTTCCTCGGCACCACCAACACCTACACGCTCTACGACGAAGCCGGCCATTGGCTGGGCGACTACGACAGTAACGGCGCGGTCAAGCAGCAGGCGATCTGGCTGGACGACCTACCGGTGGGCCTGCTCGCCAACGCCAACAAACTGCATTACATCGAACCCGACCACCTGGGCAGCCCGCGCGTGGTGATCGACCCCACCCGCGATGTCGCGGTATGGACGTGGAGCTTGAAAGGCGAAGCCTTCGGCAACACCGCGCCGAATCGGGATCCTGATGGCGATGGTGCGGCACTGGTGTTGGATATGCGCTTCCCGGGGCAGCGCTTTGATGCGGCGAGTGGGTTGAATCAGAATTACTTCCGGGACGGCTACGATGCATCTACAGGTCGCTATACACAAAGTGATCCAGTTGGGCTCATGGCTGGAGTCAGCACTTACGGATATGTTAGTGGCTCGCCTATGACGTGGTTCGACATGTATGGACTACTACAGTGGACAACAAATCCAATCGTATGGAATCCGACACTGGCACCAGGGCTCCAGACACGCACATTTCCTGGCGATGGCGTATCAACAGTCACTGGAAGCAGTCTTGCTAGAACAACCTTGGATTGGTCGATATCGTCGGCATGCACCTGCGCTGCTGGCGGCTTCTCTTTAGATGAATATAAAGTCGATTTCACACCGATCGTTTTTCTCCGACAGCGATATGACAGCCTTGACCAAAAACGCGACTCGCGACGCGCCGAGCTGGACCACATCCGTGACTTCAATGGATGGATAGGCGGCGGCGCAAGAAACGCGGCTCAAGCCCTAGAAGATTCGATGAAAGGACAAAGCTTCTCCTCTAATTCAGAGTGTGAGAATTCAGCGAGACAAGCAATGCAACAACTCCTGCAGTCTGGAGCCAGACAAACAGCTATCGATTCGCACAATCGATGGGATGTCAGTGGACGGCATACACAATTTGTTCCGGGGCCATGATGAAAAGCACCATCTTACTTGCACTTTTAATATTTCCACTCGCGCACTCATCTGTCCTGGCGCGCCCCAGTTGCGAAGGCGCCTTATCCATAGAATACAAAGGCATTCAAAAACTGAAGGCATGGAACAAAGAAAATCCATTCGGCTCATTCAACCTCTCGAACAAAGCACACAAAGATATAAAAATACCACTGGACAGCACTGATTACCCAGCCATTGTTCACGGACGAAGCATTGAAGTGCAAAGCCGACAGAATGCATCCGACACCGCTTGGGAGTTGGATAGAGTTGTTCTTGAGGAGTTCCACCCGCCAGGCAAATGGATAATTATTGCACCGGGCAATGGTGCAATGATCTTCGTGGATATGGCTGATCCAATTAGCGATAGCGAACGGAGCAATTCTCGCGAGTACCGCGTCGTTCTGAAAGACGTCTTGGGCTGCGAGTATGTTTCGCCACCATTTCACGTCAACTGAGTTGACATCTCGAACAGCCAGTAGCAACCCCTGCTTCAAAGAGCGTAGAAACTCCGGGCATAGCGGTACCCACTTCCGCCAAACCGGTGGGTTTTTTGTGCCTGTTCGCAGGCGCAAGCCGACGCGATGCCTGCGTCGGGAAGGCGGCTAATACAACACTCCTTCGGGAGGGAATACGCCCGCCGGCTATGAGCGGTTTCTAACCTCCCGACATCCCGTCGCCGGCTGGCGACGGTGCCTGTTCTTGGAACGAGGCGTTGTCATGGCAGATGTATCGATAGTGCAGATGGGTGAGCGTCGTCGCTCCATAGTGCTGGCGGAGGTGAGGCGATGAGCCGGGCGCAGCCAACGACCGCCAAGCGGAACAAACCAAACGCCAAACGCACCGTTACCGCGAAGCGGGCGACCACACAGGTAATAAAAGACACGCAGCCTATGCGGCTGGTGCCGTCGCCCACGTTCGATGTGGATAATCTCGACTCCGACCGTCACACCAGACCTCGCGCGGACGATTTACCGCAGCGCCCACCGCGCAAGGCGCGCACCCCCACGCGCTGCACGGTGGGTTATGCGTTCTACGAAGCCGAACCCGGCATGCCGCATAGCCAGCGCATTCCCAGCGTGCGCTTGCGCGGGCTTTGGCTGGAGCAGTTGGGGTTTACCGTTGGCTGCAAGCTGCAGATCACTGCGCGCGAAGGCGAGTTGGTGGTGACGGTGGTAGAGCGGTGAGCTGGGTTTTGGGTGCGGTTGTTGGCTGGAGGCCCTGCTGTGGGAGGGCGCTATGGGTAAGGCCCTCGCGCCCGGGTGCGCTCCTACGCAAGCGTGTGCGTGGCTAGCGATGGAACGCCAGCGTTGCGATGACGCCGCGCTCCTGGCCTGGGCGCACGCTCACGCGCCAGCCGTACAGGTCGCATAGGCGGCTGACGATTGACAGGCCGATGCCGCCGCCTTGCGAGTGGCCGGCGTGGGTGCCGCGGTAACCGCGTTGGAAAAGTTTGGCCGCGTCTTCTTCGCTCAGGCCGGGGCCGGAGTCGATGACTTCCACGCAGTCGCCGCGCACACGCACGCGCACCTGGCCGTCCTGGGTGTACTTGACGGCATTGCCGATGAGGTTGCCCAGCGCCACCGACAGGGCGGATTCCGGTGCGTCGATGACCAGGTCGCGCTCGCCTTCCAGCAATAGCTCCAGCGGTTTGCCGCCGAGCTGGGCGCGATGCGAATCAATCAGTTGTTCGGCGACCTTGGCCACATTGCTGCTGCCCTGCCCGCGTTCGTTGCGCGAGAGCAGCAACAGCGAGCCGATCAGGTCGCTGCACTGCAGTTCGGCACGCTGGATGCGTTGCAGCCGCTGCAGCACCTTCTCATCCAGATTGGGCTTGGTCAGCAGTAGTTCGGTGGCACCGCGGATCACCGCCAGCGGAGTGCGTAGCTCATGGCTGACGTCGGCGTTGAATTCGCGGTCGCGCTGCACGACCTCGGTCAGGCGCGCCGAGTAGTCGTCCAATGCTTCGGCGAGCTGGCCGACCTCGTCGTCCGGGAAATGCGCTGCCAACGGTTTGGGTTCGCTGGTGCCGCCACGGTAGGCCCTCAGGCGGGCCGCCAGATCCGACACCGGCCGCATCACCTTGGACGCCGACCACCAGCCGATCACCAACGAAAACCCGCTGAAGACGAGCACTGACAACATCAAGGTGCGCTTGAGTTGAATCTCACCACGCAGCGTCTGCGTCATGTCGTAAGCGAGGAAGAACCACTCGCTGGGCGTCTTGCGCACCGCCAGTTTGTACGAGTACGCGTTGCCACTTTCGTCCACGCCGGAGATGGTGTGGATGCCATCCGGAAACTGGTACCACTCCGGCTGCTCAAGGCGCAGCGCTTCGAACTTGTCGCTTTTGACCACACGCCCGCGCATCTGCTGCACGGGCAGATCGGGATTGCGCAGCGGGTCGGAATAGAACCGCTGCGCAAAAGCGTCGATGTTGCGATTCATCACGTCTTCGACCAACTGGTTTTCCACGCGCGCGCGTGCCCAGTTGGTGGCGAAGGCGAACAGTGTTGTCAGGCAAAAGCCCAACAACACGAACGAGAGAATGATGCGGCTGCGCAGGCGCCGCCGGTAGCGGCCACGCCTGCGGGCGGGCCGCACGCTGCTGTTACTTTCAGGCATCAGGCGAAGCGATGCGATAACCGATGCCGTGACGGGTCTGGATCATCGGCACGTCGAACGGCTTGTCGACCACTGCACGCAGGCCATGGATATGCACGCGCAGCGAGTCGGAATCGGGCAGTTCTTCGCCCCAGACACGGGTTTCCAGCTCTTGCCGCGTCACCACCGCCGGGGAGGCTTCCATCAGCGCCTGCAGGATTTTCAGCGCCGTCGGGTTGAGCTGCAGCAGCTTGCCGCGGCGACGCACTTCCAGCGTGTCCAGGTTGTATTCCAGATCGCCGGTTTCCAATACGCGGGTGTGCACACCCTTGCCGCGACGCGACAGCGCGTTGAGGCGCACTTCCACTTCCTGCAGCGCGAACGGCTTGATCAGGTAGTCGTCGGCACCGGAGTCGAAGCCGGCCAGCTTGTTGTCCAGCGAGTCGCGGGCGGTCAGCATCAGTACCGGCGTCTGCTTGCGCGCTTCGTTGCGCAGCTTGCGACACACTTCGATGCCGTCCATGCCGGGCAGGTTGAGGTCGAGCACGATGGCGTCGAACTCATGCACCACTGCCAAATGCAGCCCGGTCACACCATCGGCTGCGAAGTCCACGGTGTGACCACGGTCTTCAAGATAGTCGCCCAGATTGGCGGCGATATCGCTGTTGTCTTCAATTACTAGAATTCGCACTGGAACCTCGTTGGTAAGCTATTTTTAGCGCTGGCGCCGAGAAATTTGGTCTTGACTCACAGTCGTCTGACGGCGGCGCTCGGCGGCTGTCATGCACTGCTTCGTACTCATCTGCGAACCAGTTGCGCGCTCGCGCCGACAGATCAGCCGGCTATCTTCGCCCGCCCGGGTCAAAATTCTGGTGACAAGCTCTTGATCGTTACGCACGGCCGCCTGTTGGTCTGGCTGCAATGCTCGGACGTCAGGCTGCGCGTCGAGCGCCCTGTCCATCCGATCAAGTGCCGCAAACACCTTAGCGCGCTCTTCCTGACTGATCTCGGAGTACTTGTCGCCCTTTTCGAGATCAGAGCGCACTTGCGTGGCCTGTGGCTTGAAAGGCTTTTCGGCATCGATCACTGCTGCCGATGCAGAACTGCAAGCACAGATGGCGAGAAGCAACACCAGAACGCCTAATTGCCTTGCCATGCGGACGCTTCCTTATGTCTGACCCGATTTAACATTTAACAAATGTAGACGCGAACCCCGAAAGCGGCAAGCCATCCATAAAAAGGCCCAAGTGCGACACCGCACTTGGGCCAAAAGTTCATCCCGATCACCGTCACTGCCGAGAGCGGAACTACGGTCGACAGAGGCTAGCGAGCAAAGGATTAGAGTTTCGTTAATTTTTCGCTAAAAACAGTTGATCTCCGATCAACGGGCCGATTCCTCAAGATGCTGGATGATGCTGGCGGCCACATCCACGCCGCAAACGCCTTCCACGCCCTCGAGGCCAGGGGTCGAATTGACCTCCAGGACCAGCGGCCCGCGCTTGGAGCGGATGAGGTCGACGCCGGCCACCGCCAGGCCCAGCGCGCGCGCCGAACGGACCGCAACTTGCTGCTCCTGCTCGGTGGCCTGGGCCACTGCAGCGGTACCGCCAAGATGCAGGTTGGAACGGAAATCGCCTTCGGCCGCTTGGCGCCGCATCGCTGCGACGACGCGGTCGCCGACCACGAAGCAGCGCAGGTCTGCGCCTTCGGCTTCGCCAATGAATTCCTGCACGATGAAATTGGCATACAGCCCGCGCAGTGCCTCGACCACGCCGCGCGACGCGCTGGCCTTCTCGGTCAGGATCACTCCGGCGCCTTGCGCCCCCTCGTTCAACTTCACCACATGCGGTGGCGGGCCGAGCATGGAGAGCAGGTCCTGGGTGTCGTCGGGGTTATCGCCGAACACGGTGACCGGCATGTCGATGCCCTGCGCCGCCAGCAATTGATGCGCGCGCAGTTTGTCGCGCGAACGCAGGATGGCGTCCGAGGGATTGGGCGTATAGGTGCCCATGAATTCGAGCTGGCGTAGCACGGCGGTGGCATAGCGGGTGACCGAAGCGCCGATGCGTGGAATCACCGCATCGAAGCCGGTGATCGGCTTGCCCTTGTAGTGCAGGCTGAAGCCATCGGCGGCGATGCGCATATAGCACCGCAGCGGATCGAGGATACGTACGGTGTGGCCACGCTTGCGTCCAGCTTCGATAAGCCGCCGGGTCGAATACAGCTTGCTGTTGCGCGAAAGAATCGCGATTTTCATCGCAGCAGGGACACGGCGCGGCCTGGACATGGTCGGAGTCTGATGACGAGGTGACCCAAGCCCGTACGTCTGCAGGCCGACCGCGCGGGCGGGCACGTTGTGCCCTGCTCGCAACGGTTGAACTGGTGTGCGACGGCCCCGAGGATGGAGACGCGATAGCGCCTCGGCACGTGCTGCAACCGCGCATGGGTGCGCAGCTGCAACCGGATCGATGCTAGCAGGGCGCACGCGCAGCGCTCAAGCAGTGGGAAGCCGCGCTGCATCCACCACTGCACATTGTCATGCTGACGCGGCATCGCAGTACTCGTCCATGATCGATAGGGCGGCGTTCGCCACAAGCGAACGCCGCCGCTGCGCCAGATCACAGCGCGCTGCATGGTGCGAAGCCTCGGCGGCGCGCCATCACGCCATACCCGTGTCGCCGTAACGCGTTTTGCACAGCAACAACCGCAATGCTTGAGTCCCCTCAATGCCGGCATGCCGGCGCACCCGAGACTCCCCATGCGACGTCCAGCAAGCGCGGCCTATGCCAACCCCTCCCGCATCCGCCAGGGGCGCCCGTTTCCCCGCGGCGCCGTCTTCGATGGCAAAGGCATCAATTTCGCGCTGTTTTCCGCGCATGCCACACGGGTGGAACTGTGCCTGTTCGACGAACAGGGCAACGAAACCCGCGTCGACCTTCCCGAATACACCAACGAAATCTGGCACGGCTATCTGCCCGATGCCAAGCCGGGCCAGCGCTATGGTTACCGTGTGCACGGCCCCTATGCGCCGACCGAAGGTCACCGCTTCAATCACAACAAGCTGCTGCTGGACCCATATGCCCGCGAGCTCGAAGGCGATCTGATCTGGGCCGACGAGCTGTATGGCTACACCGTCGGTCATCCGGATGGCGATCTGAGCTTCGACGAGCGCGACAGTGCGCCGTTCATGCCCAAGTGCGTGGTGGTCGAAGACACCTACGACTGGGGTGACGATGCGCGCCTACTCAAGCCGTGGAACGAGACAGTCATCTACGAAACCCACGTGCGCGGCTACACCATGCGCAACCCGCAGGTGCCCGAAGCGGTGCGCGGCACCTTCGCAGGTCTCGCCCAGCCGCAGGTACTGCAGTACATCAAGGACCTGGGCATCACTGCCGTCGAACTATTGCCGGTGCATGCGTATCTGGATGATCAGCATCTGCTGGACAAGGGCCTGCGCAATTACTGGGGCTATAACACCATCGGCTTTTTTGCGTTGAAGTCGCGTTACCTCTCCAGCGGCCACCGCGATGAGTTCCGCGACATGGTCAAAGCCATGCACAAGCAGGGTCTGGAAGTGATTTTGGATGTGGTCTACAACCACACAGCCGAAGGCAGCGAGCTGGGCCCGACCCTGTCGTTCAAGGGCATCGACAACGCCAGTTACTACCGGCTTGCCGAAGACAAGCGCTATTACATCAACGACACCGGCACCGGTAATACGCTGAATCTGAGCAATTCGCGGGTGATCCAGTTCGTCAACGATTCGCTGCGCTACTGGGCCGGCGAAATGCATGTGGACGGTTTCCGCTTCGACCTGGCAACCATCCTGGGACGTGAGCCGAGCGGTTTCGACCAGCGTGGCGGCTTCCTGGATGCATGCAATCAGGATCCGCTGCTATCGGAAGTCAAACTCATTGCCGAGCCGTGGGACTGCGGCCCGGGCGGTTACCAGGTGGGTCACTTCCCGCCGGGCTGGTCGGAATGGAACGACAAGTTCCGCGACAACGCGCGCGAGTTCTGGAAGGGCGAAGATGGCAAGCTTGCAGAGTTTGCAACCCGGTTCACCGGCTCGGCCGATCTGTTCGATCGCCGCGGCCGCCGTCCGTGGGCTTCGGTCAACTTCATCACCGCGCATGACGGTTTCACCCTGCGCGACTTGGTGAGCTACAACGAAAAGCACAACATCGACAACGGCGAAGACAATCGCGACGGTTCTTCCAACGATGGTTCCTGCAATTACGGCGAAGAAGGCGAGACCGACAACGCCGACATCCTGCAACTTCGCGAGCGGCAAATGAAGAATCTGCTTGCGACGCTGCTGCTGTCGCAAGGCACGCCGATGATGCTCAGCGGCGACGAACGTGCGCAGTCCCAGGGCGGCAACAACAACACCTATTGTCAGGACAACGAGATCACCTGGCTGGATTGGGAAAACGACCCGACCGATGGCCGGCTCACCGATTTCGTCAAGGCACTGACCGCGCTGCGCAAGCGCTACCCGATTATGTCGCGCGGCCGCTTTCTCAATGGCCAATACAACGAAGAGGCTGGCCTGCGCGATCTCACCTGGCTCAATCCAGGCGGCACCGAAATGGAAGACGCGCATTGGGCCGATGCGGGTGCGCGCTCGGTTGGCCTGCTGCTGGAAGGTAAGGCGCAGACCTCCGGGGTCAAGGAGCTGGCCAACGACGACACATTGCTGATCGTCATCAACGCCTACCACGAGGGTGTGACCTTCACCCTGCCGGCCGCTGATGAACCGGTGCATTGGAAGCTGGTGCTGTCGACCGATGAAGCGCTGGAGGTAGACATGATGCCGGCTGGCGCCAGCGAATTCCTGGCCCCGCCGCGCAGCGTGTCGGTCTTCGAGTGCAAGAGCGATCAGTAACGATTGAGCAGTAATCAGGCTCGCTGTCCGCCAGCATGGTAGGCGGCGAGCTTTTTGGTGTGCTGCGGTGTTTCGTTCGCGAGGCAAGAGGAGGTGGGACGTGTCGGCGAGCAGCCGTGTCATGCCAGCGGTGATCGCGCTGACACCAACTCGCGGGCGCGCTTGCAATCTTGCTGCGCGACATGCGTCGACTCGGCGATGCCGTGTCTTGTCTGAATCCGGGTATTTCGGCGGACGCCTGCAGATCTCGGGCGATCAGCACGGCGATCTACAGCGCATGACCCATGCGGTGATTGGCGCTTAGCGATCGATACATCGAACGCGCCGTCTCACTCCCGGCCAACGTTCGCTGACATTCTGATTGCGTCACCCGCTCGCGCGCACAGCGATGCTTACCGCAAGCCGGTCAGCTCACACATTCACTGCAACGGCTCAAACGAACGTCCGAATCGGCAGTCGCGCACAGCGAAACACTGCACGTATCGAGTAGGTAAGCACGCAGCTAACCGACGCGGCTCGCATTGAGAACGCCACAAGAACGCCAAATCCGCGAAAAACTCACCCCGGATAGAGCGGGAAACGCTTGTCCGGATGCTTGGACTTCCATTCCTTGTAGGAACTGGTGCCTTCCCAGGCCTTGAAGACACGCGGTGTGCGGCCACGGCCGGACCAGGTCTCACCAGAATGCGGAATCCAGTATTTGGCCACCACCTCACCAGTGGACGACAGCGGCCCCTTGGACTTGCCGGTCATGGCGAGCGAGGCGATCTGGGATTTCTGCTTTGCGTTGAATCGGCCGCCGAACTGGGTCAGCACCTCGACGACCTGGTCAAAGGCTTCCAGGGTCTGGGCATATTTGAGCTGCGCCTCTTCCTGCTCAAGCTTGCGCAGCTCTTCCAGCAATTGGGCTTTGGCGGCGGCAGAGGGTGAAGCGGGCGGAACCTGGCGCATTGACGAAACTAAGGTTGGACGGGTCAGCGAGTATTGCCCCTACGCCGTCTAGCGTAAAGCGCCCAGCCCACACCGGGTCTGCTGGCGCTCAGCGATGACGCAGCAAGGCGTGCTCCCGGGCCATGGTCAGCACCGGCCCAATGCGGCCTGCCCGGATCAGCTCGCTGCAGTGTTTGCCGACAAATTCCACCCTGGGGGCGGTGAACCACTGCACCACCCGGTCTAGCTGCCCGGCGTTGATCGACCACGCGTGACAGACCGCCTCGCCCAGCTCCTCGACCCCAACCAGTCCGATCTGGCGGACCTGGTCGGCATCGAGCTTGAACATCTCAATCACCTTGCTGGCATCGTCCGGCGTACCACACACATGCGTCTGATCCGCCCCCCCGGTGCGATAGGCAATCGAGGCGACACGCGCAGATTCGGCGCGACGCATGCCTTTGATCAAAGCACCAACCAGCTGGGAGTGAGTAGTCTTCATGGTGTCCGCTCAATGATGCAGTCACTATGGTCGTCATGGGACGCGTTCTCAATCAGGAGGTTCCTGACCCTGCGGAAGAAAAAGACGAAGCTGTGGCGCACTTTTTGTATCGATTGCAAGCCTGCAATCGATGTCATTGACACCACATATCGAAGCGATAGGGAAGAACTGCCTGGGATCATCCGCAGCGCGGCACGCCTACGACATGGGTTGAAAAGGTCCCATCAGGGTGCGCCGAACCGATCGCCACCCACCTTGAAATCGGGCTGGATCCGCCACCGTGCTGCCAGAGACTGCACATGCACATGCAATAGGTCCCACCAATCCCTGAATCAAAAACTCGGTGAATCGGCCTGACGAAAGCTGCCAAATCACGAGCCGCCACATCACACCTCATCGTTGCAATGAATCACCGCACCAAGCAACCTCTGAACAACTCTTCAATGCGCGTTCGACCAATAACCTAGGCCACCGTGACTAAGCGGAAGTAGTTGATTTTCAGCAGGGTGAGCGCCTGGATCCAGCAAAGTTTCATTTCACTCGCCACGCCGTAAGTTTTTCACACCTTCTCTAACGACTGCTCCACATCCTTCAGCATGCGCGCATAAGAGGCCCGCTCTGCCGCACTGAGAAAGCCTTGCTCGCGTACAAGCTTGGGAACGTCCGCAGCAATCTTCGACAGGTACGCCGTCAGTTTTTTTGCGCGCACGGGCGTCATCGACTTGCTCTTGCGCGCATCCGCAATCGCGCTGCGCAAGGTCTCCACCCGCTCGGCAAAATACAGTTGCTGCGCTTGATTGACCCGCCAATGGTCATCGGCCGGCCCGGCTTCGAGGCCACTGCCACGCACCGATTCAATGAAGGCCTGATCGGCGGTCAAGGACCCGGTCAGTCCAGCGGCACGCTTGCCTTGCAACAGTGACGGATCCACTTCCACCGCGCATCCGGTGACGTGGGCCAACTCCTGCAAACGCTCGTCGAGCCGCTGCGCAGGCAGCGAGACAGCAAACGGCCCGGGCTGGCAGGCCGCAAATACCGGCGCCGCACAAATGATGGCACCCAATGCAACGATGATCGAAGGCAAACGATTGCGTGCGACAGACATGACAGCATCCGGAATACACGGACATCCGTGCGCTACGAACGCTAGACCGCCGATCCCGAACGGCACTGAAATCGGCGTCGGGCGGCGCCCTTATCGCCAAGGCGTCCGCATCAAGGCATCGGAATAGTGCCGAGCACCTATCTGACGGTCTCCATCAGCACATCCTGAAATGCAACGACGCCGTCGGCCTGCGCTGTCGCAACTAAACCGAACCACATGCATCGCCGCGGCCCGTGCGCGATGACGTTGCGAGGCCCCGATACACACAACGCGCAGCGCAACCAACAGCGCAGCGCGGCCATCTCAGCTGAGTGTGTTCAATGGGGGCGGAACTCCACCCTGCCCCATCGGTTCATGGTTTGGCCGGCAACAGGGCCTTGTCGATCTTTGCCGCTACTCCCACGCTGCGACCGGCCAGGTTGGGGATGCTGTAGTGCAGCGCTGTGCCCAGCACCTGCGCGCTCTGCGAAAGCGTCAGCCCGTAATCCTGCTGGAGCCACTGGACCATGCCTGTACTAGCGGACTTCAACGCCTCGTCGAGCGATCCTGCCTGACCCAGCACCATGATCTGGGTTGGCGACTCGACCCGTGGCATCGACACGCTGCGTCCCTTGATAAGGTCAACCGTGACAGTCACGTCCATCGACGTTTCCAGCGCATATTGCGTCGTCTCGCCGTCCCCCTGAAGCGCATGGGCGTCGCCGAAATAAAGCAGCGCGCCTGGTTGCTGCACGGGCAGGTAGACGGTGTTGCCTTCCACCACTTCGTTGAAGTCCATATTCCCTCCGAAGCGTCCGGTGTCTCCGGTCGAGATTGCCGGCATCCCGAAGCCCGGCGCGACCGCCATACCGCCGAGCATCGGCTTCACCGGCACCGAGTAGCCGGCGAGCGGGCCGGTCGCGTTTTCAGGACGTGCACGCCCTGTCTCGCGATCGAGCCGCCACTTGATCGGCTTACCCAGGGCGGCGGCTTCCGGCACCAACGCTGTACCGAGCGCTCGCCCAACGATCGTGTCGAGGCTGTCGGCCCAGTCGCGGTTGAGCTTCAGGCGGCGGATATGCACCGCCAGCGTATCGCCGGGCTGTGCGCCTGCGACGAAGAACGGGCCGGTCTGCGGATTGCCGAACAGAGCCCTGGTTTTTCCCTGCGCGTCGACTCCGCCGGAATCGACCGTCCTCGTGTGGATCGTATCGCCCGGCCAGACGATCAGCACCGGTCTCCGATCGGCATCCCAGGTGTTGGAATAGTCGGTCGGGCTGAACTCCACCGTGCGCGGTCCGCCATCGCGCTCGGGCACACGCCAGCCCGTCACCGCATGGGTGGCGCGCACGGCGGGGTCGTTCGTGTCCGGCCCCTCCGTCGTGCCGGTCAGCTCCTTGCCCTTGAGGCGCAGGACGTAGCGCGACGTGCGCTGTTGGCGATCGGTCGCAGTCAGCGTCAACCGATCACCACTAGCGCCACCGTCGATCGTATCGCCGTCCAGGTCGCCGCTGATCCGGTTTCCCGTTCGATCGATCGACAGGGTCGAAAACACGGGATTTCCCCACAGATCGGTGCGGACGATCCACGTCTCTGCGTGCGTCGTGCCCGCTATCGCAGCGGTCGATGCGGCGAGGAACACAGCGGTAAGACGGGAGATCGGCATGAGATGTTTTCAGTGGACGAGACATCGCGATACTAGCGGACACCGTGCCTGGTAACTCGATAACAACGTGTCCCTGAACTTGGGCACCCTGCAAAGCGACCAAACCATTGAGGTCAACGCGCAGCTTGCAACATTGAACACGCCTGGCGGACGATGAGTTCAAGCACTCCATGTAATGCCCCTCCTGATTCCGAGCGGCGCGCTAAGTGGAGTTCTATTGCCCTACCCCGCAGATGACGATCCAGGGCAGGCGTCTTCGTCTCCAAGCCACGTGAGCAGGAACATCGCCATGAAACATAGTCGCCCCCTTCGCGCTTTGACCTTTGCACCACTGCTTGTCCTCTCACTTGCTGGGTGCATGACGTCCGGCGCCGGCACCAGCCACCCCGTTGAAGGGCCTGTGCGGCTGGGAGAGATTGCAGCTGTCGATGGTCCCAGGGTGCGTCCCGACCGCGTCATTGAGGACAGCCGTTGCCCGGCCAACGTTCAATGCATCCACGCTGGACGGATGATTGTCAGGGCGACCGTGTTTGGCGGCGGCTGGTCCACGCAGGTCGACCTTACGTTGGGTATTCCCGTCCCTGTGGCCGATGGCATGCTGACGCTAGTGGACGCGACCCCTGTGCCCATTGGTGGGAAGGCCGTCCCAGCATCCGTTGCTCGTTTCACATTCAAATTTCAGGGCGGCCGTTAGACAAGCTTAGTCAACTGTCAGCGCCTTGTACGTTTTCGCTTTTAGCTTGGTTTGTCAGTGCTGGTGAGCCCGTGCCAAGCCAAGATCACGTCGAGACATCGTCCGGCGAACTCAGCATCTTTCGACATGCGTGCTCCCGATTCAATGCGCTGCTCCATGCCCGCGAACGTGCGCAAGAAATGGCCCCGATCAGGACTCGACGCCCGCAATGTTGGTATCGCCCCACCTTGTCGCCCACCAGAACAGCAGTGCAAAAAGACTGACTGCCGCGCCTAGCACGCACACACCCTGCCAACCTGCTCGGGCATAGGTGACCGTCGCGCCGATTGCACCCAGTCCGCTGCCGACGGCATAGAACAGCATGTTGAGGCCAACCAACCGACTGTGCGCCTCTGGCCTGGTGCGGAAGATCAAGCTTTGGTTCGTGACATGTAGCGCTTGCCCGCCCAAGTCGAGCAGCACGATGCCAATCACCAGCGCCCACAATGACCACTCCATCAGCGACAGCGGCCACCAAGCCAGCAGCAGCACTGTGAGCGCTACTGCACTGGTGCGCTGCGCATGGCCCTGATCCGCCCATTGTCCAGCGCGCGCAGCGACCAAGGCACCTGCCACACCAACCAGACCGAATGCACCGATGACCGTATGAGAGAAGCGGTAAGGCGGCATGCTCAACGGCAGCACCAGCGCGCTCCAGAAGATGTTGAATGCGGCGAACATCAACAGCGCCAGCATGCCGCGCACTTGCAAGATCTTTTCCCGGCGCAGCAGCGTCAGCATCGAAGCGATCAAACGCGGGTACGTCATCGTCTGGGACGTCGACGGCAAAGCTGGCAGCGACCGCCACACCGGAAGTGCAATCGCAACCATCAGCAAAGCTGCGCAGAAATACACCCCGCGCCAGCCTGCCAAATCGCTTACGCCACCGGCAAACACCCGCGCCAACAACAGGCCAATGAACACACCGCCTTGCGCTGCGCCGACCACGCGGCCCCGTTCATGGGGCGCGGCGGCAGTGGCCGCATAGGCAATCAGTCCCTGCGTCATCGCTGTGCCCAATAAGCCTACGGCGAGCATGCCTACCAGCAGTGCAGGCGCAGATCGCGCCATGATCACAACCGCAAGTGCGATCACCAGCGCCAGGAGCTGCATCGACATCAGGCGACGACGATTCACCAAGTCGCCTAGCGGCACCAGCAGCAACAATGCCAGCGCACAACCGATTTGAGTGGCTGTAATGACCCCGCCAATCGCCGCATAGCTGATGCCAAAATCTCTGGCCAGCGCGTCAAGCAGCGGCTGAGCGTAATAGACATTTGCCACGCTCAGTCCGCTTGCGACAGCAAACAAACGAACCAAGTGGCGGGGCATGTTCGCAGACGGAACCGTTGAACAGCCGAGTGACGTTAGCGGTGATGCAGAAGAAATGCCCGTGGTTTCGGCCACATTCACTCCAGTTGCAAATCAAGACTACTTGAATGCTAGGCAATCCGGTTTTAAAGTGCAACCTGATTGATCCACTGTTGATCAGCCGCGGAGACGCTATGCCACCCCGAAAACGCTTTGGTGACGAACACTGCCCGGTTGCACGTTCGGTTGATCTCATCGGAGATCGATGGGCGCTACTGATCGTGCGCGATGCCTTCGATGGTGTTTGCCGCTTCGGCGATTTCCAGCGCAGCTTGGGTGCGGCGCGCAACATCCTGTCCGATCGGCTGCGCAAGCTGGTCGATGCGGGCATCCTTGAAATGCAAGATGCATCTGACGGCACGGCTTATCAGCAATACGTGCTAACAGCACAGGGAGAAAACCTGTTCCCCGTCGTGGTGGCACTGCGACAGTGGGGCGAAGACCACCTGTTTGAGCAAGGCGAACGTCATTCGGTGCTGATCGACAAGCGCACGGGCAAGAAGGTTCCACGCATGACGCTCCAGGCAAAAGACGGCTCTACGCTGCTGCCTGTTTCTACCCAGGTTCGTAAAATAATCTGAGGAAAATTTCGATTGCGAAAATTTTCTTCGATGAAGATGAAATATTCGCCCCATGTCTCCGACGTTAAAAAGGCGAGATTTGCAGGGCTTTTTAAATGTCACGTTCAAACGCCAATCATCGCGCCTGTAAGCACGATTACTCGTTTGGCCATCGTCGATCTGGGGCGCTTACGCCCGCGATGATCTCCCAACGATCGGGCAAGATAGCGCGAGCCAATCAGGGCTCGAAGATCGGTGGGAACAAAGAGGAAAGAAGCGCGCAGACAGACAAGCCGAGCGCGAGATCATCAGAGGCTTGGGCAAGGTTGATGCCTCAAGGGGCATCGCCCGGAATCATCAATCGGCCGGAGCATCCAACCCAGTCAGGCACTTAGAGACTTGGCGGAAGCAGTTGGAGCGGGCGAAGGGAATCGAACCCTCGTCAGTAGCTTGGGAAGCTACAGCTCTACCATTGAGCTACGCCCGCTTGGCGTGGGGAGAGTTTAGGCGGGTGCAGGTGTCTGGCGCAATGCGCAGATGTGACGAAGGCCGGTTGCCCGGCCCTCGTCTCTTACCTCAGTGCTGCCAAGCCAGTCGGCGCACTCAGAAATTGCCGCTGAAGTTCACGAACAAGGTGGCGTCGCGGGCGCTGCGCTGAGCGGTAGTGGTGCTCAGGCCCACGTTGCTCTGCAAACCCCACAGGCCGGTGCGCGCGCCCAGCACCACAGTGGCGTAGTTGCGGTCGAAGTTCTGGCCCGGCACGGTGTACATGCCCACTTCCGGCATCGACTGCAGCCAGGCGCTGGCTTCGCCGCCGTCCTTGAACTCGTGGTCGTAGGTCGCCTGCACGTACGGCTTGACCGCCGCGCCGTCCAGGCGCACCTGGAAGCCGATACGGCCGACCAGCGAGTCGATATCCTGGTCGGCATACCCCAGTGCGGTGGAGCTCTCGTTGCTTTCGGTGTAGCCGTCGAGCTTGAGCTTCTGCCAGGTCAGGCCGACCACCGGGCCGTACTTGACGTTGCCTTCGCCCAGCGAATAGCCGGCGTTGACGGCGGCGGTCAGGTTGCTGCCGTCCGGCGAGCCGCTGTGCACACGCGTGGCTGGCCCGAGCTGGACTTCGCGGTCGACGTCGTAGCTCAGCCAGCTGTAGCTGACCTGCGCGTTGACCCACACCGGGCCGGTGTACCAGCCGAAGAAGCCGCCCAGGGTGGTGTCGTCCTGCTTGAAGCTGCCGTTACGGTTGCCGAAGTCGGCGTCCATGCGGCCGAAGCCGGCAAAGCCGCCGAAGACCATGTCGCCAGCGCTCCAATCCACGCCGAACAGGCCGGCCGGCGCCATGCCGTCGTACAGATCGGCGTGATCGTAGCGCTGCATGTCGCCGCGCACGCTGCCCCACCAGCGCAGACCATCCGCGTCCGGCTTGCCGTCCAGATGCCAAGCCACCTGGTCGGCACGCGCGCGGCCGCCGGCCTGCGCCGAATGGGTCAGCACCTGCTGCAGACGCGGCGCTTCCAGCAGCGAGATCGCGTACTGGCCCAGGATCTGATGGACCGCGGTGGTCGGGTGGATGCCGTCGGCGAACACATAGGTGTTCTGCGCGTTGGCCGCGACCAGGCTGGTCGGGTTGCACGCAGGCAGCGGCACGGCCGGGTTGCAGGCGGTGTTGGTGACGTTGCTGAAGCCGAAGGTGCCCGGTGCGGCGACGATTTCCTGCAGCATGTGGAAGGTGTCGACCGGGATCACACGCAGGCCGGCCGACTGCAGGCCGTTGAACAGCGCGGTGTTGTACGCGGTCGCAGCGCCAGTGCCCTGGGCCATTGCGACGGCGCCGCCAGCGCGGAAGCGCGGGGTGATACCGACGTCCGGAATGGTCGGCACCATGACGTAACGCGCGCCGGCATTCTGCAAGGTCGCCACGGCGCCGACCTGAGCGGTCACTGCACTGCCGATGATGGCCTGCGCCTGTGCCGGCGCGGCGGCAGCGGCGAGCAGATCGTTGGCGCCGCCCCACACGGTGTAGAGCGCATTCGGGTTGGCGCGGCCGCCGTTGGCGGTGAGGTAGGTGTTGATCTGGCTGGTCACCGACGGTGCGGCGCCGAGCGCGCTGACCGAGCTGGCCTGGATGCGCGCGCCGCCGGCAGCGTAGTTGTCGCCGGTCTGGCCGTTGCCGTTGGGCGCAGCGTTGGTGCCGAAGTGGTCGCCGACATACTCGGCCCACACCCAACCCGGGTTGGTGGTGAACTTACCGGTGACTGCGCGCGAGGCGGCCGGCAGCAGCGGGTTGTAGTAGCCGCTGTCGGTAAGGCTGTCGCCGAAGAAGACGGTCTGGTCGAAGGCCGACTCGGCCATGGCCGGGGTGGCCGCGATAGCGATGGCAACGGCCATCAGGGAGCGGATCGGGCGAAGTGTTGAAGCCATGGGAGTGCCTGCTTGAAAGTGGATGGGACCGGACCGGGCTGCATACGTACGCCGGCGAATGGCAATGGTTTCACCCTCGCCGCCTGCGCTCACGCTGCACCGCCGCATAACGCAAAAACGCGCGTCCTGACGGCGCGCGATGCCACAATGATGACATGAACATTCAACTCAACGGCAGCCCGCGCACGCTTCCCGATCACCTGCCGCTCGCGGCCCTGCTGGACCAGGAGGGCTTGGCACAGCGACGTGTGGCAGTGGAGGTCAATGGCGAAATCGTGTCGCGCGGACGTCATGCCGAACATGCGTTGCGCGAGGGCGATGTGGTGGAGATCGTGCACGCATTGGGTGGCGGTTGATGCCCTGCGCGGGCGGCGCATCCGCGCCCGATCGGTGATAATTGCCGGATGACGAATCCCGCCCCCTCTGATGCGCTGGTCATCGCCGGCAAACGCTACCGTTCGCGCCTGTTGACAGGCACTGGCAAGTTCAAGGATCTGGACGAAACCCGCCTGGCCACCGAGGCCGCTGCCGCCGAAATCGTGACCGTGGCGATCCGCCGCGTGAACATCGGCCAGGACCCGAATGCGCCCAGCCTGCTCGACGTGCTGCCGCCGGATCGCTACACGCTGTTGCCCAACACCGCCGGCTGCTACACCGCCGAAGACGCGGTACGCACCTGCCGGCTCGCCCGCGAGCTGCTCGACGGCCACAACCTCACCAAGCTGGAAGTGCTGGGCGACGCGCGCACGCTGTACCCGGACGTGGTGCAGACGCTCAAGGCCGCCGAGCAGTTGGTGGCCGATGGCTTCGAGGTGATGGTCTATACCTCCGACGACCCGATCCTGGCCAAGCGCCTGGAAGAGATCGGCTGCGTGGCGGTGATGCCGCTGGCGGCGCCGATCGGCTCGGGCCTGGGCATCCAGAACAAGTACAACCTGCTGGAAATCATCGAAAACGCCAAGGTGCCGATCATTGTCGATGCCGGCGTGGGCACGGCATCGGACGCGGCGATTGCAATGGAGCTGGGCTGCGACGGCGTGTTGATGAATACCGCCATTGCCGGTGCGCGCGATCCGATCCTGATGGCCAGCGCGATGCGCAAGGCGATCGAGGCCGGGCGCGAGGCGTTTCTGGCAGGGCGGATTCCGCGCAAGCGCTATGCCTCGGCGTCGAGCCCGGTCGATGGTGTGATCGGATGAGTGGGTGTGCTGCGTTGATATTGCAGTCGATGCGCAGTGATTGGCCGTGTGACGTGCCGGATGTTGCCGCTGCTGGATCGCGCGTTGCTGCGAGTGCCCTCGGCACGCCGTACCCTCACCCCAACCCCCGCTCCGCGCCCCGGCCCGCGCCTGCATCGCGGGCGCTCCTATGCACGCGCGCCTACGGCGCGCAAGCTGTGCCTCCTCGCCCCGACGGGAGAGAGGCTTTTGTTTTCCGATGTGACTGACATTTCATGACCGACCCGTTTACCAGCGACGGCGCCAAGATGCCGCCCAAGCCCTTCACCATCGAAGAAGGGCGCCGCCAGGTGCGTAGCTTCGTGCTGCGCCAGGGCCGCTTCACGCCCGCGCAGCAGCGCGCCTTCGACGAGTTGTGGCCGCGCTTTGGGCTGGATTACACCGGGGAGCGTCGCGACCTGGATGCCGCGTTCGGCCGTCCCTCGCCCAAGGTGCTGGAAATCGGCTTCGGCAACGGCGCCGCGTTGCGCTTTGCCGCGCGGCACGACCCCAGCCGCGACTACATCGGTATCGAAGTACATGCGCCAGGCGTCGGCCGGCTGCTCAATGCGCTGCACGATGACGGCGGCACGCATGTGCGTCTGTATCACCACGATGCGGTGGAAGTGCTCGAGCACGAGATTGCCGATGGCGCGCTGGATGAAGTGCGCATCTACTTCCCCGATCCGTGGCACAAAAAACGCCACAACAAGCGTCGCCTGATCCAGCCGGCCTTCGCACAATTATTGGTGCGCAAGCTGCGCGAGGGCGGCCGTTTGCATGCCGCCACCGATTGGGCCGACTACGCCGAACAGATGTGGGACGTCCTCGATGCCACACCGGGTCTGGTCAACCGCGCCGGTCCGCGCGGCCACGTCGAACGCCCCGCCTGGCGCCCGCAAACCCACTTCGAAACCCGCGGCCAGAAACTCGGCCACGGCGTCTGGGATCTGCTCTACGACCGGGAATCGGGAATAGGGAATAGGGAATCGCCAGGGCACACGCCAGCGGCGCCCGGATAACTTGCCAGCGTCAGCGCCTCCGCTTTTTCCATTCCCCATTCCCGACTCCCCATTCCCGGCCCCCAATGGATACCGCGCTGACACTGACCAACGATATGAAGCTCGTCCTCGGGCTGGTCGGTTTCACGATGGCGATGTTTCTGTTCGAGCGCATCCGCGCCGATGTGGTGGCCTTGATCGTGCTGGTGGTGCTGGGCGTCACCGGGCTGGTGGCGCCGGAAGAACTGTTCGGCGGCTTTTCCGGTAATGCGGTGATGAGCATCATCGCCACCACCATTCTTGGCGCGGGGCTGGAACGCACCGGCGCCTTGAACCGGTTGGCGACCTGGCTGCTGCGGCGTTCGCACGGCAGCGAGCAGCGCTTGATGATGATGACGCTGGCCATCTCCGGCTTGAACTCATCGTTCATGCAGAACCCCTCGGTGATGGCCTTGTATCTGCCGGTGGCTTCGCGGCTGGCGGCGCGCACCGGGCTGACCCTGCAACGCATGTTGTTGCCCATCGCTGCTGCCATCGTGATGGGCGGCGCGCTCACCATGGTGGGCAATTCGCCGTTGATCCTGCTCAACGATCTGTTGGTCTCGGCCAACAACAACCTGCCCTCGGGCATGGCCAGCATCGAGCCGTTGACGATGTTCGCGCCCTTGCCGATCGGCCTGGCCTTGCTGATCGCCGCACTGCTGTACTTCCGCTTCTACGGCGATCGCAAGCTGATCGAAGAGGAACGCCTGATCAACGAAGGCGTCACGCCGTCGCGCACCGAAAGCTATTTCGCCAAGACCTACGGCATCGATGGCGACGTGTTCGAGCTCACCGTGACCGCCGAGAGCCCGCTGGTCGGCATGACCCTGGGCGAAGCCGAAGCCATTCACGACGCGCCGCTGCTGCTGGCCCTGAAGACCGGCAACGACACCCGCCTGGCGCCGCCGGCGGACATGCGTATCTGGGTCGGCAGCGTGCTGGGTGCGATGGGCCAACGCCAGGAGGTCGCCGATTTTGCGCAGAACCACTTCCTGCGCATGTCCTCGCGGCTGCGTAACCTGGGCGATCTGTTCAACCCCAGCCTTGCGGGTATTTCCGAAGCGGTGATTCCGCCCAACTCGCGCCTGATCGGCAAGAGCGCCGGCGAACTGCGCTTGCGCAAGCAGAGCGGCATCAGCCTGCTGGCGATCAACCGCGACAAGCAGGTGATCCGCGAAGACGTACGCAACGTGCCGCTGCGTGCCGGCGACATGCTGGTGTTCCACAGCATCTGGCAGGACTTGGCGCAGGCGGCGGAAAGCCGCGACTTCGTGCCGGTCACCGACTTTCCCAAGGGCGAGCAGCGTCCGCACAAGTTCAAGATCGCGATGGCGATCTTCGCCTTCACCATCCTGATCGCGCTGACCTCGCGCCTGCCGGTGGCGCTGACGCTGATGACCGGTGTGGCCTGCATGCTGGTCAGCGGCGTGCTGCGCATGGACGAGGCTTATGCGTCGATCAACTGGAAGACCATCTTCATGATGGCCGGCTTGATTCCGCTCGGCTGGGCGATGGACAGCAGCGGCACCGCCGCCTGGGTGGCCGGCCACACCATCGACCGGCTGCCCGAAGGTGTGCCGGTGTGGGCGCTGGAAATCAGCCTGGCGTTGTTGACCACGGCATTTTCGTTGGTGATCAGCCACGTCGGCGCGACCATCGTGATGGTGCCGATCGCGGTCAATCTGGCGCTGGCGGCCAACGGCAACCCCACTGCGTTCGCACTAATCGTGGCGTTGTCGGCGTCCAACAATCTGATGACCGCCTCCAACCCGGTGATCTCGATGGTGGCCGGCCCGGCCAACTATCAACCGCGCGAGTTGTGGCGCGTGGGTGCACCGCTGTCGCTGATCTACATCGTGGTGATGGTGTCGATGATCAATCTGATGTTCTGGTGGGCGGCGCGCTGAAGGTTGGCGCGTTGCGGGTTAACGATCTAACCGCGTGTGCCGGCATCGACTGCCACGCTGCGCACACACCAACCTGCCTGCAATGAAAAGCCGTCGATCTGCATCGCAGCAGGCACCGGCCGCGTCCGCTATCGGGCTGCGGCGCGACCGCGTTGTCGGCGGTTATCCGAGCAGCACGTGCTCGCCGTCGATGCGTACCGGCACTGCCACCAACGATTGACCACGACAGGGGCCGCTGATGCATTCGCCCGCAACGAGCTCGAACGCGGCGCCGTGCGCAGCGCAGACCAGATGGCCGTCCTTGGTCTTGAGGAACTGACCCGGCGCCCAATCCAGCCTGCGTCCGGCATGCGGGCAGACGTTCAACCACGCACGCACCTGCGCACCCTCGCGATACAGCACCAGCGACTCCGGGCCGTCTTCCCACGCGGCTTCCACTTCCAGAAATCCGGCATCGGGAATCTGCGCCAAGCTGGCGAGCGTGGTCGGTGAGGACGATGGCATGGGTAACGACTGCGCAAGAACGATCGTCAATTGTGGCATGCGCCCGCACCGCTGCTGCGCGAGGCGCAACGCCGTGTCGATGACCGCGCCACCTGCGAGCTGACCAGGTAGCGATGGCAATCCGGGCACGACCGCAGCCCCCGTCCAGCACATACAACGTGATGGATTTAACAAAACGCCCATCGAATTAACGAACTTTTCACTCAATGACATGAAACCGCAACGATACTGCGCGCTTGTTTCCTGCCCGGCAGACCACCGCCATGCCTGCACGTATCTTCCAATTCGGCAACCTCCATCACCTGTTTGCGCCACGCAAACCGCGCCACCCGTTGGTGCGCGTTGCGGCGGGTCTCGCCGGCCTGGTGATCCTTGCGGTGCTGATCTTCTTCAGTGTGTTCGTCGGCGCGGCAATGATTCTGGGCGGCGTCGCCTGGAAACTGTTGAGCAAGTCGAACCGACGCACGCCGCAGCAAGCGCGCGTGGTCGAGGCCGAATACCGCGTTGTGCGCAAACCCGCGTTGCCGATGTCGCACTGAGCGCGTTGCGCTTGTGCGGCACACCCGACGCTCCTAGTAGCGGGTTCCACATCGTCGACACATTGAATCGGCATGTCTGCAGGCATGCCGATGTGCGTTTTGGGTTGCCGATCGGCCGACGAGGTTGAGCTGCGAACGGGTGCTTTGCCGCTCACTTCAGCACTGAAGGTTCCGTCGTACACGGCCAAGCGGCTAGACTCACGCGTCCCGTTCCGAGGATGCGTGCATGACTGACGATGTGATTCCCGCTGCCGATGTTCCGCGCATTCCGGTGGTGGGTGGCGGCAACTTTCCGGTGCACCGCATCTACTGCGTAGGCCGTAACTTTGCCGATCACGCGCGCGAGATGGGCGCAACCGCGCCAGCGTCCAAGGCCGAGCGTGGCCAGCCGACCTTTTTCATGAAGCCTGCCGACGCCATCGTGGTAGGTCACGGCGACCAGATCCCCTACCCGCCCGGCACCAAGGAGCTGCACCACGAAGTGGAGCTGGTGGTGGCGCTGGGGAGCGATGCGCCAGCTGGTGAGTTGCCCGTGGATCAAGCCGAAGGCCTGATCTATGGCTATGGCGTGGGTCTGGATCTGACCCGTCGCGACCTACAGGCCGCGGCCAAGGCCAAGGGCCTGCCGTGGGACACCGCCAAGGGCTTCGATCATTCCGCACCGATCAGCGAGTTGGTGCACGCCGGCGAAGTGGGTGCACTGGATGCGTTGAACCTGTCGCTGGAAGTCAACGGACAGGTACGTCAGCAATCGTTGCTGGATCAGATGATCTGGAACGTGCCGGAAATTCTGCATGAGCTATCCAAGCTGTATGCACTGCGCGCAGGCGATCTGATCTTCATGGGTACACCGGCCGGTGTCGGTCCGTTGCTGCCGGGCGATCAGTTCAGTGCGCGCCTGGAAAATGTGGCCGAACGCCACGGCATCATCGCGGGCTGA
Organism: Xanthomonas sp. WCS2018Noco2-27; assembly: GCF_031843525.1. Lineage (NCBI taxonomy): Bacteria > Pseudomonadati > Pseudomonadota > Gammaproteobacteria > Lysobacterales > Lysobacteraceae > Xanthomonas > Xanthomonas sp. WCS2018Noco2-27. Next base: position 62,498 of record NZ_JAVTIK010000004.1, on the reverse strand, counting down.
CATCGGCCGGGCTAGGATCGGCACAGCGGCAGTCGGTCCGCGTCCGCCTCTGGAGTGCGTTATGGGAATGGTCAGCGAATTCAAGCAATTCGCGATGCGCGGCAACGTCGTCGATCTTGCGGTCGGTGTGGTCATCGGCGCGGCGTTCGGCAAGATCGTCACCGCGCTGGTGGAAAAAATCATCATGCCGCCGATCGGCTGGGCCATCGGCAATGTGGATTTTTCGCGGTTGGCGTGGGTGCTCAAACCCGCCGGCGTCGATGCCACCGGCAAGGACATTCCCGCCGTGGCGATCGGCTATGGCGACTTCATCAACACCGTCGTGCAGTTCGTGATCATTGCCTTCGCGATCTTTCTGGTGGTCAAGCTGATCAATCGCCTCACCCAGCGCAAGCCGGACGCTCCCAAAGGCCCGAGCGAAGAAGTGCTGTTGCTGCGCGAGATTCGCGACTCGCTGAAAAACGACACGCTCAAGCCGCCGAGCACCTTGTAAGCGGACACATCCAGCGCATGCTTCGCGCACAAGGATGACTTTTCGCACGCAGATGGGGGACCTGCCGCTGATAAGCTCGGGGTCCCCCTTGTCGTTGGAGCCGCCCTGCATGCGTCGCCTCGCTGTTGCCATCTCCGCCCTGCTCGCCTGTTCCCCCGCGCTTGCCGCACAGACCACCCTTGCCGACAGCGCGCTGCGCACCGCTGCGCAGTTGCGCGAGCAGGCCCTGGCCGACACCACCGGCTTTGCAGTGGTGGAATCGCTCACCACCGAAGTGGGTCCGCGCATTGCCGGTGGCGACGCCGATCCGCGCGCGGTGGCGTGGGCCAAAGCCAAATTCCAGTCGCTGGGTTTCGACAAGGTGTGGACCGAGCCGGTGACCTTTCCCAAGTGGGAACGTCGTAGCGAACACGCTGCGGTGCTGGGTGCACACGCGCAACCGTTGACCATCACCGCATTGGGCGGCAGCCCGGGTGGCAGCGTCGAAGGTGAGGTAGTGCGCTTCGACACCCTGGCCGCGCTGCAGGCAGCGCCTGCAGGATCGCTGACCGGCAAGATCGCGTTTGTCGATTATCAGATGGTCAAGGCGCGCGATGGCAAGGACTACGGCAATGGCGGCGCGGTGCGCAGCAAGGGCCCGTCCGAGGCGATTCGCAAGGGCGCGATTGGCTTTGTGATGCGCTCGGCCGGCACCGATTCGCATCGCGTGCCGCACACCGGCATCACCCGGTTCGATGAGGGCCTGACGCCGGTACCCGCCGCCGCCTTGTCGGTACCCGATGCCAACCAGCTGGCACGTCTTGCCGCGTTGGGCACCACGCGTATCCGGCTGGCGCTGGATTGCGGTTGGGACGGCACCGCGACCTCGTACAACGTGATCGGTGAGATCACCGGGCGCAGCAAGCCCAAAGAAGTGGTGGTGATCGGCGGGCATCTGGATTCCTGGGATCTGGGCACCGGTGCGATCGACGATGGCGCCGGCGTGGCCATCACCATGGCCGCCGGGCATTTGATCGGGCAGCTCAAGCAGGCACCCAAGCGCAGCATCCGCGTGGTGGCCTTCGCCAACGAAGAACAAGGGCTTTATGGCGGCAAGGCTTATGCGGCCGCGCACGGCAAGAATGCCAAGGACATGGCGCTGCATCAGATCGGCGCGGAGAGCGACTTCGGTGCCGGGCGCATCTATGCATTCAACACCGGCTCGGCTGCGCCGGAAGCGTCGCGCGCAGCAACCAAGCAGATTGCCGAGGTGCTGGCACCGCTCGGCATCGCGTATGAGCCGAGCAAGGGCGGCCCCGGCCCGGATGTCGGCCCGATCTCTGCCAAGGGTGGCGCGTGGGCATGGCTGGCGCAGGACGGCACCGACTACTTCGACCTGCACCACACCGCCGACGACACGCTGGACAAGATCGACCCGAAGGCGCTCGCGCAGAATGTCGCCGCCTACACCGTGTTTGCGTATCTGGCGGCCGAAGCCGATGGCGATTTCGGCAGCCGCGCGAAAGTTGTGCAACCGCCGAACGAGTAGTCTGGCAACGCAGCGCTGCGAACGCGTTTTTTAAAGCGGCTAGCAAAAACGTAGCGAGCGGTCGTCAGATGGGGGTGGGCGGCGCGGAGGAACCGGTGTGTACAAGTTGGTACATGCCTTACCGAGCACCGGCCGCGCCCGCCTGGTGGCCGCGCAGTCCTTTTGTTAGCTGCTCTTACTCCAGGACGAGCACACACGATGGCGGTCAAGCGGCAACTTAGTGCGAACACCGCGGCAACGTTGCTGGATGTCGCCAAACATGCCGGCGTCTCGCCGATGACTGCCTCGCGCGTCATCAACCGGCACCCGCATGTCGGACAGGACATGCGGGTGCGCGTGGAAGCCTCGGTACAAGCCTTGGGTTACCGGCCCAATCTTGCCGGCCGCTCGCTGCGCACCAGCGGGCTATTGCGTATCGGCGTGCTGTACAGCAACCCCAGCGCCGCGTATCTCAATCAATTCATGCTCGGGCTGCTGGAGCAAAGCAGTCTCAACGGCAGCCAGGTGCTGGTGGAAAAATGCGGCGCCATCCGTAGCCAGCGCGCAGCGACCGAACGCTTGCTCGCGGCCGGCGTTGACGGCGTGATCCTGCCGCCACCGTTGTGCGATTCGCGTCAGACCATCAGCGAACTGGATGCACGCGGCATCCCGGTGGTGGCGGTAGCCAGCGGCGCGCCGATGGCGCAAATCAGCTCGGTGCGCATCGATGACTATCAGGCCGCGCGCGCCATCGTCGCGCATCTGATCGAACTCGGGCACCGCCGCATCGCGCTGATCAAGGGCGACCCCAAACACACACCGAGCGCGCTGCGCGCCAACGGCTATCTCGACAGTTTGCAGGCTGCAGGATTGGAGATTACAGAGACCCTGATCGCCGACGGATTGTTTACCTATCACTCGGGATTGCTCGCCGCGCGCAGCCTGCTGGCACACCCCAAACCACCGACGGCGATTTTCTGCAGCAACGACGACATGGCGGCTGCCGCGGTTGCGGTCGCGCATGGACTTGGCTTGCGTGTGCCCGAAGATGTTTCGGTGGCCGGTTTCGACGACACGCCGGTTGCAACCACCATCTGGCCAGAACTCACCACCGTGCATCAACCGGTGACCGCGATGGGACGCGCGGCAGTGTCCTTGCTTGCAGATGCGATTCGTCAGCGGCGCAAGGGCGATGCCGCGCAGGGCGTGCATCAGGTGATGAAGTACACCCTGGTCAAGCGCGGCTCGACGGCTGGGCCGCCGCGAGAATGACACGCTGAAGCGCGAACCTGGAGCGGTTGGGCTGACGCTGGATGCTGCGAGCGTGGCGTGTGCGTGTGCGCGCTATCGGCAGCACCTTTCGGGTGTCTGACCCGTGCCACTGCAATGCGCTCGCTGCGGCGTGCACCCAGGCGAGTTGCATAACGCTAGCAACGCACGACATCGACCTCAGACACACCGAGCAGCCCCGCCAACGGCACCTGCGCCTGGCGCTGCCGTGGGCTGACAGCCAATCCCTGACGGCGCACGCTGTCCAATAACTGCTCGGCCAGGGGCATCACCATGTGCCTGCCCCAACAGCGTTCCGACGCGTGCCCGAACGGGAGATAGCCGGGCTGCTGATCGGGATCCAGCTGGTCCCAGCGCTCCGGACGAAATTCATCGGGTGCATCCCACAGCGCAGGATCGCGGTGGCTTAGGAGTGGCAATACCAACACATCGTCTTGCACACCGATGCGGGGATCGAGTAGCGGATACTCCGGCGATGCGTTGCGCAAGATGTTCCAGGAGGGCGGCAACAGACGCAGCGATTCGTAGATGATGTTTCGGCTTGAACTGGCAGGATCGACGGGCGATCCCAGCCACAGTGCGTTGGCGACCAACGTGGAAATAGTGAAGCACACCGGCGCGGCGGTTCGTCGATACAAGCCCATGGCGAAGCGGCGCGCATCGTAGCCGTCTGCGGCAGCAGTCACTGTCGCAAGCGCCGACGCGTTGGCCTGCAGTGTGAGCGGCCTGATTGCGCTTGCCGCGATAAGCGCCCAGGTCAACTTGGGTGTCAGCTCCAGGCTGCGGTCCATCAACAGACGCAGGCGCAGCGGGTCGCCACCCAGCAGCAGATCGCGCAGATACACGTGCCCTACATGCGGCCATGGGCCGGACAGATCCACGTCTACGTCGATGGGGCGCTTCAATGCCTCGCGTACATCGCGCCCGATGGCCTGCATCAGTTTGGAAGCATGCGTGCGTGCGATCGATTGCCCTTGCAGCGGCTTGAAGGTCGGCCGCTCACCTTCGGTTGCCAGACGTGCAGCCAGCAACCGATGCGTCAACAGCGGCCCGGCAACACCGACGGTATCCCCATCCAGCCGAAACACCTCCTTGCCCATGTGCTCACGCAGCAGCGCCAGCAAACGCGGCGCGAACACGGTCGTCCTGTCCAAGCCTGCGTTACTGATTGAAGACATGACGATCGCCTTGTGCTCGTTGACGCCCGCGTCCGGCAAAACGCTTACCTCGCGCGGGCGAGCATGACCAACATCACACTGAGAACACGGCGGTTTTTACCGCGCTTGTCAGTGCGCTCAGTACCAGATGTACCAAGCGTAGGACTTCAGACTTTTCTTGGAAGCCAACAGGTTTTTGAGCGAGAACAGCATCTTCATGAGCGACATCCTGTTTGGGGAGTGGTTTGCCCTGATGGGCGTTCGCACAATCGGTCAAGCGTGACGCGAGCGACCATGGTGACGCTCGCCACACCAAGCTACGCCCCGAGATCAGGGAAGAACATTGCGTGCGCGCACAGATTCCTCACCCTGCAGCAACGCATTGCCGCACTGCACGCTTTGACGCACATGACTTCGCATTTCGCACAAACGACCATGGCGGCCAGATGGCCGCCATGGGTTCAACACATCATCAGGTCACCACAGCGATGCTGTCATCGCGGCCACGCGTGCCGCCCATGACGGGTGGACACCGGCGTACCGGTGTCCACCGCGCACATTACCTGGTCGGCTTGGCACGCACCACAGCCGATGGCGCACTGGTCCCGGCCGCGCTGTTTGCGGTGACCACGTAGTCGTAGTCCGCGCCATTGGCGACGGACTGATCGACATACGAGGCCGCTGCAACATTGGAACCGACCGTGGTGAACGCACCCGCGGCACCTGCGCGACGCAGCACCGTGTAGCTGGTTGCTCCCAGCACCGGCGACCAGCTCAGCTTGACCCGGCTGTCGCCGACGGTGGCGGTGAGGCCGCGCGTTGCGCTCGGTGCCGCAATCGGTGCGAAGGTAGCCACCGCGGTGCTGGCGGTTGCGATCACCGGGTAGGCGTTGTTCACCAGCTCGACGAACTGGTTATGGAACCACGCGCCGGAGATCGGCGCGCCGGCGAGTGAGCCGGTCAACACGCCATCGGCCGTGGTGTAGGTTGGGTCGCACATCCGATCGAAGCCCTTGCCCTCGTTATTCGAAATGAGGGTACTGGAGCCATCGGACTCACCCGGCGGCTTGACCCACGCATACGCATCCAGATGCGGCCCAGGCGCTGCGACGGGGAGCACCCCGATCCCTGCTCCGCTTTGATTGCACCAGTTGCCGCGATGGAGGCGACGATCGATGCGACCGGTATTGACGTACGTATTGATGTCGCTGCCGGACGCGCTGGCAGGACGATTCGGACCGCCCCACCCATTCCGGCCGGTATCGACGATAAAACCGATCGTGCTGGGCCAACCCGCGCCGACAAAACCGTTGTACAGCGCCTGGGTAAAATCGGCCTCGTCGAAATACGGATTCCATTCGTAGTATTTCGACGACTTGATCGGCTGCCCATTCACGCTCAAATCGGGATTGGGCAAATTGGGTTCGTTCAATGGCGTGGTATTGGCGGTATTGGTGACAAAGCCGTCGACGCTTGCCAGCCCGGCGTTCGTTCCCTGGACCACACGGGTATATAGCGAAATCGATGGGCCGCGGTTGCTATCCCAGCCCAACCAACCCGAGTGACCGATATCCAGGTAGTTGTAGGTATTGGGAACGGCATGCAGCTTATTGAGTGCGTACTTGATGCCTTCTTCGTAAATTCCCGTGGAATTGGCCAGCGCGCAACGCATGTCATTCAAATTGGTGACCAGATTAGGCAGGCTATCGGGCTCGATCACATTGACGATGCGGATATCCTTGTATTTCGGATCTGCGAAGATCGCTGCAATGACGTCGATATATTCTTTCTTGTAGCGTTCCAGCGCCGCCGGGGTCAGCGGCAATTCGCCATTGGACGCCAATGCGTGACAATCGCGGCCTGGCAAATCGTAGATGACAAAGCTGGCAGTAATCGGCGTGTTGGCTTTTTTCTGTGCCAGTGCGGCATCCAGATGCCCCCTCAAGCCAAGCCGCCCGGCATTCTGCGATCCGCCGGCAATCGCGGCAATGCGATCCAGCCAGACTGCGGTGGGAACGGCCTTCACCACGCCCATCTTGGCCTTCAGCGGTGCGCCTTTCACCTTCGCAATCGATGCATCGACTTTCTTGGCGTAATCGGGATTCACATAACCGCTCGCGCCGACGAAGGGGTTATCGACATGCACCTGCGCGCAGACGCTGGCGACAAATAACGGATTTAATGCCAACAGCGATAACGCCATCGAGCGCGTGAGGTTATGACGGATGCCCTGACTGGATTTCATGAGATTCACCTTATTTTTATCGGATGGTTTTTATTCGAAAATCAATGAAGCACTGCCTTTTTTGGCCTGCTTTGTTCCTCTTCAGGGCACCCATCAGAGATGTCTAGAGCCACTCAAACACGCTCCGTCGGCGTCCCGCCGAAGAGCATTTGCATGGCATGACGTCAGTAATGTCCACACAAAGACACTCAAGCCAATGGCTCGCTTGTGTCCGAGACATTACCTAAGACCTCGGATTCGTTGGAAGCTAACGCACTCGCATCGATATTCTCGTTGCGACAGTTGCCTCCGTGATTTGCGGAGTATCTCCAGGGAGCGAATGAGCGATCAGCATGGGATGCTGTGCCTGCGAACGGGGTGGTGAGTTCGCCATGCGGAAACTACGCTGCATATCTGGTAGACGCAATCGCCAAACATTGCGTTTGGGCACAGATCCAGATAATGCCCGCACTCATATTTCGACTGCAGGCATTACTACACAAATGTATGTGCCATCACGCACAAAAAAAACGGCCGCATCGCTTCCCGACGATGCAGCCGAATGGGAGGGTGCTCGACGTTGCCGTCGGGCGTCTTACAGCACCGGCATGCCGGTGACGGGAAGAAAGCGAAATGACCGCTTGGAGAGGGACAACAGAAGATCATGTGCGACACGAGGCGGGGGTGCGCCGTGTCGCACATCGAGACATCACATCAGGACATCACATCAAAAGCGCAGACGCAGACCTGCGTAGTAACGACGCTCGAAGATGTTTTGATCGTAGTAGTGGTTGGTCCACTGCGCGTAACGCCGCTCGCTTTCGCCGGTGAGGTTGGTGGCCTGGGCATACAGCGTCAGATGATCGTTGACGTCGTAGCTGAGGGATGCATCCAGATAGCCGACATCGTCGTTCCAGATCGCCAGCTCGTCGCCCCACGCACCGCTGTTGACCTGACTGAAACGCTTGCTGCGCCAGTTGTAGGCCACGCGCGCCTGCAACTTGTCCTTCTGATACCACAGCACCGCGTTGGCCTGATGCTTGGAGTTGTCGCCGATCGGAAGCGTATTGCCTTCGATATCGGTGTTGTCGGTATCGGCATCGGAAAAGGTGTAGTTGATGTTGGTACCGAAACCGCTCAACCAACCCGGCAGAAAATCGAAAGCCTGTTGATAGCCGATTTCGAAGCCCTTGATCTTGCCGCCACCGCCATTGACGATGCGCTCCACCGGGCCGCCAAGCCGCGCCACGCCATCGGCGTCGGGCAACAGTTCGATGTTGGTCACCGTGGTGGGGAACGACTTCACGTCGATCAGGAACGCGCCCACGCTGAGCAACGACGCATCGGAGAAATACCATTCCCACGATGCGTTGTAGTTGGTGGCGCGATACGGATCCAGATCCGGATTACCCGAACGGCCATTGAGGAACAGCACCGCATCGGAAGGCAGCGACGGGTTACGCGGCGGTGTGCCATTGACGGCGTAGAAGCTCACCAGGCCGCGGCCAAGGTCGGGCAGATCCTGACGCGCCACCGCCTTGTTGTAGGCAAAGCGCAGCTTCTGCGCGTCGGTGATATCCAGCGACAGGTTGGCGGTGGGCAACACGTCGGTGTACTGACGATTCAGACGATTGGTACCGATCGCCGGGCTAACGCCGTTCCATTCGACATTGCCGATAAACACATTGCCGCTGCTCAGATACTGATCGATGGCGAGTTTGGTCTGCACGATGCGTGCGCCGATATTGGCCGTCCACGGCACGGCACTGCCGGTACCGCCTTCCAGATTCACCAGAAAATACGCCGCGGTGCTTTTTTCGGTGACCTTGTACGAATCGGCAGCCTGCTGATAGGCCACGTTGCCCGGATACAGGCTATTGAGATAGGCCACCGGGTCCTTCATGACCTGTGGGTTGATCGCCGGCAAGCCTTGGCTGCCCAGGCCGGTGACCTTGAGCGGATCGAAGTCGTTGAAGTATGCCCAGTAGCCGGGGATCGAATTGAACGGCAGCAGGCGCGCTTCGGACACGCCGCTGCAGGTGTCGACAATCAGCGGGTCCTTGAAGTAGTACAGCGAGCGGTTGGGGTCTGCACAGGTAGTCGACACCGGCGACAGGTAGCGATAGGTGTCCAGCTTAACCTCGCGCTCGCCATAGCGAATGCCGAACTGGAAGCCGCGCACCACGCCTTCGTCGAACTCGAAGGTGCCATCGGCGCGGAATGCATCCATCGTGGCTTCGATCTTGTTGCCCTGCGCCCAGGTGGACATCAGCTGCCAGTTGTCCGGGTTGGACACATCGGTGCCGAGGTTGACCGCCGGATAGCTGCCGCGGAAATCCACCGAAGCATCGACCACCGGCAAGCCATTCGCGTTCGCCCATTGGGTGACGCCGCCGGCACGCGTGATCTGATCGCCACGTGTCACCACCGCATCGGCGCGCGCTTCGTCGTAGGTGCGCTGCGCATCGCCATGCACCCAGCGGAACGACGCACGGAACGGTCCGCCGTCATCGAAGCGCAGCTCCAGGTTGGTGTTGAGCGAATCCGAATCGGCGACGCCCGCCATCGAGTGCGCCTGGAAGCGGTTGTAGCGGAACTGGCCGTACTCGAGCACGCCATTGGAATCGACCACCGATCCCGGCTGCAACTGATTGGTTGCCCAGCCGGTGTGCAGCTGCGCGGCCACCGACGTGTCGTGGTCTTCGAGCTTGGTGTAGGCCGCATCGGCCAGCACCGTCCAGGAGTCGTTGATGTTGAACTGGAACGAGCCGTTGACGCCGGTGCGCTGGCGGTCGGTGCTGCGGTTATCCAGTTCGGTGGCGACCCAGTTGTAGAAATAATCGCGTGGCAGGTTGGACGGATCGGTGTTGCTGCCGATGCGGCCGTCGCCGTTGAAGTCGAAGCCTACGTTCTGCTCGGTCGATTTCTGCGCGCCGTTGGAATACACGCTGGGGTGCTTGTTTTCCAGCGTGGCATCCGAGTACGACACCGCCAGCAACGCCCCCCAGCGCTCGGTGCGGAAGCTGGCCAGCCCCGAGTACAACTCGTTGAGTTCCTGCACGCGATCGCCGTAGGACCCTTCGGCCTGGCCGCTGAAGGTCCAGCCTTCGGGCAGATCGAACGGGCGGCGTGTCTTGAGCGACACCGTGCCGCTGATGCCGCCATCCAGATCGGCGGCGGTGGGCGACTTGATCACATCCACGCCGCTGAACAGCGTCGGCGGAATGTCGACAAAATCCGGTTGGGCGCGGCCGATATTCGGTTGACCGAACTGGTCGCCACCGCCGGCGCTCAGATACAGTTCGCCGTTCATCGTGGTCTGCACCTGCGGCATGCCGCGGATGTTGAGCTGCGAGCCCTCGCCGGCCGAACGCCGGATCTGCACGCCGGGCACACGCTGCAGCGAATCGGTGATGGTCACGTCAGGCAGCTTGCCGATATCTTCGGCCGAGATCGAGTCGATGATCTGCGCGGCGGTGCGCTTGTTTTCGATGGCTTCGGCCTGCGCGCCGCGCACGCCCTTGACCATGACCTTGTCCAACTCGGTGACGCCGGCGGTGCTACCGGCTTCCTGCGCTGCGGCAGTTGCCGCGACCAAAGTGAGTGCAGCCGCCAGCGCGGCGGCCAGCGGGGTGTGACGCGTACTGCGATGCAGCTTGTTCATAGTCCCCTCCCAGGGATGACGACAATCCACGAGCGTTTCGAATGGCAATGCCGGGGGGCACTGCAGTGTTGGAAGACGCGCCGATCGGCGGGTCAGTGCAGACGCCGTGCACGTGCACGGCGTGGCAACGTGCTGGCGCTGCTACGGAAGCCCGTTGGCAGCGCCGGTTGATGGTTCGACATTCCAGCCACGCATTTGCAGCGTGGCGTTGCGCAAGGTGTCCGCAGACGGGCCACGGATTTCCACCTCGCGCTGCTCGCCCGGCACCAGGCTCAGGTAGTTGTCGCTGTAGTACGCCGGCAGGATGCGTTGGCCTTGCGCATCCACCAGGGTCAACTTGGTGTTGAGTGCCACCTGTTGCGATGCATTGCGCACGCTGGCGCGCAACACCGGCTCGGCCGCGTCGCGTACTTGCGTAGTGAGCTGCACCGGCACCTTGGCCAGCGCATCCAGCCCGCGCATGGCGGCAGCATCGCGCGCCACCCAATAGAAGTTGCGCGAGCGCACCACCGCGTCACGATCGAGCAATTGCAGGCGCACAAACCCCAGGCCATTGGTGTCCTTGAGCAACGGTGCCAATTGCAGCACCGGCGCAGAGACTGCAACTGCGGCCGCATCCACTGCCTGTTCGCGCTGCTGCAGCAGTTTGCCGTCGCTGCCGTAGACCTCTGCACGCACGCGCAAGCCGCGCACCGGCTCGGCCGCGTTGTTGACCACCACTACCTCGTGACCAGGCAGATTCATCTGCACATGCAAGGTTTCCGCGGCATTGCGCACGCCGTAGTAGGCGGCATGGGTGTCGTAATCGTGGCTATAGATTTGCCATATGTTGCTGGGCCACGCCGGGTGACTCATCCACAACAGGCGCCCACTGTTCTTGGTCCACAGCTGCGCATTGAAGCCTTCGAAGACCGCGCGGTGGGTGTCGTAGTTGAGCAGCTGCGCCTTGCGTTCGAAATCCTCCAGGCTGGTCGGCGCGCCCAGCTTGTCGGTCAGCGACCGCATGAAACTTGCGGTGTCGCCATTACCGGACTGATGCCAGTCGTGATACGCCCAGGCATCGCTGATCGGCCACTGGTCGCCGACTGCAGGCACCGACGCCTTGAACGACTCCAACGTGGAGAACGACGGCGTGCCCACTTCCACCGAAAAGCCCTGCGCCAACGCAGTGAAGTAGGCCACCGGCTCGCGATAGTTGTACGGCCCGCTGCCCTGCAGATTCACCTCGTTGGAGCTGCCGGTATACCAGCGCGTGCCATCGAGGTCGGCAACCAGTTTGTCCAAGCCTTCGTTGAGGATGGGCGCAGGCACGCCCTCATTGCGTCCGAACCACAACACGATGGACGGATGATTGCGGAAACGTTTGATCACCTCTGCGGCGTTGTCCAGGAACAGGGCCGCATCGGCCGGCTCCATGTTGTAGTTCTGGGTGGACTGCCAGAAGTCGTTGAGCACCAACATGCCGTATTCGTCGGCCAGATCGAAAAAGCTGGCTTCGGTGTTCTGCCCCACCCAATTGCGCACCACGTTGAAATGCGCGTCGCGTTGCAGGCGGAAGTACGGCTCCAGCCGCTCGCGCGAGACGCGCTTGCGCCAGTCGTCCATACCCCAGTTACCGCCCTTGACTGCAATACGCACCCCGTTGATGCGCAGCACCAGATGCGGCGCCAGCGTGGTGTCTTGCAGTTGCTGCACTGCCGGCGAAGCCAGTGCGCCCGGATACAACGATTGCGCCTTGCCGCCCGGTACCGCGCGGATCGCCTCATGCCGTATATCGACGATGCGCTCGCCACGTTGGCGTGCCTGGTTGAGATCGACAAGCACCCGGCGCAGCGCGCCGTCTTCGTCGAACAGGGACAGTTCGTAGGTCACCTCGCGAATGCCGAAGCGCAGCTGCTGCGCATCCGATGGCGCACCGGCCACATCGACGCCAACCTGCAGCGAATACAGCGCCGGCTCACCATAACCGTTGGGCCACCACAAGCGCGGGTTGGCGATGACCAGCTGCGGCGTGTCGGCCGCAGTGAACGTGAGCGTGCTGCCGCCAGCGGGCACGTTGACCTGGCGCTGGATGCGCACATCGCCGATGGCCAACTGCACATTGCCTTGCACGGTAGCGCCACTCTCGTTGCGCAGCGGCACAGTGACTTCGAGTTCGGCACGACGATGATCCGGCGCCAGGCGCGCCGTCACTACCTGGGTGTCGCCGATGGTCACCGGCCCGCTGGCGTGCAGTTGCACGTCCTGCCACAGACCAGCATTGCGATCGCGCACCGCAGGAATCCAGTCCCAGCCCTCACTGGCAATGAACGTGGGACCGTCCAGCGCCTGCATACCGCCGTTTTCGCCAACGCCCGCAGTCATCGATTGCTCATGCGCAATGCCCGGATGCGGCGGCGGCGAGACACGCACCGCAATGACATTGCGGCCGGCTCTGAGCTGCTTGCTGACATCGAAGCGACCGCGTGCAAATGCACCGCGGGTGCGCCCGACCTGGGTGCCGTTGACCCAGATTTCGCCGGCATAGTTGATGCCGTTGAACAGCAACTCCAGCCGCTTGCCTTGCGCGGCTGCAGGCAGATCGAAACTGCTGCGGTACCACCAGTCGTGCCGGCTCAGCGATTCGGGAATGGCCATGTTATTGAGGCCGATATCCGGGTCCGGATACACGCCGCGATCGACCAGCGTGGTGAGCACCGTGCCCGGCACCGTCGCAACACGCCAGGCCGCATTGCCGGCGTCCGTATCACTGTGCGACAGCGTCGCACCCGTTGCCTGCCCAAGCTGCGGCGCAGCGGCCAACTGCCACGCACCGACGCGCCAGGCTGCATCGTCCAGCGGCTGCAATGCAGGCGCGGCCGGCGCCGGCTTGGCAACCGGTGCAGAAAACCCAGCGGTGCTGCGCGGCAAGGTGGATGCGGCCTGCGGCGCCAACTGGCCGGCCATCTGCTTGACCTGCACCGGCCATGCCGGCGATGCATCTTCAAACCGTTGCAGCGCCGGGTCGGGCGCGTGCGCTGCAAGCTGCGCAATGGCCGCTGTCTCCAACGCGCCAGATCGCGCGACGAAGTCGGCAATCTCACCACCGAAGTGCTGCGTGTACGCCGCAGGTTGCTCGCGCGGGCCAAACATCAGCATCGGCGCAGCCACCACTTGACGCACTGCACCACTGGCGACCTTTCGCCCGTTGGCATACAGCGTCAAACGGCCACCTTGTGCCACCGCAGTCACCTGCGTCCACGTGCCTAAAGACAGCGCCTGCTTGCTGCGCAGCACGGTGTCGGCGCCCTGCACAAAGCCAAGCATGCCGTTGTCGATCGCAAAGTAACGGCCCGCACCACGCGGATCGCCAATGCCGGCAATCAACGCTGCACCGGTCATTGCACGCGATGGGCGCACCCAGCCCGACATGCTCCAGTCCGCGTTGGCGGCGAGCAATGGCGTATCGGCGGCAAACTTCTTTGCCAACCCCATCCCGCCCGCAAGCACGCGGACATCGTAAGGACCTGGCGGAGCCATCTCGGCAGGGGCAGCCTCCACTGCGGTCCAACCGATGCACCCACACAACAGCCACAGCGCTCCACGGCGGAACGCCTTGCGAACCATCAGCATTAGAGGCCTCTCCCAAGCTCTACTGCCACACAACGGTGCACACCACATCTGTGCAACCGGCATACATCCAATCGACGTAGCGCAGTTGTATCCGGTGATGCCGCCCGTGGCTGCCGCCCCTGTTTCAGCGACCATGGTGCGAGGTAACGTTACCCCAAGGCGATATCGACGACAACACTTTCTGCGTTAGGGTTGGCGTTCCCAGGAGGAGGGACTTATGCGAAACCTGATCCAGTCCGCACTACCGGCGGCATGCGCATTGCTGTGTGTGATCGCAACGCCAGCAACCGCGCAGAGCCTGCGTGTGCAATCGCCCGATGCACGTACCGAAGTGGAATTCACGCTACGCGACGGTGGCGTCCCCAGCTATCGTGTGCTGTACCGCAACACGTTGGTGCTCGACGACGCACCGCTCGGACTGGATCTTGGCAAGGCCGGCAAACTCGGCCGCAACATGACCGTGCAGGGCAGCAGCACCGACACGCACGACAGCACGTTTACGTTACCGGTTGGCAAGACCCAACAGGTGCGCGATCACTATCATCAATTGCGCGTGCAGTTGACCGATCAACAACAACGCCGACTCACCGTGGAACTGCGCGCGTACGACGATGGCGTGGCGCTGCGCTACGTGTTGCCCGATGCCGGCGAGGTACGCATCCGCGACGAACTCACCAGCTTTGCGTTTCCGCGCGACTACCCATGCTGGACCTTGAACCTGGGCCGGTTCGGAACCAGCCACGAGGGCGAGTACGACGCTATCGCCGCGTCCAAATTGCGCCCGCACAACTTGCTTGAGTTACCGCTGGTGTGCCAGATCGATGCACGCGGCACCACGCTGGCGATCGGCGAGGCGAATCTGCGCGACTACGCAGGCCTGTATCTCACCGGCCGCGCCGATGGTGGACTGGGCGTGTCGGCAAAGTTGTCGCCGCGCCTGGACGAACCGAAGATGGCGGTCACGTTCGACGCGAAGGGACGCGATTTCGCAACACCGTGGCGCGTGATCATGCTGGGCGACAGCCCGGCGAGCCTGATCGAATCCAATCTGATTTCTGCGCTCAACCCGCCGCCGGCCTTCGATGCGCGCTGGGTGCGCGCGGGCAAATCGGCGTGGGATTGGTGGTCGGGCAACCTTGCCGGCGGGGTGGAACATCCTGGCATGAATACCGCCACGATCCAACGTTACATCGATCACGCGCAGCAGTTGAAGCTGCAATACATGTTGATCGACGACGGCTGGTACTACGGCAGCACCGGCGACGGGCAATACAACAGCGATGCCGATATCCGGCGCCCCGTAGAGCAACTCGACCTGCAGGGTCTGGTGACCTATGCACGCAAGCGCGATGTCGGGTTGTGGTTATGGGCGCACTGGCGTGCACTCGATGCGCACATGGACGAAGCGCTGGCGTGGTACCAGCAACTCGGCATCAAGGGCATCAAGGTCGACTTCATGGACCGCGACGACCAGCAGATGGTGGACTTCTATCACCGCCTGCTGAGCAAGGCCGCCGAACACAAACTGCTGGTGGACCTGCATGGTGCGTATCACCCGACCGGCCTGACCCGCACCTATCCCAATTATCTGACGCAAGAAGGCGTGCTCGGCGCCGAGTACAACAAGTGGACCACGCGCATCACCGCCACGCATAACCTGACGCTGCCGTTTACCCGCATGTTGCTCGGGCCGATGGACTACACGCCGGGCGGCTTTCGCAATGTGCGCCCGGCCGAATTCAAGATGCAGCACATCGCACCGCAAGTGATGACCACACGTGCGCAGCAGCTGGCGATGTATGTGGTGTATGAGAGCCCGTTCGCAGTGGTGGCAGATAGCCCCGAGCAATACGAAAACGTGCCCGCAGCGCAGTTTCTGCGCGATGTCCCGGCAAGCTGGGACGAAACACGCGCACTGGAAGGTGCGATCGGCGAGCACATCGCGCTGGCACGACGCAGCGGCAAGGACTGGTACGTCGGTGCGATGACCAACGAGCAAGCGCGCACTTTGCGCTTGCCGTTGTCGTTCCTGGGCAAGGGCAGCTGGACCGCAACGATCTACGCCGACGGCCAGGCGCCGACCGAGGTCCGCATCGAGACCCGCAAGCTCACCCGTGACGACAGCCTGCAACTGGAACTGGCTGCAAGCGGCGGCGCAGCGGTGCGGCTGCAGAAGAAATAAGCGCAGCGCTCGGGGCGCGATGCAACACACCCCCTCTCTCATCTTGAGAGGGGGTGAGTGAGGATACGACGATGCTGTGCAGCGACGATTCCCGCAGGTGCGCTCGACCTGTGGGATGACAGATCGATAGCAGCCGGGCATTGCTGCAACACCACAGCTCCATACCCGTGACCGTGACCGTGGGCACTGTTGCGCAGCGGCACTGCACCGCACATCGCCAAGTACATGTTTGTACCGGACATCCGCTTAGCGCATTGCGCTTGGCGTGTGCCTGGCGTCACGCAATCAATATCTTCGAATACTTTTGCAAAGCATACGTTTTAGGATGCGCGCACCTTCACCGCAGGTGTGCGTTGCCAGCTATTTCCCGGCTCGCCCTGTGACGTGATGGCGCGGCCTGCATGGTTCGCCGCATGCGGGGCCGTTTCATTCCG
Source organism: Xanthomonas sp. WCS2018Noco2-27 (assembly GCF_031843525.1). Taxonomy (NCBI): domain Bacteria; kingdom Pseudomonadati; phylum Pseudomonadota; class Gammaproteobacteria; order Lysobacterales; family Lysobacteraceae; genus Xanthomonas; species Xanthomonas sp. WCS2018Noco2-27. The sequence continues at coordinate 45,935 of NZ_JAVTIK010000004.1, read as the reverse complement.
GCGCCAGGAAATACTCCCATGACGTTTCGTTCCAAGCGACCGATGTCGATCGGCCGCGCCGTTGTCGCGCTTGCCATTTGCACAGCAGCGCCCGCGAGCCTTGCAGGCACCTTGCTATCGCCCTCCATCTCGGCTGCAGATGATCAACGTATCGATGCGCTGATGCCGCCGCTGCTGCGCACACCTGCCACCGCACGTGTTGCGCCCGAGCAGCGTGCCGGCATGCAGCACAGCACTGCTGCGGTATCGCGTGCATTTCCGTTGGTCACGCAGGAATTCAAGCAATTTTTGGATGCGCAGGCACAGCGCAGCTACGCCACACGCGAGGTCACTGCCAAGGTCCGCGACCCAGCGGCCTTCGCGCAGATGCAGCGTTATCTGTTCAATCGCTACAACGGCCTGACCGTGCTGCGCAGCGTGCATCAGCGCGGCAAGGTGTTCGACTGCATTCCGCTCGCGCAGCAGCCCGCGTTGCGTGATGGCGGCGCGCTTGCCATGCCGCCCAGCATTGCCGCCGGTGTCAGCAGCAGCGCTCCACTCGATGCGGCGCAACGCTGCGACGCTGGCAGTGTGCCGTTGCAGCGTATTGGCCTGGCTGACATGAGCCAACACGCAACGCTGCGGGCGTTCTTGCGCGGCACCACACCGCAGGCGACGGCACCCGACCGCCCCACTCTGCTACCCGCCGCGCAGGATGCCGCGTCGGTGGTGCATTACTACTCCACCATTTACCTGGACACCGCCGGCTCGCCAGTGACCGGCGCCGGTGCCGATCTCAACACCTGGGTGCCGGCCGTGCGCGCCAACGATGCGCAGTCGATCAGCCAGATCTGGCTGGCTGGGTACACGGCGCAACGGCAGATCCAGACCCTGGAAGCCGGTTGGCAAACCCAACCTGGCGCAGGCTGGGGCAACACCCCGATCCTGTTTATCTATTCCACGCAGGACGGCTATATCAACACCGGTTGCCATAACCTGGATTGCGCCGACTTCGTGCAGACCAGCACGGCGAATGTGCTCGGCGCAGCGCCTGCCGGCGGCTTCAGCACGGCGGGCGGCAAGCAGGCCATGTTGCATGTGGAATTCCAACGCAATGCCGACGGCTATTGGTGGTTCGGCTTGAATGGCGAATGGATCGGCTACTACAAGGCCGAGCTGTATGCCGGCGACATTGCCGAAGGCAGCGCCAACATCTTCATCTCGGCCGGTGGCGAAATTTCCACCTGGGATGGTCGCCCCAGCACACCAATGGGCAGCGGGCGGTTCGCATCAGCAGGCTACCGGCAGGCCGCGTTCCAGGCCAACCACTTTTATCGCGATGCGGCCATGGCCACCTGGCCTGCACAACGGTTGTCATCGATGAGTGTGGAGCAGCCGTCGTGCTACACGTTGGCGATTGCCGGCTACAGCTATCCGTATGCGTTGGGAGCCGGCGTCTCCCGCACCAGCCTGTCGCCGGAGATGCAGAACGGCGGCATCTACTTCGGCGGGCCGGGCTGCGCCCGCTGAGTCGCTGCGAACGCGCGCACTGCTGCAGCGCGCGCGTTCGCTTGTTGGCCACGACACGAACCCGCACGCAGTTGCGCAGTTGTGCGGTGCATGCTGAAACGTCAGAACTGCCAGCACCACTGCAGCGTGCGGCCAAGTGGTGGTGGTTTATCGGCCCGCCCAATGCAGAATACTCACCACGGCAGGCGCGCCCACGCTGTCTGGTGGTCCTTGCAAGCGACACACAGCCAGCAAGGACTCACCACGCCACTCGCCATGGCAATGGACGCCGGCTTACGGCAAATCCACGCCTGCGCACACGGCCGGGCGCGCGTCCTTGATCTGCTGCACGCCGCGCGCATCGAACTGCAGCGCCGCATGTTTCGGCGCAAATGCCGGCCATGCAGGCAAGCCCTTGGCGTTGGGATTCCCTCGCTGCACGAATGCCGCCCAATATTTTTGCAGGCTCACCGCTGGCTGGCCGATGGGCAGGTTCTTGAACAGGAACGGCAGTTCGGCGCTGTGGGTCACCTGCCCACCCGGCGCTGCGGTGTCGAACACGTAATGCCACACCGGCACGCCGAGCGCGGCCTGGCGCTGCGCCACAGTCACCGCCGGGCAGCGGAAAGTGAGATCGGTGGACAACTGCATCGCGGCATTGCCCTGGCGCTCGGCACGTTGCGCTGCATGCTTACGTTGCGCCTGCAACACCGCCTCGGCGCGGTCGGGATAATCGCGACGCAGACGCGCCTGTGCGCCCTGGTCGCCGCCGTAGGTGAGCTCCTGCACTACATAGCCGATCAACAGCGGCACCTTGGCCTGTGCGCCACTGGCCAGCAGCTCGGCCGGGGCGCGCGGCAGCACGCGGCCATCGACAACGGCTTGCAACCAGATGTAGCCATCGTCATCCAACGCTGGCACATCCACGCCCTGCCCGGCCTTGAGCAACTGCTTCACCGGTAACGCGCGTAATTGGCTCAGGCGCGTTGCGGCATCGTCGATACCTGCACGTTTGGCGATGGCAACGCCCAACGCGCGATTGTCTTCCAGGCTGCGCGCCGGCAGCCCGAAACCGGCGGTGCCGCTTTGTTCGATCGCTGCAGAAAACAGCCCGCGCGCGAGTGGGCTGAGCATCAGCAAGCCCACATCCTGGCCACCGGCCGACTGCCCGGCGATGGTGACCCGCGCAGGGTCGCCGCCGAACTGCGCGATGTTGTCGCGCACCCAGCGCAGCGCGGCGATCTGGTCGAGCAATGCGTAGTTACCGGCCGCTTGGTTGTCGCCATCGCGCAGTTCCGGCAGCGACAGGAAGCCCAACGCGCCCAGCCGGTACTGCAGCGTCACCACCAGCATGTTCTGCGCGACAAGATTGGTGGGCAGATGCCCATCTGCACCGCCGGCGACATTGGCGCCGCCATGGATCCACACAAACACCGGCAACGGGGTTGCCGGCTTCAGCGTGGGTGTCTGCACTTCGACGTAGAGGCAGTCTTCGCTGCCGCGCCTGGCCATCGCATCGTTCCAGCCCAGCGCGGGCTGCACGCACGGTGTGGCCGCCTGGGTGGCGTCACGCACCTGCGTCCATGCGGCAACCGGTTGCGGCGGGCGCCAGCGCAATGCGCCCAGCGGCGGCGCCGCGAAGGGGATGCCACGAAACACCGCACTGCCGTCGGCCTGCCATTGCCCACGCACTACACCGTGATCGGTGCGCGCTTCCGGCGGCGTCGCAGGAAGCGTAGACGCGGCAGCAAACGCGCTGCCGCTCAGTGTGCAGAGGGCAGCAAGCAACCAGGCCGATGGACGCATCACAGCGCTCCGGTGTCGACGCGGGCGCGCCAGGCCGCCTGAAACACGGCGGTGGCCGACGCCACATTGAGGCTTTCGACCTTGCCGCTGCCACGGATGGATAACTGCAGATCGCACTCGCGTGCGAACTGGCGATCCATGCCTGCGCTTTCCGCACCCATCACATACACCAGACGCTGCGGCAACGCGGCGGCGAAGACATCGTGCCCACCGTCGACCAGCGTGGCCGCGATCGCGAAGCCGGCCTGGCGCAGCTGCGTCATCGCCACAGCGGTCTCGGGCAATTGCACCAGCGGCACGGCTTCGGCACCGCCTTCGGCAACGCGCGCGGCGGCGCCGGACAGGCCCAGCGTGGAGCCGGCCGACAGCAGCAAACCGGCAACGCCGAAATGTGCCGACGAGCGCAAGATCGCACCGAAGTTATGCGGGTTGCCCACGCCATCCAGCCACAGCGCCAGCACCGGGCCATGCGGCAATGCCGCCAGCCACTCCTGCAAGGGCTGCGGCGATACCCGCAACACCTCGGCCACGATGCCTTCGTGATGCGTACTGGCCGCCAGCTTGGTGAGGTCGGCCTCCTCCACCACGCGGTAACCGATGCGCTGGGTGACGCACCAGGCCAGCAAGGCCTTGAACTGCGGAATGCGCGCCTCGGTCAGGTAGAGCTTGCGCAGCGCCTGCGGACGCGCGTCGAACACCGCCTGGATGGCATTGATGCCGTACAGACGCAGCTCGCGCGCGGTGTTGGCGTTGGCGGCGGCTGGTGCGGCGGCGGCGGTGCGTGCCGCAGGCGCAGCCGGTGCCGGCGCACGTGGCGCCGCACGGCCCCAAGGGTTGAGCGGCGCAGCGCCGCTGCCGGTGTTGTCGCGTGGCGGCCGTGAGCCACGTCCATCATGCTGTTTCATCGTTGTGTCCAGAAATCCGCGTTCTTGATGCCGAGCGACACCGGATCGAAGACCGGATCCAGCCCCTGGCGTTTTTGCCGTTCGTAATCCTTCAAGGCCAGCATGGCCGGCTTGTGCAGGATCAGGATGGCGATGATGTTGAGCCAGGCCATGACGCCGACGCCGATGTCGCCCAGCGCCCAGGCCAGCTGCGCATTGTGGAACGCGCCGAAGATCACCATGCCCATGATGCCCAGGCGCAGCAGCAGCACGGTGAGCGGTCGGCGGCGGCTGCCATTGATGTAGCTCAGGTTGGTTTCGGCCATGTAGTAATAGGCCATGATGGTGGTGAAGGCGAAGAAGAACAGCGCCACCGCCACAAAGCCCGCGCCCCAGCCCGGTAGCACCGATTCCACCGCCGCCTGCGCATAACCGGGGCCTTCTTCCACCCCGATCAGGCCGGCGTACAGGCCCGGCTTGGCACCGTCGGGCGCGTACACGTTGTACTTGCCGGTGGTGAGGATCAGGAACGCGGTGGCGGTGCACACCATCATGGTGTCGAAGTAGATCGCAAACGCCTGCACGTAGCCCTGCTTGGCCGGATGCGACACCTCTGCCGCTGCCGCTGCATGCGGCCCGGTGCCCTGCCCGGCTTCGTTGGCGTAGATGCCGCGCTTGACGCCCCATTCCACCGCCAGCCCCAGCAAGGCGCCGAACGCGGCATGGCTACCGAACGCACTGCTGAAGATGGTGACGAACATGTCCGGCACGCGCTCGGCGTTGAGCACCATGATGACCAGCGCCATCAGGATGTAGCCCATCGCCATGAACGGCACCACGATTTCGGCGAAGTTGGCGATGCGCTTGACGCCGCCGAAGATGATCACCGCCAGCATGCATGCCACCAGGATGCCGATGCCCAGCTTGGCCGCATCGCGCATTGGCAGGCCCATCCACTGCCCGTCCATCGCACCGCACAGGCTGGTGCCCCGGCAGGCGTTGATGGCGCTGTCGGCAATCGCATTGGCCTGGACGCCCGGCATCAGAAAGCCGGTGGCGATGATGGTGGCCACCGCGAAGGTGAGCGCGTACCACTTCAGACCCATCGCCTTTTCGATGTAGTACGCCGGGCCGCCGCGATAGCGGCCATCGGCATCCTTGATCTTGTAGATCTGCGCCAGCGTGGATTCCACGTAGGACGTGGACGCACCGAGAAAGCCCATCACCCACATCCAGAAGATCGCGCCCGGCCCACCGAAGGCGATGGCGGTGGCGACGCCAGCGATGTTGCCGATGCCGATACGCCCCGCCATCGACATCGCCAATGCCTGGAACGAGGACACCCCGGCATCGGACTTCTGCCCGCCCACGGTGAGGCGAATCATTTCCACGAACCCGCGTACCTGCATGAAACGGGTGCGGATGGTGAAGTAAACGCCTGCGCCCAGGCACATGAAAATCAGTGCCTTGCTCCAGACGATGCCGTTGATGCCATTGATGAGTGCTTCCACGCAATCTCCCCGAGTGCTGGATCGTGAACCCCAGCGCCGTGGGGAGTGGGTCGATTCTGGCCGAAAGCGCCGCTCGATGCGACGTGCATGCGAGTTGCGCCGTCAGCGCGCGACAACGTGCCGGCTGCGCATGTGCGAATCGTGCGCACCATCGTGGGGCATCGGCGCTGCACGCCGCATGCCCTGTGCAACGACGCCAGTGGTGTGCGCGAGCTTGGCCGAGACCGGATGCACGTCGCGAGCGGTCATCGGATAGCGGTGGACGGTGCGCTCAGAACCGGCGTGTGCGCAGGGCACATGCCGGTTCCGAGCAACGACCGCAGCCGCCTGGCGGCCGCGCAGTCGCGTTGCTGGCCGCTTCTGGAGCTCAGCGCTTGGCGGTCTGCGCCTGCTTGAGCGCGGCGCACAAGCGGATGGTTTCGCCGGTCTGCGCCAGGCCGCGGTCGGCGCCGCTGAGTTTGGCCAGGCGCGGCTGGAAGAAGGCATCCAGGCGGTCGGCCTCTTCCACGCTGCAGCCACCGGATGCGCCAAGCGCCGGCAGACCGCCGCCGTCGAACGACCCGCTGCGCTGCACGATGCGGTCGAAGTTGGCGGTGAACCACGGCCACATCGACGCATGCGAACCCTCGTAGCTGTTCCCACGCGTCAGCATGCTCTTCATCTCGCCGACCTTGATGGCATCGGTCAACGCAAAATCGCGCACCTGCTTGAGCAACGCCGGGTCCTGCACCGCGCCCAGTGCAGCGATCATGGCGTTGCGCTGTGCGGGGTCGGCGTGCGTGCGCAACGCCTCGATCAGGGTCTGCACCGCGGGGGCGCCGCGTTCCTGCGCGGTGACCGCCAGCACGGTGCCGAGCAGATCCGGGTTGGCCGCAGAAAAGTCCAGCGCCCCGTTGCCACCGGCCAGCACCGCATCGCCCTGGGCAAGCAACGCCTTGCGCACTTCCGCGTTCTGCAGACGTAACCCAAACAGCCCGGCCAGCGACGACCGCAGCGCGGTGTCGTCGACCGATTCGCCGCTACGCCGTACGTAACCCAGCTGGCGCAGACGCGGCAGATACGCCTGTTCGGCGGCCTTGCGCAACGCGCCACGCTGCGCCTCGGTGCTGGCCTGGTAGCGCCAGATCCACCCGAAGCGATCCACCAGCGCGGTCGAGACATCGGCCGATGCGGACGGTGCCAGCTGCTTGAGCGCCATCAACACCGCATCGCTGTCGGCATCGCCGTGGCGGTAGGCCGCATCGATGGCATCGGCGTAGGCCAACTGCTCGTTATCGTCGAGCTGAGCAACCTGCTTGCCGAGTGCGGCCAGCTGCTTCTTCGGCAGGCTGAAACGGTAATAGCCGGCGCCATGCGCGTTCGGGAACACCCAGGTGTTCTTGCCGGCGCCGTCCAGCAGGATGCTGCCGCTGCCGTCTTCCAGCAGCTGGCAGGCGGTACCGACCTGGTTCTTGCCCTTGCCGTACTTCACGCACACCGGCACGCCCCACTGCTGCGCGGTGGAGCCGGTCGAACCCAGCGGCAAATACCGCTGCTGCTGCAGCTTGACCACAGTCTTGCCGCCTTCGCGCGCCACCTGGGTCTGCAAGTACGGCACACCCGGCTGATTCAAGAAGCTGCGGAATGCCGCCTTGAAGTCTTCGCCCTTGCCGGCGGCTTCGGCGATCGCATCGACCAGATCGTCGGCGGTGGCGCTGCCGAACTGATGCTTGGCGATGTAGGCGCGCATGCCTTCGCGGAACACGTCCTCGCCAACGAAGGCTTCGAACATCGCCAGCACCGCCGCACCCTTCTGATAGGTGATGCCGTCGAAGGCAGTTTCGATATCGCCGTTACCGGTGATCGGCTGGCGGATCTTGCGTGCGCTGACCAGGCTGTCGTTATTCATCGCGTATTGCGCGCCGCCGATGCGATCCAGGTTGGCGTGATATTCCGGGTGCAGCTGCATGGTGATTTTCTGCTGCATCCAGGTGGCGAAGGCTTCGTTGAGCCACAGGTCGTCCCACCATTCCATGGTCACGGTGTCGCCGGTCCACTGATGCGCCAGCTCGTGCGCGTTGGTGTTGAAAGAGCGCTGCACGTTTTCGGCCGGCGAATCCTTGTCCAGCAACAGCAACCAGTCGCGGAAGGTGACAAACCCGGGGTTTTCCATCGCGCCGGCGCTGAAATCCGGGGCGGCGACCAGATCGAGTTTGTCGAACGGATAACCGAAGGCGTAGTAGTCCTCCAGCGCGGCGATGATCGCCGGGGTCTGGTCCAGCGCCGGGGTGATGCGCGGGCCCTGGCCCTGGGCGGCGATGCCGCGCAGCGGCGTGGCGTTGGGGCGCTGCGGAGTGGCCGGCATGGGCGGCACGTCCACCACATCCCACGGGCCGGCGGCGTAGGCGACCAGGTAGGTCGGCAACGGCACGGTCGGCGCAAAGGTCACCGTCTTCCAGCCCTTGCCCGCCGGCTTGGTCGAGGTGGCGATGGTATTGGCCAGCGCCTGATCGTCGCTGGGCACGGTCAGGCTCAGGTCGAACGGGGTCTTGAAGGCCGGCTCATCGAAGCCCGGGAACGCGTAGCGCGCACTGATCGGCTCCATCTGCGTCATCGCATACGCCTTGCCCTGGTATTTCACCTGATACAGGCCCTGCAGCTGCTGGTTAAGCGGCGCGCTGTAGGTGATCTCCACGGTGAGCGTCTGCGGCTTGAGCGTGCGCCCGAACTCCAGGCGAACCACACCGGTCTGCGCATCGGCATCCACATAGCGCGCGGTGAGCGCCTTGCCCTTGGCCGGCTTGACCGTGGCCTTGCTGACCTTCAGCTCCTTGCCGTGCAGCCACAGATGGTCGGATGCCTGTTTGAGCTGCACGCGGATGGTGGTGCGGCCACTGAACTGCGCCTGCTCGGGGTCAACCTTGATCGCCAGGCTGTAGCGCTCGGGCACCGCCCAGGTCGGCAATCGGCCATTGGGTACCGGCTCGCCGGACGTCTGCGCGAGTGCGTTACCGCAGCACAGCGCAAGGAGGGAAGGAGCAAGCAGGCAGGCAAGACGACGCATGGGCAATTCCGGTCAGGGTAACCGCCGAAGTCGACCACAGCCGGGGATGACTGTCATGTGACCTTAGTCACTGCACCAGCGCAGCGAAGGCTGTCGATGCCGACGCTGGCGGCTGCGATAAACGCAGTGGCCATACTAGGCACAGTTGCGCTACAGGCGTGACCGTGACTGGCACGCATGCGCCGCGTGCAGCCATCCGCACACGCGCACAACGTAGCGGCGCCCGGCATCCGGGTCCTGCAGCCAACATCGCCAATCAGCGGAACTGCGGGATGCCGGCCGCTCGCGAAGGCGCAATGCTGCAATCGCGCACGCGTGTCGAGCAGCGCTTAGAGCGGCTAAAACGCCTGGCGCGCAGTCGTCAGGTAGGCGTGGACGGCGCGCTCAAACCCAGAGTGCATGAGTCACACATGCCGCACCGGGCACCGGCCCACGCCCGCCAGGCGGCGAGCGCAGTCGTTTTGACGGCAGCGCTTACGCGTGCCCGCCCACCGATGGCGTGGTTGCCTCCAGGGTTTCCAGCTCGCGTGCGACCGCTTCCGGCGACTTGGTGTACGGGGCGATCAAACTGTAGAACGCCGGCACCACGTACAGCGACAGCAGCGTGGACAGCGACACACCGAAGATCACTACCACGCCGATAGTGGCGCGGCTGGCCGAGCCGGGTCCGCCGGCCACCACCAGCGGTATCGCGCCGACCACCGTGGCGATCGAAGTCATCAGGATTGGGCGCAACCGCACCGAGGCCGATTCGACGATGGCCTGATGCACGCTGCGGCCTTCGTCGCGCAACTGATTGGCGAACTCCACGATCAAAATGCCGTTCTTCGCCGCCAGGCCCACCAGCATCACGATGCCGATCTGACTGAACAGGTTGAGCGTGCCGCCGGTGAGCCACAAACCGACCAATGCACCCAGCACCGCCAGCGGCACGGTGAGCATGATCACCAGCGGATGCGCGAAGCTTTCGAACTGCGCAGCCAGCACCAGATACACCACCAGCAAGGCCATGCCGAAGGTCAGCAACACCGCGCTACCGGATTGCTGGTATTCGCGCGATTCGCCCTTCCAGTCCAACTGGGCGTATTCCGGCAGTTCTTCCTGCGCGGCCTGCTGCGCCCAGGCGATGGCATCGCCCAACGGGTAGCCCGGCGCCAGACCGGCGGTGATGGTGATCGCGCGCAGGCGATTGAAGCGGTTCAAGGTGCCGGCTTCGGCCACTTCGCTCAAGCTCACCAGGTTGGATAGCGGAATCAGCTCGCCACGGGTAGAGCGCACGCGGATGGCGGTGAGATCTTCCGGCGACATGCGACCTTCACGCCCGGCCTGCAACATCACGTCGTATTCCTCGCCGTTGTCGACGAAAGTGGTGACGCGACGCGAGCCCATCATCGCCTCCAACGCGCCACCGATGGCGGTGACTGGCACGCCCAGGTCGGCCGCGCGCAAACGGTCGATGTTGACGCGCATCTGCGGGCGGGTTTCCTTGTAATCCGAATCCGGGCCGACCAAGCCGGGGTTGGCTTCCATGCGCTGCAGGATGCGGTCGCGCCACTGCGCGATCTCGGCATAGTCCGGGCCACCGAGCACCAATTGGAATGGTTGGCCGCGGCTGCGCACCAGGCCGCCACTGACCTGCGTGCGTGCACGCACGCCACTGAGCACGCTGAGCTTTTGTTGCAGCTCGTCGGCCACTTCGGTGGTGGGGCGTGTGCGTTTTTCCCAGTCCTGCAAGAACACGCTGACGCGGCCGGTGTGCATTTCCTCGCTGCTGCCGAAGCCGCCAGGCACGCGCGGATTGGCACGCACGATGGGTTTGTCCAGGCCCACGTACGGGCGCAGGATATCTTCGACCTGATGCATCTGCCCGACGGTGTAATCGAAGCCGGCGCCTTCGGGCCCGTCGATCATGATCTGAAAATTGCCGCGATCTTCCGCCGGCGCCAGTTCGGACGGAATACGGCTCATCAACCAGGCGCTCGCGCCCAAGGCCAGCAGCATGAGCAGCGCGAAGATCCAGGTGCGGTGCACATGCCGCTCCAGCGAGCGCCCGTACGCGCCGGACACCGCCTGCATGCGGCCGTTGAACCAATGATGGAACCGATTGGGTTTGGCCACGCTGTGCGAGCGCAGCAGCTTGGACGACATCATCGGCGTCAGCGTCAGCGCCACGAAAGCCGAGATCGCCACCGCCGCAGCCAGTGCCACCGCCAACTCGCGGAACAAGCGCCCGGTATTGCCTTCCAGAAATCCCACCGGCAGGAACACCGCCACCAACACAGCGGTGGTCGCGATCACCGCGAATGCCACCTGGCCGGTACCGCGCCTGGCGGCCACCAAAGGCGGCTCGCCCAGATCGATACGGCGCTGGATGTTTTCCACCACCACGATGGCGTCGTCCACCACCAGGCCGATACACAGCACCAGCGCCAGCAAGGTGAGCAGGTTGATCGAGAAATCGAACGCGTACAGCGCAATGAACGCAGCGATCAGACACACCGGCACGGTGACCGCCGGAATCAGCGCCGCACGTGCGCTGCCCAGAAACACCCAGATCACCACCAGCACCAGCACCACCGCTTCGACCAGGGTGTGATAGACGCGCTCCACCGCTGCATCGATGAAGGTGGTGGTGTCGAAAGCGACAAAGATGTTGGTGCCTTGCGGCAGCGACTTCTGCACTTCTTCGGCCTGCGCGCGCGCCTCGCGCGCCACATCCAGCGCGTTGGCGGTGGAATTGCGCACGATGCCCAGGCCCACGTTGGGCACGCCATTGCTCTGGAAATAGGCGCGCCGTTCGGCCGAGGTCAACTCGACCTTGGCCACATCGCCCAAGCGCACCACATAGCCGCCCTCGCCCTTGCTCAACGGCAACTTGGCGAAGTCTTCCGGCTTGAGGTAGCTGCGCTCCACACGCAAGGTGAAGTCGCGCTGCGCCGATTCGATGCTGCCGGCCGGCAACTCCACGTTTTCGTTCTGCAGCGCCGTTTCGACATCGGCCACGGTGAGTGCGCGTGCGGCCAGTTGGTCGCGGTCCAGCCAGATGCGCATCGCATAGCGCTGGCGTCCGCCGATGCGCACCTGCGCCACGCCATCCAGGCTGGAGAAGCGGTCAACGACATAGCGCTCGGCGTAGTCGGACAGCTGCAGCGTGTCCATCGTGCTGGAGCTCATGTTGAGCCACAGGATGGGGTCGGCGTCGGCTTCGACCTTGGAGATTTCCGGCGGGCGCGCCTGGTCGGGCATGCGGTCGGAAACGCGGCTCACCGCATCGCGCACGTCGTTGGCTGCCGCTTCCACATCGCGCGATTGCACGAACTCGATACTGATATCCGACGAACCGTTACGACTGCGCGCTTCGATGGTGGCAATGCCCTCGATACCGGCCAGCGCGTCTTCCAGCACCTGGGTGATGCGGCTTTCCACCACCGCTGCCGAGGCGCCGGTGTATTCCACATCCACCGAGACGATGGGCGGGTCGATCGCCGGCAGTTCGCGCAGCGTGAGGCGGGTGAACGACATGACTCCCAGCACGATCAGCAACAGGCTCATCACCACCGCCATCACCGGGCGGGTAATGGACAGGTCGGAGAGTTTCATTGTGCTGCGGCCTGCGGACGCGTCGACGCGGGCGCGGCCTGGTCGACCACCTTCAGGCCCGGACGCAGCTTGCCGGTGCCGTCCACCACGATGCGCTCACCAGCCTTGACGCCTTCCAGAATCTCCACCTTGCCATCGCGCCGCTCGCCCAGCCGCACATCGGCACGCTCCACGCTGCTGTCGGGTTTGACCCGGAACACGTACGACTCGCGGCCCACCTGCACCACCGCAATCTCCGGGATCACCACCGCCTGCCGCGCCGGCTGCAGCAGCCGCACATCCAGCAACATGCCCGGGCGCAGGCGGCGATCGTCGTTGGGGAAGTCCGCACGCACGGTCACCGAGCGGGTGGTCTCGTCGATGCGCGAATCGATCGCGGCAACGATGCCGTCGAAGCGCGCACCCGGATACGCCGCCGCGGTGCCATTGACGGTATTGCCGAGCTGCACCAGACCGAACTGCGATTCCGGCACCTGAAAATCCACGTACATGCGCGCCACATCGTCCAGCGTGGCGATCACGGTGCTCGAGGTGATCAGCGACCCGGGGCTGATCTGGCGGATGCCCAGCACACCGGAAAACGGCGCGCGCACTTCGCGGTCGGTGATTTCCGCGCGCATCTGCTGCACCCGCGCCTGCGCTGCATCGCGCAGGGCGCGCTGGGTGTCGACCGTGGACTTGGCGACCAATTGCTGCCCAACCAGGCTCAACTGGCGACGATAGAGCTGGTCGGTTTCCTCGAAGGTGGCTTGCGCGGCGGTCAACGCGGCCTGCTGCGAATTGCCGCGCAGCCGCAGCAGCAACTGCCCGGCCTTGACCTCATCGCCGCTGTCGAAATTGACCTGCTCGACCACATCGCTGACCGCCGCAGTGAGCGCGACCGATTCGCGCGCACGTACGGTGGCGATCGATTGCACGGTGGAGTTCCAGGGCTGCACCGCAACCGGCTGCACGACCACCGGGATGGGCTTGGCAGCGGCCGGCGCGCTGGCCTGACGGGCACAACCGGACAGCCACACGGCCAACAAGAGCGCGGCGCAATTGCGCGCGCTGGGCAGAACAAGCATCAGAACATCCTGGCGGGGTACCGCGAAAGTTTACCGACCTCACCGCCAAGCGTTGACAGAAAGGGCGCGCTTTGCACCATGACCAAAGACCCTTGCCGTCGTCGTCATGATGCGCTGGCCGGCGCGGCCCTCGACACTGCAACCACCGCCCGGGAAAGCCCGATGGCGCAAACCCGCGCGGTCACTCCACGATAGGGTCTGCCGCCACGCGCACTACGCGGGAGACTGGGTGCCACGTCCTGATGCCTGCGCTCAGCGCTCCAGCCCCAGAAACTCGAGCACGTGGCGCGCCAGCGCCTCTACATTCTCACCATCGGCGTGAAGATGGATCTCCGGCGTCTCGGGCGCCTCGTACGGCGAGTCGATCCCGGTGAAATTGGGAATCTGCCCGGCCCGCGCCTTGCGGTATAACCCCTTCACGTCGCGCGCTTCCGCCACCGCCAGCGGCACATCCACAAACACTTCGACAAACTCGCCCGTATCGAAACGCTCGCGCGCCAGTTGCCGCTCGGCGCGGAACGGCGAAATAAAACTGACCAGCACGATCAGCCCCGCGTCGGCCATCAGGCGCGCCACTTCGGCCACGCGGCGGATGTTTTCCACGCGGTCTTCGTCGGTAAAGCCCAGATCGCGGTTGAGCCCATGGCGCACGTTGTCGCCATCCAGGATGAAGGTGTGATAGCCCAAGGCATGCAGGCGCTTGTCGACCAGGTTGGCAACGGTGGATTTGCCCGCCCCCGACAGGCCGGTGAACCACAGCACGCGCGGCGCCTGGCCCTTGATGCGCGCACGGGCGCCGCGGTCCACGTCCAGATGCTGCCAATGCACGTTACCGGCGCGGCGCAACGCAAACTCCAGCGTGCCCGCGGCCACGGTGGCATTGCTCTGCCGGTCGATCAGGATGAACCCGCCGAGCACGCGGTTGCGGGCGTACGGCGCGAAGGCGATGGGTTCGTCCAAGGCGAGATTGCAGTAGCCCACTTCGTTGAGCTCCAGCCGCTTGGCCGCCAGCCGCTCTTGCGTATTCACATCGACTTTGTGCTTGATCTCGCTGACGCTCACGGTGACCGTGCGCGTGCCGATCTTGAGCCAGTACGGGCGGCCGGGCAGCAGCGCGGCATCGTCCATCCACAGCAAATGTGCAGCGAACTGGTCGGCCACTTCCGGCGGGTCGTCGATGGCGGCGATGATGTCGCCACGGCTGATATCGATCTCATCGCGTAGCGTCAGCGTCACCGCCTGCCCTGCGCGTGCGCTGGCCACCGCGCCATTGGCATCCAGCACCGCAGCCACCTGCGAACGTCGTCCCGATGGCACCACCACCACGGCATCGCCCACGCGCACCTGCCCCGCCGCGATGGTGCCGGCATAGCCGCGGAACTGTGAGTTGGGGCGGTTGACCCACTGCACCGGCAGGCGCAGGCCGCTATCGGCGTCGGGCGGCTCCAGTTGCACACTGTCCAGATGCTGCAGCAGATGCGGGCCGCTGTACCACGGCATGCGGGTGGAGGCGCTGGACAGGTTTTCGCCAGCCAGCGCCGACAACGGGATGCACTGCACATCGGCAATGCCCAACTGCGCCGCCAGTGCGCAGTAGCTCTCGGCGATGGCGCTGAAGACGTCGGCGTCGTAGTCCACCAGATCCATCTTGTTGACCGCCAGTACCACGTGGCGGATGCCCAGCAGCGACACGATGTAGCTGTGGCGGCGCGTCTGCACGAGCAAGCCCTTGCGCGCATCCACCAGCACCACCGCCACATCGGCGCTGGACGCACCGGTGGCCATGTTGCGCGTGTACTGCTCGTGGCCTGGGCAGTCGGCGACGATGAACTTGCGTTGGTCGGTATCGAAATAGCGATACGCCACATCGATGGTGATGCCCTGCTCGCGTTCGGCTGCCAGCCCGTCCATCAGCAACGCGTAATCGATACCCTCGCCTTGCGTGCCATGCCGCCGGCTATCGCTTTCCAGCGCCGCCAGCTGATCGTCGAACAAGCGCTTGCTGTCGTACAGCAAGCGCCCGATCAAGGTGCTCTTGCCATCGTCCACGCTGCCGCAGGTGATGAAGCGCAGCAGCGGTTTGGATTCGTGCTGCTGCAGGTAAGTGTCGATGGTGCCGGGAATCGGGAATGGGGAATCGGGAATGGCACAAGCCGCATCCTCGATCGATGTAGACGCAGCGAACCGCTGTTGCGATTCCCCATTCCCGCTTCCCCATTCACTGCCCATCAGAAATACCCCTCAAGCTTTTTCTGTTCCATCGATGCGCCGGGTGCGTGGTCGATCATGCGGCCCTGACGCTCGGAGCTGGTGCTGACCAGCATTTCGGCGATCACCGCTTCCAGGGTGTCGGCCGTGGAGTCGATCGCGCCGGTCAGCGGGTAGCAGCCCAGCGTGCGGAAGCGCACCGAGCGCAGCTGCGGGGTTTCGCCCGGCTGCAGCGGCAAGCGTTCGTCGTCGACCATGATCAACGCACCGTCGCGCTCCACCACCGGGCGCGCTGCGGCGAAATACAGCGGCACCACCGGGATCTTTTCGCGGTAGATGTACAGCCAGATATCCAGCTCGGTCCAGTTGGACAACGGAAACACGCGCACGCTCTCGCCGGGTTTGGTACGGGCGTTGTAGAGGTTCCACAGTTCCGGACGCTGGTTTTTCGGGTCCCAGCGATGGCGTGCATTGCGGAACGAAAACACCCGCTCCTTTGCGCGCGATTTTTCTTCGTCGCGCCGTGCCCCGCCGATCGCCGCATCGAACGCGCCCTGCTCCAGCGCCTGCTTCAGGCCCTGGGTCTTCATGATGTCGGTGTGCACCGCGGCGCCGTGGCTGATCGGGCCGATGTCCTGCGCGATGCCATCGGGGTTGATGTGCACGCGCAGATCCACCCCGGTTTCGGCCGCGCGGCGGTCGCGGAAGGCGATCATCTCGCGGAATTTCCAGCGCGTGTCCACATGCAGCAGCGGGATCGGTGGGGGCGACGGCGCAAACGCCTTGAGCAACAGATGCAGCAGCACCGAGCTGTCCTTGCCGACCGAATACAGCATTACCGGTGCCCGGAACTCGGCGGCGACCTCGCGCAGGATGTGGATGCTTTCGGCTTCGAGCCGGTCGAGATGGGACAGCGGGGGCAGGGTCATCAGGATGTCGGGAGCGGCGGCAGGCAAGACCAGCCGATGGTAGGCCAAGGCAGCGCAGTGTGTGGCGGGCAGATGTCTGCTTGAAATAAGCGGCCGGCATAACGCGATAACCGGTGATCCTTTCTGGACGAGCGAACGCTTCCCTAACATCGTTCATCCAATCCCCGCCCCTGGATCCGAATGACCGCCGCCAGTTCCGCGCTACCGCCCAGCCCCTTGCCCGACGAGCGCAAGGCGCTGCTGGAACGGTTGGTCGACGGCCTGGATACCGCCTCACTGTGGTGGCTGTCCGGCTACACCGCCGGGCTGGCGCAGGGTCATCCGCCGCGCTCGCTGGCGGTGCTGCCGGGCGGGCAACCGCAGGCGGCCGCGCAGGACAGCCAGCGCTTGACCGTGGTGTACGGCAGCCAGACCGGCAACGCGCGCCGCCAGGCCGAGCAGCTGGCCGCCGATGCCGAGGCCGCCGGGCTGAGCGTGCGGTTGCTGCGCGCCGATGCCTACCCCACCCGCGAACTCGCCAGCGAACGCCTGTTGTACGTGGTGATCAGCACCCAGGGCGAAGGCGACCCGCCGGACGATGCGATCGGCCTGGTCGAATTTCTGACCGGCCGCCGCGCGCCCAAGCTGCCCGAGCTCAAGTACGCGGTGCTGGGCCTGGGCGATTCCAGTTATGCGGAGTTTTGCGGCATTGCGCGGCGCATCGACGACCGTCTAGCCGAGCTCGGCGCCAGCCGTGTGCAGCCGCGTGGCGAAGCCGACCTGGACATCGACAGCATCGCCGACCCGTGGCGCGCGCAAGCGCTCAAGCATGCGCGCGAGCAGCTCAAGAGCGCCCCGCACTCGGCCACGGTCACTCCCCTGCGCAGCAACCCGGTGGCGCCGGTGTGGTCGCATCAGCATCCGTTTGCTGCCGAGTTGCTGGCCAACCAGATCATCAGCGGGCGCGACTTCAAGGGCCCGGGCTTTCGCGTCTATGCGCAGCCAGGCAAGCGCGTGCGGCATCTGGAATTTTCGCTGGAAGGCAGCGGCCTGAGTTACGAACCCGGCGATGCCCTGGGCATCCGTCATCGCAATCCGCCCGCGCTGGTGGATGCGGTACTGCAGACCTTGCAGCTGGATGGTCATGCCGCGGTCACCGTCGGCGAAGAGACTCTGGCCTTGAACGAGTGGCTGACCACCCGGCGCGAACTGACCAAGCTGTCGCGGCCGTTCCTCACCGCCCATGCCGAGCGCGCACGCGCAGACGATCTGCAGGCGCTGCTCACCCCCACCCAGACTGCCGGCCTGGCGTCGTTGCTCTCCGATCATCAAGTGATCGACGTGCTGCGACGCTGGCCGGCGGATTGGGACCACGCCAGCCTGCTGGACACGCTGCGCCCGCTCACCCCGCGGCTGTATTCCATCGCCTCCAGCCGCAAGCGCGTGGGCGATGAAGTGCATCTTGCGGTGGATGAACTCAATTATCAGGCGCACGGGCATGCGCATTTAGGCTCGGCCAGCGGTTTTCTCGCCGCGCTTGCCGAAGGCGATACCGCCCCGGTCTACATCGAACCCAACACACGCTTCCGCGTGCCGGCCGACGCAGACCGCGACATCCTGATGATCGGCCCGGGCACCGGCGTGGCGCCGTTCCGCGGTTTCGTGCAGGAACGCGCCGAAACCGGCGCCAAGGGCCGTAACTGGCTGTTCTTCGGCGCCCAGCATTTCAATACCGATTTCCTGTATCAGGCCGAGTGGCAGCAGGCCTTGCAACGCGGCGAGTTGCACGCGCTGGACCTGGCGTTCTCGCGCGACCATGCCGAAAAAATCTACGTGCAACACCGCCTGCGCGAACGCGGCGCCGAGGTCTATGCCTGGCTGCAGGGCGGCGCGCATCTCTATGTCTGTGGCGCCATCGGCATGGGCAAGGATGTGCACGCCGCATTGCTGGACATCGTCACCACCCACGGCGCCCGCAGCGCCGAAGACGCCGCCGCATATCTCACTCAGCTGCAGGTGGAGGGGCGATATGCGCGCGATGTGTATTAGTGCCGGGAATCGGGAGTGGGGAATCGGGAATTGGTACAGCCCTCACCTGACTTTTCCTGGCAGACCAGGCAGCTTTTTACGATTCCCTATTCCCCATTTCCGATTCCCATGAGC
Organism: Xanthomonas sp. WCS2018Noco2-27; assembly: GCF_031843525.1. Classification (NCBI taxonomy): domain Bacteria; kingdom Pseudomonadati; phylum Pseudomonadota; class Gammaproteobacteria; order Lysobacterales; family Lysobacteraceae; genus Xanthomonas; species Xanthomonas sp. WCS2018Noco2-27. The sequence continues at coordinate 27,257 of NZ_JAVTIK010000004.1, read as the reverse complement.
CACTCTGTCGAAGACATCAAATCCGAAAGCCGCCGTCTGCGCGGGTCGCTGGAGCAGAGCCTGGCCGATCCTGTCACCGGGGCGCTGCGCGAGGATGATCAGACGCTGATCAAGTACCACGGCAGCTACCAGCAGGACGATCGCGATATCCGCGATGAGCGGCGTCGGCAGAAGCTCGAGCCGGCGTATCAGTTCATGATCCGCACGCGCACGCCGGGCGGGGTGATTTCGCCAAGCCAGTGGCTGGCGCTGGATGGCATCGCCACGCGGTACGCCAACCATTCACTGCGTATCACCACGCGCCAGGCGTTCCAGTTCCATGGCGTGATCAAGCGCGAACTCAAGGCGACCATGCAGGCGATCAACGCCACCTTGGTCGATACGCTGGCGGCGTGCGGCGACGTCAATCGCAATGTGCAGGTGGCGGCGAACCCCTTGTTGTCGCAGGCGCATGCCACGTTGTACGCCGATGCGGCGCGCGTGTCCGAGCATCTGCTGCCGAACACGCGTGCGTACTACGAAATCTGGCTGGACGAAGAACGCGTATCCGGCTCCGGCAGCGAGGACGAGCCGATCTACGGCGACCGGTATCTGCCGCGCAAGTTCAAGATCGGCTTCGCCGCACCGCCGCTCAACGACGTGGACGTGTTCGCCAATGATCTGGGCTTCATCGCCATCCTGCGCGACGGCGAGTTGCTCGGCTACAACGTCAGCATCGGCGGCGGCATGGGCGCCAGCCACGGCGATGCGGAGACCTGGCCGCGCGTGGCCAACGTCATCGGGTTTATCACCCGCGATCAATTGCTGGAGCTCGCAACCGCCGTGGTCACCACGCAGCGCGACTTCGGCAACCGCGCAGTGCGCAAGCGCGCGCGCTTCAAGTACACCATCGACGATCATGGCCTGGACACCATCGTGGCCGAGATCCAACGCCGTGCCGGTTTTTCGTTGCAGCCTGCGCGGCAGTTTGCGTTCGACCACAACGGCGACCGCTATGGCTGGGTCGCAGGCGAAGACGGCCTGTGGCATCTGACCCTGTCGCTACCGGCCGGCCGCATTGCCGACACCGACACCGCCGCGCATCTGAGCGGGCTGCGCGCGATTGCGCAGTTGAACGTGGGCGAGTTCCGGATGACGCCCAATCAGAACCTGGTGATCGCCGGCGTCCCTGCACAGCAGCGCGCGCAGATCGATGCGCTGGCTGCGCAGTACGCGCTGGATGCGGGCAACCATGCCGGCACCGCCTTGGCACGCGGCGCGATGGCCTGCGTGGCATTGCCGACCTGCGGCCTGGCGATGGCCGAGGCCGAGCGCTATCTGCCCGATTTCAGTGCTGCGCTGCAGCCGTTGTTGCAGCAGCACGGCCTGGCCGACACGCCCATCGTGCTGCGCCTGTCCGGTTGCCCCAATGGATGTTCGCGACCGTACCTGGCGGAGATCGCACTGGTGGGCAAGGCGCCCGGTCGCTACAACCTGATGCTGGGCGGCGACCGTCGCGGCCAGCGGCTCAACACCTTGTATCGCGAAAACATCACTGAAGCAGAGATCCTGGCCGCGCTGGAGCCACTACTGGCTCGTTACGCCGCAGAACGCGACCAGGTAGGCGATGAAGGCTTTGGCGATTTCCTGCACCGCAGTGGCCTGATCGCCCTGCCGCCCTACCCCACGCACCGTCACCTCGACCTGGAATTGCTCGCATGACCGCGCTGCCTGTCGCATCGATCACCTCTTCCGCGTTGGACGATCTGGACGCGCTCAACGCACACCTGGAAACCCTGCGTGCCGACGAACGCGTGGCGTGGGCGCTAGAGCATGGCCCGCAGGACGTCGCGCTGTCGTCCAGTTTCGGCGCGCAATCGGCGGTGACGCTGCATCTGCTCACCCGGCAGCGCCCGGACATTCCGGTGATCCTGATCGATACCGGGTATCTGTTTCCGGAAACCTATCGCTTTGCCGACGCGTTGACCGATCGGCTCAAACTCAATCTCAAGGTGTATCGCCCGCTGGTCAGCCGCGCCTGGATGGAAGCGCGCCATGGCCGGTTGTGGGAACAGGGCATGGTCGGCATCGACCAGTACAACAACCTGCGCAAGGTCGAGCCGATGCGCCGCGCACTGGACGAGCTCGACGTCGGCACCTGGTTCACCGGCCTGCGCCGCAGCCAGTCCGGCGGACGCGCACAGACGCCAATCGTGCAGAAGCGTGGCGACCGCTACAAGATCAGCCCGATCGCCGACTGGACCGACCGCGATGTGTGGCAATACCTGCAGGCGCACGACCTGCCCTATCACCCACTGTGGGAACAGGGCTACGTCTCGATCGGCGACTTCCACACCACCCGCCGCTGGGAACCGGGCATGCGCGAAGAAGACACCCGCTTTTTCGGCCTCAAACGCGAGTGCGGGATTCACGAGGACATCTGAGTTGAGCTACGCATCGCGCGCTTTGTAGAGCATCGCGACGCGAGATGTCTGGTTTCTGCGTGCTGTGCGCGTGGCAGACAGCGCAACGCCTGGAGATCTTTCTGGTGGGCTGTGGTGGCAGTAACACGTGCGAGGCATCGTGCCGGCGTTGCAGCAAGATCGCAGGATCGAGAAAGGCGCGCTCTTTGCCGAGGAGCGCGGCAATGCTGGTCCCAGCACCGCGAACACAGACGACATCGACGCGAGCTGCCGCTGCAGCGGCTGAGAGATGCAATCGCGACATGTGCAGCGATAGCGACACGCGCAGCCATCGCATCACGCCACCGCATTCGCTTGCGCACGTTGCATCCAGTAACGATCAAACAACCACATCAGCAACAACGACAGCCCGACCAGCGGAAAGAGCAACCCGCACAGCACCAGCAGCGCTAGCAGCCCGCGCAGGGTGCGTGGGTCGGCGGGCAATGGCGGCACGCCCAAGCCACCCACCGGCCGCCGCTTCCACCACATCACCACGGCACTGACGCACAACAGCACGATCAACGCGCACGCCAGCAGCAGGATCAGCTGATTGGCAGTGCCGTATTGCTGCCCCAGGTGCACATTGATGCCCCATTCCAGCGTCTTGGCCACCGGCCCGTAATCGCGGTATCCCATGTCCAGCAGCACCGCACCGCTGTACTGATCCAGATGGATCACCCGCTGCTGCTGCAGATCGGCCGGATAAACTGTCGCGGTATAGACACCGCGCACGCCACGCGGCGGCGACACGCTATAGCCCGACGCAATGCCGAGCGCATCGAACCGCGCCATCGCCGCATCCAGACCAATCGCGCCAATGCCCGGCGCAGCGACATTGCCGGCGCCACCGTGCGCTGCATGGACTGAATATTCTGACTGGCTTGAATGTTCTGAGTGCACCGAATGCTGTGAGTGTTCCGAATGCTCTGAGTGAGCTGAATGTTCTGAGTGATCCGAATGCTGCGAGTGCTCTGAGTGCTCTGAGTGCTCCGAATGTTGTGCATGAGCACGGTCGAAGTTAGCCCCTCTCTCCTCGGGGCGAGAAAGCACTGTTTGTGCGCCACTGGCGCGCGTGCCTTGGAGCGCCCACGTCGCTAGCGCGGGCCGGGGGTTGGGGTGCGGGTGGGCCGCACGCACTGCAGCCGCGTGCGGCCCACCCGATTGTCCGTCATGCAATCGCTCATCAAGCTCAGCAGGCACAGGCACAGCAGATTCCGGCGACCGCGCCTGCCGCAGCGACCACGCAGGCTCGCCACTGTCGGTCAGGCGCTGCTCCGACATCGGCTGCTGCACACGCAGCCCCGCCGGATAACCAAAATCATGCCCGTTGGCCCAACGATTGACCTGCGCACCCCACAACCACGACCACGGCATGCCGGTCAGCGCCAGAAACAACAGGATCGTACCCACACCGGCGCCGGTCACCGCGTGCAGGTCGCGCCAGAACAGCCGCCGAGTCGGCGTACCACGGACGTTGACCACGCCACCACGCCGCCCGCGCGGCCACCACAGGTACACACCCGTGAGCACCAGCACGATCGCCCACCCCGCCGCCATTTCGATCAGCCCCTGTGCAAACGGGCCGATCAACTCCAGGCTGTGCAGCCGGCGAATCGTCCAGGCCAGCGTGCCTTGCTCGGGCAAGCAGCCCAGCACACGCACGCGATACGGGTCGACATACACCACCGTGCGGGTGCCATGCGCGTCCACCAGGCCGATCTCGGCACTGGCATCGGCACGTTTGGGCGTGGTGTAGCGGAACAACGTGCCGCCATGCTCGCGCTGCGCCACCTCCACCAGTTGCTGTGCGGATGCGCGCGCCGCACCCACCGGCACCACTTTCAAGCCGTGGTGCACGGTGCGATCGATAGCGTCCTGATACAGAAACGCCGCGCCGGTCAGCGCCAGCCAGATGATGAAAGGCAGCACCAGCAGCCCGGCATAGAAATGCCAGCGCCACACGGCCCGATAGAACCGCCAGCGGCCATCCCGCTGCGGTAAGTCGACGCTGGCAGTGCTAGTGCGTGTCCGCATCAGAAACTCCAATCCCAGGACACCGACAGCGCGCGGTCATCGCCTGGCGAATAGCCGGAACTACCGCTGTCGTACCACGCATACACATAGGCGCGATCGGTGACATTGCGCAGTTGCACGCTGAGCGCATTACGCGCATCCACGTTCCAGCGCGCGCCAAGATTGAGCAAGGCATAGCCGCCGGTACGACCCAGGATATTGCTGCGCTCCAGGTAGTAATCGCCCTGCGCATTGCCCCAGGCGCTGAGCTGCACGGCTGCACTCACCTGCCACTCCAGCCCGGCGGTGGCCAACCAGTGCGGCACGTTCTCGATCTCCTTGCCGCGCGTGGCCGGCGCACTGGGATCGGGCGTGGCGATGCTGGCCTTCTGCCGCGAATACGACATCCACGCACGCCAATGCTCGGCAGGCTGCAGGTTCAGTTGCGCATCCCACCCGCGCCGCAGCGTCCGGCCGACATTGGCTACATCGCCGATGCCGGCCACGCCGTTGACACCGAGAATGGTGGCCACTTCGCCAGACGCACGTTGTTCCCAATACGCCACCCGCCCATCCAGCAGTGCCGACGGAGCGAACTTGAAACCGGCTTCCCAGCCATCGTTGATCGATGGCCCAAGATTGCCCGGCTGGCGACGGTACGCACCATCGCCGCTGCCGATCTGGAAGGTGCGTCCCCAGTTGGCGTACACGCTGCTCTGTTCGCCCACACGGTAGCTGGCACTGAACTTGGGTTGCTTGATGGTGCCGTAGTCGTAGCTCGGCACCCAGACACCGGCCAGCAGGTCGTGCAAGGTGCCATCGACACGATCGATGCGATACCCCGGCACCAGTTGCAAACGGTCGACCGGGCTCAGCACCGCCTGCACATAGGCACCTTGGGTGTGCAGATCGTAGTTCCAGTCGCGCAGTTGCGCGCCGCGCACGCGTGCGACGGTGCGGTAGCGCTGCGACTGGTTGTCCTGCCACTGCGCATCCGCACCGGCTTCCAGCGCCGCATTCCACACGCCCCAGTCGGGCTGCCAGTTGCCACGCAGCAGCACGCCGCGATGGGTTTCATCGGTATCGCGCTCCTGCTGCAGGCCGGCGGCGGAAAAACGGACCCAGCGTTGATTGCGGTAGTTGTTCTGATAAGCCTTTGCGCTCCACTGCGCATCCGCGCCCAGCGTGCCATCGGCATGCAATGCGGTCTGACGCACACGGCGCTCGCTGCGATCGTCCTGCGCATAGGCCGGCGAACTGCGCGGCGCCGCACGCGCGCTGGCCGCGTCCAGATACCCCGCCTCCAGCGCGTGATTGTCGTAGTAGCGCGTGGTCAGCCCGGCACGGAAGGCGCCATCCGGGTCGGTGTAGAACCACTTGCCGGCGACGCTGCGTTTGCGCGCATCGGCGTGCGCGCGATAGCCATCGGAATCGCGCCAGGCCAGCACATAGTTCTGGCTCCACGGACCCCGCTCGACGCCCTTGCCCAACTGCACTTCGCGCGCACCGAAACTGCCCGCGGTCACGCTGAGGCGGCCATCGTTGCCACCGGTGCGGGTCAGCACATCCACGCTGCCGGCGATGGCGTTCAAGCCATACCGCGCATCGTTGGTGCCGCGCACGATTTCGATCGCACTGATGTCCTGCGGAAACACCGCATCCAGATAGGGCATGCCACCGGCGTTGTCGTTGCTGGGGATGCCGTCGATCAGCAGCTTGACCGCGTTGATCCGCCCTTCGCCGTTGAAGCCACGGAACGAAAACCGCCCTGCATCGGTGCCCATGCGGAATTGGGTCACCTGCACGCCGGGCGCGCGCATCAGCAGTTCCCAGCTGTAATCCACGTGCTGATCGTGCAGCAGCGCACCACCGATCACATCCACCGAACTCAGCACGCGCGCGGTACTTGGCGTGCGCTGCACGTGCTCGCTCACCTGTACCTTGCCCAGCGTCAATGCCGCATCCTGCGCCTGCACCTGCCAGGGGTGGCCACACACCAGCGCCAACGACGGCGCGTACCACATCGTTTTCAACAACCGTAACCGCATGACCAACCCTTTGCCGCGACACCACGGCAATGCCGCCGTGCGCCGCCCCCACAGGGCGAGCACCGGCTTCATTCAAGGAATGCGTCGTCCATCGAGTGTGCAGGCACGCCAACGCATCAGGCGCAAGCAGGCTGCAGCAGAATGGACGCCCGCAACGGGGCAAGGCTCAGGCGTACAACGGTGGCCCACGCGCTCCGAGGGCGGTCCAGCGCAAGGCCGACCATGCCCGCACCGCGGCGGGCAGCGGCATCGGCACCGGGCGTCGCTGCAGCAGACACAGCACCAGCAGTGCCAGCCAAGGCAGCAGGCGCGCGGCCAACATGCAGTAGTCGCACGCTTCGCCATGCAGCGCGGCGTCATGGTCGCCGGCGCGTTGCGGGGCACCGAGCATGCCGTGATCCCGAGGCACTGCGCGGTGCGCTTGCGCAGGCGCGTGGCTCGCATGCACTGCAGCGCTGGTGCCAAGCGCCGGGCCGCTCATGCACATCGGCTCGAGCATGCGCACCTGGCTCCAGCGGCTGATCAACGGCGCCAACAGCATCAGCGCCACTGCCAGGCAGGCGAGCAGGTGCAACAGACGATGGCGATGAAGCGCGGGCATCGCCGCAGTGTAAGCCGCCATGTCGGCAGGAGCGATGGGAGCGGCCGGTGCGCGACCGGATGTCGCACCCAAACCCGCGCAGGCGTCCGGGCGGACTGGCATCGCCCGCTGCCGCCTGTCGACCTGGGCCCCGCCAGCCATCGCCACGGCCGAGTCGATGAAGCGCAGCCCATCACCTGAATATCACTGCCGCCCCATTGTCCAGGCCGGCAGTCACAGTTCTACCGGTGCGTATAAGACCGCGCGCATGCGAGGCGTCGCCATGCCCTATGCTTGGACTTCATCCCATTCATCCAGCGCGCGCATGAGTCCTGTCCTGTCCGATCCAGCGGCTGAGCCACTTCCCTGCGCGCCCAAGCCGCCCAGCGAGGCGCTGCGCCTCCAGGCCCTGCGCAGCTACGGCATCCTTGATACGCCGCGCGAGGCGGCCTTCGAAGACATCACCCGGCTGGCGTCGATCATCTGCCAGACCCCGATCGCCCTGATCAGCCTGGTGGATGCCGACCGCCAGTGGTTCAAGAGCGAACTCGGCATGGGCGAGCGCGAGACGCCGCTGTTCAAGTCGATGTGCGCGCATGCGCTGCTCGACAGCGACGTGCTGGTGGTGCCCGACACGCGCGAAGACATCCGTTTTTCGCGCAACCCGCTGGTGACCGGCGAAGCGCCGCTGTACTTCTATGCCGGTGCGCTGTTGAAGACGCCAGACGGCCTGCCGTTAGGCACCGTCTGCGTCCTCGACCGGCAGCCGCGCAAGCTCACCGATGAACAGGTCGAGGCGCTGCGCGCGCTCGCGCGCCAGACCATGGCGCAGCTGGAATTGCGCCGTGCGCTGCTGATCGCGGAAGAATCCGACCGCTATCGCAGCCGGCTGATGGCCATTGCCGGGCACGATCTGAAGACCCCGCTGCGCACCGCTGCCTACGCCATCGACAAGATGCGCCGGCATGCCAATGTCGATTCCATCCCGACCTTGGTGACTGCGCGCGACGCGATCAGCTTGGTCGGTCGCAGCCTGGACGAACTGGCCACGCTGGCCGCCGCAAGCAAGTCCGCCATGCCGGATCTGCAGCCGCTGCAGCTGGAAGACGTGCTGCATTCGGTGCTCGGCGTCTGGCGCCAGCCGGCCATCGACAAGTGCCTGTCGCTGCGGCACGTACCGACCTCGCTGCGCGTGCGCAGCCACCCGACCTTGTTGACCACCCTGATCGGCAATCTGGTCGGCAACGCGATCAAATACACCGAGCGTGGACGCGTGCTGGTCGGCACCCGCCGCCGGCCAGGCTATGCGGTGGTGGAAATCATCGACAGCGGCATCGGCCTGAATCTTGAGCAGCCCGAGCAGGTCTTTCAGGCGTTTCGCCAGGCCGACCCACGCAGCGACGGTCTGGGCATCGGGCTATGGATCGTGCACCGCACCGCCGAGACGCTGGGGTGCGAGGTGAAGGTACGCCCACGTTCGGAAGGCGGCACCTGTTTTTCGGTTCGCATTCCGTTGGCCTGACGCGCTCGCACGCAACTGCGTGGCGATGTGCGACCGCGCAGCTGTACAGCAGGCCTGGCGCACGTCGCTTCACAGGCGTTGATTCAAGTATCCGGCGCTCGCCATGAGCGGCCAACCCAGCTCGGCCGCCGGCGCGTGCTGCGCTTGTTTCGGCGAAAAATCGGCAAAAAAAGGCGGACCCGAGCTCCCGACCCGGATCCGCCGCCAAACACTCCAGGCCTCTCCCCAGGGACCCGGGTGCGCCAGCCGCGCTGTGTGCGCAGCCTCGCGCAACAGTGATGCGACAGCGCTAGCAACCTTTCGACGACACCACTGATCACACCGGTGAAGCGATACCTGCATCGCCGGTCCTGCGCCGTCCACCCCTAGACGTCCGAAGTGTCGCGTCATGGTTGCTATAAGGGTTTACGACAGCGCCGCGCCCAACTTGATGGGTGCCGACAACGCGGCTAAGACGGCCCTGACACGTGTAGGGAGAATCACTGACAGCAACACGCACGGCGCATCGACCAGCGCTTGCATGGCATTGATTGCAAAGAGGATTTGCGGGCCACTCTACGCTGCAGTGCAACATGCGATTCTGCGTTAGCGGACACGACAACAAGAGCATGCAACACACCCAGCGCACGACGACGTGGCAGAAACCGCTGTTAGGAATTCCAACTCCCTAATCTCCAATCCCGGCCTCATCCCCCTGCTGCGCAAACCACGCCGCCGAATGCACGTCCTCGGCCGCCACTTCCAGTAGCTGACGCAACACGGCCAGCGGAATCTGCACCGGCGTTGCGCCGGCCTGCAGCGCCACCCACAGCGATTCGTCCTGCGGGTCGGCCAGTACCGTCAGCATGGCGTGCTCGCGTCCGTCGATGTTTGCCGACAGTTGCAACGACATGCCGCCATCGGGTTCGGGCGACCACAGTCTGCTGAGCGACGGGCGTACTGGCTTTGTCATCGCGTAGCGCTCAACTGGTGATGGTCTGGGTCAGCGATTCCCAGGTCGGCGGCAGCGGCCAGTTCGGCGCCTGATTGCCGTCCAGTACACGGCGCAGGTCGCGCTTGTCGATCTGCGGCGCCAGCACATGCACCAGATCCAGCGCGTAGTCGCGCAGCACGCGGTCGCGCGGCAGCACCGCCCAGGCGATGCACTCGGCGATCGGCGCCGGCGCCGGCCAGGAACGCAGATCTTCGTCCTGAGCGTTGACCGCCATCTCGGCCACCAACCCCACACCGAGCCCGGCGCGCACATAGGTCTTGATCAGGTCCGCATCCAGCGCAGTTAGCGCGATGCTCGGCTCTAGCCCGACCTGCGCAAACGCCCGCTGCAGCGACGAGCCCGGCCGGGTGGACGATTCGTAGCTGATCAGCGGGTGCTCGGACAGCGCCTGCATGTCCGGCGCCACCCGCGTGTCCAGCGCATGCCCGCGCGGCACCACCACCAGCCGCCGCCAGCGATACAACGGCACCGCAATGCCGGCGCTCGGCTCGCCGCCAGCGGTGCTGACCACGGCAATATCCGCATCGCCCTGGCTGAGCAGATCCAGCGCCGCACTTTCGGCCGCCTGCTGCAGATGCACGCTTACCTGCGGGTAGGCGTGCTTGATCTGCGCCACCGCCGGCGGCAGCACGAAGCGCGCCTGGGTGTGGGTGGTGGTCAGGGTCAGCTGGCCCTGACTTTCGCGGCGCTGGTTGGCGGCGTAGGTACGGATGTTGTTGGCTTCCGACAGCACTGCGCGTGCCCGCTCGATCACTTCCACCCCGGCCGGCGTCACCGCGTCCAGGCTGCGTCCCTTGCGCACGAACAACAAAAAGCCCAGCTCGTCTTCCAGCTGCTTGAGCTGCTTGGACAGGCCGGGCTGGGTCGCGTGCACACGCGCTGCCGCCAGCGTGATGTTCAGCTCGGCATCGGCGATGGCCACCAGGTAGCGAAGTTGGGTCAGCGTCATGGGCTTATGTCCAAAAAAGCGCGAGGCGCCACAAGGACTTGGACTGTAGAGGAGTTCGACGGCCCAGCTTATAACCGAACGCTATTTTTAGGGCGCATGAAGTCATTTCCGACGGCTATAAGCCGGCGTTACGGTCTGGCCCTCCCTTTCGATGCCCGGTCCGTGACTGCTGCGTTCCCGCTCCTTGCCGACCTGCGTGGCCGTGCCGTCCTGGTGGTCGGTGGCGGTGCCGATGCCGAATGCGCCACCGCCAACCTGCTGCAGGCCGGCGCGCTGCCGCTGGTTGGCGCCCCGCAACTGACCCCACAGTTGCAGCAGTGGGCGCGGGCTGGCCGGCTTCGATGGCTGCACGGGCACTTCGACCGCGCCTGGCTGGCGCTGCCGGATACCCCCGTCTGGCTCACCGTCGCCGCCAGCGAGCAGCCGGAACACAACGACGCCCTGCGCGCCGCAGCGAGCAGCCAGCGCTTGTTGACCCACAGCGCGGCGCCGGCCACATCCGCAACTGCGCCGGCGCCCTCCCCCGCGCCGCAGGCAGGTGTCGCACCGCTCTCCCCCGGCAGCGTGACCCTGGTCGGTGCCGGCCCCGGCGATCCCGGCCTGCTCACGCGCCACGCGGTGCGCGCGCTCCGGCAGGCCGAGGTGGTGCTGTACGACCGGCTGGTCAGCCCGCAGATACTGCAACTGGCCCGCCGCGGCGCAGTGCGCGTGGAAGTCGGCAAGGCCGCGCAAGGCCATAGCACCCGCCAGGAACAGATCCATGCGCTGATGCTGGAACACGCCCGCGCCGGGCGCCGGGTGGTGCGGCTGAAGGGTGGCGACCCGTTCGTGTTCGGCCGTGGCGGCGAAGAGCTGGAATTCCTGCGCGCCCACGGCATCGGCTTCCAGGTTGTCCCCGGCATCACCGCCGCGGTCGCCTGCGCGGCCTATGCCGGCATCCCGCTCACCCATCGCGATCACGCGCAATCGCTGCGCCTGATCACCGCGCACTGCAAGGATTCGCTGGACACGCTGGACTGGCACGCGCTGGGCCAGGAGCGCCAGACGCTGGCCTTTTACATGGGCGTGGCGGGCCTGGACGGTATCCAGCAGCGCCTGCTGCAGGCCGGCCGCGCACCCACCACGCCATTCGCCCTGGTGGAAAACGGCTCGCGCCCGCAGCAGCGGGTGATCACCGGCACGCTCGCCACCCTGGCCAGCAGCGCACGGCAGTTCAAGGTGCAGGCGCCCGCTCTGCTGATCCTGGGCGAAGTGACCGCGCTCGCGCCGACACTGCACTGGTTCGGCGCTGCACCGCTAAGCGCGCCGCTGCCACACTCACCCATCGCAACGCCCGACACGCCCACACTCGCCCACGCAGCCTGAATTCGACGGAGACCCCATGGCCCTGTACGACAACATCCTCGACACCATCGGCCGCACCCCGGTGGTCAAACTTCACCGCCTCGCCCCGGACAACGTCACCTTGTACGTCAAGGTCGAGGCGTTCAATCCGGGCGGCTCGGTCAAGGACCGCCTGGCGCTGGCGATCATCCTCGACGCCGAGCAGCGCGGCCTGCTCAAACCCGGCGATACCATCGTCGAAGCCACTTCCGGCAACACCGGCGTGGCGTTGGCCATGGTCGCGGCAGCGCGCGGCTACAAGTTCGTCGCCACCATGGTGGAAACCTTCTCCATCGAGCGCCGCAAGCTGATGCGCGCCTACGGCGCCAAGGTCATCCTGACCCCGGCCGCCGAGCGCGGCAGCGGCATGGTGCGCAAGGCCAAGGAACTGGCCGAGCAGCATGGCTGGTTCCTGGCCAGCCAGTTCGCCAATCCGGCTAACCCGGCCTATCACCGCAACACCACCGCCGCCGAAATCCTGCGCGACTTCGCCGGCCACCGGCTGGACCATTTCGTCACCGGCTGGGGCACCGGCGGCACGCTCACCGGCGTGGGCGAAGTGCTGCGCGTTGCCCGCCCGGAAGTGCGCATCACCGCCAGCGAGCCGGCCGGCGCCGCGCTGCTGCAGGGCCAGGACTGGAAGCCGCACAAGATCCAGGGCTGGACCCCGGACTTCATCCCCGAGGTGCTCAATCGCGAGGTAGCACACGAAGTCCTGAGCGTGGAAGACAGCGATGCGATCACCATCGCCCGCCGCCTGGCCGCCGAAGAAGGCATCTTCACCGGCATCTCCGGCGGTGCCACCGTCTCCACGGCGCTGCGCGTGGCCGAGTCTGCCGCACCCGGCGCGGTCATCCTGGCGATGCTGCCCGATACCGGCGAGCGTTACTTCTCCACCCCGCTGTTCGCCGACATCAATGAAGGCTCGGATGACGATTGGCTGGCTGGCCTGCCCTGAGCGGACGGTTGGTTGGCACGGAAAGGCCGCGCGTTTAGCGCGGCCTTCTTTGTTCTGGGACCGGGGAATGGGGACCTGGGAAGCGAGGTCGATCGACAGACCCCCGCAGCACTGTTTGTTTTATCGCGGCAGCGGACTGAGCACAGCCGGATCGCCATTGCGATCGAGCACCTTGCAGTGCATTGCGGAACCCATGCTGGGCGGCACGGTTGCCGAAGCAATCGCACCATGGCAACAGCGCCCAGCGCACCTGATTGCGTGCGCCTTTAGGCAAAGACAATCACAGCCGAACCGGGAACAACACACCAGGCAAGCACCGCAGTGCGTTCGCGTCGCCGCCAGCCACACGCAGCCCGCCGCATCGGCGGCCGTACCGCGAGTGCCCGCCGCCACACCCTGATGGCGGGCACGCAATCGAAAACGGTGACGCGCCCGCTGATAGATCGCCGCAACATGGCGTCGCGTGATTAAAGACGCCGCATTGCGCGTGCACGTCATACGAGCAGCGCTCCACGCCTTGTAAGGAGCGCACAACCGTACCGCGCCGCGACGGAAACGCGCTTTCCGGCTCCCTAAGTCTCCGGCCCTATCCCGTTCCCCCGCGACACATTGCATTGCGATGGATGCACTCCCCTCCTTGTCAAGGAAACGTTAGGATGTCCGCCGTTCTGCAGGGAGAGTGTGGTGAGCAAGCAATCGTATGGGCACGGCGGCACACGCAGCGCGCGCGCGCCGTGGCTGGTGAAGATCACGTCGCCCGTGCACTTCGCTGCGACGCTGGCTCTGGGCGCCTGGCTGCAACGGCGGTTCGATCTGCCCTTGCCGCCGCCCGACCTGTTGGCCTGGATCGAACTGCTTGGCGGCATCGTCGCCTGCCTGGGCTTGGCCCTGGCCATCAATTGCTTTGTGCTGTTCGCGCGCCGCCGCACCACCATCCTGCCCAGCGGGCATCCCTCGCAGCTGGTCCTGACCGGGCCGTACCGTTTCACCCGTAATCCGATGTATCTGGCCCTGATCCTGAGCTATCTGGGCCTGACCGTGCAGATGGGCTATCTATGGGGCGTGCTGTTGCTGCCGCTGCCGTGGCTGGCGCTGCAGTTCTACCTGATCCCGTTCGAAGAAGGCCGCCTGCGCGCCGAATTCGGCCGCGCCTACACCGCGTACTGCACGCGCGTCCGCCGCTGGCTCTGACGCGCAACGCGCGGGTCTCGCCGCGTCGCGCAATACGGCGGCGGTTTGGCAGGCAGGGCCGCCAGTAACTCCCTGGCGCCAGCGATAAATTCTTCCAATCGTTGCCGCGACTGTTTCGTCCGAAAACCCGATTCTGGCTGATCTTTTGCTGCGCCTCCGGCACCGTCGTGGGCTGTCGCAGCGTGTGAGATGAATGGGCCCTAGCGTGGGGCTCCGCAACGCCTGACCCCGTCACGCGTTCATCATTCAAATCCCATAACTATCGCGCTATGAGAATCGAAGTCTGGCAAGGCGACATCACCGAACTCGACGTTGACGTCATCGTCAACGCCGCAAACGAATCACTGCTGGGTGGCGGCGGCGTCGATGGCGCCATCCATCGTGCTGCCGGCCCACGTCTGCTGCACGCTTGTGAAGCGCTACCGCAGGTGCGCCCGGGCGTACGCTGCCCCACCGGCGAAATCCGCATCACCGAAGGCTTCGATCTGAAGGCGCGCCACGTGTTTCATACCGTGGGCCCGGTGTGGCGCGACGGCAAGCACAACGAGCCGGAGCAACTGGCCAACTGTTATTGGCAGTCGCTCAAACTTGCCGAGCAGATGAGGCTGCATTCGATCGCGTTCCCGGCCATCAGCTGCGGCATCTACGGTTACCCGCTGTACCAGGCCGCACGGATTGCAGTGACCGAAACCCGTGACTGGCAACGCTCGCACAAGGTGCCCAAGCACATCGTGCTGGTGGCCTATAACGAGGCGACCTACAAGGCCTATCAGCAGGCACTGGCAACGCAGGACACCGCGGCCGCCTGATCGCTACGCAATGCAGGTTGCACTGACGAGCGCCGCAAGGCGCTCGTTGCGTTTTGATCACTCGTTGCGTTTTGGTCAGTGGAATCCCGTCGTCGTCTTCAACCGCGCCACTACTGTGCAGCAGTCCTGATGCACGGCCTCAGCTCGCCCGATCACACTAGGAGCGGCTGATAAGGGAGCGAGCGTCAGGCGAGTGCAGACAGCGCCGAGGAACTACGGTACCCGGATAGGTGCATGCCGATCCAGGCACCGGCCGGCCATACCCGCCCGACGGCGGCGCAGTGCTTTTTGCGTTGCGGCTGCGTTGCGCAGAGCTGGTGTGCACCTGGGCACAGTCAACCCGCACGTCGACACCCAATAAAAAACGCCGGCATCGCTGCCGGCGCTTTGGTCTTACCCGCGATGCAGCCTTGCGGCCGCCATCACTCGATCAGCCCTTCCACTTGCCCAGTGCGGCCAGGCCGTTTTCCTTGGCGCGCTCATAGATGATCTGCTGCGCCTTGGCGAAGTTGCCGGTCATGTCCTTGGCCCACAGCTTCAGTGCGGCCTGCTGCATCGCGCGGCCGTAGGAGAAGCTCAGCGGCCACGGCAGGTTGCCGAGCTGGTGCATTTCGTTGAGGTGCGCGGTGGACTGCTCGTCGGTCTGGCCGCCGGACAGGAACACGATGCCCGGCAGGATCGCCGGCACGGTCGACTTCAGGCACATCACGGTGGACTCGGCCACTTCCTCTACGCTGGCCTGCTCTTCGCAGCCCTTGCCGGAGATGACCATCGAGGCCTTCAGGATGGTGCCTTCGAGCACGACGTTCTGCTCATACAGCGCGCCAAACAGCGAACGCAGCGTGGCTTCGGTCACTTCGTAGCAGGTCTCGATGTCGTGGCTGCCGTCCATGATCACTTCCGGCTCCACCATCGGCACCAGGCCCTGCTCCTGGCACAGCGCGGCGTAACGCGCCAGCGCATGCGAGTTGGCCTCGATGCAGGTGCCGGACGGGATGTCTTCGCCGATGTTGATGACCGCACGCCACTTGGCGAAACGCGCGCCCAGCGTGTAGTACTCCTCCAGACGTGCACGCAGGCCGTCCAGACCTTCGGTGACCAGTTCGCCCGGCATGCCGGCCAGCGGCTGCGCGCCCTTGTCGACCTTGATGCCCGGGATGATGCCGTGCTCGGCCATGTACTTGGCGAACGGCACGCCGTCCTTGGTCTTCTGACGGATGGTCTCGTCGAACAGGATGGCGCCGGAGATGTAATCGCTCAGCTTGGGCGTGGTCAGCAGCAGTTCGCGGTAAGCGCGGCGGTTTTCTTCGATGTTCTCGATGCCGACGCTGGCAAAACGCTTTGCGATTGTGCTGGTCGACTCGTCGATGGCGATGATGCCCTTGCCCGGGGCGACCATGGCCTGGGCGGTTTCGGCAAGCTGTTCGATGCTCATGTAGTTCCTGTGGCAGCTGCGGGGGAGAACGAAAGTATAGCGACGAAAGTCGTACACATTCCTTCACGGAATGCCTGCAACCGATTACACCTTGCCTGCGTGACAGGATGTGTGGCGCCGCTCGCATCGCGTTGCACAAGGCGCCATCGCTGTGGTGTGTGGTTGCCAACGCTTGCACAAGCGCATGCGGCCATCGCGTCGGCATGCATTACTGCTGTATTGCAGGCAGCCCTGCACTTGCGCCGCGATCACCGCAGCAGCGCGCGTAGAACATCCGATCTGCATGCACAATCGTGTGCGTCGAACGTGCCGGCATCGCGGTTGTGCAACGTTGATCGATTACGCCCACACGCGGGCAGGCCCAAGGGAACGTCCCTGCGAAGACATGCCGCGACAACCGCATTTCCGGCAGCATCGTCGTCACCTGGAGCGCGATCGCGGCCAAGCAGATGCCACCAACGATCCAGGCCTGTTGAATCACGCCATGCACGATGGAATGCGTGATGTGGTGAGCGACATGCAACGCACCAGCCATACAGACGCCGCGTGGCACAGCGCAGGCCAATGCAGTGCAGTACTGCAAACCGAACCGCACACAGCACAACGGCGACCCGAAGGCCGCCGCTGTGCAGGATGCGCGCTGTTCAACACACAGGGGACGTCAATCGACGTCCGCGAATGGCCGGCAGTGCGTTACAGCTCGCCCAGACCGGTGGCGCGGCCGTCTTCGCCCACTTCCAGCAGACGCAGCGTGTTGGTGGCGCCGTGCATTTCCATGTGCTCGCCGCTGGTGAACACCACGCGGTCGCCCGGGCCCATGCGCTCGTTTTCCACCAGCAGGCGGATGGCCGCACGTGCGGCTTCGCGCGGGGTCAGGCCGCGGCTGTCGAAGCTGATCGGGAACACGCCGCGCATCATCGCCATCTGGCGACGCGCGCCATCGTGACGGGTGAAGGCGTAGATCGGCATGTTGGAGCGAAAGCGCGACAGGAAGCGCGGCGTGCCGCCGGATTCGGTCAACGCCACCACGCCGCCCAGGCCGATGTGCTCGGACAGGAACATGGTCGCCATGGCGATCGCCTGATCGGCGCGCTGCAGGTTGCGTTGCGCCGCTTCGAAGTCGGTGTCGAATTCGAACTGGTGCTCGGCACCCAGGCAGATACGTGCCATTGCTTCCACCGCGCGCACCGGATAGGCGCCGGCGGCGGTTTCGGCCGACAACATCACCGCGTCGGTACCGTCGATGACCGCGTTGGCCACGTCCAGCACTTCGGCGCGGGTCGGGATCGGGCTTTCGACCATCGACTGCAGCATCTGCGTGGCGGTGATCACCACCTTGTTCTGCGCCAGCGACTCGCGAATGATCTTCTTCTGCAGACCCGGCAATTCGGCATCGCCGATTTCCACGCCCAGATCGCCGCGCGCCACCATCACCACATCGGAGGCTTCGACGATTTCGACCAGATTTTCGATCGCTTCGGTGCGCTCGATCTTGGACACCAGCTGCGCATCGCAGCCGTGCTGCTGGGCGATCTGACGCGCGTCGTGCATGTCCTGCGCATTGCGGCAGAACGACACCGCGATGAAGTCCACGCCGATCTTGGCGACGATGCCGATCAGCTCCTTGTCGCGCTCGGTCAGCGCGCCCAGCGACAGGCCGCCGCCCTGCTTGTTCAAGCCCTTGCGGTCGGACAGCACACCATCGTTGAGCACGGTGGTGACGATGCGCGCGCCCTGCACGTCGGTGACCTGCAACTGCACCAGGCCGTCGTCGAGCAGCAGCACGTCGCCGGCCACCACGTCCTGCGGCAGAC
Source organism: Xanthomonas sp. WCS2018Noco2-27 (assembly GCF_031843525.1). Classification (NCBI taxonomy): domain Bacteria; kingdom Pseudomonadati; phylum Pseudomonadota; class Gammaproteobacteria; order Lysobacterales; family Lysobacteraceae; genus Xanthomonas; species Xanthomonas sp. WCS2018Noco2-27. The sequence continues at coordinate 9,117 of NZ_JAVTIK010000004.1, read as the reverse complement.
CCAGGTAGCTCACGCCCACCTGATTCTGGTCGCCGGCCGGCGCATTGACATCGGCCACCAGGTCGAAGCGCGCGCCCATGGTCAGCTTGATCTTGCCTTCGGCAAAGCGTTCGATACGGATCTTCGGGCCCGGCAGGTCGGCCAGGATGCCCACTTCGGCACCGGCGCGCGCAGCGGCGGCACGTACTTCGGCGGCGCGCTTGGCCTGGCCCGACGGGTCGCCGTGGCTGAAGTTGAGGCGCACCACGTTGACGCCCGCCTTGAACAAAGCGTCCAGCACACCGGGCGCGTCCGTTGCCGGTCCGAGGGTGGCGAGGATCTTGGTGCGGCGTTGACGTTCTTTCATGATGGCCTCCCTGTAAAAGCCGCGAAACTTAACACACACGTCACGTACCGAGGATGGCATTGCGGCATAGCCACCCTCTTATTCCGGCATGTCTTACAGACAGTGCGGGACAGTACGTCCGTTTACGCACGCGTTGCACTGGGCAACGCGATGCGGTCGCCACCCTAACCCGGTGGCAGTGAAGAGCAATCTGTTGCATCACGTTGCGCAGCGCGCCGGCGGCGGCCAAGCGAGCGCAACGGCCGATGCGCAGCGCTCATGCGTGGATAAACTGGGTCAGTTGCGCCGGGGTGTGTGCAATCGCGCCGGCGCCTGCGGTGCGCAGTTCGGCCTCGTCGCCAAAGCCCCACAACACACCGATGCTGTGGATGCCGTGGTGATTGGCGCCATCGATATCCATGCGACGGTCGCCGATCATCACGCAGCCGGTCTTGTCGATCTCAAGGCGGCGCAGTGCTTCGGCGATCAGGTCCGGCTTGAAGCGGCGTTCGCCATCTTCGCTGGCACCGATCACATTCTCGAAGCACGCACCGAACGGCAGGTGCTCGACGATACGGCGTGCGTAACGCTCGTTCTTGGAGGTGACCACGGCCAGGCGATGGCCGGCGCGTTGCAGGCCGGTGACCACCTCGCCGATGCCATCGAACACGCTGAGTTCGGTCCAGCCCACCGCGTCGTAGCGCTCGCGGTAGAGACCCAGCGCGCGCTGCACCAGCTCCGGATCCTGCGGAAAACACTCGGTGAAGCTGTCGCGCAACGGCGGGCCGATCCAGGCACGCAAGGTCTGCGGCGATGGACGCGGCTGGCCCACGGCATCGAAGGCATGCACGATGCTGGCGACGATGCCCGGTTCCGAATCCACCAGCGTGCCGTCCAGATCGAAGAACAGCGTGGCTGCACTCACTTGCCGCGGGCCTCGAGTGCGGCCACGGCCGGCAAGGTCTTGCCTTCCAGAAATTCCAGGAACGCACCGCCACCGGTGGAGATGTAGGTGACGTCCTTGGCGATGTCGTACTTGTCCACCGCAGCCAGGGTGTCGCCGCCACCGGCGATGGAAAACGCCTTGGATGCGGCGATCGCGCGTGCCAGGGTTTCGGTGCCGTGGCTGAAGGGCTCGAATTCGAACACACCGACCGGGCCGTTCCACACCACCGTGCCGGCATTGGCGATCATCTCGGCATAGTGCTGCGCGGTCTGCGGGCCGATGTCGAGAATCAGATCGTCCGCCTCCACGGCATCAAGCGACTTCACCGTGGCTTGCGCATCGGGCAGGAACTGCTTGGCGACGACCACGTCGGTGGGCAGCGGAATCTCGGCGCCGCGCGTTTTGGCATCGGCCACGATCTGGTTGGCGGTCGGAATCAGATCCGGCTCGTTCAAGGACTTGCCCACGTCATGCCCGGCAGCGGCGATGAAGGTGTTGGCGATACCGCCACCGACGATCAGCTGGTCGACCTTGTTGACCAGGTTGGAGAGCAGCTCCAGCTTGGTCGAGACCTTGCTGCCGGCCACGATCGCCAGCAGCGGCTTGGCCGGGTTGTCCAGCGCCTTTGCCAGCGCATCGAGTTCGGCCATCAGCAGCGGGCCACCGGCGGCCACCGGCGCGAAGCGGATCACACCATGCGTGGACGCCTGCGCGCGATGCGCGGTGCCAAAGGCATCCATGACGAACACATCGCACAGCGCGGCATATTTGCGTGCCAGGGTCTCGTCGTCCTTGCCCTCGCCGACATTCATGCGGCAATTTTCCAACAGCACCACCTGGCCCGGCGCGACCTCCACACCGTCCACCCAATCGCGCACCAGGGTGACTTCGACACCCAGCAAGGTGGTCAGCCGCGCAGCGACCGGCGCCAGCGAATCTTCTTCGCTCCAGCTGCCTTCCTTCGGGCGGCCCAGGTGCGAGGTGACCATCACCGCCGCGCCTTTTTCCAGCGCCAGCTTGAGGGTGGGCACCGAGGCGGTGATGCGCTGCTCGGAGGTGATCTGGCCGTTGTCGATCGGCACGTTGAGATCCTGGCGGATCAGCACGCGCTTGCCGGAGAGATCGAGGTCGGTCATACGGACAATGGACATGGGCTTGGCTCGCTAAGTCTGGGGATTAGGGATTGGTACACGGCGCCGCGCCTGCGTTGGACGCGTGCGTGCACGCTCTGTGCGCGGAGGAAATCACGCTACTGCGCCGCCTTGACGGGGCAGCGCCTTGCAAAGATGCCGCCATTGCAACTGCGGCCGACACGAGCGGCAGTCGACCGGAGACGACGCGCAATGCGACCGCCTTGGCGGCGGGGATTGGGTCATCAGGAGTCGGGATCGGCGCGCCGTACCGCAACAAGGCAGTGCGCTGGACGGGCGCTGCCGCACATGCGGATGGCGCCAACTGTGATCGGTCGAACACGACGGGCAATGCAGCTGCCTCGGCGACGGGGGATACCCATTGTCCGGCCTTCGCAGCAAAGCGGCAAACCCGCATCACCTGCACACCGCTGGCGACAGCGCGACAGCGCGGCGTTACAGCGGCCGGTCCGTGCCGGATTTGCGCAGCAGACTGACCGCGAAACCGCCCACCAGCAAGGCGCCACCGACCAGCAGCGCCCAGAGCAGCCATTGTTTCCAGTCGCGCGGCGTGGCGGCCGGCTGCAGTGCCGCATCGCCGGCAAGCGACTGTGCCTGCGCGGCCATGCTGGCCTGCACAGGCTGCCACTGCATCCCGCGCTCCTGCCGCAGCGCCTGCAGCATCGAGGCCAATGGCGCGTCGCCACGTTGCACGCGCGCGCTGCCAGCGACGAGCGCATACGGCGGCTGCCCCTGCGCAAGAAACATCAATCGCTCCGGTTGATACCCCGCGCGCAAGGTCGGCACCGCGGTGCTGCGGCCCTGGGCAGCCACCAATCGCCACTGGCGATCGCGCACGGGCGCGGACAACAGCTGCGGTGGCGAGGCGCCATTGCCAAGCCGATACGCCAACCATGGCCCGGCGCGACGCGACCACGGTGCGTCGTCGGCATCGCGGCTTTCCACGATCCATTCCACCGCTTCGGCCAGACCGCCGCCCACATCCAGCTGCGTGATCGGGAAGCGACCCGGCACGACATAGGTCACGCCGGTGTCTTGGGCAGTGCCCTGCAAGTCCAGCCAGGACAGTTGGGTGGGCGCGACAACGCCATCCACTTCCGCATCGACCGCACGCAGCGTCGGCAAGCTGCCCGATACCGGCACGATGCGCAGGTACTTTGCGCCATCGTCTAGCGCGACGCGGCGTTGCTGCAGCCGCTGCGCCTGATTGTCCAAGGCCATGACTGTTGCATCGGAAGCGAGCACACGCCAGTCGCGCAGATCGTCGCTGCCCTCCACACGCAGCTGCGCCTGCACCGGCGTATTGCCCTCCCAGTCCAGCAACAACGCACGCGGGCGATCGCGCAATGCGCTGGCGTCGATCAACCAGCTGCCGCCGACGCCGGGCGCTGCGGGTGCACCGGTTGCAAAGCGGCCTTCCAGCCGCCGCACTGCCCCGCTGGCATCGCGCTCGGCGATCAACTGCAGATCGCCGTTGGCCGGCGCAGCGCCTTCAGGCAATGCGAACAACGGTAACCGCTGCAGACGCGATGCGGATGGCACAGCGGCGACGGGCAGCGGCGCGGTGGGCATCTCTTCGCCACGCGCGTCGATCACCGTGACATCGCCTAATTCCGCATCGACTGCGCTGCGATGGACCGCTTCGTTCAAGGTCAGCTGATACATACCGGCGTCGGAGCCGGCCACCTGCAGCGGCCACTGCTGCCGATAGTCCTGCCGCACATCGGCCGCCTGCGCCATCAGCGGCACCAGCAGCACCCATCCACAATGTTTCGTACTCATGCCTGATCCTTTGCCGCGCCATCGTCGTCGACAGCGCGCTCTTCAATCGCCGGACGCGGCGGCGCCGGCGCCAGATACCCCACCACCGTACACAACAGGCCGTAGGCCATGAACGAGCCGATGCCGAGCAGATTGCCCAGATGCTGGCGATCGACCAGCACCAACTTGGCCAGCACCAGGCCCATCAGCAGGGCACCGCCCAGCCACAGTCCGCGCTGCCCGCGACGCGAGCCGACCACCCAACCCAGCACACCCAGCACGCTCCAGACGATGGTCAGGCTGGTCTGCGACACCGTCGCGCCCACCAATGCGGCATTCCACGGCACATCGCCCCAGTGATGCACGCTGTGCAAGGTGCTGCCGGTGATCAACACCCAGCCCAGCACACCGAGCGCAGTGACGCGCCGACCTTGCAGGATCGCCGGCGCGTGCGTCGACCACGCCCAGCGCGCGACCAAGGCAAGCACCGCCAGCTGCGCCAGTTCGGCCGGATTGAGCAAGGGCACCCAGGGCAATGGCGCGGCGCTGACCGGATCCAGCAATGCGAGTAGCCAACCGATACCCAATACCGCGAACACGCAACTCAGCAACCCGCTGCGCGCAGGATCGAAGCGCACTCCCTGCGGCCAGGTCAGCCACGGCCAGCGCAGCAAGCCCACGGTCGCCACGGCAAGCCACGGCACCGCCAGCAAGGCACAGCGCCAGCCGTTGGCAAGCGCGAACGCATCGGCCAGCCAGGCCGCACCCAACGACACCACCGACGGCCACAACAGCCACCAGATGAACTGCGCGACCACGGCGCCAGCGCCAGGCTGCATTCGCAGGCACCACAACGCCCGCGTGCCTGCCAGCGCAAACGCCAGCCAGGCCAGAGCACCCCAATGCGCGAAGGGCTGCGTATGCGCATGGTTCTGCCACAGCGCCAACGGCGCGGCCAGCGCCAGACCCGCCATGACCGTCCACACCAATGCTGCGGCAGGGCGACGGCGGTGCACCTCGGCCGCCAGCCACACGCTGAACGCGACAAAGCCCAGCAGCAGATCCGGCTCGCTGCGCAGATCACCGGCAAAGCGCAGGATTTCGTGTACCCCGCACATGGTCCACCAGCCCAGCCCCCACAGATACGCCACCAGCGCGCTCCGCCGATGACCCGCATCACGCAGGAACCAGCCACTGGCCCAACCAGCAATGGCGATCAGCAAGCTGCTCATGCAGGTGGCATTGGCCACCGCCACGCTGTCGTAACGCCACGCATCCACACCGAAGGCCACACCCACCGCCGCAAGCAGCTGCAAGGCCACGCCGCTGATCTGCGGGATGCGTCGCTGCTGACGCACGCCCAGCCACAACAACCCCACGCCTTCCAGCGCGAACACGCTGGCGGTGGCACGCGCCGACAACGCCAACGGCACTGCCAGCGTTGCAAAGCCGACGGCCAGCATCGCGTGCGCCTGGCCCAGCAAACGTGTGGAGGCACGCCGCAGCAACCAGCTCGCAAGACCGGCATACAACGCCGCCACGGCGACGGCGCACAACGCCAACGGCAGGCGATCGCCTTCCAGCAAACGCGCCTGCAACGCAAAGGCGACCAAAGGCGTGCCGAACAACAGGCTGCCATCGATGAGCTTGCCCGCGCTGCCATCGCCGCGCCGCGCATGCAGCACCGGAATCGCGACATACATGGCGAAGAACAGCAACAAGAACGGCTCGGTGCTGGCGAACTTTGCGGGGGTGTACTGCAGCGCGCCCCACAGCGTACCGATGCCGAAGGTAAAGGCGAATCCAAGCAGGTTGAGCACCCGCCACGGCCGCGTCCACGCAATCGCCACGATGCCGGCGTTGAGCACGGCGTAATACGAAAACAGCCCGACATGATTGCCGCTGCCGGTGGACAGCCAGATTGGCGCAAGAAACCCGGCCAGCACACCCAACACCGCCAACGTGCGCGAGTCCTGCACCACCGCCAGCACGCACATGCCGGCAATCAGCACTACGCTGATGCCCATCGCCAGGCCAGCGCCCAGCAAGCTGTACAACTTGAATGCCGCAAACACCGTCAGCAACAAGCCGCCGATGGCACCTCCCTGCAACGCCAACGCAAACCCGGGCCGCTGCAACCGCTGCTTCCAGCCGAATACCAGACCGGCAAGCGCCAGCACGCTGATGCCGGCCAACCGCAGCTCGACCGGCATGCGCATCCAGCCCTGATCGCTTGCGTACTTCAACAACGACGCCACGCCGGCCAGCAATACCAGCATGCCGACCTTGACCGGCACATTGCCTTCGGTGAACCAGCGCTTCACCGCGCCGATGGCGCGCGTGATCGGGTCCGGTTGCGCTGGCAGCGCAGGCAATTCCTGCGCTTGCTGTGGCAGTCCTTGCGGCTCCGACGGCGACGATTGCGCTTGCCAGCTGGACGCAGACGCATCTTCCGCTGTTGGACTGGTTACCGACGCTGCAGGCGCGTCTGCGGGCAGTGTTGGCGGCGTCTGCATCACAGACGCAGACGGCGAAATGCGACTCGACGCACTCGGCAAATCGAATGCGTCAGGCACCGCCGCGTCGGAAGTGGAGGTGTTCAATGCGGACGTGTCGCCCGGCTGCGCCCAGGCGTCCGTCGGCGCAGAGGCCTGCCTCTCGGCCGCACGCGCTGCTGCATCCGCAGGCACATTCCCCGCCTGCCAGTGCGCAAGCCGCTGTTCCAGCGCATCCACCCGCCGCCGCAGCCCGGCAATCCACACCAGCGCGATCACCACGCCCACCGGCACTGCGAGCAGCACCAGGGCCACCAGCACGATTATCGTTTCCAACGCCTATCCCCTAGCCGGCATCCGGCCGACTCTAGCGCCGCCATGCTACTCGGCGTACGCACGAAAGTCGGCATCGCCGCGCATAAGCGCCCGACAAGACACTGCCCCCAAGACGACCTGGACGGTAAAGCAGGTGGCTCGCATACCGGGTGCCTGCGTCTTGCAGTAAAGCCAGCCGCGCAGCTTGCGCATGCCATGGGGCGGACAACACATCTCGGGACACCTGTGGCTTTATATCCACGCCCACCCGCCCTGCCACCGGAACGAGCGAAACGCCCATAAAAAAACCCCGGACTAACCGGGGTTTTTTGCACGACGTCAGAACTTACTTCGCAACAACGCGCACCATTTCCAGGCACTTGTTGGAGTAGCCCCACTCGTTGTCGTACCAGGACACCAGCTTGACGAACGTCGAGTCCAGCGCGATGCCGGCGTCGGCGTCGAACACCGAGGTGCAGGTCTCGCCGCGGAAATCGGTGGCCACGACCTTGTCTTCGGTGTAACCCAGGATGCCCTTCAGCGCGCCTTCGCTCTGTGCCTTCACTTCGGCGCAGATCTCGGCGTAGGTGGCCGGCTTTTCCAGTTCGACCGTGAGGTCGACCACCGAGACGTCCGAGGTCGGGACGCGGAAGCTCATGCCGGTGAGCTTCTTGTTGAGCTCCGGGATCACCACGCCCACAGCCTTGGCAGCGCCGGTGGAGGACGGAATGATGTTTTCCAGAATGCCGCGCCCACCGCGCCAGTCTTTGTTCGACGGGCCGTCCACGGTCTTCTGCGTGGCCGTGGCCGCGTGCACGGTGGTCATCAGGCCGCGCTTGATGCCCCATTTGTCGTTGATGACCTTGGCCAACGGCGCCAGGCAGTTGGTGGTGCACGAGGCGTTGGAGACGATCGCCTCACCCTTGTAGGTCTTGTCGTTAACGCCGTAGACGAACATCGGTGTGTCGTCCTTGGACGGAGCCGACAGGATCACCTTCTTGGCGCCCGCGTCGATATGCTTCTGCGCGGTTTCCTTGGTCAGGAACAGGCCGGTGGACTCGATCACCACGTCGGCGCCCACGGCATCCCACTTGAGGTTGGCCGGGTCGCGCTCCTGGGTCAGGCGGATCTTCTTGCCGTTGACGATCAGCGTGTTGCCGTCGACCGACACCTCGGCCTTGAAGCGGCCGTGCACCGAGTCGTACTGCAGCATGTAGGCCAGGTAGTCGGGCTCGAGCAGGTCATTGATGGCCACGATCTCGATGTCATTGGCGAAGTTCTGCACCGCAGAGCGCAGCACGTTGCGTCCGATGCGACCGAATCCGTTGATGCCAACCTTGATTGCCATGTTCACTAGCTCCTGCGGCCGCGACAGCGCGGCGGATGGAAAGGGGATGACATTCTAACAGCGTCCTCCCTGGACGGCCGTGCTGTTGCGTGTGGGCGGGGGTTCGGGCCGGGTCATTGCCTGCCTTCAACCCGTCCGCGGCGCCCCTTGTCCAGTTCGGCGGACGCCGGCGCACGGCGTTCTGGGTTGCGCTTGATGTCGCGACTTGCTCGCCGACCTTGTCCACTGATCCCCCCCTGCAGCGTCCCACGCGCAAATCGCGTCATCGGGGCCAAGCGTCATCCAACGCACCGAATCAACGCATACGCTTTATTTTCCAAATACTTACAATTCAACTAAATACGCCGAGAAGCGTATTCATGCATATGCCGAACAGCAGCATTTCGGCGCTCCGTGGATTTCGATACTGGCTCTGCCTGCTGAGGCACCCAATCAACTACACGGAGATTCCCATGCGTCGCACCCTGTTCTCTCTGGCTTTGGCTCTGGCTGCCACCCCGGCGCTGGCCGCTGGCGTGATGCATTACACCGAAAAGGCAGCGCTGCCCGTCGACGGTGAAGCACGCGAAGTCGCCGCGCTGTTCGACACCTGGAACGCTGCACTGGCGACAGGCAACCCGCACAAGGTGGCCGACCTGTATGCACCGGACGGCGTGCTGCTGCCGACGGTCTCCAACGAGGTGCGCGCCTCGCGCGAGCAGATCGAAAACTACTTCGAAATGTTCCTGACCAAAAAGCCCAAGGGCGTGATCAATTACCGCACCGTACGTGTGCTT
>NZ_JAVTIK010000003.1:0-356218 GCF_031843525.1 Xanthomonas sp. WCS2018Noco2-27 | reverse complement strand
CAATGTGCGCCGCCAGCGGCTTGCCCACCCACGTGCTGTCGCGTTCGCCACCTTGGCCACGCCCTCTTTGTTCGGAGTCCCGCCATGACTGCCCTGCCCTCCCGCCGCGCCCATCCCCGCCTGCTGTGCCTGTCGCTCGCGCTGGCGATTGCCCCACTCGCCCAGGCGCAGGACGCCGCCGATGCCTTCAAGCTCAAGCTGGGCTACACCGGCGAAGCCGCCTCGATGATCGACGGCGGCCGCAAGAGCGGCGATGCCTACGCCGGCCAGCTGATGGTCGGCACCGATGTCGACATGGACCGCCTGTTCGGCTGGAACGGCGCCACCATCAAGCTCTACGTCTCCAATCGTCACGGCACCAATCTGTCCAACAGCAGCATCGGCAACAGCACCTCGGTGCAGGAAATCTACGGCGGCCAGGGCACGCGTCTGGCCAACTTCACCCTGCTGCAAAAACTCTTCAACGACCGCCTGGAACTGGAAGCCGGCCGCAGCGTCGCCAACATCCATTTCCTCGGCTCGGACCTGTGCCAGTACTTCCAGGGCAACTCAGCCTGCGGCAACCCCACCTTCGTATTCCGCACCAGCAACTTCACCTATTGGCCGGTGTCCAGCTGGGCCGCGCACGCCACCGCCTGGGTCACGCCCAAGGTCTATGTGCATGTCGGCGCGTATGAAGTGAACCCGGTGCAGGCGCAGGACGGCCAGCACGGCTTGAAGTGGAGCACCGACGACACCACCGGCGTGGTGGTGCCCTATGCGGTGGGCTACAAGAACAAGGGCGGCGACGGCAGCATGGCCGCGATGTACGAACTCGGCGGCTGGCAGGACAACTCCGACTACACCGACCCGCTGCGCGACCGCAACGGCAACCCGGCCGTGCTCAGTGGGCTGGGCTATGAAAACAAGCAGGGCCGCTCGGGCCTGTTCGGCCGCTTCGAGCAGCAGGTTACCAACCCTGACCCCTCCGGCACCCGCGGCCTCACCGTCTTCGGCGCGATTCTGCAAAGCACCGGCGGCCAAGCCATCGAAGATCACTTCGTGCAACTGGGCCTGGTGCAGAAAGGCACCTTCGCCAGCCGCCCGCAAGACAACATCGCCTTCGTGATCACCCAACAGAAATACAGCGACGAAGCGATCGAAAACCTGCGCCTGGCGCGCGCCTCGGCCGGCGGCACCGGCACCCCCGCCGACAACCAGATCATGATGGAGCTCAGCTACGGCATCCAGGTCACCAAGCGCCTGCGCATCGCCCCGAACCTGCATTACGTGATCAACCCAGACCAGTTCAACGAGCCGACACGCACCAACGATCTGAAGAATGCGTTGATTGCGGGCATGCGGATCGATTGGAATTTGTGACCCGTGGAGAAGCTGCGCGCGTTGCGCGCATGCTTGGCGGGCACCACTGCCTGAAGTGAGTGGCGGGTGGGTTGCACCTCACTGCAGTGCAACGCATTTGCGTCGACTCGGTTGGCCTGGGCATTTGCCGGTAACCGACAGAGTTCGATGAGCCGCGTAGTCGCGCGACCGCACGCAATGAGGCGCTATCAGCCGACCCGGTCGCGCGCAGCCAGCCGCTGGCCACGCAAGATAACGCGACAGCGGATGCCGAAGCTGTAATGACCCGCCACTGCCTAGCGCCTGAGTTAAGCCGATCCGCGAAGCGGCTTCGGCTTGAACGAATTGTTAGGCCTCATGCTAGTGAAACCTGAGCAAAGCGCTCGATATCTTCCACCATGGCGGCAACATCTGCGGCTGTAAACTCCTCAGGCTTGCCATGAGCCGCGCTGTTCCTAATCGCGGCGAGGGCCGTGATGCGCTTCTGCATTAGCGCGTTGTACTGCCCGGCTTTTGCGAGCTCAGCATTCATCCTGTCGAGCTTGCCATGGGGGATGCCGTGGGAATCACACAGAGTTCTCAGCGTCGTCTCCAGCACTACTCCAGCCACCACGGCCGCGGCCGAGACGTAACCCGACTTCTGAAGCACTCGCGCTTGGTCAAGCTCCGAATCGGCGATTTCGGCTTGCACCAAATTGCGCAGAGGGATCAGATACCCCCCTTCGAAATCTTCGCGAGCGGCGAGAAAAACTGCACGAAGGTTCTTGAGGTTCTCATGGTTGCCAAAGAATTGCTGAGGCTCCTCCGCCTTGATTAGTGCCACGTAATGATCCGAGTCCTTCCCGCACGCACTGGCAATGAGGCTCCGCGCTTTTACGCACCAGTTGAGGAGCTTTTCACTTTCGACCTGTTCGTAGCCGCCGGAAAACTCGCTGTGCTTAACTTGCATCGTTCCGGCGACAACACCTAACTGATCCTCTAGTTCGGCGAAGCGCTTTTTGATGATCCTGATCATGCGAGATCCTTGGACATGAGGCCTAACGCCTGAATTAATCTAGCCCGCGAAGCGGGTTCGGCCTGAATGAATTGTTAGCCAGACCTGTAAAGAACCAGGTCTCGCTCGTTGATCTCTTTCTTAGCGATTGACACAGCATCACCACTAACCTGCTTAATTTCACTTGCAAGTTCATTGAGGTCTTTCAGGTTTGAACGAAACTCTTCTTCAGACGTGGAGTCTTGCAAGGCAAGAAACTGCTCTCGAAGTGAAGCTAGTGCCCGACTGATCATTAGTACGTCCAATGAAAGCTGCCACTCAGGTATGTCAAACACTGGCAATGCCATCAGTGCGTGATGCGTGTCGGCCATGAGTGGCGGCGTTATCTGGTCTATATCTTCCTGTTCATTCGATTCATAGGCTTTGCATACGTCAATCGCCAAGCGCTGCGAGCGGGCCATAAGTGCCATGATCACCTCCAGTTTTTGCTTGTCCGCTTTTGCTTGCTTGTACTCTTCAAGTGTGCGGGAATGCACATTCTGCTGCTTGGCTATCCAAGCGGCCGCCACGATTGCGAGGATGCTGCCAATGGCCTGGATCCAGGCGGGTGCGGAATCTTTTGAGAGGTCGAATCTGTAGCCCTGCATGTATGCAACGCATGTGACTGCCATGGCGACTAGCGCGATAGCAGCAAGCGGGAGCCCTTTGTTCTTCGTGCCGAGCATGGATGCCTGATAGGTCTGGCTAACACCTGAATTAAGCCGAGTTGCGAAGCGACTTCGGCTTGAATGATTTGTTAGACAGCAACTGACTAATCACAGTAGCTGGATATGTCAGACACTGCGGACTCGTAGTCACTGTGCGAATTTCTGAGCCGGCGAAATTCGGTGCTGCAATCGTCTGAAATATCGCCTGATTCCGCGCAGCGCTGAAGGCGGCGAGCGTAGTCAGAAAGATCACTAGCAGCAGATGTAGCACGTTCTTTTGCGTCATAGCAGTCATTGTTTCCGTACTGCGCAGACGCTGCGGGCGACAACAGTAGAGTCGCTGCTGCCAATACCAAAAGCTTGAGTGCCATTGAAGTTCTCCTGCTGTCTAACGCCTGAATTAAGAAGCGGGTTCGGCTTGAATGAATTGTTAGCCGCTAACCGACGCAAATACCGCGGCGATGGCTGGCCAGTAACGCTGGCATACCTCACTGATGTCGTTAGCCATTGATGTAATCTTCTCGGCCCGCTCCAAGAGCGATAGTGCAACCGTGTTTTGGCGTGTTTCGGGCGGCGTGGCGGCCTCTCGCGAGATGGCGTTAAGTGCCTCAATGAGCTCATTGCGCTGGTTCTTAGTCAGGTCGCCGCTCTGAAGGATTGCCTCCGAAAGTCCTTTGAACGCTTGAGCAACTTGCGGCTCATTAAGCTGGACCAAAGCAGAAATGGACTGGTCCAAACTACCTATTGAGCCAGTATTGACTGTGCCGACGACACTGTTATTGACCGAAATATTGTTCAAACGGACGTCTCCGACGTGAACTGGCTTGGGGCGCGGCTGAAACCGGGGGCCGCCCAAGGATGGCATGCCAACGCTAAAGGCTATCTCATCGCTTAGATAGTTGAGCATGCGCTCGTGATTCTCCAGCTGTTGCTGCTCCATGTATGCCACCTTTGAGTAGCAATTGAGGCACAGCGGGATATTCTGATCCCCAACTTGATACATGGCCGGAGAAGGGCACTGATAGCACTTCACGTGACGTGATTCTCCCATTAGCGGCTAATGCCTGAGTTAAGCCGAGCCGCGAAGCGGCTTCGGCTTGAATGAATTGTTAGGCCTCACTCAGTGCTCCGCAGTGCGCGAGCCTTCAATGCTCGCCTTTGGTGCAGTGGTGCGCCGGAGGAAGTCCTGCAGCATGGCTTCTCGACATTCCGCGAGTGACCGATTTTCACGTTGTGCATACATGCGGGAGGCATGCTCGAAGAGATCGGCGAGGAGCTCTCCAAAATCTTCGGCGGTACCGTCCACTTCGCTACTAATGATGACGTGGAGTTGGCCGTGGGCTGCCCACAGTCGCATGAGCTCAAAGGCCTCGGGATCCGTCAAAGCGTCTGGAGGAATATCGAGTTCGTCAGAATGCATGTCTGGGGCCTAACTACTATTGGACCGCCGAAATGCGGTGTTGCACGGAGTATCTTCGATCGCTGGCGCCTTGTGAATGGGAGAAGTCCTAGCCGCGATCAAGGGGTAGCACGATGGAGAGCGGTTTCGACCATGCAGGCGCTTGGAGTGTTATCCAGCAAGGACGCAGGCGTATGAAATACGCCCCCAAAAACAATGGCGTAACAGCACGTCCGCCGACGCGGTTGCTCGATCAGGTGCGCGACCGCTGCGGGTACGGCACTGCAGCCTGCACACCGAGCAGGCCTATCTGAGCTGGATACGGCGCTTCACCCTGACCAGCGGCAAGGGTTGTTTGGTGCAGATGGGCCAAGTGGAGGTTGAGGCGTTCCCCACCCGCCTGGCGGCCAATGCACAGGTGTCTGCGGACACACAGAACCAGGCGTTGGCGGCGCTGGTGTTTCTCTCCCGCAAAGTATCGCGTATCAATCGGCATCACGTGTCCGACGAAATCCCTGGTGTTCAAGATCTTGAGTCGTGGTGTCACAGTGCACAACCGTGCAGTCACGACGTCCAACGCCAGAAACGAAAAAACCGCGCAATGCGCGGTTTTTTCGTGAAGCTCTGCAACTCAACCGATCAAGGGCGACGCGCCAGCGCCTCCACATCCTTGGCCTTGGGCAGCAGATCCTGCTTGGTCACCGCAAACGGCCCGATGCTCAGCATCGGCACCGCCACGATCACCGAGGAGATCACCACGATCACCGCACCGATCATGTGCGTCTCGGCCAGACCTTCCATCGATTCGCCGCCGTAGATGTACAGCGCCAAGGCCGACAGGAAGAACATCACCGCGGTGATGATCGTGCGCGACAGCGTCTGGTTGATCGACCGGTTCAACACTTCCAGCGGTTCCACACGCAACCCGCGGAAGTTTTCGCGCACACGGTCGAACACCACGATGATGTCGTTGATCGCAAAGCCCATCACCGACAACAGACCGGCCAGCACGGTCAGATCGAACTCGCGACCGGTCAGCGACACGAAGGCCACCGTGACCAGCAAGTCGAACAACGCCGTCACGCTGGCCACCACCGCGAACTTCCACTCGAAGCGGAAGGCGATGTAGATCAAGAAGCCCACCAGCATGAACACCGTGGCGTAGACGCCGTTCAAGGCCAGGTCCTTGCCGACCTGCGGGCCGACGAACTCGCCGGGCTGCACGGTGGCCGGATTCTGCTCGGTGCTGACCGCTTTGCGCACTTCTTCGGCAACGGTGCGCGCAGCATCGTCCCGGTTGTTGTGCTGCTCACGCGCCTGCAGACGGATCATCACCTCGTTGCCGCCGCGGGCGTTTTGCACTTGTGCGTTTTCGAAGCCGGCCTTGGACAGCTGCTCGCGCACCTGGTCCACATCCACCGTTTTCTGGAAGCTGGTTTGCACCAGCGTGCCGCCGGTGAATTCCAGCGCGTAATTGAAGCCCTTGCCGACGATGATGCCGACCGAAGCGACCGCCAGGATCAGCATCAGGATCAGCACCGGCTTGCGCGGGCGCATGAAATCGATCTTGGTGTCGTTGGGAATGAGATGGAGCGGGAACAATTTCATGGAAAAGATCTTCCGTTTAGACGTTGCGCACCCTCGGGATGCGTAACGCTTGCGAAGGGATTCATCCCTCGCCCGCTACAGCTCTGCTGCAGGGGTCGAGGCCGGACTCGCATCTCAAATAGCGACGGTCTTCAGCTTCTTGCGGCTGCCGTAGATCAGCACCGCCAGCGCACGCGACACGGTGATCGCGGTGAACATCGAGGCGAAAATACCGATCATCATGGTCAGCGCGAAGCCCTTCAACGGGCCGGTACCGAACGCATACAAGGCCACCGCCACGATCAAACCGGTGAGGTTGGCGTCCAGGATGGTGCCGCCGGCCTTTTCATAACCCGCGGCAATCGCCGACTTGGCCGGCACGCCCAGCCGCAATTCTTCGCGGATACGCTCGTTGATCAGCACGTTGGCGTCCACCGACAGACCGACCGACAGCGCAAGGCCAGCAAAACCCGGCAGCGTCATGGTGGCGCCGAACAGCGACATCACCGCCACCACAATCAGCAGATTGAACAGCAGCGCCACCGAGGTGATCGCGCCGAACACGCGGTAGTAGATGGTGAAGAACACCAGCGTGAACAGGAACGAGTACACCACCGCAGTGACGCCGCGCTCCACGTTTTCCGCACCCAGACTCGGGCCGATCACGTATTCCTCGACAAAATCCATCGGCGCAGCCAGCGAGCCGGACTTCAGCAGCTTGGCCAGGTTCTCCGCTTCCACCTTCTCCAGACCGGTGGTCTGGAAGTTCTTGCCGAACACGCCGGCGATGCGGGTCGGCGACAAGGCTTCTTCCTTGACCCGAACGCTACGCACTTCCTTGCCGTCGACCATGGTCACGGTGGGGATGCGCTCGATGTACACCACCGACATCAGCTTGCCGACGTTGGCGCTGGTGTAGTCGAGCATGCGCTGGCCGGCGACGTTGTTGAGCGTCACCGATACGGCGGGCATGCCGTTCTGGTCGTTGCTGACGCTGGCACTGACCATCTGGTCGCCGGTCACCAGCGCGCGCTTGTTGAGCAACACCGGCGCGCCGGTATCGCGCACGCGGTAAACCTTGGCTTCCGGCGGGATGCTGCCGCTGCGCACTGCGTCTTCGGCATTGCCGTCGACCACCGCGCGGAATTCCAGCGAGGCGGTGGCGCCGATCAGGCGCTTGGCCTCGGCGGTGTCCTGCAAACCGGGCAATTCGACCACGATGCGGTCTTCGCCCTGGCGCTGGATGGTCGGCTCGGACACGCCCAGCGCATTGACGCGATTGCGCAAGGTGGTGAGGTTCTGCTCGATCGCGCCGCTGGCGATCTGCTTGAGCTCGGCCTCCGGCACCTTCACTGCGATGTTTTGGCCGCTGACGTCGTAGGTCAGCAACGGCTGCGCCTTGGCCAGTGCGGTGCGCGCCGCATCGGCGCTGGCGCCCTCGCCCAGGCTGATCTGGATGCTGTTGTCGCCGCGACGCTCGACCGCCCGATAGGCGATGCGGCCGTCACGCAAGGTGGTGCGGATGTCTTCGGCAAAGCCTTCGATCCGCTTTTCCACTGCAGCCTTCTGATCGACCTGCATGGCGAAGTGCACGCCGCCGACCAGGTCCAGGCCCAGCACCATCGGCTTGCCGCCCAGCTTGGCCAGCCACTCCGGCACGGTGGAGGCCAGATTCAGCGCCACCGTGTAGTTCTCGCCCAGCTGCTGACGCAGCACATCGTTGGCGCGGGTCTGCGCCTGCAACGAGGACAGGCGCACCATCAGGCTGTCGCCTTCCTTGGTGACGGCTTTGGGCGTGATGCCCGCGCCCTTGAGCTCGCCGTCGATGCGGCTGCGCAATGCGTCGTCGAGCTGTGCACCGCGGCTGGCGGTGATCTGCACGGACGGGTCTTTCTGATAGATGTTGGGCAGCGCATACAACGCGCTGACCGCCAGCACCAGCAGGATCAGGAAATACTTCCAGCGAGGAAATTCGAGCATTGCGACAGTCCCGCACAGCACCATCCCGGCGCCGCGCCTAGCAGTGAGAACGACTTCAAGCGGCCAATACAACGTCGCGAGCGGTCATCCGGTGGATACGGGCAGTGCGCGGAGCGAAAACGCCAAGTGGCGCATTCCGACTCCGTGCACCGACTGCGCCCGCCTGACGGTGCGCGCAGCGGTGGTATTGCAGGCCTTCAATTGCAGCGACGTCTTGAGCAACCCAACGCAGGCATCGGCAGCGCGACGACAGCGGAGTGTACGAGCGGCCCCTGACGTTTTCGAGCACCGGCCGGCAGCGCCAGACGGTGCTCGATGCCGATAGCCCGACTCAGCTGGCGGACTTCAGCGTGCCCTTCGGCAGCACATGGCCCACCGCGCTCTTCTGCACGCGGATGCGGACGTTGTCGGCCACTTCCACGGTGATGAAGTTGTCGCCGATGTCGGCGATCACGCCGGCGACGCCGCCGGAGGTGATGACTTCATCGCCGCGTGCCAGCTTGTCCAGCAGCAACTTGTGCTCCTTCTGACGCTTCATCTGCGGACGAATCATCAAAAAATACATGACCGCAATCAGGATGATCGGCAGCGCGAAGGTGGACAGGCTCCCCATCGGGCCGGCGGCCGGCGCGCCACCGGTGGCTTGCGCCTGGGCGACCGGGATCAGGAAATCGAGCAAATTCATTCAGTGCATCCTAGTTTGGTGCCAGCGCGCCCCACGGGCCCACTCGCTATTCAGGTACCGCCAGAGCGGAACAGCCGGGAATTATGCCACGCGGGTTCCACCCCGTCCGCGCCGAGGGCACGGACGGCAGGGCTCAGCTGGTTTCCCCCGGCAACGGCGGCGTGGTGGCGCCGCGTGCCGCATAGAAGGACCGCCGGAACTGCACAAAGGTTCCCGCCGCGATCGCCGCACGCATGTCTGCCATCAGTTTTTCGTAGTACCAGAGGTTGTGCATGGTGCCCAGCATCGGGGCCAGCATCTCGTTGCAGCGGTCCAGGTGACGCAGGTAGGAGCGCGTGTAGCCGCTGCTGCAGGCATGGCAACCGCAGCCCGGCTCGATGGTGTCCAGGTCGCGTTCGTATTTGGCATTGCGGATGCGTACCGTGCCAAACGAGGTGAAATAGTGGCCGTTGCGCGCGTTGCGGGTGGGCATGACGCAGTCGAACATGTCCACGCCGCGCGCCACGCCTTCCACCAGGTCTTCTGGCCGGCCCACGCCCATCAGGTAACGCGGGCGGTCGGCCGGCAGCTGCGGATGCAGGTGTTCGAGCATGGCGTTGCGCTCGTGCTCGGGCTCGCCCACCGCCAGACCGCCGATGGCGTAGCCATCGAAGCCGATGGCGTGCAGGCCCTCCAGCGAGCGGCTGCGCAGGTCCGGGTGCACCCCGCCCTGCACGATGCCGAACAGCGCCGCGTCGTTGCCCAACCCGTCATGCGCATCGCGCGAGCGCTGCGCCCAGCGCAGGCTCAGTTCCATCGAGCGCCGCGCGACCTCTTCGGTGGCCGGGTACGGCGTGCACTCATCGAAGATCATCACGATGTCCGAATCGAGCACCTTCTGAATCTGCATGCTCTCTTCCGGACCCAGGAACACCCGCGCGCCATCGGTGGGCGAGGAAAAGGTCACGCCCTGCTCGGTAATCTTGCGACGGTGGGCTAGCGAGAACACCTGAAACCCGCCGGAGTCGGTGAGGATCGGCCCATCCCAGCGCGCAAACCCGTGCAAGCCACCGTGGTCGCCGATCACATCCAGCCCCGGGCGCAGATACAGATGAAAGGTGTTGCCCAGGATGATCTCCGCCCCCAGCGCGCGGATCTGCTCGGGCAGGATGCCCTTGACCGAGCCGTAGGTGCCCACCGGCATGAACGCCGGGGTTTCCACCGTGCCGCGCGGAAAGGTCAGGCGGCCACGGCGCGCGTGGCCGTCGGTGGTCTGGAGCTGGAACTGAAGTCGGGACATTGAAAGGCCGGGAATGGGGAGTCGGGAATCGGGAATGGGAAGAGCGGTTGGCAGGTGGCTGATCGTTCGGCGAACGCGCCTTACGATTCCCCATTCCCGATTCCCCATTCCCTGCCCCACAACAACATCGCATCGCCGTAAGAAAAAAAGCGATAGCGCTGTGCGATGGCGTGCGCGTAGGCGGCGAAGATGCGCTCGCGGCCGGCGAAGGCGGAGACCATCATCAGTAGCGTGCTTTCGGGCAGATGGAAGTTGGTGACCATCGCATCGACGCTACGAATGCGGTAGCCGGGCAGGATGAAGATCTGGGTTTCGCCGGCGAACGGCAGCAGTTCGCCATCGGGCGCGGCATCGGTGGTGCGCCAGGCGCTTTCCAGCGAGCGCACAACCGTGGTGCCCACGGCGATGACGCGGCCGCCACGGGCACGCGTGCGACGCACCTGCTCCACCAGCGCGGCACCGACGTTGAGCCACTCTTTATGCATCACGTGCTGGTCGAGCGCATCCACCCGCACCGGCTGAAACGTGCCGGCGCCGACATGCAGGGTGACGTGGCCGAACTCGACCCCGCGCTCGCGCAAGCGCGCCAGCAATTGCTCGTCGAAATGCAGGCCGGCGGTGGGCGCGGCGACCGCACCGACCTCGCGCGCAAACACGGTCTGGTAGCGCTCGCGATCTTCCAGCCCCGGCTCACGGCGGATGTAGGGCGGCAGCGGCAGGCGGCCGGCCTCGGGCAGCCACTGCTCCAGCGGCAACGGGATGTCGAAGCGCAGCAGATAGAACTCGCCATCGCGCCCCAGCACCTCGGCCTGGCCACCCGCGTCGAGCGCGATCAGGCTGCCGGCCTTGGGCGACTTGCTCGCGCCGATCTGCACCCGCGCCTCGCGTTCGCCCAGCAGGCGCTCGATCAGGATTTCCACCCTTCCGCCGCTGGCCTTCTGCCCGAACAGCCGTGCCGGGATGACGCGGGTGTCGTTGAAGATCAGCAGATCGCCCGGCTGCAACAGCTCGGGCAGATCGCGCACCTGGCGGTCGCTGAAGTCTGCAGGCGCTTTGGGCACCACCAGCAGACGGCTGGCCGCACGCTCGGCCAGCGGCGCCTGGGCGATCAGTTCGTCGGGAAGCGAATAGTTGAAATCGGACTTCTTCAAGGCGTGGCGGTGCAGCGGTTTGGGGGCGCTAGTTTAGCGGGACATGCTGAGGCAGGTTTGGCAGCCTTTTCCTCCAAGCAAACAAGACCCGCGGAGGTCGCGGAGGTCGCAGATCCTTCTCCGGTCGGGAGAAGGTGGCGCGCAGCGCCGGATGAGGGTGCGAGCGAAGCCTCATGGAGTTGAAATGCCACATGGGCTTCGCCCCGTACCCTCACCCCAACCCCTCTCCCGAGGGGAGAGGGGCTTGAGCGGCAGCTCGACTGCTTGTCCTTCTCCCGCCGGGCGGGAGAAGGTGGCGCGCAGCGCCGGATGAGGGTACGAGCGAAGCCTGATGGAGTTGAAATGCCACATGGGCTTCGCCCCGTACCCTCACCCCAACCCCTCTCCCGAGGGGAGAGGGGCTTGAGCGGCAGCTCGACTGCTTGTCCTTCTCCCGCCAGGCGGGAGAAGGTGGCGCGCAGCGCCGGATGAGGGTACGAGCGAAGCCTCATGGAGTTGAAATGCCACATGGACTTCGCCCCGCCCTCACCCCAACCCCTCTCCCGGGGGGAGAGGGGCTTGCTAGCTCGCGAATCATGACCCTCAGGATTCCCGACTCCCCGCCCCTCACCGCTCCAACTTCATCGACAGCCTCGGCTTGGGCGGCCGGGAGTGGAGATTCCGGATTGGGGATTCATAAGAGCCGGATCCGCAGGCCGGAACGCGGACGACACAAGCCAGCCCGCTTTTACGATTACCGATTACCGATTCCCGATTCCCAGCCCCTCACCGCTCGAACTTGGTCGACAGGATGATCGAGGTGGTGGTGCGCTCCACCCCGTCGATCGCGCCGATCGCATCGGTAAGCACGTCCATCTCGTTGACGCCGCCGACCACGCCCAGCGCGATCAGGTCGTAGGCGCCGCTAACCGAGTGCAGCAGGCGCACCTCGGCGATGTCGCGCAAGGCCTTGACCACGGCCGGCATCTTCTTGGGCAGCACGGTGATCAGGATGTGCGCGCGTATGCGGCCATGTTCGTAGTCGTCGTGGGTGCGCACGGTGTAGCCGCTGATCACGCCATCGCGTTCGAGCTTTTCGATGCGGCTTTGCACCGTGGTGCGCGACAAACCGAGCCGGCGCGCGATCTGTGCAGTGGACGCACGCGCGTCCTCGCGCAGCAGCGACAACAGGCGTTCGTCGGACGGGGTGATCTTCACAATGCGCATCCGGTTCGGCGAATCGACGAAAATACCGTACATCACGCCTAAATTCACGCTGCCAAACGCCGATCGTCTGCCGATAATAGGAAGGACAACGTCAATGCAGGAGATGCGCCATGTCCGTCCTCGCCCCGCTCGCCCCGCTGCGTGCCCACGCCGGCCGCCGCCTGACCGATGGCCTGGACGATGCCGCCATCGTGCGTCTGGCCGCCAACCATCCGGATCTGGCCCACGCCATCGACGCCGCTGCCGCCGAATACGCGCAGGTGCGCGATGACGCTGCCGACCTGCTCGATCTGGACGAAGGCGACCAGATCGCCGCCGTGCAGGACGGCTTCATCAACTTCTACGCCGACGATGCGGTGACGCCCTATGTGGCGCTGGCTGCGCGTGGGCCATGGGTGATCACGCTCAAGGGCGCGGTGCTCTACGACGCCGGCGGCTACGGCATGCTCGGCTTCGGCCACACCCCGGCGGCGGTGCTGGAGGCGATGGCGCGCCCGCAGGTGATGGCCAATGTGATGACCCCCAGCCTGGCGCAGCGCCGGCTGGACCGTGCCCTGCGCGCCGAGATCGGTCACACCCGCGGCGGCTGCCCGTTCGCACGTTTCATGTGTCTCAACTCCGGCTCCGAAGCAGTGGGCCTGGCCGCACGCATCGTCGATACCAACGCCAAGCTGCACACCGACCCGGGCGCGCGGCATGCCGAGGCCACCATCAAGCGCCTGGTGGTCAAGGGCAGCTTCCATGGCCGTACCGACCGCCCGGGGCTGTATTCGGATTCCAGCCGCAAGACCTACAACAAGTATCTGGCCAGCTACCGCGACGAAGATTCGGTGATTGCGATCGCGCCCTACGACGTGGCCGCCCTGGAGCGCGCCTTCGAAGAAGCGGTGCGCAACCACTGGTTTATCGAAGCGGTGTTCCTGGAACCGGTGATGGGCGAAGGCGACCCGGGGCGTGCCCTGCCGGCCGAGTTCTACGCCGCCGCACGCGCGCTCACCCGCTCGCACGGCAGCCTGCTGCTGGTGGATTCCATCCAGGCCGGCCTGCGCGCGCACGGCGTGCTGTCGGTGGTGGACTACCCCGGCTTCGAGCAGCTCGACCCGCCGGATCTGGAAACCTATTCCAAGGCGCTCAACGCCGCGCAGTACCCGTTGTCGGTGCTGGCGGTGACCGAGCACGCCGCGCAGGTGTATCGCAAGGGCACCTACGGCAACACCATGACCACCAACCCGCGCGCGCTCGATGTCGCCTGCGCCACGCTGGCGTTGTTCACGCCTGCAGTGCGCGACAACATCCGCACTCGCGGCGCACAGGCGATTGCCAAGCTGCAGGCGCTGCAGTCCGAACTGGGCGGCCTGATCACCAAGGTGCAAGGCACGGGGCTGCTGTTTTCCTGCGAACTGGCGCCGCAGTTCAAGTGCTATGGCGCTGGCTCCACCGAAGAGTGGCTGCGCCATCGCGGTGTCAACGTGATCCACGGCGGCGAGAACTCGCTGCGCTTCACCCCGCACTTTGCGATGGACGAAGACGAACTGGATCTGCTGGTCGGCCTGATCGCACGCGCATTGAAGGAAGGCCCGCGCCAGGTGCAGGCCGAGGCCGCCTGATCCGCGCCGGGCGATGCATCGGCTGCGCAGTTGCAGCCGATGCATCGCCCGCTTGGCTGTTGGAGTTGCCATCTGCGCCGCGTTGTTTGGTTTGGCAGCGTGGTCGGCACCAGCGGTCGTTGCGCAAGGCATCGACCGCGTTCAAGCAGATGCAAGGCGGTGGCCAAGCCCGCCTCTCATCCCACCCGTTGCCCCTCGCACAACAACTGCAAGGTGCAATGCGAAGCCAATCTGGCGTGCAAGCTTTCGCTTGCATGAATCGCCAACAACGTGCTTCGCGAATCGGCGAAACACCTTCGACCTGCGCCGCCTTCGCTCAGGTCGATGGCCGTGTCGCAACAACAAACGCACCAATCAGATCGGCACAGCGCTCAACTTGCGGCGCAGATAATTGGTCACGGCACGGTGTGGCGATTTGCCGCGCCACGACGCCCAGCACAAGTGCGAGCCAACGGCGATCTGGCCGCCACGATGCCCAAGCCCGAACCAGGTGCGATCCGGGTGGAAGGCGTTGCGCGGCGGGAACACGATGCCGGCGAACTGCCCGGCATGCGCGTTGTAGAAGCGGGTGAGCCCGCGCGGGCCGGAGATCATTGGAATCTCGCGGTGGTCTTCCAGCGTTTCCGGCGCATGCATGTTGAAAATGTGCTCGATGAACGCACCCCAGAACGGATGCCCCGCTTCGGAGCCGAAGACGGCGTTACCGATCTTGAAGTCGTCGTTGCCGGGCGTGCCTTCTTCAATGGGTAGCACGCATTGCTGCGACAGGACCTCCGCACCGAGTGGACGCAGCAGCTTGTAGTCGGTGTCGAAGTAGAAACCGCCGTGCGCATGCATGTACGCACAGCGCGCGATGTCCGCTTTCATCACGCCAAAACGGATGCGCTCGTAGCGCTGGGCAAACTC
Organism: Xanthomonas sp. WCS2018Noco2-27; assembly: GCF_031843525.1. Classification (NCBI taxonomy): domain Bacteria; kingdom Pseudomonadati; phylum Pseudomonadota; class Gammaproteobacteria; order Lysobacterales; family Lysobacteraceae; genus Xanthomonas; species Xanthomonas sp. WCS2018Noco2-27. The sequence goes on along the minus strand of NZ_JAVTIK010000003.1, from coordinate 341,376 downwards.
GGGAAACGCACGTCGCATCAGTTCAGAGTTATCGGCATCGTCCCAGACGTGACAGGTCCATCCGGGCAACAAACGCTGCAAACGATCGCAAACCCGGCGCTCCTCCCACAGCAAGTGCTTGGTGGGTGCGGTCAGGTGAATCAATTGGGGAATCATGGGGGGCGACTCGGTGGGCTGGGGGAGCCAGAGCCGTCACCGCAGCACCGCATCGAATCGGCTACTCGGTTGGCGGCTCAGCTGCGCCAACCGTAGTCGCACTAATGATGTGATGTAATTCACATTGCCTGATGATCAATCGCATTTCTCATCGATAGAATCGATGCATCCGCGAAGTTTTGAAACGACGCATAAACTCCATCGAATGCCCGATGAAACCTTCGCCGTTTTGTCATATTTAGAGCGACCAATAAAACGCAACGCGCAGTTATCAGGGGCACACGGATGGCGCGCTCTGATGCAGATTATGCACTTGGTATAGGCCACATCGAGTACCGACCGCGCCCACCTGGCGGTGAGCGCGGTGGTGGTGTTAGCCGCTCGACCTCGCAGCAGTCGCGCTCAGTTGAATATGCAGGGCGCCGCTGCGCGGTGCAGGCGCTTTACGCGCTAGTGCACACGCCGCCATCTTCGGGATGGCGTCACTGCCATGGGCACACGCTCGCTCACGCTCACGCGCCTGCTCAACTCACTCCCAGCAACGGTCCGCACGGCCCTTGAGCGTGGCGGTGCGCGGGCAATCGCGCGGTGCGATGCGCCCTTGCTCGTGCTCGATCAACCGCTTGTCGCCGCTTGCGTCGCGTTGCAGTTCGAACGCGTCGTACAGCCGCCCGGTAGCGGTGCGCGATTCGTAGACCAGCTGCTGGTTGTCGATACGCAGTACCTGATACAGCTGGGTGTCTTCGCCCACCGGGCGCATGGTCTTGCGCGCCATGTCCGAGAGCCGGTACTGCTTGGGCCCGGCGACCGACACCACGAAGACCGGCGTGGCCTGCCCGGCTTGGTCGCCGCGCCGGCCGTACGTGTGGTCATGCCCCTGCAGCACCAGATCCACCTTGTGCCGGCGGATCACCGGCAAGACCTGCTCGACCAGTTTTTCGTTCTCGCGATCGGCGCGCGGCGAAAAGAACGGCTGATGGATCAGCACGATCGACCACGGGTGCGGATTGTCGGCCAGCACCTTGTCCAGCCATTGCGCCTGCGCCGGCCCGGTGCCCAGGTCCAGCACCGAGGTGCCATCGAGCACGGCAATGCGCACGCCCTGGTAGTCGAACCAATAGCTGGTGCGCGCCGTGGCCGACGGCCCGTTACGCGGCAGCGCGAACGTTACCGGCCAATGGCTGCCCAGGGTGCGGGTGGCCTGCGGGGTCTCATCGCCCTCTTCGTGGTACTCGTGATTGCCCGGTGCCGGCGCCACTGCGGTGCCTTCCAGCAACCAGCGCCCGGCTTCGAACCATTCGGCCCATTCGTTGTCGTCCTGGCCGTCCTTGCCGCTGACCAGATCGCCGGCAAACAGCGCCAGCCGCGCATCCGGCGCCGAGCGCCAGGCCTGGCGGATCACCCGTGAGACCAGGCTGAGATTCTTGTTCTGGGTATCGCCGAAATACAGCAACGTCAGCGGGGTCTGCGCCGTGGCCGCGGTGCGGAAGTGATTCCACGCGCCCCAGGTGTCATGGCCCTGCACGCGGTAAGCGTACAGCGTGTCGGGCTTGAGGCCGTCGATGTCGGCGCGATGATGGTGCGAGCGGCCATTTTCGCTGGTCAGCGTGGCGGTGCTGGCACGCAGACGCCGCGGCGTGCCGACGTCGGGCGAATCGCCAGCAATCACCAGCTCCAGCCACGGCTGATCGACGCTGGCATCGGTGCGCCAGGCCACCGCGAAACCGGTCGCAGCGTCCTGTGCGGGCGTGGCGACGATGCGGTCCGGGAAGCCGTCGGCCACGTAATGGGTGGACCCGGCCGGCACCTGCGTATTCGGCTCTGCTGCGCGCTCGCCAGCCAGCGCGTGGCTAGCGGCAAGCGCCATCAACGACAGCGCTGCATAACACGCGGTACGCGCAGCGCTCATGGTGCGCAGTCCTTCAGGCGCAGGGTGCGTGCGATGTCGCGCCAATCGAATGCGGCCACCGCCTGGTCGTCGTGCAGTGCGTAGAACACACCACCGGGGAAACGCGCATCGCCGCGTTGATCCAGCCACACACCATCGGTATTGGCGGTCACGCGGCCGGCGAATGCGCCCACATGCGCCAGCGTTTTGCGATCGAACACCTGGAATACGCTGCGATCCTTGAACTGATCGGTGGCGATCCAGTAGCCGCTGCCATCAGCGCACTGCAGCAAGGTCAACCCCTCGGCCTGCGCCTTGAACAGCCCGGCGCCCACGTCGCGCCCGCGATAGCGCCCGTCCATGCCGTACTCGCGCAACTGCGTGCCCACCGCCACATCTTCTTCGGCAATCAGCAGCCGCGCATTGGCCTCATCGCCGAATACCGACTCGGCGATGCGCACCGCACCGGCTTCGGTGGTGTCGCCAAAACTCTGCGTCAGACGTGACTGCCAGCCCTGCCCTGCCGCATTCAACTGATAACGACGGAAGCGTTGGCCCAGCTCGGCCAGCGGCGGCGGCTGGTCCTTGTTGGCCGGCGACATGTAGTTGTCGCTAACCACCACCTCGTAGCCGCCGTCATGCTTGCGCACCCACAATCCGTAAGGCTCGCGCAAGTCGTCCTGGCCGAACGCGGTCAGCGGTTTGAACTCCGGCAGCGAAAACACCTGCACGCGGCGGTTGTCGCGCTCGACCACGAACACCAGATCATCGACCACCGAAATCCCGTTGGGCCGATCCAGCTTGCCCAGCGCCTTGCCCTTGCCGCCGACCACGCGCAGCCGCTTGCCGCTGTCGCCATCGAATACCACCAGCGCATGCGTGGCCTTGGACGTGGCGATCACCCAGCGGCGGCCATCGGGCGCGATCCAGCTGGCCGGCGAATCCAGATTGTCGGACGGCGTCAATGCGGTGATGAAGGCTTCCGGCACCACTTCATGCGCCACCTTCGCTTCGCTGAGCATTGGGTCGGTGAGCAACGCTTCGTCGGCTTCGCGGTCGACCGGCTTGGTCGCGCAGCCTGCCAATAGCAACGCGCTCGCAAGCAATGTGGAATGCAGCAATACGCCAGTCCGCATCACAGCGCCACCTTCAGGCCCAGCGCATAGGTACGGCCGTACTCTTCGTTCTGCAGCGTGCGCGAGGGCACGCCCTGATACAGCTCTAATGGCTCATCCAGCAGGTTCTGCGCTTCCAGATACAGGCTGACGTGGCTGTTGAACTGATAACTCATGCTGACATCCAGCTGGGTGTGCGGGGCGACATAGATATCGTACGCGCGGCTCTGGCCGATGGTGTCCAGATATTCGCTGCGATACACCGCCGCCACACGTGCGCTGAAGCCGTATTTTTCATAGCCCAGATGGCCGCTGTAGATGCGCTTGGACGAGCGCGGCAGCATGAACTCGTCGCCGGCGCGATTGCTCAGGCCCGGGTCGAAGTCGCTGTCCAGGGCGGTGGCACTGGCACCGACCAACACGCCATTCCAGCCTTCGGGCAGGAAGTCCAGCGTCTGCTGCCAATTGAACTCGGCGCCGCGCACCTTGGCGGTGTCGCCATTGATCGAGCGCGTCACCTGCAGGCCAGGAAATTCGGCATCGGTGGTGCTGAGGGTCTGCACGATGTAATCGTCGATCGACTTGTTGAACACGCCCAGCGACACCAGCCCGGTGCTGCCGATGTATTTTTCGAACGACAGATCCAGATTGGTGGAGCGATACGGGTTGAGGTCCGGGTTGCCGATGCTCACTTCTTCATCGCCGCGGTTGATGCTCACGCGTGGCGACACATCGCCGAACGACGGGCGCGACAAGGTCTTGTTGGCCGCAAACCGCAACACCCAGTCGTTGCTGCTGTCGTAACGCAGGTGCAGGCCCGGCAACACATTGGTGTAGCTGCTGGAGGCTTGGCGCGGCGTTACCGTGGCGGTGCGGCCGTTGTCGGCCACGTCCACCTGGTTGCCGGTGGCGTTGAACTGGGTGTTCTCCACGCGGACGCCGGCAATCATGCGCAACGCCCCGATATCCCAGGTGCCCATCGCATACGTGGCGAACACGTCTTCGCTCGCGGTGTAGTCGTCCTGCAGAGAGGTCTGCACATTGCCGCCCACCTCCTGCGGACGTGCGCTGTACAGACCACCCGACGCCCGCCAGTAGCGGCGCATGCCGTCCGAACCGATGCTTTCGCCCAAGGTGCCGCCACGGTGCTCCGGTGCGGCGGTGGTCCAGCTGCTCAGATCGATCGCCGGGCCACGCCGCAGTTCCTGTTCGTTGACGTCCACATCGCGTTCGCGCCAGCGACCGAGCACACCCATCTTCAGGCTGGAATGTTCGCCGTCGAAGCGCACATTGACCTGCGCACTGTGCTCGCTGTCGTCCACCGTCTTGGGCGCCAGCACGAAGCGGTCGAACACGAAGTCCTGGTTGCTCTGCCATCCGTTATCGGAAAAACCCAGCCGCGGGATGCCACTGCGCTGATCCACGGTGGCCGACAGGTCGTCGCCGTCGTAGTCGAAGCGCGCCTCCATCTCATCGTTCACCCGCTCGGTGGTCTTGGTGTAGCCCACCTTGTAATCGAGCGTGGCGCTGCTCAGGCGGTTTTCGCCGCCGAAGCTGATCGCCGTGTTGTCTTCCTTCTTGGTGCGGTAGCGTACGCGCTTGGCGATGCTGTCTGCCGGCAGATCGGCCACGTTGTAGGTGCCATCGCCGTTGGCGCTTACCTGCCCATCGGCCAGCCCGAAGATGGTGCGCTGGCGCGTTTCGGCATCGTCGAAACGGCTGTACAGCGAGCGCAGGTAGTAGCGGTTGTCGGCGTCCGGGCGCCAGTCCAGATTGAGGTTGGCGCCCATGCGGGTGCGCTCGATAAAGTACTTGCGGCGCTGCACTTCGCCAGCAAACAGGTCGTCGGCAGCGCCACCGGCGAAGGCGTCGTACGCCACTTCGGTGTTGTCGGATTCGAACTCGCGGTCCTGATAGTTCACACCCACCGCCACACCGAAGGTGCCGTTGTAGATGTCGCTGTAATTGAACGCGCCCTTGGGGCTGGTCTTGCCCGACAGCGACTGATGGCTACCTTCGATCGAACCGCGCAGGGTGCGCCCGTCGCGATCGAACGCAGAGGTGGATTCCACCTGGATCGCGCCGCCGATCGAATCGCCCGGCATGTCCGGCGTGGGCGACTTCACCACCTTCAAGCGCTCGGTGGAATCGGACGGAATCACGTCCAGCGGCGCCGAACGCGTGCCGTCTTCGGGCGTGCCCATGCTCATGCCGTCGATGGTCACGCTGTTGAGCGACGAATCCAGGCCGCGGATCACCACAAAGCGCCCCTCGCCCTGATCGCGGGTGACGCTGACGCCGGGCAGGCGCTGCAAGGATTCTGCAACATTCTTGTCGGGGTAACGGCCCATCGCATCGGAGGCCACTGCATCCTGGATCGCATCGGACGCGCGCTTGAGATCGACTGCGCGCTCCTGCGCTTCCAGCTGCGGGCGCACTTCCAGCCGCTCCAGATCGATGGCTGCCGCACCGCTGGCTGCACCGGAGGCAGCAGCAGCCTCTGCCGCCTGTGCCTGCGGGCCCCAGCCGGCGGTTGCCAGCGTCAGCGTGATCGCCAGGCAGAGCGGAGTCTTGTTCAACACGAGTGCTTCCCCAATCGGTTAAGAATGGGTGTGCACACTATGTCTGCGACGTTTCACCGACATGACATATGCAAGCGCGATCACACCCGATGTGTGGCAGCGCCACGCATGGCTGCGGCACACTGTGCGCCTCTCCCGTCTGTCGCTGCCCATGAAAATCGTCGAAGTCCGCCACCCTCTCGTCCAGCACAAAATCGGCCTGCTGCGCGATGCCGCCTTGAGCACCAAGGGCTTTCGTGAACTAGTGACCGAACTCGGCACCCTGCTGGCCTACGAGGCCACGGCCAACCTGGACACCGAATCGCATGTACAACAAGGCTGGGCCGGCCCGGTCAATGTGCAGCGCATCGCCGGCGCCAAGATCACCCTGGTGCCGATCCTGCGCGCCGGCCTTGGCATGCTGCCAGGCGTGCTGGCACTGATCCCCGCCGCGCGCGTCAGTGTGGTCGGCCTGCAACGCGATGAAGAAACCCTGCAACCGGTGCCCTACTTCGAACGCCTGACCGGCCGCCTGGAAGAACGCGACGCGCTGATCCTTGACCCCATGCTGGCCACCGGCGGCACCTTGATCGCCACCATCGACATGCTCAAGCGCGCTGGCGCCCGCCGCATCAAGGGCATCTTCCTGGTCGCCGCGCCGGAAGGTCTGAAAGCGCTGGAAGCCGTGCACCCGGACGTCGAGGTCTACACCGCCGCCATCGACGACCACCTCAACGAAAAGGGCTACATCCTGCCTGGCCTGGGCGATGCGGGCGACCGGATTTTCGGAACGCGGGTGGAGTGAGTCGCAGCGGGAGCCTCAGGGTCGACCGAGTCTGAAATGGGCCGACGAGTCACTCGCTCGGGTGACTGATTGGTCAAAGACCCGCTTGGCAAGCCCCTCTCCCATTGGGAGAGGGGTTGGGGTGAGGGTACGGCATGCCAGCATTCTTGCCGACGCCGTACCCTCATCCGGCGCTACGCGCCACCTTCTCCCGATGGGAGAAGGGACAGCCCCCCCTGCGCACGCGCATGAGATAGCAACTAAGAGCAGCTAACAAAACGACTGTGCAGCCGCCAGACGGGCACGGCCGGTGCTTGGAATCGGCATGTGCCCATCTCGTACACTCCGGGTCTGAGCGCGCCGCCCGCACCCACCTGACGACTGCTCGCTACGTTTTATCAGCCGCTCTAAATACAGTGATAGCGCTGCGGCCTGATGGTGCGGCTTGCTAGAAACCTCAGGCATCCATCAGCGCGTTGACGCCTCGATGGCCGCACTCACATACACCAGCGGCGCATTCCAGTTGATGGCGACTTCATTGCTCGCGTAACTGCAGGTGTTATCCAGATACGACAGCGCCGGCAACGTGGACGGATACGGCACCTTGCAGTCCTTGGCGTCCTGCTGGCCCGGCTGCGGGCCGCCGGCCAACCAGCCCGGCACCGGCGCGTCGATGCCGTCGGCCTCCGAGGGGCGATGGTGGATATGCATCGGCGTGCGCTGGCCTACCCCGGTGACGAACGACAACCCCAGCGGATTGCGCCCCAGGATGTAATCCAGATGCGATTGCGCGGCATCCAGCGTCGTCCGTTGTTTGGTCAGGCGATAGCCCTGCAATAGCATCATCGCGCGGTTGAGTACGGCGGAATTACTGCCCCAGACGAAATCCTTGTCGGTCATGGCCAGGCGCCACGGCGATGCCTGCCATTGCTCGGTCAACTGCTGCGCCAGACCGGTGATCTCACCGGTGATGCGCGCACGATCCGCATGCGCGGTCAGCGTGTCGCGGTGCGCGGCCAGCGACATCCAGGCCAGCCCGCCGACATTGCTCCAGCCCGGAACGCTGGCCGGCACATTGCGCGCCAGCATCGCATCGTAGAAACCATCCTCGCGGGTGGTGACATACAACTCCGCCGCCGCCCACGCGAATTCGTCGTCGACCTGCGCATCGTCATAGCCGCCGGTCCGCACGTCGTCGGGCTGGCGATAGATCACATCCGGATGCTGCTGCGCCCACGCCCAGGCATCACGCGCTGCCTTCAACATGCGCGCCGACACCCCCGGATACTGCTTTTCGAACGGCGCATACACACGGCTGGCCGCGGCCATCACCGCTGCAAAATCCAGCGTGGCCGCCGTGGCCTTCATCACCACGTAGCGTTGCTGCTTGGCCTGATCGGGCATCACCAGCCCGTCGAACTGCTTGTCGGTGAGTTTGTGGTACACGCCACCATCTGCCGGGTCCTGCATGGCCAGCATCCATTCCAGATTCCACCAGGTTTCCTGCAGGATGCCGGGTACGCCGGGCGCGTCGTTGGGGATGGTCAGGGCCTGCGCCTTGAACAGCGCCGGGTAGTGCTCGTAGGCCGCCAGCAAGGTGTAGGTACTGATGCCGGAGTTGACGATGTACTTGTTGTAATCGCCGGCGTCGTACCAGCCCTTGGGCGCACTGATCACGCTATCGGTCGGACGCGTGGCCGATGCCGCCGATGGATGGATGCGTACCTGCGTGTCCGGATGCCCAGACGCACGCGCATAGCGCCCGGCGAACTGCGCCGGCAACGCGGTGCTGGCGCGATTGAAATAAAACGCCTTCAGCGAGGCATCGACCACCGGCTGATACGCATGCGCGTTGATCGGGAATGCATCCGAGGCCGGCAACCCATCGATCTTCAACCGGTAGGTTCCCGGCGCACGCACGCTGGAGAAATCCGCCACCCGCGCCTGCTGCCCGGCCGGCGACCACAGCGCTGGCGGTTGCAACGTGCCTTTCAGCACCGTGCGGCCCTGCGCATCTTCGACCGTGAAACGGTCCGCCCCCGGCGCCGCGCCCTGCGGCAACCCGACCACCGCCAACTTGGCCGAGCCCGGCAGATAGCCGAGTTGATTGACGTGGATCGAACCGCCAGCGCCATCCGAAACGGACTCGGCGGTACAGGCGGTCGATGGAAGTATCAGCGCAGCGGCGGTCAACAAAGCGGAGAAATTTTTCATACGCCATGGTGGCCGCACTGCAACGCCACGACAAGCCCGACCCTACCGAAGGCGGCCGCAACTCAGCCAGCTCACGCCAGCCGTTGCACCGCATCAGCGAATGAACTGCCCAGCCCGCGACCTATTTCTCTGCGACAGCACAGGGCCAGTCCAACCGGATAGCACTGGCCAGCCGGGAATCGTATTTTCCGTTGCAACGTACTGCCAGCCATGCCGCAGTCTTTCAGTGATTGCACCGGATTGACCGGCCCGCCGTTCGGGTCAGTGGCATCCACGACGGGAGCATCTCCAATACCCCATCGAATTGCCTGCAATTGCACTCGTTTAGGCCAATCGCTCTTGTCCATCGCCAGCTAACGTGGCTTGGCCTCGATGCACTGCATCCGCCCCGGATGCAGCGAGCGGCGCCCTGTCATTCCATGGCCTTGAAGGACAACCCAATGAACATCGTCAAAAGCAACAAAAAACCAATCGCACCTGGCTCACTGGACTCTGAGCAGCATCAAGCGAAACAACGTGGGATGCCACGCTGGAAGCCATTCCTCGCCGGCAATACCAATCCGGACGTCTATCTACTGGACGGCAATCTGGTAGTGCGCCTGGTCGACAGCATCGTCGATAAAAAGGAAGGCGACTACGACGACACCTATACCGTTTATCAAGCCAATGATGAACATTATTACGGACTACTGAACTAGAGCAGCTAACACAGCTGCCGTGCAGCCGCGGGGCGGCCTCGGCTGGTGCTCGGTGCGGCATGTCGCACCCGTACACTCCGTTTCTGAGCACGCCGCGCGCACCCACCTGACGACGGCTCGCCAGGTTTTGCTGCCCGCTCTAATCCTGAATCGCTGTCATGGCACGTCATAACGCGCAGATGGCAGGCGTTGGCCTGCCATCTGCGCTCGGATCATTTTGGAGAAACGCTGGAAGCATTCTGCGTGTCCAACTGCACCTGCGCCTTCCCCACCGGATTGCGCGGGTCGCTGCCGCCACTGAGCACATTGCTGCGCTTGTCCCATTCCACCGTCTGCAGGTTGCCCCACACGTGGCTGGACCCGCGGCCGCCTTCTGCCGTATCGCCGGGCAGTTTGAGCGCGTGGCCCATCGCCTGCAGGCCCTTGGCGGTCTGCTGTGAGAACGCGTCGGTTTCGGCATCGATGACGTCCGGCAACCACTGATGGTGATAGCGCGGCAAGGCACTGACTGCCTGCGCATCCAGCCCCGCGTCGTAACCCAGGATACCGAGCAGCACCATGGTGATGATGCGGCTGCCGCCCGGGGTACCCAGCACGATCGCCTTGTCGGCCGATTCCATGAAGGTGGGCGTCATCGAGCTGAGCATGCGCTTGCCCGGCTTGGGCGCGTTGGCCGCGTAGCCCATCACGCCAAAGGCGTTCGGCGTGCCCGGCTTGAGCGCAAAGTCGTCCATCTCGTCGTTGAGCAGCACGCCGGTGCCCTTGGGGATCAGGCCCGAGCCGTACAGCAGGTTGACGGTCTGAGTGCCGCCGACGCGATTGCCTTCGCCATCGATGATGGAAAAGTGCGTGGTCTCGTCGTCTTCCAGCGGCGTGGGGTTGCCCGACAACAGATCGCTGGGCGTGGCTTTTTCCGGATTGATGGTGGCACGCAGGCCTTGCGCATAATCCTTGCTGGTCAGCACGCGCTGCGGCACGTCGACAAAGTCCGGGTCGCCCAGAAAGAACGTGCGATCGCGGTAGGCACGGCGCATCGATTCCACCACCAGATGCGTGCGATGCACGTCATCGAGCTTGTTCAAGTCCCAGCCTTCCAGAATCTGCAGCATGGCTGCCAGCGCAATACCACCCGAGGACGGCGGCGGCGCGGTGGTGATCTTCCAGCCGCGATAATCGAACTGGATCGGCGTGCGCTCTTTCACCGTGTAACCGGCCAGCTCCGCCGCATTCCAATGCCCGCCCGCCTGCTTGACGCCGGCGATCAGCTTCTTGGCGGTCTCGCCCTTGTAGAACCCGTCGAAGCCCTTGTCGCCGAGTAGCTTCAAGGTGTGGGCCAACTCGGGTTGCTTGAAGGTGTCGCCTTCGGCAATGGGTTTTCCGCCGCGCAAATACACCTCACGCGTCCCGGGATAGCGCTCCATCACTTCGCGTCGCGAGGCGTAGCCCTTGGCCATGCGCGCATACACCGGGAAGCCGTCGCTGGCGATGCGGATCGCCGGCGCCAGCGATTGTTTGAGCGGCAGCCGGCCGTGCTTGGACGCCAGCTCCACCAACGCGGCGGGCAGACCGGGAATACCGGCCGACCACGGCCCGTTGACCGAGCGGTCGCGGTCCAGTTCGCCCTGCTTGTTGAGGAATTTTTCCGGCGTGGCCGATTCCGGCGCGTATTCGCGCGCGTCCAGCATCACGTCCTTGCCGGTCTTGGCATCGTGCAGCAGAAAGAATCCACCGCCACCCAGGCCCGAGCTGATCGGCTCGACCACCGCCAGCGTGGACGACACCGCAATGGCCGCATCGAACGCGTTGCCGCCCTCGCGCAGGATCTGCAGCCCGGCATCGGTGGCCAATGCATGGCCGCTGGCCACCGCCGCACCGGGCGGATGCGTGGCGACCGCAGCGGGCGCGCCGGCGGAAGGCTTTGCACCATCCGCAGACCAGGCCTGCGGTGCCAGCACCAAGGCCAGCAACAGCAGGCCGCGTGTCGAAAAACGTTGGGAGAAAGTGCTCACGGGACGGGAGGCTCCTGTTCGTACAGTTCGGGATGATCGCGCTGCAGCTGCATGAGCTTGGCCAGCAATTGATCATGGGTTTCCGGAATGTCCGGATCCGGGTCGATGCACTCGACCGGGCACACCACCACGCATTGCGCTTCGTCGAAATGGCCCACGCATTCGGTACAGCGTGCCGGATCGATCACGTAGATGGTTTCGCCCATCGAGATCGCCTGATTCGGGCATGCCGGTTCGCAGACGTCGCAATTGACGCACAGCGCATTGATCTTCAGCGACATGGCAGCTCCGCAGATCGGGGCGCAGCGCACTGCAGCAGGCAGGCGCAAACCGCGCGGGCGAGCCGGGCGACAACGCCGTGAGCGTTGCCGGAAGCCGGCCCAGACAGGCCGGCTCCGATGGAGTGCAACTTCAGCAGCATGGTGCGTTTCCACGCCGCGGCCGGGTGCGCCCTCCCGCGCATCCGGCCTGATACGGCATTACTTGGCTTCAACGAAGGTGTATTCCGCGCCCTTGGGCTGGACGATGGTCTGCACGCGCGCATTCTCGGCGGCGTCGCCGATGAACAGCACGCGCACGCCCTTCATCGAATCCGGCTGCACGTCCTTGAACGCGGCGTCGATCAGGTCGGCCATCTTGGTGGAGGCGGACGAACCGAAGGCCAGCATGTTGCCCGGCTGCACGCCACGCGCCAGCGCGGTCTTGACGCTTTCCAGCTGACGCTCGTAGCTGCCGGCGAACTCGGCATCGGATTCCGGCGGCAAGTAGTACAGGAACGGGCTGTTGGTGGTGACGCCCAGGTTCTGGCCAACCACTTCCTGCAGGTACTTCTTCCAGCCGGCGTTGTCGTCCTTGGCCGGGGCCTTCAGCGCTGCCGGAGCGGCAGCGGCAGTCGGCGCCGGCTCTTCTTTCTTGCAGGCGGTGACCGCCAGAGCGGCGATCGAAGCGAGCGCCAGAGCGCGCATGGTGTGTTTCATGAAACTCCTCCCTTTGAAAAGCGTGGTGATGGAACGACAGATGAGATCAGGCCTGCGCGCGGGACTCGCGCACTTGCCGCAAGGCTTCGACCACCGAGGCCGGCACGAAGCCGGAAACGTCGCCGCCCAGCCGCGCGATCTCGCGCACCAGCGACGACGAAATGAAGCTGTATTGCTCGGCCGGAGTGAGGAACAGCGTTTCCACTTCCGGGATCAGATGGCGATTCATGCTGGCCATCTGAAATTCGTATTCGAAATCGGACACCGCGCGCAGGCCGCGCAGTAGCACGCCGGCATGCATGTCGCGCACAAAGTGCGCCAGCAGCGTATCGAAACCGCGCACTTCCACATTCTTGTGCGCCGCCAATGCCTCCTGTGCCAGCGCGACGCGTTTTTCCAGCGGCAATGCCGGGCCTTTGGACGGGCTGTACGCCACGCCCACCACCACGCGCTCGAACAACGGCGCGGCACGGTTCACCAGGTCGATATGGCCATTGGTGATCGGGTCGAAGGTACCGGGATAGACGGCGGTGCGGCTGTTGGCCACGCTCATACGGAAACTACCGGGGTCGGATCGCCGTTCAGTGTAGCAGCGGCCCGGCGATACAGCGCATAGCGCACCTGCCGGGTACCGCCCTCGCGATGCAGGTGCCAGCCGGCCGGCAGTTGCAGCGCCAGGTCAGCCGGCGCTTCCAGATACAGCCAGGCCTCGGCGGCCAGATGTGCGGGCAGGCGTTCGAACACGCTCGGCCACAGACCGGCCGCGAACGGCGGGTCGACGAAGACGATGTCGACCAGGGCCGCAGGCGCGCGCTCCAGCCAGCGCAGCGCGTCTTCCTGCAGCACCTGCACCTGGTCGGCCGCCTTCAGCTTGGTCACATGCTCGCGCAGCCGCTGCGCCAGGCCGGGGTCGCGCTCGATCAGCGTGGCATGCGCGGCCCCGCGCGAGACCGACTCCAGCCCCAGCGCGCCGGAGCCGGCAAACAGATCCAGCACGCGCGCCCCGCGCAGCCGCGGCATCAGCCAGTTGAACACGGTCTCGCGCACGCGGTCGCTGCTGGGGCGCAAGCCCGGCAGGTCCGGCACCGCCAACCGCGTGTTGCGCCAGCGCCCGCCCACGATGCGCACCTGGCCTTCGGCGCCACGCGGCGCCGGCCGTGCCGGGCGGCTCATCGCAACGCGCCTGTGGCGGGCGGACGACGGCGTAACACAGGTGGCGCAAGTGGCAGCATGGGTCGGAATGCAGGCGATGGCCGTCCATGATACCGCTGCCGCCGGCATGCCCGCCCCGCCCGTCCGGGGCACCGATGCGCCACACCTTCGCGCAGGCACGCCTTGAAAAAAACCGCCGACGGCCTCATCCCCCAGGCCATCGGCCGCAGTGCGGCCCGGACCACCATGGAGCACGACCCCAATGACCGTTGACACCGACAAGCAGACGCTGGGCTTCCAGACCGAGGTCAAGCAGCTGCTGCAGCTGATGATCCATTCGTTGTACTCGAACAAGGAAATCTTCCTGCGCGAGCTGGTTTCCAACGCTGCCGACGCCGCCGACAAGCTGCGCTTCGAAGCCTTGGTCAAGCCCGAGCTGCTGGAAGGTGGCAGCGAGCTGCGCATCCGCGTCGACTACGACAAGGACGCGCGCACCGTCACCATCGACGACAACGGCATCGGCATGAGCCGCGAGGATGCGGTCTCGCATCTGGGTACCATCGCCAAGTCCGGCACCGCCGACTTCCTCAAGCATCTGAGCGGCGACCAGAAGAAGGACGCCAACCTGATCGGCCAGTTCGGCGTCGGTTTCTACAGCGCCTTCATCGTCGCCGACCAGGTGGACGTGTACTCGCGCCGCGCCGGCCTGCCCGCCAACGAAGGCGTGCATTGGTCCTCGCGTGGCGAAGGCGAATTCGAAATCGCCAGCATCGACAAGCCCGAGCGCGGCACCCGCATCGTGCTGCAACTGAAGGAAGGCGAAGATTCTTTCGCCGACGGCTGGACCCTACGCAACATCCTCAAGAAGTATTCCGACCACATCGGGCTGCCGATCGAAATGCGCAAGGAGCATCACGGCGAACAGGCCGATGCGCCCGCCGAGCCGGAGTGGGAAGCGGTCAACCGCGCCAGCGCGTTGTGGACGCGCCCCAAGTCCGAGATCAAGGACGAGGAATATCAGGAGTTCTACAAGCACGTCGCGCACGATGCGGGCAACCCGCTGGCGTGGAGCCATAACAAGGTCGAAGGCAAGCTGGAATATACCTCGCTGCTGTTCGTGCCCGGCCGCGCCCCGTTCGACCTGTATCACCGCGATTCGGCCAAGGGCCTGAAGCTGTACGTGCAACGCGTTTTCATCATGGACCAGGCCGAGCAGTTCCTGCCGCTGTACCTGCGTTTCATCAAGGGCGTGGTGGATTCGTCGGACCTGTCGCTCAACGTCTCGCGCGAAATCCTGCAATCCGGCCCGGTGGTGGACTCGATGAAGTCCGCGCTGACCAAGCGCTCGCTGGACATGCTGGAAAAACTCGCCAAGGACAAGCCGGACGACTACGCCACCTTCTGGCGTAACTTCGGCCAGGCATTGAAGGAAGGCCCGGCCGAGGATTATGCAAACCGCGAAAAGGTCGCCGGCCTGCTGCGTTTCTCGTCCACGCACGACACCACCGGCGCGCAGAGCGTGGGCCTGGCCGATTATGTGAGCCGCCTGGCCGAGGGCCAGGACAAGCTGTACTACCTCACCGGCGAAAGCTACGCGCAGATCAAGGACAGCCCGCACCTGGAAGTCTTCCGCAAGAAAGGCATCGAAGTGCTGCTGCTCACCGACCGCATCGACGAATGGCTGATGAGCTACCTCACCGAATTCGACGGCAAGTCGTTCGTTGACGTGGCACGCGGCGACCTGGATCTGGGCAAATTGGATTCGGAAGAAGACAAGAAGGCGCAGGAAGAAGTCGCAAAGTCCAAGGAAGGCCTGGCCTCGCGCATCAAGGCCGCTCTCGGCGACGATGTGGCCGAAGTACGCGTCTCCCACCGCCTGACCGACTCCCCCGCCATCCTCGCCATCGGCCAGGGCGACCTGGGCCTGCAGATGCGTCAACTGCTGGAAGCCAGCGGCCAGGCCGTACCGGAAAGCAAGCCGGTGTTCGAGTTCAACCCCGCCCACCCGCTGATCGAAAAGCTGGACGCGGAACAGGACATGGACCGCTTCGGCGATTTGAGCCGCGTGTTGTTCGACCAGGCTGCGTTGGCGGCGGGCGATAGCCTCAAGGACCCGGCCGGGTATGTGCGGCGGTTGAATAAGTTGTTGTTGGAGTTGTCGGCCTGACAGCTGCGATGTAGCAGCTGAAAATACAACGGCCGGAGCATACTCTGGCCGTTGTATTTAAACCGGCAAATGCTTGACCAATTTTCTTCCTCGGCACTTTTTTGGCTACATTCCTTCACAGAGGAGTAGCTGCAGACGAGACCGGCCATCTATTTAGATCTAGATAATGAGCCCTAGAAGATATTTACCACGCTACTGACATATAATATTCATCGATTCAGTCTCAACGCAGTCCGTAGCGACTACTATCCAGCAGTAATTTTAGACCGCCATGAAGACCTCATACGACTGACATCTAACTATGACCCAAAATTCTTGACCAGAATTCAATTCGACTTAAACAGCCTTTTTATCCTAATATAGCAGGGAGCAATAATGAAGGCACTAATAATCGACCAATTTTGCCGCAGTTGAATTCCGATAAACAAGACCAGCACATCCACACCAATCATATTTACCAACAGCACAGCCGACAGCAACTCGGGATTTGACAGGAGCAAGATCGCAGTTGCAAACAGGATACTCCCACCCCATCGGCGAACGAACCGGGTATTTAATTTATCTCGAAAGAAACCCATCATTCGACTTCGCTCTGCTCCCGTTCCAGCCAGATCCTCGCCGAACGACGGATTGCCGGATCGGCATCGTGTTGGGCCCTGCGCCACAGCCCGCCCCTCTCTCCTAGTGCGAGCAAGCTAGCGACTTCTAGTGCAGCATTGCGTACGCGCCAATGACCGTTGCCAAAGACGAGTCGCTCGATGGAGTCATAGGCTTCCGTTGTTCCGAGCAGCGCGACGAAGATTAGTAACGGCGTGAAACACTCAATTTAGACTACCTTGCACAACACTGCTCATCGCATAGAGGTGATCGAGGCTGGGCGCAAATCCATTACGTTCCCAGTGCCCAACGGTTGCCCTATTGACGCCCAATTTTTGCGCCAGCTCGGTCTGGGACATTCCAGCCCCAATCCTGGCAGCACGGATCCTCGCCGCTAAAGAAATCGTTTCGCTGTCCAATTAGCTCCTCCACCATCTCCTACATGCATAGGCTCAGAGTCTCCTCACTTGAAGAGCCGAAGTCAAACAGTAGGAAGGGCTTTAGTTGGATAACAGCTGGCAACATTGAAGCTCCCATCATTTGCGCGGAAGCATTGCGAATTTATCAAGTCGTGCCAGTAGCACTTTGGAGTCAGATGTTGCGGACTACATAACGAATCGCAGACACAACCATGACTGGGCGCAATAGCGTTATCTCCCGTTACAGAACGTGATTCATTTCGTTTTTTAGCATCGTCGCCCTTAGGCAGAGGCACCTATCATCAGCTACAGGCGACGACATCGACCATAAAGTGAAGTCGTGGTCGCTGCTATGTACGCGCTCACGCCGACTCCAACACCCAACACCCAAACGCAGGCCCGGCCGAGTATCCAGTCTCAGGTTCGATACGGATCTGCAACGTGGCACGGCCGGCCACTGCGGTGGGCAAGGCGTAATCCACATCGATGAAGTCCAGGCCGCGGTTGCCGTCCAGGCGTTCGTTGGCGATGAGTTCGCCGTCGGCGAGTATGCGGAAGCGGCGGCGGGTTTCGTCGCCCCAGTAGCGTAGGCGCAGGATGCGGGCCTGGGCGGTGTTGCGCAGGGTGAAGGCGATGAAGCCGCCGGTGCGGGCATCGCGGCCGGCACGGCGGCGGTAGCTGAGGGCGTAGGAGCTGTCGCTGGTGAGGGCGTGTGCCTTTTCCGATGCCTCGTCGCCCAGGGCGACACGATCCAGTGCGCGCGCGTCGAGTGCGCGCTGCGTTGCGTCCGCTGCCGTCTGCTCAGCCTGGCGTTGTTGCCAGGCAGCGGTATCGCGGTGTTCCAGGTAGACGGCGCTGCGGCGATCGAACTGGGCGTAGAACGGGGAAAAACGCCATTGCTGGGCGCCATCGGCATAGGCGTAGTGGCCATGGGCCGGCAGCGGCTGCAGACGTTGCAGGACGTCATCGCCACCGACCAGCGCCGGCGTTTTGTTGTTCCATGGTTTTGCGGCATCGCCGAGATCGGCCGCCAACACCAGCGGGCCGCGCATGACGGCCACCCATGCCGGGTCGTCGGGTGTGGGTTCCAGGCGTAGCGGCATCTCCAGCTGCAGGGAGACGCTGTCACCGGCCTTCCACAGCCGTTCGATACGCAGATAGCCCTCAACTGGTTGCAGTGTTTGCAGCTGGCCGTTGACCTGCAAGGTGTGCGCGCCGGCCCAACCGGGCACGCGCAAGGCGAGCGTGCGTGCATCCGCGGGCGCGGCGTCGATGCGCAGCGTCACCTGGCCTTGCTCGGGAAGCGTGCTGCGCAAGCTCAGTGCGAAGCCCGCTACGTCTCGCACGCTGGAGGGCACATACAGATTGACGTAGACGCCCTGCCCGTCTTCCCAGTAAATCGAATCGCCAAACTGCGCGTGCGCCTCCATGCCGCTGCCGACGCAACACCAGAAATCGTCGAACGGTTTGGACCAACCACGCGCTTCGCCAGCCAGCAGCGGTGTCATGTAGGTGAACATGCCGGTGCGCGGGTGTTGCTGCGCCATCACGTGGTTGAGCAGCGTGCGCTCGTAGTAATCGAAATACGCCGCCTGCGGCCCCCATTGATACAGATGCCGGGTGAGCTTGAGCATGTTGTAGCTGGCGCAGTGCTCGCAGGTCTGCTCGGTGAGGAACTTGGAGATGCTATCCGGCTGCTGGAAGTATTCGCGGTCGCCGTTGCCACCGATCACGTAGGTGTGGTGGTCGGTGACCGTGTGCCAGAAGAAACGCGCCGCCGCGCCGGAGGCGGCGTCGCCAGTGACCTCGTACTCGCGGGCCAGGCCGATCAGCTTGGGGATATTGGTATTGGAGTGCTGGTGGACCAGTTCATCGCGTTGGGCGACCAGCGGGTCGAGTACGGCGTGATGATGCAGCCGCTGTGCCAGTGCCAGCCACTGCGCATCGCCGGTTTGCACATGCAACTCGACGAACGATTCGTTGAGGCCGCCAAATTCGCAAGACAAGACTTTCTGCAGCTGCGCATCGCCCAACGCTGCGAAGATGCCTTGCAGGTAACCACCCAGCCCCACCGCCACCTGCAGCGCCTGTGCATTGCCGCAGTGCGCATGCACATCGAGCAGGCCGGCGAACAGCTTGTGCCAGGTGTAAAGCGGCGCCCAACTGCCGTTGAGATAAAACGGTGCAGGGTCGATCTTGCCGCGCTTGAGTTCATCGAACACCGCGCGCCCGCTTTCGATCTGCCCTGCCGCGTTCTTGCGGGTGAAGCCGGCCACATAGCCATCGCCTGCATGCGCCTGGCAACGCGCCAGTTCGCTCACCAGATACGCGGCGCGTGTCGCGCATTGCGCATCAGCGGTTTGCGCATGCATCAACGCCAACGCGCTGAGATAGTGGCCGAGCGTATGGCCGGCGATGGTGTCCGCTTCCCAACCGCCATAGGACGGCGCCTTGGGGTCGAGGCCGGCGTACAGCACGAAGTTGTGCAATAACCGGTCCGGCTGCAGCCGCATCAGATAGCGGCGATTGGTGTTGAGCGCATCCAGAAACAGCGATGGCGTCAGGCGGACCTGAGCAAGCGGCACTGCGCGCATGCTTCCCGGCTGCGCGGCGCTGGCGTCGGCAGGGAAACGCAGGAAGCCCGCCGCCACTGCCAGGCTGCTCCAGGCCAGAAAACGCCGCCGCGACAGGGTCAACGCATGCTCGGTGGTGCGCTCGATGTTGGATGGCTCGGTCATGAGGTCAGCTTAGCTCCTGCCGCTACTTGCAGACTGCGCGCGCGGTTACAGCCCAGAGCGGCAATCGCGATGTAGAGCATATGGGCAACATGGTCTACCACTGCCCGATCGGATCGGGCAGCGGCAGTGCGATCAGACAGCGCAGTCGATAGGGCCGCACTCAAAATTTTACCGTCGCGCGCGCCCAGTAGAACCGGCCAAGCAGATCGTAGGTGGCCACATCGGTATTGGCGTTGCCGACATTGTTGGAGTAATACAGCGGCGGCTGCTTGTTGGCGATATTGTCCACGCCCACTTCGAAGCGCGTATGCCAGGGCTGCACGTTATAGCCGAGCTGCAGGTTGTTGTAGACGTAGGCGCCGATGTTGCGCACCACTGTCGGCTGGCTGGAATCGGCCGACAGGCTCTGGTCCGGATCCGAATTACCGATGGCGGTGTTGCCGACATAGCGGATGCGCCAGGTGGCGCTCCAGTCGTCCAATGCCCAACTTACCGTGCCCAGCGCGCGCCAGCGTGGGAAATTGCCGTATGCCTGGGTGTAGCGGCCCACATTATGGATGGTGACCGAGCTGGGGTCGGTGGTATCGGGCAGCACGTCGTAGCGGGTGAGATAGGTGCCGTTGAGGCCGGCGGTGAGGTTGCCCCACGGCGTGGATGGCAGCCGATAGGTCAGATTGAAGTCCATGCCCTTGGCCCACAGCTTGCCCAAGTTGACGGTGGGCTCGGCGATGTAATTGATGGTGCCGTTGCCATTGCGATGAATCAACGCGCAGAACGCGCTTGCCGAGTTGGCGTAGCACTGGTTGAGCACCGTTTGCGCGGAGACGGTGGTGATGGTGTCTTCCAGATCGATACGCCACCAGTCGGCGCTGATCGACAGGCCATCGATCCACTGCGGGTCGTAAACCAGGCCCACATCGTACGACTTGCCGGTTTCCGGCTTGAGTTGATAGCCCGCCACTGCCGCACCGGATACCTTGCCCGACACCTGCCCGTCCGATTGCTGGTAGCTGCCGTCGGTGGGCACGTTGGCGCAGGCCACGGTATTGCCGCCGGTGTAGCCGTTGCAGGGGTCGTTGACGGTGGCCGCATCGCCTGCCACGCCGGCATACAGCTCGTTGATGTTGGGCGCTCGAAACACCTGCGAGACGGTGCCGCGTACCAGCAGATTTTCGATCGGGCGATACTCCAGCGACACCTTGCTATTGGTCTTGCTACCCACCGAGCTGTAATCGGAAAAACGCGTGCCCAGGGTGATATTGAGCGCGTTGATGCCGGGCAGGTCCTTGAGTAGCGGGAACAACGCTTCGGCATAGGCTTCCTTGACGTCGAAGCTGCCGCTCAATGTGGACGAACAGTATTCGATCACCCCGCACAACCCGTTTTCGTCGCCGGTCCACAGCGCATCGGATGCCGTCGTGGAGCGCTCCTTGCGATACGAAAGCCCGGCAGCCAGGCTGGCCGCGCCGGCCGGTAGGTCGAATAACGTGCCGTTGGCATTGGCTTCGAATTGTTTGACCGTGTAGACGCTGGTCACGATCGGGTTGACCACCATGCCCTGCAAGGTGGCCAGGTTGGAGCTGTCGTTGAGGTTGAAGAAATTCAGCGGTGTGCAGCCAGCGATCGCCGCGCCTGCGCTGCCGCATTTGACTGCGCCGTCGCTATCCAGAAACGACGGCCCGATGGCTTGATTGAACGCGGCATAGTCGAGAAAGCCATTGTTGATCGACTTCTGCTTGACCTTGCCGTAGTTGAAGTTTGCATCCCACTGCCAGGAACTGTCGCCGAAGCGACCACGCAAGCCGGGGCTGATCTGGAAGTTGTAGGTGTTGTATTGATAACTGCGGTTGCCCAGCACTGCGGCGCGCGTATTGAGGTCGTTGTACGAGGTGCCGGTGGTGCGGTCGGTACCGAAGTTGACGCCGAACGGGTTGTAGTAACTCTGCGACGACACCAGGATGTTGTCGCCGTTGGAGAAGATCGGAATCGGCGCGATGATCGAGGCCGATTCGGTTTTACTGAACCAGGTGTTGACGTACCCCTCGACGCTGTCGCTGAAGCGAAATGTGCCCAGCAGGAAGGCATTGGTGCGCTTTTGCGGGGTCTGCAACAAATTGAACGGCTGATAGTTGTAGGAATCGGCGCTGGGGTTATAGCAGTGGAAATCGCCTGGACCGGCGCGACCGCTGACGCCGCCATTGAGCGTGACCCGCGCGCAGCCATTGGCCTGCCGAAGCTGATTAGACTGATCCGAGCCATCGTTGAAGTTGACCGTGCCGGTGGGTGTGGCAGAAGACCCCTGCTTCACCGGCACGCCATCGGTCAGTGCCAGCGCGTCCTTGGAGTAGTCGCGCGCACCGGCCGAGACCGGGTCGATGTTGTGGTACGACAGCCCGCCGATCAGGCTGCCACGCTCCCAGGTCTTGCCGGCGGTGAGTGCGAAGTTGCGCCGGTTGCCATCGCGCTCGCTGCTGGTACCGAAGTCGCTGCTGAACTGCACGCCGTCGAAGTGCGTGCGCAGGATGAAGTTGACCACGCCACCGATGGCGTCGGACCCGTACACCGCAGAGGCACCATCGCTGAGCACCTCGATGCGCTCGATCATGCTGGTCGGAATGGCGTTGACGTCGTTGTACGCAAGCCGGATACCGTTGACCAACACCAAGGTGCGCTTGTCGCCCAGGCCGCGTAGCGAAATCGCCGAGGCACCGGTGCCGCCGCCGTTATTGGTGTACGGGTTGGTGGCGTTGCCGGCGATCGATGGCAGTTCCTGCAGCAGGTCGCCCACTGTGGCCTTGCCGGTTGCGGCAATCTGTTCCTGGCTCACCGTGACCACCGGGTTTGCGGTTTCGGTGTCCACACGGCGTAGCCGCGACCCGGTGACGACCACGCTGTCCAGCGTCTGCGTCGCGTCGCCGTTGCCGGCCTGTTGCGCATGTACAGGAATCGCCGTGCCTGCGGCAAGCGCCAGCACCAACGCGGTGGCGAGCATGCTGGGCAGCGGGCGCGGCCTGGTCACGGTGCGACGAGGAATGGGCAGCGACGACATCGACATGCAAGGCTCCTGAGTTGAAAAGTGGCTAAACGACGGGCAACACACGCCCGTACCGGTATGCGCCAGTGCGGGTCAGAACAGATGGAAGACAGGCACCGCGACGAAATCCTTCGCCATGGCCGTACCGCAGACGCAGACATCCATCAACGCGCGCGATCAGGTGCGATCGCGCAACCACGCGTGGTATCCGATGGAGGTTGGTTCGTTCATGGAGTCGCCCATGCGCTCCAGTTTCATCAGCTGGTCACAATGTGCCTGTGCGCAGGCGCTACGTCTTGTCGCATTTGTCGACCGTGCATGCGGAAAACAGCATGGTTGCCATGCGCATGGGTGTGCGTGCAGGCAGCGCTGTGCCACCTCGGCGTGCTGGTGTCGCCTGCCGCACATCGAGAGCGACCACCACAACGCCTGCGTCCGCCAGACCAGCGCGACGATGCGCAGTGCTGCATAGCGTGCGTCCAGGGCGGCTTCGTAGTGCCGCCCGCACCCAGCTGACGCTCGCTCGCGACAGTTGCTGTGTTGGCATACGCCGACGGCAGGTCCAGAGCGTGGACCTGCCGTCGGGGACGCTTATCGCTGCACATCAGCGCCTCATCTGCATGCCTTCTCATCGGTACGATGGCCGTTGGTGTTCCAGTTCTGATCCAGACCATCGGTTCCTGTATAGGCCGAGCAGGTGCTGGCCGAACCCGACAGCGGCGTGGCGCCGGCGATGCTGACTTCGTACGGAAACTGCACCGGCTTCTTGCCTGCCAACTGTTCGACGATGGTCGGCACGATGCTGTAGCGATACGGCGTGGCCGTGACGACCAGATAGGTCTGTTTGGCGCCCGCCGGCAGCGCCAAGCTCACTGTGCTGCTTGCCGTCGCCTCCACTGCCGCCAGTGCTGCATAGGTCGGGCGGGACTGCGCATCCACACTGACCAGGGTAAAACGCCACGCCGCCTGGTCGGCAGCGGTCTTGCCCTGCAGGCTCACGCTGATTGTTTTTGCTCCGGTCTGCGGTGTCAGCGGAATGACATGGGTGCCGTAGATGTTCAACGGCCGCTCCGGTGAGGAGGCATACCGGCCGCGCGCGGCCAATGTCCTTAACGGCACGTAGCGTTTGGCGGCGGCGCGGTCCTTGCTGATGTCGAGCAAGGCCTTCTGGCTGAGGAAGTCGAATGCGGCAAGCCGCGCACCGTAGCGCCCCATGAAATCGGCAAACGAACGAAAACCCTGCGGAAACACGCCCTGTTGCTGACCGAGGCGGACCACGGTCTGCATCGGCATTTCCGCGGTATCGCCAGCGGCATTGCGCTGATTTTTCAGCCACATGTCCCAGACCAGCGAACGGGTTGCATCGGTTTCGGCCAGAAACATCAACAACGGATGCGCGCCGTAGCGGCTCTCCGGAAACAGCGGCCCGTTCTCAAGATTGGACTGGTAGTACGCCACTGCAGAATCGTCCATCCGCCCGGTCTGGAACGCGCTCCAGTTGGCGTGGGTTTCCCAGAACCAGCCGGCGGCCTGCAGATTGCGGTAACCGCCGCTGTAGTACTGCAAGGTGTGCACGAACTCATGCGCTACCGAGTGCGAACCGTATCCAAGCGCCCAGGACGAGACCCCGATCGCCTGCCCGGCACTGGCGCCGCATTCGGTGAGATCGCCGCCCTGCGCATAGGGCAGCCCGGTGCCGCACAGGTAGACATTGATGCGTTTGGGCGTCGTTACTCCGGCATAGGGCATCGGTGCGCCGAGCAGATCGGCATTCATTTGCCAGACCTTTTCGAACCAGGCGGCGCTCTGGTTGACGAAGGTCGTCCACGCGACGCCGCGCTTGGCCACATCGCGATAACTCTCCCCAGCCGTCTTCATCCCGTACCAGAAGGCGAAGTGTTGGGTTTCGTATTTTTTCGCAGATCCATTCGCCAGCATCGCGGCGGTGATCGTGTCCGGCTCGGCGGCGGTGACATAGGTGCGCCGATCCACGCGCACCGGATGCGCCTTGGCAACGGTGGCGACGTACTGCCGGTCCGACGCCGCGAAAGACGGCAGCTGATAACGCCGTCGGCAACCATCGGGATATTCCAGCACCACCGATCGCACCGATACCGCCGAATCCTCGCCAAATGCAGTGACCAACCTGGCCTGGAACGGCGGCCCCTCGGCAGCGCCGACCGCGTTCAATGCGGCCGAACCGCCGCTCGGCGTCCAGGTGCGTAATGGCTGGGCGGCGCCCCACGGCGCATCGTTGGAACGCGATTGACACCCCACTGTTTCCGCCGCCGCGGCGATGCCAGGTAGCGTTGCCGATAAGGCGGTTGCCAGGATCGCGTTGGCGATGACGCGTGTTCGATGTTGCATGACATTCTCCAACAAGCCACGCCGGAATGGCGGGCTTTGAGGTAATAGGTGTGCTCGACGTATGCACACGATCCCGCAGACCGCGGCATGCGCGTGCAATCACGCGGGTGGCGGCGCGACGGCTGTGTCGGGCGATGTGCGATTCCACTCAGGCGTTGGTGCCTGCTGCATCCAGCGCACGAAAAAATCCAGCAGCCGCCGGCGGCCGTAACTGCCACCGGCGCCATGGTCGCCACCCGGCACCACCAGCAGGTCGAAATCCTTGCCAGCCTTGATCAGGCGGTCGGCCACCTGGAAGGTGCTGGCGGGATCGACATTCATGTCCATGTCGCCGGTGACCAGCAGCAGATGTCCTTGCAGGCGCGCGGCGTTTTCCACGTTGGACGATTCGGCATACCACGGCCCCACCGGCCAGCCCATCCATTGCTCGTTCCACCAGATCTTGTCCATGCGGTTGTCGTGGCAGCCGGAATTGGCCACGCCCGCCACATAGAACTCGGGATGGAACAACAACGCACCCAACGCGTTCTGACCACCGGCCGAGGTGCCGTACACGCCGACACCGCCGCGGATGTCGTACCACGGGTACTGCGCGGCCGCGGCGGTATGCCAGGCGATGCGATCCGGCAGACCGGCGTCCTTGAGATTGCGCCAGGCCACGTCGTGGAAGGCGCGCGCGCGATTATTGGTGCCCATCCCATCGATCTGCGCCACCGCAAACCCCAGCGTGGTCAGCGGCGGCACCCGGGTGGTGAAGCTTTTCGGCACGAAGGAGCCTTGCGGGCCCGCATAGATGTCTTCGACCACGCGGTAACGCTGCTGCGGATTCAACTGTTGCGGGCGATGGATCACACCCCAGATTTCGGTCTTGCCATCGCGCCCGGTGGTATGGAATGGCAACGGCGCCTGCCAGCCGGCCGCCTGCAGGCGGCTCAGATCGGTGCGCTCGATGGTACGTGCCACGCTGCCGTCGGTGCTGCGCCGCAGCTCCAGCACCGGGCCCAGATCCACGCGCGAGTAAAGATCCAGCAACCACTTCCCGTCCGGCGAATACTGCACGGCATGGTCGGCCTGCTGCGGCGTCAACGCGGTCAGCCCGCTGCCATCCAGGCCGATACGATAAGCGTGGCGGTAATACGGATCTTCGCCGGGTTGCATGCCGGAGGCGCTGAAATACAGCTGCCCCGCTGCCTCGTCGATGCGATCGAGCTTGCGCACCACCCACTCGCCGTGGGTGAGCTGACGGATCACCGCGCCGGTGCGGCCATCGTAGAGATACAGATGCTCCCAGCCATCGCGCTCGGAGGCCCACACGATCTGCGCGCCATCGGCCAGATCGCGGCGCGCATGCTTGCCGCCGTCTTCGTGCTCGCCGCTGAGCTCGGAGTATTCGATGAAGGTGCGCGAAGTTTCTTCGATCAGCGTGCGCGCGGCGGCACTGCGTGCATCCACCTCGATGACGCGATACAGCTGATGCCCGCGTGCGTTGTACTCGAAGGTGAAACCGCGACTGTCCTTCCACCACACCATCTCGCTCAAGGTGAAGGCGTTGGGCAGCAGCGTCATCGCCACCGGATGCGCCGCGCGCGTGGCGATGTCGAAGAGCACCGGCTGCATCACCGGCAACACATCGCCCGGCTTGGGATAGATCTGCTGGTGCAGTTTGGGCTGCACGCGGTCGACGGGTGCCGATTCGATGTAATAGACGATGCGCGGCGGCGGCGCCTTGACCCGATACGCCGCCAGATGCTGCGAATCCGGCGACCACACCAGGCTGTCCAGCGCGTAGTAATCGTCGGTACTGCCATCGCGACTAAGTAGGCTGCGCTCACCGCCGCTCGCAGGCGCGATCACCACATTGGCCTGTTCGATCCAGGCGCGCCAGCGTCCATCCGGCGACAGCTTGACGTTGCGTTCGCCCTGCACGAGCGGAAGCCGCATGTCCATCGATTCCGGCGGCGCATCGCGGTCGTGCAGATGCACGCAGGCAGAGCGCGACAGCGTGCATTGCCAGCCGACGCCGGCGAGCTGGAAGGCCAGACGGTCCTGCTGCAGGGTGGGCGCCTGCAGCGTCAGCGCCGCTGCATCCACAGCGACCGCGCCGGCCTTGGTCAATGCCGCCGCCAGGCGTGCATGGTCGAACGCCAGCGTGTTGCGGCCGCTGGCAGCATCCACCATGCGGTATTCGATGGCCGGCGGCTGACCGGTGCGGGCAACGCCGCGTCGATACAGGAAACGCCCGGCATCGACCCACGTCGGCATGCTGGGCTCGTGCTCGACCAGCGACGCGTAGTGCTGCGACAGACCGAGCGCACGAGTGTAATCCGCTGCAGTGGGGGCCGCTGCGGACGCAGATGTCGGCATCGCTTTCGAGGTCGCTGAGGCCGTAGGCATCGCTGCAGATGCGGGCGTGGATGCCGCCGCCGGCATGATGGACGCGGCCGCCAACGCCAACTGCAACGGCCACATCGCAGCAGACCGTAGCAGCGCGCGGCAACGGAAAAACAGCCTAGGGATCATGCGCACTGCAAGCCTCATTGTGGTTGGGTCATTACGCTCACGGCGCATCGCAGCGGCTGCTATCGGCATCGCCGGCGACCGGCAGATGTTGCGGCTGCGGTGCCAGCACTTCCCACTCCTGCACGGCAAGCGCGGCGTAACTGTCCGGGCCGCCGGAGGCCTCCATCACCAGACGCACGCAACGCGTGGTGACTGCTGCAAACGACACCGCCTCGAAACGATCGGTATGGGTGCCATAGCGGTCGCGCGTGCGCACCGGATGCCACTGCCCGTCCTGGCGGTATTCCAGGTGCCAGCGCGCTGGCGGCGCCACACCGATCTGCGCGCCGGGCGGCTGATCGGCCCAAAACACCACGCGGGTACGGTCCAGGGTGACCGGCTGCGCCCAGCTGTATTGAATCCATTGTTGCGGTGGATTGTCTTGCGTCCAGCTGCCCCACAGTTGCGGCGGCAGCGGATTGGCCTTGACCACACCATCGTTGAGCGCAGCCATCCAGTACTGCAGCGGAATCTGCGGCCCATTGGACGCAGTGGCCACGGCGGACGGCGCCTGATTGCGCTGTGGCGGCAGCGCCGGCTGCGGGCGCCGGGTGGGGACGACGGTGCGGATGCCGGCCGGCTGGGTGCTGTCGTCCCACTGCAGCCGATCGATCGCCACGCTGCGACGGAAATGCCCGCCGCCCTGCGCATCGGCGGTGTGATAGACCAGATACCACTGCCCCTTGAAGGCGACGATGCCCGGATGCGAGGTGGTCGAGGACACCGGCGGCAGCACGATGCCGCGATAGGTCCACGGCCCCAGCGGCGTCGGCGCGCTCGCATAGGCGATGCACGCGTGATACAGCGTGGGCGTACATGCCGAATCGCGGCCGGCATTGTTGGCCGCATACGCCAGGTAGTAGGTGCCATTGCGCTTGAACAGCCAGGGCGCTTCGAAGTAACCGCCGAGCCTCTCCACCGCTACAGGCGTGCCCTTGAAGGTCACCATGTCGCGCTCCAGCTCCACCCCGAACAGCGCGCCGAACGTGCCCCAGTACAGATACACCCGGCCATCGTCGTCGACCAGCACGGTGGGGTCGATGTTCTGGATGGCGTTGCGGTTGGGCACCGACTGCGACACCACCGGCCCTTGTGGATGGGCATCGGTCCACGGACCAAGCGGACTGTCGGCAACCGCCACGCCGATCGCGAACGGATCCGGATTGGGCGCGTTGCGCTGCTGTACCGGCGCATACAGGTAATAGCGGCCATCGGGCCCCTGCACGATCTGCGCAGCGTAGGCATAGCGCTTGTCGGCCCAGGTGAATACCTGTTGCGGACGTAGCAGGTCGCGGTAATGCGTCCACTGCCCGCTGGCCGGGTCGCTGCTGACGAACATCTGCCAACCAGGCATGACGAAATCGTTGCGGTTGGGTGGCGCGGTGTCGCGCCCTGCCAGGATGTACAGCTTGCCGTCGGCCACCAGCGCTGCCGGGTCGGCCGAATAGGTACTGCCGTCGGCGAGGATCGGGTTGCCCGGTGCATGCAGCTGCACGCCCTGCGGTGGCAAAGCGTCGGCGGCCAGCGCGGCAACCGTAGCAAGCGACAACACAGCGGCCAATGCCAAGGTGCGGGCGACACTAACGGTCATGGGGTCGATTCCTGCGGCCGGGTCGGCGTGTTGGCTGGCTTGATCTGCACGCTGAGCGGAACCGACACCACCCCGGTGGGCGCACGCCCCTGCGCGGTGCCGGTCAGGCCGATCTGCCCAGGTTGCGCGTAACGCGCGGGCGCCAGCGCCGGCCATTGCACCGGCAAGCGCTCGCGCGAGCCGTCGTTGTATTGCACGCTCACAACGCTCGGAAGCGTGGGCGCCTGCCCCACCACGGCACTTACTTCGGGCAAAGCCTGCACGGTGTTGATCTGCGCTGGCGGCGTGGCGCGCACCCAGACCGTGGCCTTGATCGGAAGCACGCCCTCCACCAGCCCCTGCAGCTCCACCGCACCTTCGCCGCCCAGCCGCTGCAGCGACAGATCCGGCCACTGCACCGCCACCGGCAGCACGCTGCCATCGGCAAAGAAGGCGTCGACCTGCTGCGGCAACACCGGCAGCTGGCCGGGTGCGGTGCGCAGATCGATTGCCTCCACGCGCGTGGGCAACTCTGCGTGCACCTGCCATTCGTCCACGCCGATGGGCATGCGCCCGTCGGCGCCGGACTGAGTGCTAAGCACCGCACGCACGGCGGTGGTGATGACCGGCGCAAAGCGGGCCGTGCTGGCGGCGCCAATCGCAGCGGTGGCAATCGGGTAGCCGCCATCGGCGACGATGTCGTGCCAGCGGCCGTTTTGCAGTGCCTGCAATGTCCAGCTGGCAGGCGCGGCCACCCCGCCACGGGGCTGGTCGTTCCAGAAGTAGAGCGTGCTGGATGACAGACGCACCGGCAGCGGCCACTGGTATTGCAGCCAGATTGTGGCCGGTTGCTCGCTGCCGTAACTACCCCAGCGCCGGCTGCCCTTCGGCCTGCTGCCCACTGCGGGGATGAAACCGTCGTTGAGCGCCTGCACGCGGTACTGAGCGCCGGTGAGCTGCGCGCTGACCGTGGCCAGTTCGTGCAATGGCACGCGCTGCAGCACCGGCGCGGCGGCCGCGAGCAGCTGCACATCGGCATGACCGTCCAACGCGCCGTCGTTGGCCGCCAACCGCACCGTGTACGCACCCGGGCGCGTAAAGCGCACCGCGGTCTGCAGCGCGGCAGCATCGGCGAATACCGCATCGCCACCTTCCGGGCCTTGCAGCATCTGCCAGCGCACCTGCAACGCTGCGTTGGGCAAGCCGTCATCGCCGACCCGGCCGTTCACCATCGCCGCGCCGTCGGCACCAGCACCGGCATCGTCCAGCTGCCACGCTTGCACCTGCGGCGGCGCGTTGCCGCCAAACGCAGGCGCGGCCAGGCCGCTGTCGAACACCTGCAGTTCCTTGATGCCGGTGCGTGCGCCGCCGGCATGGGTCACCAGCACGCGCAGCGCCTGCGTACGCAGCGCCGGAAAGCGCACCCGGTTGCGGTTGCCTACGGCGACCGCCGCATCGCGCACCTGCCCCGGAACGGTCTTCCAGTTGCCGGCACCATCCTGGTACTGCACGACGTAGATCCACGGCGCGGCATAGCCGGGATAGGTGCCGGACGCAAAGCCATGCTGCACGCCGCCAGGCGAGGAGCTGCGATAGAAATACAGCACCACCTGATCCACTTGCCGGGGCCGGCCCAGATCCAGGGCGATCCAGTCACTGGCAGACGGCGAGCCGGCAGTGCCCCAGAACGGCGTACTCGCCGTGCTGCCGTCCACCGCCGCAGCGGCGGCAAAGCCTGGCGCGGCAAAACTGGCAGTGACCTGTGCGCCTTGTGCAAGATTGTGGTTGGCAGTGGCCGGCAGCGTCACATCCACGCCGGCCTTGCTTAGCAGTTCGGCGATGTGCGCATCCGCAGCGATCGGCACCCGCGCCATCGACGCCAGCTGCGCCGGATGCGCCTCCAGCACCTGCGCCGTGCCGTTGCGATTGACCGCATCGGGCGCCGCACTGACCTGCCCGCTGGCCGGGTCGTAGATCACATGCGCAAGCCGGTCCACGCGAAACGCCAGCGTGCCATCCAGATAGACGCTGTAGCCCTGCGGTGCCCTGCCCGCGTAATGGCGCCCATCGCGGTCCCAGACAATGCTCAGATTGCGATCGCGGTAGCGCAGGTTGTCGGCGGCAAAATGGTCCCAACCGATGTCGATGGGATATAGCTCGATCTTGTCGTCGTTGCGCGGACGCAGGCCCATCGCATCTTCGATCATGG
The DNA here is from genome assembly GCF_031843525.1 of Xanthomonas sp. WCS2018Noco2-27. Taxonomy (NCBI): domain Bacteria; kingdom Pseudomonadati; phylum Pseudomonadota; class Gammaproteobacteria; order Lysobacterales; family Lysobacteraceae; genus Xanthomonas; species Xanthomonas sp. WCS2018Noco2-27. The sequence continues at coordinate 310,162 of NZ_JAVTIK010000003.1, read as the reverse complement.
TGAAATTGGTCGCACCCAGCTGGGTGTGGTGAATCCACGAGCGGTACGCGATCTTGCCGCCATTGCTGGCGCTGCCCTTGGCCCAGAATTCGTTCTGATCCGGATAGCGGTTGTCGCCGTCGATGTAGGACGCCCATGCGTTCCAGTACAGCAGCGTGCGGTAGCTCTGCGCGCTCAGAAACGGGCTGGGGTAATCGCGCAGCGCCTCGCCGAGCAGGCGGAATGCAACCGTCGCGTTGATGGTGGAAAAATTATTGCTGCCCGCATCGGCGCCACTGCTGCGCGCTTGCAGATCGACCTGATTGGCGGTGTAGAAGGGAAACAGCGGGTACTGCGCTGCATCGGCAAACAAGCGCAAGGCGCGCGCATATTTGGGGTCGTGATCGGCATCACCCTGCTTGGGCATCAGCCCCACGCTGAAGGGGTAGTAGTTGTTGGTTTCCTTCCAGTCCACCGGCAGGCGCGGCCCCTTGGCCTGGCGATGTTTGAGCAGCTCGCCGTGCAGGCCCACCGAATCGGCGCTGTCGCTATGGTCCTGCCACAAGACCTCCAGCACCGCCTTGCGAATGCGTTGCGCGGTGGCCTGCATGCGTTGCGCGGTTGCGCTGTCGCCGGCCAGTTGCGCCGCCTGCGCCGCTGCCTGCGCGTTGGCATAGACGTAAGCGCTCTCGGTGCGATCCATGCGGATTTCGCCGTGCTTGGCCGCCCAGTCGAACGACACCGCATCGGCGTCGTTGCCGGTCATCGCCGCCCAGTCGTATTCGATCAAGCCGTTGTGGTTGAGATCGTAGGCAGCCAGCACGCCGTCCACATCGCCGCTGCCGTAGCGGGCCAGTTTTGCGGCCAGTGCCGGCGGGCCGCCATGCAGCTGCATCGCGCGCCATGCGGCGGCGGTGATGTATTGCGCGTACGAGTTGGACCAGTTTTCCGGCGAGCCGGGATTGTCGGTGTACTTGCCGCCGCCCGCGGTCTCGCCTGCGCTGAGCCAGCTGCCGTACGCGTAGCTCGGGTCGCGCAGATATTTCAGATCGTCCAGAAACATGCCGGTGGTCAGCACGATGGCGTTGTTGTAGCCCAGCACGCCCTCGATGGCGACCGGAAACTGGTAATCGTTGCCCGGCACGTTGGCATCGAGAAAATTGAAGCGCAGCGTCCACCAGCGATAGAACAGGCTCTTGGTGATGTTCTCATCCGGCGTATCCAGATACGGCACGTTGTCCACCCACCAGCGGTTGTAGCTGGCAACGTGCTCCTGGTAGGCCTGCTGCGGCGACTGCGCAACGATGCGGGCGTACTCGGCCTGCGCCTGCGGCAGCTCGTGTGTGAGCAGGCCCAGTTGCAGTTTCAGCGCTGGCGCCTCGCCGCTGGCCGGCACCGCCACCTCGCGCACCAGCTGGTTGCCGTCTACCCGAAAGCCATCGCCGGACAGGCGCGGAAACACCGTGGTGATCGCGTTGTACGCTTCGAAGGCGCCGGTCAACGCATTGCCATCGGCATGCTGCGCCAGCGGCGACAGCGCCTGCACCGACAACGTATGCGCCGCGCCGTCCAGGCTGGACAGTACGATGCTGGCCACCGCCACATTCTGCTCGGTGATGTACTTGACCAGGCGCATCCGCACGCCCGCGTTGGCATCCTCGAACACGGTACTGAAATAGCTGGGCGTCTGGCGACGTTGTTGCGAGCGCTCGGTCCACTGCACCGCACGCTCACCTTGCGTGGAAAGGATGCGCAACAGCGCGTCGTAGTCGGTGGTATGCCAGTACGCCACCTGGCCGACGAAGCCGGGAATCTCGGGGTGATGCGTGGCCATAAACGCCGCGCGCCCACGCGTAAATAGCCAATCGTTCTCGTCATCGAAACCGCCACCGGTGCCTTCGCGCACCAGCATGCGATCGATCCAGAAATCGTTGCCCGCGGCCTGCCCTGCCCCGCGCGCGCGATCGGCCGCGTAGATCCGCGCCAGCTGCCCACCAGGTGCCAAGGCCACGCCGCTGTCGGGCAGCGGATGCTCCAGCCCATGAAAACGCGGATCGCCGATCGACGCATTGGCCTCGGCCACCGGTGCCTCCTGCATGTCCTTGGCGATGCCTAAGGGCATGCCAACGACTGCACCCGCGCAGAATACGGTGGCGGCACCGGATCGCAGCGCGGCGCGCAACCAGCGTCTATGCCGGCACACGAATGTCATCAAAAAGGAACGACGCATGGAGCGGCTCTCTGCAAGGTGCGGGGCATTGGAATGGTCTGTCTGCGAGCAGCGGCACGCACCACACCGCTGCTGCGACCACCATGCGCTGAAAGAAGAGCGACCAACCCACCGATTGTGCTCACCGCCAGGTAAGCGCGCACGATGCTCGGTGCAGATGGAGCACTTGGACATGCAGGTTCCTTCGCACCGTGCACGCTCCGCTGAAGGCCGCTCGCCACATCTCGTTCACCGCTGCACGCCTCGGCAGCGCCTCCACTGCGCGGCAGCTCTCTTGACGTGCCGGCAGCCGATCAGCATAGGCGCCCGCGACAGAGCACGTTGCGAGAATGCGAAGCATGGCGCGGCCATACGAACCTCGCGTGATTAGTGCAGGCGTGCTGCACGGCGCCCGCCATCGGCGGCGGGAATGCTCCAACGCGATACCGGCGCCGCGTGTAGCGCTCAAAATTCCACACGCAACCGGCTCCAGAAGAAGCGACCCAGAGTGTCGTAGGTGGTCGCGTCGGTATTGGCTGCGTTGGAGTAGCTGTAAAACTGCGGTGGTGCGCGATTGCCCAGATTGTCCACACCCAAAGCGAGCGTGCTGTGCAAGGACGCCAGCTTGCGGCTCAGCGAAACGTCGTGATAGACCACCGAGCCGATCGGGAAATAGCGGCAGCTGCCATCGGCATTGGTGTCGGCGCAGAAGTTGTCGTACTGGCTGCCGTTGACGGTGCGGCCCAGGTAACGGGTGTTCCAGCTCGCATGCCATGGGCCCTTGTCCCAGGCCAGATTGGCCACCGCGCGCCAGCGCGGCATATTGCCCCAGCTGGAATTTTCGCCGACGTAGTTGTGCGTTTCGCCAGCGAAGCGAAAATCGGAAAAGAAGGTCGCATCCAGACCGGCAGAAAAATCACCCCACGCGGTATCGGCCAGCGTGTAGTGGATGCCCGCATCGTAGCCACGGATATCCACCTTGCCGCTGTTGTAGGCGAACGGTACCGACACGCGCGTCAGCTGCCCGGCTGCGTCGCGCTGGATCAGCGGGCAGAACGCTGCTTCGCTTCCATCGAAGCAATCGTTGACCACTTGCTGCTCGCCAACGCCAGACAGCATGTCATCCAGCACCACGCGCCAGCTGTCCACGTTGAGCGACAGGCCGCGCACCTGGTCGGGGTCGTACACCACGCCGATGTTGTAGGAGCGGCCACGCTCCGGCTTCAGCTGGAAACCGAGATTGTTGGCGCCGGAGGTCACCACGTTGAACTGCGCGGTATTGGTGAAGCTGCCATCGTTGGGTACGTTGGCGCAGGCCGGATTGGGCGCGGCGCCGGCATAGCCATTGCATGGGTCCTCGAAATCGCCGGTGGTGTCGATTACCGCGTTATAGGGCGAGCCATACAGATCGCCCAGCGCGGGCGCGCGGAATACCTGCGAGCCGGTGGCACGCACCAGCAAATTGGCGATCGGCCGCCATTCGAGAGCCACCTTGCTGTTGGTCGTGTTGCCCCAGGCATCGTATTTGGAATAGCGCGAGCCCAGATTGAGATTCAGGCTGCTGGCAAACGGCACGTCTTTAAGCAACGGCACCAGCAACTCGGCATAGGCCTCGCGCACCGATTCGTCGCGGCCCTGCCGGAGGATGCAGCCATCGTTGTAATCGCAGTTGCCGTCGGCATCGGCGGCGGCCACCTCGCTGGTGGTGCCCTGTGCGAATTTGTTGGTGCGATAGACCAGACCCACCGCTGCCTGCACCGCACCGGCGGGGAGTTTGAACAGATCGCCGTTGGCGCTGATGTCGACAAAACGCATCTGGCTCTCGTCGATCAGATCCACCGGCCGCTGGGTGCCGCGTAGCGCCGCGATGGTGGCCGGATCGCTGGGGTTGAAGATATTGATCGGCGTACAGCCGGCGATCACCGCACCGGGCGCGCCGCACTTGACCACCCCGTCGCTGTCCAGGAACGAGGCACCGGTGGCGTTGTTCAGCGCCGAGGTGATGGAGAAGCCCGTGCGTACCAACGTGTCCTTGTAGCGTGCGTAGCCTGCGGCCGCATCCCATTGCCAACTGGTGCCTTCCACGCGCCCGCGCAGGCCGGCCACGATATTGGTCTGGAACATCGTCGCGGTATAGACGCGCGTATTGGCCTGGGTGGAGCGCAACAGATAACGGTCCAGCTGATCGCCGAACGGGTTGTAGTAATTGCTGGCCGCATCCTGCATCTCAATGCCGAACGCATCCAGCCGCGAGGTGGTCTTGCTGCGCGTCCAGAACACGTCCATATACCCCTGCACGTTCGGAGTGAATTCGAAACTGCCGTGCAGCGATGCGTTGGTGCGTTCTATCGGGGTAATCAGGTATTGCGCGTCGTAAACGTTGTAGCTGTCTGTCGCAGGCTGGTAAGGACGAAATGCAGTGGCGTCGACCGGTCCGGGCGGCACACCGTCGGCCGGAGTCAGCCTGCGTCCATCGCTCAGGAATGCGCGCGTGTTGCCACCACGGATCTCGCTAACCTGCCCGTCGAGAAACTCCACCGCCCTGGCGGCATAGCTGCGATCGCGGTTGAACACCGGATTCATCGAATTGCGGCTGAGCCCAAGGATCACCCCACCGCGGTCCCAGGTCTTGCCCCACTCCAGGCCCAGCGTGCGGCTGTTGGCATCGCCATGCGTGCTCTGGGCGTAATCGACCGTGGCGGCAAAGCCGTCGTACTTGTCCTTGAGGATGATGTTGACCACCCCGCCGATCGCATCGGAGCCATACACCGACGAGGCACCGTCGGTGAGCACTTCCACCCGCTCCACCATCGAGGCCGGAATGGCGTTGACATCCACGCCCGGTGCCGACGCCACGCTGCTGGCCGGTCCCGCCATGCGGTGGCCGTTGACCAGCACCAGCGTGCGCTCGGGTCCCAGATTGCGCAGTGACACCAGCGCACGGCCATGACTGAAACCGGAGTTGAGCGCAGGGCCAGGCATGAACCCGGACATGGCCGGGAGTTGTTGCAGCAACTGGCCGAGCGTGCTCTTGCCGCTATCTTCGATGCGCTGCCGGTCGACCACAATGACCGGGCTGGCAGTCTCGGCATCCACGCGGCGCAGATGGGTGCCGGTGACGTTGATCTGATCCAGGGTCTGGGTGACATCGTCGTCGGCACTGCGCTGCTGTGCGAGCGCCGGCACGGCAACGATGGACAAGCCCAGGACGATCGCCTTGACCAGCGGGTGACGTCTGGAAACGAGGCACTGCGACAGCATGGCGGAGCAGCTGGGCGACATCGGAATTCCTTGTGCTTTCATGGGGACAACGGCCAACCTGCGCGCACGGCCAAGCCGCACTGCAACAGCGCAAGATGAGAGATCGATCACGACAAAGACGACACCAGCGAACTGCCGTACGAAACGGCACTGGCCAGACAGGACGGCGACGTTGCTGCTCTCCCCCTGAGAGCACGCGACCAAGAATTGCAGGCCACGCAGAAAAAAGCTTGCGACAATGCCGCGCTGGCGTCTTGACGAATTTATCCGGCACTCGTGCGGAAATTCACATGCTTTTGCCATAATTTCGACACAAAGCACGGTGACACATGGCAAGCGGTTATCGCGTACACCTGATACATGCCGGATCGCATGCACGCGCCTGATGGCTACGCGGTCGCGGGATTGCTCGCTTCACGCCCAGCGTGATGGCAAGACCACTGCACACGCCCTCAAAAGTAACCTTGTTGCCGCTAGCGTTGTAGACGGCGATCGGTGCCGATCGCCGCGCTCAGATCGCGCCGCGTGTCGATGACGGCATTGCAGCGACGTGCGTCACACGTACCAGGCCTGTACCTGCACCGCTGCGACGCCGTGCGACACCGCCACCCGATCCGCATGCGGGCCTTGCAGACGCGCCGGTTGTCCATCGACCAGTACGCGTTGCAATCGCGTGCCGGTTGGCGCACGCAGCGTGAGCCAGGTGCGCTTGGGAGCGCGCTCGGGCAGTTGCACCTGTGCATCGATACGGCGTGCAGCGGTGTCGGTCCGCAAGGTCAGTGTGACCGTGCCCCAACGTGTCGGCGCCGCAGTAACACCGACCGCCTCGCCGCTGGCCAGCCATGCACGCGGCACTGCACGCGCCAGAAACAACTGCTCGCCCGCGCTGTCGTCGCTGACCAGCATCCAGCGCAACAACAACGGGATGGTCATTTGCGCCGGCATGCAGAACAACGGCATGCCGCCGGTGATGCCACTGACTTCGCCCGCCGTCCAGCTGCCACGCGTGTGCACCTGATAGCGGTGCGCGTAGACGAACAACAGATACTCTTCGATGCGATCCAGCCGCAGCAGCTGTTGCGCATACCCGTAGGAAATAAACCCCAGCAGATCGCGGCTACCCGGCTCCGGTGGCGCGATATTGGCCACCACGCCGATGCTGGTGCCGCCGTGGCCGCGCAGGCAGTCGATCACCAGATGGGCGAGGTCGTCCGGCAACACATCGGCCTGCAGCAACTCGGCGTAGACGCGATGCGGCCACTGCTGCTCGCTGGGTTTTTCCTGCAGCAGCGATTGCCGAAAGGTCAGCGTGGTGCCCGGCAGCGGGCCGACATACGGCGGCGACAGATCGCGGCGCACATTGGCACGCAGGCTGGCTTCCAGTCGTGTGCGCAACTGCTTCGCGCGGCGCTGCCATTGGCTTGCCTGTGCCGCATCGCCACCGAGCGTGCTCCAGACCTGCGCGATGTCCTCCCACCCGCGAATGGTCAGCGCGCTGTTGGCGTAATACGGCTTCCACCATAGCGATGGATCGGGAAACAGGCACGCATCCGATTCGTTCCAGCCATGCAGCAGGCCGTGCCCGGACGCATTGCGGGGCAATACCAATGCCTGATCGTGCAACGCGCACAACACCTGCGCGGTGGCCGCAATCTTGGGCAGCAATCGGCGCAAGCGCAGCGCATCGCCGGTATAGCGCAGATAGCGCGCCAGCAACGACAAGGTCAGACCGAACTGCCCCACTTCCGGCCCACGCATGTTCGGCAGGCCATCGTCCTGCACGAACGCATCGAAATAGTTGTCGAGTACAGCAGCAGCCTGGGCAAAGCGGCCCCATTCCAGATTGGCGTAGAGCGAACTGGTAAAGGTGTCCTGAAAGCCATCGTACTCGTTACCGTAGTAGTCGCGCTCCACCGCGCCGTACTTCGGGTAATCGCCACCCGGGCGCACCACCAGCTCGCGCGCGAACGCGAATTGCGCCATGTCATTCCAACTGGCATCGGGTAGTTGCGCCTGCACCGTGCCGTCCAATGCCTGTTGCCAGTACGCCGCGAAATCGATCAGCGCCGCATAAAACTGCTCCGCGGTGGCCGGCGTGCGCAGCGTGCCGAATGCGGGATAGCTGTGCGTGTAGTGCACCGCCACGATCTGCCCGCCGCGGACCTGCATGGTGCGGTGCCAGGTTTGCACCACAAAGCGGTCGGGCGCGCGCACATCTGCGAATACCAGCACGTCGTACCAGGCGTCGGCCTCGCCCTCGCGGCGCATCACCTTACGCACCGCCGGCATCCAGCCACCGAGCATGCCTTCTTCGCGCCGTTTGATCAGCGCCTCCTCGCCAAGTTCGGTGAAGGCATGTTCCGGCCGCGAGGTGCGGCTGCGGCCGTTGGGCAAGATCGGCATGGTGTCCAGCGCTTCGCGCGTGCCAACAAACGTGGTCCACGGCCAGCGCCCACCGTTGTCCTTGGGATCCAGCAACGACGCCGGCGGTGGTGCGACATCGCGCACCTGCGCCTCGTCCGGCTCGCCGTCACGCAGCAAGCGATCAGCAAGCAGGTCGGCGTCGGCCATGGCGACCTGCGCCAGCGACATGCCGAAGTACGGCGCCCCTGCCGCCGGGTAGGCAGCTTCGGTGCGTTTGTCCAGGCGCAGCATGCCGCTGTCGGTCCACAGCGTGAGCTGGCCTTGCGAGTCGTCGAGCTGCTCGTAGACGGTCCACTGTTGCTGCAGGTGCTCAAAACTGCACAGCTTGCTGCCCACCTGCGCGGCTGAAGGCAGTGCCTCCAGGCGCGGCCGTAATGCTGCAGGCGCCGCCGCCGCGCTGGCCGACACCGCGTGACCCGCCAGCGCAGCGCCGGCCCCCACGGCCGCGGTCGCTGCCATACCTTGCCGCAGAAAGGTTCTCCGGTCCATCGTCGTGCCCTTGGGTGGTCGTAACCGCATCCTGCGCGCATGCACCCGCCACGTCTTGTGGCCGTGGTCCGACGCGGGTGCGGAAATCTGCATACAGACCGATTCACTGGCATGTGCGCGGTGGTGCCTGCTGCGGCCTTACGGCATGCGCGCAACACTGGGCCCTTGCAAGATCTGAGGCATGCATTGGCGCCGGCGGACTGGCTGTGTTGCTTGGCTCGCTGGCATCTTGCATGCCGCATAGCCGATGCGTTCCGCTGGCTGCGTTGCTTGGCTCCCTGGCATCTTGCATGCCGCATAGCCGATGCGTTCCGGCTGCGTTACATCGCAATCGATCATGTATGCCGACGATGGATAAACCACATCGATCACCGCAAACTGCCGGTGTCGCGGTGCGGTTCTTGCGCAGGCGATGTGCACGAAGCGCTAGCAGTCGACACGTGGCTTAGGGCAGCTAACAAAACGACTGTGCTCACCGCCAGGCGGGCGCGGCCGGTGCTCGGTGCGGCGTGTACCACTCCGGTTCTGAGCGCGCCGTCCACACCCACCTGACGACTGCTCGCGACGTTTTGGTAGCCACTCTCAGCGCATGTCGTCAAGACTTGCCAGACGTGACCATCGAGTTTTGCACGCGGCGTTTGAAGCGACCTGCGGTCGATGCTCCAGCATCGAGTAAGCATGACGCAGTGCATGCCCGCAGGACCCCCTGCCATTTGGCGGCATGACTTTCCGGCCGGGTTGGATGCCTGCGGTATCGGCCATACTCGCCGCACGTCTACTGCCGCAGGGTGCGCTTGCCGCAGCGCGGATGCGATTACGTACAAGGACCGTCATGCCCCACGTACCTTGCAATTCGAACGGCGTCGACGCAGCAGCGTCGCGTTCCGTCGCAGCACCCGTCTTGACCGCCCTGCTCCACCCCCGCCGGCTGTGCATCGCGTTGCTGACGCTCATCGCACCGGGCATCGCGCAGGCACAAGTAGACCTGTCGCAACTGGATGCGGACATGGCCGCGCCACGCACCCAGGTGCTGGTGCTTGGCAGCGTGCACCTGTCGCAGTTGCCCGAGGGCAGCGACATCAGTGCAGCGCGGCTGCAACCATTGCTGGACCGGTTGGCGGCCTATAAGCCGACCATCATCACGACGGAAGATCTGTCGGGCGAAACCTGCGATCTGATGCGGCGGCATCCCATGGTGTATCTGCCGGAAGACAGTGCGGCCTATTGTCCCAAGGTCGACGACGCAGCACGTGCGACCGGCCTGGATGTGCCGGCCGCCATCGGCAAGGTGCGTGCAACGCTCAAGAGCTGGCCCAACGCGCCGACGCCGGCGCAGCGCCGGCAGCTGGCTGCAGTGTTTCTGGCCTCGGGCGATCCGTCGTCTGCCTTGGTGCAGTGGCTGCAGCTTGCGCAGGCAGAGCAACGCGCTGGCGATGGGTTGGATACAGCGCTGGTGGCGCGGCTGCGCGCTGCGGAACAGCGCCAGGACGAGAGTAGCCTGATCTCCGTGCCGCTGGCGGTACGGCTTGGCCTGCAGCGCGTCTACCCGGTCGACGATCACACCGGCGACAACGTGCAGGTGGACGACCCGGCTGCCTACGGCACTGCCGTCCAGGGGGCCTGGGAAAAAGCCGCCCCGCGCGCCAGCACCATGCTCGCGCAGAAAAAACAGCTGGCGCAGCAAGGCAAGCTGTTGGAGCTGTACCGCGCGATCAACCTGCCGGCCAACCAGCAGCTGTCGATCGATGTGGACTTCCGCGCGGCGTTAAGCGAGAACTCGCCGCAACACTACGGCTATCGCTACGTGTCCGGTTGGGAAATCCGCAACCTGCGCATGGTGTCCAATGTGCGCGCCAGCTTTGCCGACCAACCCGGCGCACGCGTGCTGGCAATAGTCGGCGCCACGCACAAGCCCTGGTTCGATAATTTCCTGGGACAGCTACAGGGCGTGGAGATCGTCGATGCAGCGCAGGTGTTGGGCAATGAGGGGCAGTGACGAGCGGTGAGTAAAACGACTTCAGGATGACGCTCCAGGTCAGGAGCCTAGTCAGTCGAGGGCGCGATGCCCTCACCGCTCTCGGGACACGCCGCAAGTACGTCCGTGCAAGCTCGGTGGCGGCATCCATGCCGCCACACGGTCCCGCAATCGGTGAGAACACGGCACCAGACAGTGAATTGGTTGCTTTCTTGCAAGCAGAGTTAACAGGTTGCGTTCTTACAAACGTGGCCGTTGATCTGCTTGCGTTGGAAGGATGACAAAACGCGCCGTTATCCGAACGCGGACATCATGCCTTGCTTGCACCATGCACACCGACACTCTTGATTGGCCCTTGCCCGCGCACCGTCGCGGGACCTTACGCGGCATGGATGCCGCGTAAGAGCTTACAAGGACGTACTTGCGGCGTGCCCTGCGATGGTGGGTGGGCAAGGGCCCTGCAGCGAAGTGGCAGACAAGTGTCGCCAAGCACGGCATCAAACGGACAGCCGTGCATTAGATCGACAACGGCCGTCTTCCACTCCGAGCTCTCAGCTCAATACGTCCAACAAGCTACCCAGCATCTCGTCGGAACGACGTAGCGCAGCGGCGTTGGCCTGGAAGTCGTTGCGCGCCGATAGCCCGTCGACCAGATCAGTGACCGGAGCCGACGGATCGGACGACGCATCGACCACGCTGGCCGACACTCCACCATTGGCTTGCGTGCTGGCCGCGACAGCCTGACGCGGGCTGCCCTCTACCGGCTGGCGGGCCACATTGCTGGCGGCCACCTGCTGACGCAGCGCGGCGACCTGCATTCCGGAACTGGCGATGCTACTGATGCTCATGGTGGCTCCGGTGTGGCGGTGAGTGGATGCAAACAAGGCCCCACGCGTTGCAGACAGCATGCGAAGGGCAGCAACGACACGATCAGCAAGACTCAGTAAGAACCGACGCGCACCCGCAGCACGACCGGTTCCTGGCTGGCTGGACCCCCGCGACCGAAGTTGAGCCCGTAGTCGGTCTGGTCGCCGTTGAGCTGCTTTTCCACCTGCCAGCGCCCGTCGACATACCGCCCCTGCTCTACCCGCAACAGTTGTCCATGACGGTTATCGGCCGCCTCGCGGAAAAATTCAATGCGCGCGGCCATGCCGGTGACCAAGAACTCTTCCGGCCCCAGCTGCGCCACCAGCAGCCGCCCGCCGTGATCGTCGTTGCCCGGCAGGATCGCCGGCGCATCGCCCCACAACGGCGCGCCGAACGACACCTTGGCCTGCCAATCGCCAAAGCGCAGGGTGCGTTGCGGCATGCCGGGCTGCTCGGCAATCCCTTGCAGCCGTCCGTCGAAGGCGGCCTGCGCCAGCACGCGTTGCAGCGGCGCCAACAACTTGAAATTGGCCGCGTGCGCAGCGATTGCAGCGCGATTGGCGTCGCTATCCGGGTTGCCGTCCATGCCGAACACCGAAAACCCGATCCCGCCCTGCCCCAGCACATGGAACAGGTACGGCGCCGTCGCCGCTTCGAAGCCGGTCTCCGACACCCAGGCCGGATTATCCGGCCGCGCGTACTGGCCGATGACCTTGGTGTATTCGTTGTAATCGCTGGTGTAGATGTCGGTACCGATGAAGTCGATCGACGGCGTGGCCGCGCGCCACAGTGCGAATACATTCACCGTTGCGCCGCCGGACGGGTAATCCATGCCCGGGTAGCGCTTGCCCTTGTAGCGCAACCAGGTGTTGACGTAGAGCGGCAGCGGATACGCATGCTTGCCGGCAGCGGCCACTTGCTCGATGTACGCGGCAGTGGCATGCGCATTGAAGGCTTCCGCTGCATCGGCACCAAACAGTTGTTGCCAGCTGCCCTGCGGCTTGCCCAACGCCTGTGCGATTGCCGCCGGCACCGGCTGCGCAAACGCTGCCTCGCCGGCCGGGCCGTGGTCGCGCACCGTGCCGATGGCACCGGGTTCGTTTTCCACCTGCACCAGAATCACCGTGTGGCGGTCGCCATCGACCTTGCGCAGATGCTGCATCAATGCTGTGAACGCACGCGCATCGGCCTGCACATTGGCAGCCACATGCGGCGACAACACATCCACCGGCTCGCCATTGGCATCGCGCATGCGCGGATACGTGGTTTCGTCGCGCTTGATCCACTCCGGCACGTAATGCATCTGGCCGTTCTTCCAGCTGCCGAACCACAGCAGTGCCACGCGCAGGCCGCGCTTGCGTGCGCCGGCGATCAATGCATCCACATTGGTGGTGTCGAAACGGCCCGGCGCCGGCTCGAACTGTTCCCAGTACACCGGTGCTTCCACGGTGTTTGCATGCAGCGCGACCACGTCGTCCAGTGCCTGCGGCAACACCGCAGGCCACGCGCTGGAATTGTGCAACTGCGCAGCCAACATCGTATACGGCGCACCATCGACAAAGACCGCATGGCGTCCGTTCTGGCTGACGAAGCGTGGCATTTCTTCAGCGCACGCTGCCGGTGTCATCGCACCTGCCAGCAACGACAGCACACACAGACAGACAACCGCGCGGCCACGCCGGCGCATGGCGGATAAACGGGCAAACAGCATCAGCGAGCCTCCGGGGTGGATGAATTCCAGTGCGGCGTGGGCTGCCCGAGCAGGTGGCGCACGAAGAAGTCGTACTGGCGGCGCTGCACATAATCGATCGGCCCGCTGGAGCGGCCCACCGAATGCTCGCCGCCCGGCACGTTGAGCAGGTCGAAGTCCTTACCGGCCTTAATCAAGGCATCCACCACCTGTGCGGTGGAGGCAGGATCTACATTGCTGTCCTGCTCGCCGACGATCAGCAGCAGGTCGCCCTGCAACTTGGCCGCATTGGCCACGCCCGAGGCAGCGGTATAGCTGGCATCCACCGGCCACCCCATCCACTGCTCGTTCCAGCTGATCTTGTCCATGCGGTTGTCGTAGCAACCGACGAACGCCACGCCCACCTTGTAGAAGTCCGTATGGCGTTCGAGCGCGCCCAAGGTGCTTTGCCCACCGGCAGAAGCGCCGTAAATACCGACGCGACTGATGTCGTAAGAAGGATCTTTGGCCGCCAGTGCACGATGCCAGGCGATGCGATCGGGGAATCCGGAATCGCCCAGATTCTTCCACGCCACATCATGAAATGCCTTGGAGCGGTTGGCGGTGCCCATGCCGTCGATCATCACCACGATGAAGCCAAGATCCGCCTGCGCCTGCATGCCGATCTGCTTGTCGCCGCCGGAGTGATAGCCGAACGGCCAGAACGTCTTGGGCACGAACGAGTCGTGCGGGCCGGCGTAGATGTTTTCGATCACCGGATACTTTTTGTGCGGGTCGTAATCGCGCGGCCGCACCACCATGCCCCAGATGTCGGTACGACCGTCGCGGCCCTTGGCGACGAAAGTTTCCGGCGCACGCCAGCCTGCGGCAAGCAACTTGTCGATGTTGCCGTGTTCCACTTGCTGCAACAGCCGGCCATCGATGGCATGCAGCTCCATCACCGGCGGCAGATCCGGGCGCGAGTAGACATCGACGTAGTGCCTGCCATCGTCTGCAATCGCCACGTCGTGATCGGCATCGGCGGTGGTCAATCGCGTCAAGTTGCGCCCATCGAAATCCACGCTGTAGAGCTGGCGGTCATACGGGTCTTTGCCGGCATCCATACCGCTGGCAGTGAACCAGATGCGGCGCTGCGCATCGTCGACCTTCAGTACATCGCGCACCACCCAGGGCCCCTGGGTGACCTGCTCGATGATGGTGCTGTTGTGGCCGTCGTACAGATACAGATGTCGCCAACCGTCGCGCTCGGAGATCCACAGAATCTGGTCGCCATGCGCATCCACCTCATGGCGAAAGCTGCGATCGACATAGACGAACGTGCGTGCGTCCTCGCCCACTGCCACATGCGCCTGCCCTGTGGCGGCATCGATCGCAATCACGCGCATACGCTGAAACCCGCGTTGCACGTACTCAAAGCTCACACTGCGCCCATCCGCCCGCCACTGCAGCGGCGACAACGAATACGGGGTCGCGAACAACGCGTTGTCCACCACGCGCCGTGTGCCATCCACCGCCAGCAGCACCGGCCGTTCCACATCCACCGCATCGCCCGGCTTGGGATACAGCTGGGTGTGCACCACCGGCTCAAGACGTCCGACCGGCGCGGCTTCCACACGGGTGACCCGGCGCGCAGTACCCGGCCGCACCCGATACACCGCCAGCTGCTGCGAATCGGGCGACCAGGCAATGCTTTCCGGATCGAAGTAATCCTCGGCGCGGCCATCGTCGGTACGCTGCACGAGGTGACCATCGGCCACCCGACGCACGACCAGATTCCAGCCATCGGCCAGCGCCTCCCACTGCCCATCGGGCGAGCGGCGCGGCGTGGTATCGGCCGCTACGTCCGGGTCGCGCACCACGCCAAAGCCGCGCGGGCGCTGCTGCAACTGCGGCTGCCGGCCGGGCGCGTCGGGCGCGCACTGATACGTGGTCAAGGTGCAGCGCCACGCAGCGTCCTCAATGGCGAACACGATCGCACCGTCTGCACGCGTGCCTTCCTGCGAGTACACAAACTGCTCGAACGGCAACCCCAACGCCGTATAGGCGACGCCAGTGGCAGCTTGCAGCGCCTGCGCCACGCGCGCCTGGTCGAAGGCCGGCTGCTTGTGCAAGGTGGCAACCTCCACGCGGATGAAAGCGAACCCGCCAGGCACGGTCTTACGGTAATAGAACGTCCCGTCGTCCTGCCATTGCGCTGGCCAGGCAACGTTCTCGGTCAACGTGCTCCAGCGCGCGCGCAGGCCGAGCGAGCGTTGGTAATCGGCCACACTTGGCGCCGCCTGCGCAGTGGCCGCAAGCAACAGCATGCAGGCGGCGATGACGCGCGCCGCCTGCGTTCTCCATGCATGACGCCAGGCGTCATTCGCCATCGTCTTCTTCCAGTGCCAGTTCGTCGCTGCGCAGGCCGCTGCGTGCGCCCCAGTGATAGATGAAGAACGCAATCACCGCGACGCTTAGCGTATCGAACGGATGCGCGATCCAGCCGTGGCCGCCAAACGTGCCGGCCCACGACACCGCCATCACCAGCACGAAAAACACGATCAACCACAGCGACGCGCGCACCTGACGCAGCAAGCGCGCCCTGCCCTCGCGCGATGGCAACCGGTACAGCACGTACAGGACAAAGGCGAGCACTTGCAGGCCAAGCAGCCACGACAAAGTGGGCCAGGTGGACCAGTACACGATCAACGCCGCCACCATGAACGACACCGGCCCCAACACCGTCAAACCGCGCACATAGAACGGCCGCGGCAAGTCCGGCGCACTGCGCCGCAATGCGGCGACCGTCACCGGCGCCACCGCATAGCTCAGCACCAACGCCGCCGACACCACACCGATCAGCGTCTCCCATGACGGGAACGGCAGCGTCCAGAAGATCGACAGGCCCAGGCTTAACCACAACGCCGGACGCGGAATCCCCGACGCCGGGTCGACCCGCGTCAGCACCGGCAGAAATCCACCGCTGCGTGCCCAGCCATACACCACGCGCGGCGTGGCATTCATGTAGATATTGCCGGTACCGCTGGGCGAGACCATCGCATCGCAGATCACCAGCGCCGCCAGCCATGCCATGCCCAAGGCCAGCGCGATGTCGTGATACGGCAGCGAAAAAGCTTTGTCGATGCCGCTCCAGCCCTGCGCCAGTTGTGCCGCCGGAATACTGCCCAGAAAGGCAAGCTGCAGCAGCACATAGATCACCGTGGACAGCGCCACCGACAGGATCAAGGCAATGGGAATATTGCGCTGCGGGTCGCGCACTTCGCTGGCCACCGACACGATGGGGGTGAGCCCCAGATACGCAAAGATGATGCCGCCGGCGGAGATCGCCGCTTCCACCCCGGCCATGCCCGACGGTGCGAATCCATGCACGCTCAGGTTGTCTGCGTTGAAGTGCTTCATCAGCAGCACGATCACCAGGATCGGCACCAGAAACTTGAAGATGCTGACGATGTTGTTGGCCAGCGCAAAGGTCTTGACGCTGAAGTAGTTGAGCACGAAGAACAGCAGCAGCAAGGCCAGCTGCACCAACCAGCCCCACACGCTGGGATGGCTGCTGCCTGGCTGACTCAGCCACGGAAACCACGCTGCCGCATATTGCCGCGCGGCTTCCACCTCGATCGCAATCAGGCTGGAAAACGCAATCAAGGTGATGAAGCCGGTCAACGACCCCAGCAAGGCCCCGTGCGAATACTCCGGGTAACGCACCACCCCGCCGGCGCGCGGCAGTGCGGCGCCGAGTTCGCAATACACCAGCCCCAGCAACAACACCGCAATGCCGCCGAGTATCCACGACAGGATGCCGGCCGGCCCGGCGATCGAAGACACATGGCTTGCGGAAAACAACCACCCCGAGCCGAAGATGGAACCCAGGCCGATAAAGGTCAGGTCGGTCAGGCTCAGTCGCTTGTGGAACTTGCCTTGCGTGGTCGCACCGTGTGTTGTCATACGTCGCCCCGAGGAGTGGAAAGCGCAGTTACTGCGGCAATGCCGCACGCGTGGTGGTCATGCATCAATTATCGGCTGCCGCCGACGCATCGCTTGCCGAGGCCTCGGCTGCGCTGTCGTCCGGATACGGCGACACGCCACCGTCGGCAATGAAACGCGCGATGCGCGCCTCCAGTACCGGCAGCGGCACCGAGCCGGTCTGCAACACCGCATCGTGGAAATGGCGCAGGTCGAATTTTTCGCCCAGTGCGGCTTCGGCCTTGCGGCGCAGCTCCAGGATCTTCAGCTCGCCCAGGTAATACGACAGCGCCTGCCCGGGCCATGCAATGTAGCGATCCACCTCGGTGGTGACTTCGTGCTCGCTCAGCGCGGTGTTGTCGCGCAGATACGCCTGCGCCTGTTGCCGCGTCCAGCCCTGGTGGTGGATCCCGGTGTCGATCACCAGCCGGCAAGCGCGCCACATCTGGTAGGTGAGATAGCCGAAGCGGTCATAGGGCGTGTCGTACATGCCCATTTCCTGGCCCAGATACTCCGAATACAGTGCCCAGCCTTCGCCATACGCCGAGATATAGCTATAGCGGCGAAACGCCGGCAGCCCCTGCGCTTCTGCGGCCAGCGGCATTTGCAGCGCGTGGCCGGGCGAGGATTCGTGCAGCGTCAATGCGGTCAGGTTGTACAACGGCCGCGATGGCAGGTTGTAGGTGTTGACCAGATAAATGCCGGGGCCGCCGCGGCCACCGGTGTAGAACGGCGCCAGTTCCGGCGGTACCGGTTCGATCGCGAAACGGCGGCGCGGCAGCCGGCCGACGTAATCGCCCACCTTTGCATCCACCCGCTTGGCGATCCATGCCGCCTGCTTGAGCAGTTCTTCCGGCGTCTTGGCATAAAACTGCGGGTCGGTGCGCAGAAAGTGCAGAAACGCCGGGAACACCGCCTGACCGGCCGGTGGCTTGAAGGCGCTCTCGGCAATGGTGGCATCCATCTGCTTGCGCAGCTTGGCGACTTCCTGCAAACCGATCTGATGGATCTGGTCCGGGTTTAGCTCCAGCGTGGTGAACTCGCGAATCTGCGCGCGGTAATAGGCCTGGCCATCCGGCAAGGCTTCCCCGGCCAGCGTCGTGCGCGCACGCGGCTGGTACTCGGTGCGGATGAAATCCAGCAACGTTGCATATGCGGGCACCACCTGCGCGTTGATGGTTTCCACTGCCTGCGCACGCAGCTGTGCCTGCACGTCTGCCGACAGCGTGGCCGGCATCGTTTTGAACGGTGCGTAGAAAGGATTGGCCTCGCCACTGGCCTGCACCACATCGGCGATGGACTGGTCGCGCCCGGTCAAGGTGACCTTCGGTTGGCTGAAGCCCCGCGCCAGGCCGGCGCGCATATTGTCGGTGTGCTCGGCGAAATAGCGCGGGATATCGGCCAGCATCTTCAGATAGCGCTGATAGTCATCGCGCGTGCGCAGCGTGGCCTGCGCGCTGAAGCCCAGGTCGCTCCAGAACGCCGAGTCGCTGTTGAACGGCATTTCCCAGGCGCGAAAACGTTGCTGGTCCAGCAGCACCTGCAGCTGCTGCCGATACACCTGGTAGCTCACCTGATCTTCAGCAGACAGCTGCGCCTGCTGAATTGCATCCAGCTCTTTCAACGCCTGTTGCCAGTACGCAGTGCGCAGGGTTTGCGTGGCCACATCGACCTTGGGCAGATGATCGGACTGTTTGTCTTGCGTGGCCTGGTTGTCTTCATCCACCGCGCCGGACAGCTGCGCCTGGCGCCAGCGCCATTCGCGCGTGTACAGCGCTTTGAAGCGCGCTGCTGCGCTGTCTTGCGTGGTTGATGCGGGTGCTGCGGCCTGCGCCTGCAATGCGGTGCCACCCACACTGGCTGCAATCAAGACACTCAATGCGCTGGCGCGCCACACGGTGCTGGTCGTCATCGGCGTGCCTCCGGCGCTGCCTTGGCCTGCGCAATCCACTGCCGCACGCGTTGCTGCAACATCGCCAACGGCATTGCGCCGCCACCGAGCACCGCATCGTGGAAGGCGCGCACATCGAAGCGGTCGCCGAGTGTTTTCTCCGCTTCGGCACGCAACGCCAGGATCTGCAGCTGCCCGAGTTTGTAACCCAGCGCCTGCCCCGGCCACACGATGTAGCGGTCGGTTTCGGACTGGATGCTGGGCTCGTCGTCGGACGGATGGGCGTGGAAAAAATCCACCATCTGCTGGCGATTCCAGTGCTTGTAATGCACCCCGGTATCCAGCACCAGGCGGTTGGCACGCAGCAACTCGCCGGACAGGCGGCCGTAGTCGTTGTACGGGTCCTTGAAGAAACCGATCTCCTTGCCCAGGCGCTCGGCATACAGCGCCCAGCCTTCGATATAGGCGTTGTAGCCGGCCTGCTGACGGAACGGCGGCAATGGCAGCGTCTGCGCAAGCGAAATCTGCAGGTGATGGCCGGGCACGCCTTCGTGATACGCCGTGGTTTCGATGTTGATCAAGGTGCGGCTGGCGAAGTCGCTGGTGTTGACCTTCACGATGGCCGGCTTGGTGCCTTCCGGATTGCTTTGCCAATATTCGGCGCCCGGCGCAGCGCGGCGGAAGGCTGGCATCGCCTGCACCTCCAGCGCAGTCTTGGGCAGGTGCCCGAACAACTTGGGCAGCTCCGGCTCCATCGCGGCGATGTACTGGCGGTACTGCTGCAGGATCTGCTCGCCGGAAGTGGCGAAGTGCCGCTTGTCGGTCTCCACCGCCTTGCGGAAGCTGGCCAGATCGGCAAATCCCTGCGCCTTGGCGATCACCGCCATGTCGCCTTCAATGCGCGCCACTTCCTTCAAGCCGATCTGATGGATCTCCTCCGGCGCCATGTCGGTGGTGGTCTGGGTATGGATGGCGTAGCGATAACGGCGCTCGCCATCGGGCAGCGACCAGATGCCTTCGGAGCTACGGCCTTGTGCGGCGTATTCGTCGCGCACGAATGCCGCCAGCTTGCCGTAGGCCGGACGCACCTGTTGATCGATCGCCGCAAGCAGTTGCGTGCGTAGCGCAGCGCGTTGATCGGCCGGCACCGCGGCATCAAGCTTTTTCAGCGGCGACGCGAACGGGCTCTGCTCGCCGGTCAGCGCCGCGATCTTGTCGATCTGCTCGGGCAGGCGTTCCAACAGATATTTCGGCTGCACCAGGCCCTCTTTGGCGCCCTGCCGCGATACCGCGATGACCTGATCGACCACGGTCGGGATCGCCTGCAGCCGGGTGATGTAATCCTGGTAATCCTTGGCGTTTTCGAACGAAAACGCATCGCCATAGCCGGCCAGCGCCAGTTGGATGCCGCCGATCGGCTCCAGCGGCATCGCATAGGTCTTCAGGTCGATGCCTTCGAGCTTGTCGCGCAACTGGCCGAGCATCATCTGCAGGCTGAGCTGACGTTGCTCATCCAGCGCCTTGGCATCCACCGCTTCGAATTGCGTGAGCAGCGCGGCGGTGGCGCTGCGGTCGGCCTGTACGGCCTCCAGCGAGTAGTCGCTCCAGCGGTCGTTATAGCGTTTGTCGCCGATGATGCTGGCGAACTCGGGGCTGTGCTGCAGCTGGTATTGCCACTGTTTGTCCAGCAGCGCATCGAAGGCCTTGGCTGCCTGTACGCCAGGTACGGCTGCCGCAGTGGCAGCCGGACGATCCGGCGTGGACGGCGCCGGTTTGCAGGCGGTAAACAACGCGGCTGCAAGCAGGCCGATGGCGACAGGACGCAGGTGCTTCATGCAGTGACTCCAGAATGCAGGGACGGCGGTAGGAGCGCACCCGGGCGCGACTGGCTCTCTCGGGAATGCCAATCGCGCCCGGGTGCGCTCCTACGGTTCGTTTGCCTGTGCGGGCTCAGGCAAACGGTTGATCGATGGCGATCGAGGGCGGCGTAAACCACTGCGCGCCGGCATCGGTGACGTAGAAATGGTCTTCCAGCCGCACGCCGAATTGGCCCGGCACCACAATCATCGGTTCGTTGCTGGCGCACATGCCCGGCTGCAGCGGCAGCGCATTGCCGCGCACCAGATACGGCGCCTCGTGAATGGCCAGACCGCAGCCATGGCCGGTGCGATGCGGCAACCCCGGCAGCCGGTAATCCGGTCCCAGCCCGGCCGCTTCCAGCACGGTGCGCGCAGCCTGATCCACCACCTCGCAGGCAACGCCCGGGCGGATCGCCGCAAATGCCGCCGCCTGCGCGGCCTGCTCCAGATCCCAGATGCGCCGTTGCGCATCGCCGGGCGTGCCGTAACTCCAGGTGCGGGTGATATCGGAGTGGTAGCCCTGCACGGTGCAACCGGTATCGATCAGCGCCAGTTCGCCTTCGCGCAAGTGCTGCACGCCGGGAATGCCATGCGGAAACGCCGTGGCATGCCCGAACTGCACGATGCAAAAGGTCGAGCCGTTGTCCGCACCCAGCGCGCGATGCGCCTCGTCGATGAAGCGCACCAGCTGATCGGTACCGATGCCCTCGTGCGCGATGCCGGCGGCCAGCCGCTGCACCAGCAGCGTCATGTCGCAGGCCTGCTGCATCAGCGCCAGCTCGGCGGGCGACTTGCACATGCGGCAGCCGTCGATGATGGCGCCGGCATCGCGGATGGCCGTGCCCAAATGCGCGCGCAAGCCGGTGTGCACGGCGAAGGCGATGCCCGGATCCAACGCCAGTGCGTGCGCATGGCGGTCGTCCATCGCCTGCACCGCCAGCGCGTACGGGTCTTCGTGTTCTTCCCACAGATATTTGGCGACCGGAACCTGCAGCACCGCGTCCAGCGAGCCCTCCTCGAACGCCGGACAGAGCAGCACCGGGTCGCCGTCCAGGGTCAGCAACGCGGCGACCAGCCGCTCGCTGGCGCCCCACGGCACGCCGGTGAAATAGCGCAAGGACGTGCCGGCACCGATCAACAAGGCGTCAACACCGTGTGCGCGCATCAGCCCGCGTGCGCGTTCGATGCGCTGCGCGTACTCGTCTGCGGCGATCGGCGCGGCGCGCTGCGCCCAGGGCGCCAGTTGTGCGCGCGCCTGTTCCAGCGACAGACCGCCGATCTGCGTGCTCATGTGCCCGCTCCCAGATCGGCGGTGCTCCACTGCCCATCGACCAGACGCGCGACACCGCCCGGATTGTGCTGGCGCAGTTCCGGCGGCAGCAAGGCATCAGGCACGGCGTCGTAACTGTGCAAAGCGGCAAAGCGGCGAATCGCGCCTGGCATGCCCACCGCGGTGAAGCCCGGATGTCCGGTACTCGGGAACGGGCCGCCGTGGTTTTGCGCGGCGCTGACCGCCACGCCGGTCGGCATCTTGCTGTTGATCAACCGGCCCACCCGCGCACGCAGCACCGGTGCGATGGCCTGCCATGCCGCATCGTCGCTGCCATCGACAGCGCGATACAACGTGCCGGTCAGGTTGCCTTCGAATGCGGCGGCCAGTTGCGTCATCTGCGCACTGTCCTGCGCACGCACCAGCAGACTCACCGGGCCGAATGCCTCGGTCTGCAGCGCATGCGGGTTGGCGAGAAATGCCGATGCCTCCACGCTCAGCAAGGTCGGCGCATAACGGTAGCCGTCCTCACCGGTGTGGCCGCCCGCCAGCACCGCGGCGCCGGCAGCGCGCAAGCTCGCCACCCCACGTTGCACGCCATCGACCCCTGCAGCCGAGAACAGCACCATCGGCATGGCCGCGTCGAAATGCGCCTTGGTGGCCGCAACGAATGCATCGCCCGCCGCGCCGTGCGGCACCACCACCACACCGGGATTGGTGCAGAACTGGCCACTGCCCAAGGTGCACGAGGCAAAAAATTCCTGCGCCAGCGCATCGCCGCGCTCGGCCAGCGCGCCCGGCAACAGAAACACCGGGTTGACGCTGGACAGCTCGGCATAGAACGGCACGCCGGCCGCATCGGCCGCGGCCTTCAACGCCAGCCCGCCCGCGCGGCTACCGGTAAACCCGATCGCGCCCAGGCGCGTATCGCCGGCCAACCGCACGCCGACGGTGTTGTCGAAGTGATACAGCAACTGCACCGCCGCCGCCGGCAAACCAGCGCCCACCAGTGCCTGATGCGCGAGTTGCGCCATGCGCTGGCTGGTGGCCGGATGCAGCGGGTGCGCCTTGGCGATTACCGGGTTGCGCGCAGCAATGGCGGAGGCGAAATCGCTGCCGGCAATCGCGTTGAACGCGAACGGGAAATTGTTGGGGCCAAACACCAGCACCGGCTTGCCCAGGGGCGCCAGATGCGAGCGCAGATCGGCGGCGCTATCGATGATGGGGTTGGTCCAGCTGTAGCTGCGCACCGCGTTTGCGGCCTGGCGCAACTGGCCGCTGGTGCGCGGCAGCTCATTGCCACGCAAACGCGTGGGCGCCGGCAATGCGGTTTCTGCATGCGCGAGTGCGACCAGGGTGTCGGCGTCAGCATCCAGCGCATCGGCGTATGCGTCCAGAAATGCGGCAATCCGCTCGGCCGGCGCGGCAGCCAGCTCGGCGGCGACCGCGTGCGCGGCGCTCAGCGCGGTTTCGATATCGTCTGCACTGCTGACCGGAAACAGTGGCCCGATCGCCTCGCCCGTGGCGGGGTTGGCGGCGCGGAAACTGCCCGTCGCCGCGTGACTGGGCTGCCATTGGCCGGCCAGCAGAATGGGTTGGATCGTCTCGTTCATTGCGGCACCTTCAATTGCATGGAATCGACCTGTGCGCAGCGTGCAGCAGCGGCCGACCAAGGGGCCGATGCGGATGCCGTATCAAACGCGACATCCGCATCGATCAGCACACGTCGCTGCGCACACGGCGACGTGATTGCGCAACACGCTGACAGATCGGCGTGTTGCGCAGCGTCACGGTGCCCGCGTCATCAGGACAGCTTAGGTGCGGTGGCAATCGCATGATCGATCACCTTCAGCGCCGCATCGCGCTCGGCGCCTGCCACGGCCAGCCGTGGCGCACGCACATGCTCGCTCCCCAGGCCGACCTTTGCCTGCACCAGTTTGATCAGCTGCACGAAGGTGGGCACGGTATCCAGGCGCAGCAGCGGCAAGAACCAGTTGTACAACTCCTTGGCAGCCGGATAACCGCCATCGCGCGCCAGCTCGAACAGGCGCACCGATTCCTTCGGATAGGCATTGACCAGGCCGGCGATCCAGCCCTTGGCGCCCATGCTCAAGCCTTCGACGATGGCATCGTCCATGCCCACCAGCAGCGCCAGGCGATCGCCCAGCAATTCCTGCAGCGCGGCGAAGCGACGCACGTCGCCGGAAGATTCCTTCACTGCCTGCAGGTTGGGGAATTCGGCGGCCAGTTCGGCGATCTGCGCCGGGCCGAAATCGGTCTTGTAGGCCACCGGATTGTTGTACAGGATCACCGGCAGATCGGTCGCGCCAATCACCGCACGCACATGCGCGCCCATCTCGCGCCAGTCAGTGGAATAGACATACGGCGGCAGCACCATCAGGCCGCCACATCCGATCTCCTTGGCCGCCTTGGCCAGCGCCACCGCTTCGCCGGTCGCCAGGCTGGCGATGCCCGGCACCACCGGCACGCGGCCGTTCAAGGCAGTGACCAGGGTGCGCAGAACCGCCAGTTTGTCGTCCACGCTCAAGGTGGCCGCTTCGCCCAACGAGCCCAGCGGCACAATCGCGGTGCAGCCGGCATCCACCAGCTGATTGGCGTGCTTGCCGAGGAAGTCGTGATCGATCTCACCGGAGGCGGTGAACGGGGTGGTGATGGCCGGCAACACGCCGTGCCAGAACGCAGCAATGCTCATGGATGATTCCCTTGCGAGTCGGAAGTGAACGAGTCGGCCAGCGCCGCGAGGCGGACCGGGAACAACGGCGGCCGGCGGCCGGCGTCGGTGGAAAGATCGGGCGGGCAACGGCCCAGTTCGGCCAGTGCGCTGCCGCAGATGCGGCCCTGGCAGGCGCCCATACCGCAGCGCGAGGCCAGCTTGGCGTCGCGTGCATCGTCGAAGTTGTCCAGCGCGCCCAGTGGCACGTCTTCGCAGCGGCAGACCAGCGTGTCTGGTTGCGCCAGCGTGCGGATGCGTGGATGTAGTGCGAATTGCTGTTGCAACAGCTGCGCAAACGCGCGTGCGGCCCGCCGACGCGGCTGCAGCTGCAGTGCGTGATCGGGTGCGCCGGCAGCCATATGCCCGGCCATCGCACCTTCGACCAACGCACAATCGCGTCCGCCGATGCCGCAGGCTTCGCCGGCCGCGAAGATCTGCACGACGCTGGTGCGCAGCAAGGCATCGACCTGGATCTGTCGATGCGCGCCACAGGGTTCCAGCTGGCAACCCAGCAACTGCGCCAGCTCGGTATTGGGTACCAGGCCGTAGCCCACGGCGAGTTGGTCGCAAGCCACGCGGGTGCGACCACGCGGGCCATCGAGCTCCACTTCGCGCAGCTGCGTATCGCCATACGCGGCCACGACGACGCTGCCGGCGCGATAGGCGACGCGATGCAATTGCAGCCGCAGCGCCACCGCCTGTGCGGCCTTGCCCGGCCAGCGCCATAACTGCGCGGCGAAGGTGCGCAACGCTGCAGCACTGGTCTGTTCGTGGATGCCGAGCACCTGCGCGCCATGGCGCTGCAAGGTGGCCGCACTGGCCAGTAGCAACGGCCCGCTGCCGGCCACCAGTACGCGCTTGCCGCGCACCGGCCAGCCTTGTTTGGCCAGCGCCTGCGCCGCGCCTGCGCCGGTGACGCCGGGCAAGGTCCAGCCCGGAAACGGCAACAGCAATTCGCGCGCGCCAGTGGCCAGTACCAGCGCGGCGTAATGCAGTTGCAGCGTGCCGTCCGGACCATCGGCCAACAACCAGCCCGGCTGGGCCAGCAAGATCTGCGTGCGCGTCAGCAGGCTGATTGCGGCATTGCCCTGCACCTGCCGCAACAGCGCGCGCGCATCGGCCGGCGCACCGTGGTGCACGTCGCTGCGCCACACCTGCCCGCCCGCACGCGGCTGCATGTCCACTACGCCCACCCGTGCGCCATGGCCAGCGGCTGCCTGCGCGGCAGCCAGTCCGGCCGGGCCGGCACCGATCACCAGCACATCGAAATGCAGCACGCGCTCAGCCATCGGTGCGCACCTGCATGCCTTCTTGCGCAGCCACCAGGCATGCGCGTTGCTGCGCAATGCCGTCGATGCGCACGCGGCATTCGAAACACACGCCCATGCCGCATAACGGTGCCCGCGGCTGGCCACTGCTGGACTGGCGAAATTGCAGCGTGGCCTGCGCCACCGCTGCCGCCACGCTGGCGCCGGCCGGCACGTCCACCGGTTGCGCATCCACATACAGGCGAACCGTGGCGCTCATGCTGCGGCGCCCTGCACTGCGCGCGCCGGTGCGTACGGCGCCGGGTCGATGGCCGGCGTGCGCCCGAGCAGGCTGTCCACGATCACCCGTGCACTCCCCAGCGCCGTGGTGACCCCCAGCCCTTCATGCCCCGCTGCCACCCACACATCGGCTCGGCCGGGCACCGCCCCAAGATACGGGCGCCCGTCCGGGGTGGCCGGACGCAAGCCGGTCCATACCCGGATCGCCTGCAGCTCGCGCAACACCGGCAGATACGCAAATGCCCGCTGCAACATCCGTTGCAGCACCGGCATCGACAGCGCGCGGTCGTTTTCGCCGAACTGCCGCGACGAGCCGATCAGAATCTGCCCGGTCGGCCGCGGCTGCACATTGAAGGCCACGCTGATGTCGTCGGCGCCATGCGCCGAATCGGCATAACCCAACTCCAGCAGTTGATGCCGAATCAAACCAGGGTGTCGGTCGGTGATGACCAGATGGCCCTTGCGCGGACGCAGCGCCAGCTCGGGCAGCAACTGCGGCAGGGCGACGCCACTGGCGACCAGTACCGGCCCGGACAGCAGCTGGCCATCGTCCAGACGCACGCCCTGCGTTTGCAATTGCGTTACCTGACGGCCGGCAAACAACTGCGCACCGGCCTTGCAGGCCAGGCTCACCAGGTGCCGCGCCACCCGCGGCGGATACACCACCGCTTCATTGGGCACCCGCATGCCGCCGGCCAGCCCAGGCACCAGCTGCGGTTCCAGGGCATACAGCTGTTGCGCATCGATGGCTTCTGCGTGCAGATCGGCCGCTGCCAGCCGCGCGATCTTGGCCGGCACCGCCGCCAGTTCGCGCGCATCGCGGGCCACCCACAGCGTGCCGCAGCGACTGAACTCGGCCTCGCTCAATTGCGCGAAGCGTTCCCACAAGCGCAGCGAATACGCCGATAACGCCAGCTCGGCCGGGTCGTCGTCCATCGCCACCAGGTGCCCCATCGCCGCTGCGGTCGAACCACCGCCGATCGGCCCTGGCTCGATGATCGCCACCCGCAAGCCCTCGGCTGCCGCAGCTTCCGCACAGGCGGCACCAACGATGCCGGCACCGATCACGATCAGGTCGTAGCTACGCCGCGTGGAGGCGGCAGATGGGCTGACATCCCCATTGGCTTCGCCATGCAGCAACGCTGCAGCCGAACCGCTCGACGGCGCAGCCAACGCAGCATCCGGCGCGAGCGGCGACACCTGCATCAGGCCACGATGCCCCAGGCGAACGGATCGGCCGGATCGATGATCAACTGCGACCGCGCGGTGATGAACGCCTGCCCGCTGATGCGCGGCGCAATGCCGCGCCCGCTCAGGCGATAACTGCCCTCGAACGCGCTGCCCAGAATGCCTTGCTGCACCCAGCGCTCGCCTTCGCCCAGCTTGCCGTCTGCGGCCAGGCAGGCCAGCTTGGCGCTGGTGCCGGTGCCGCACGGCGAGCGGTCATAGGCCAGCCCGGGGCACAGCACGAAGTTGCGCGCCACGCCGCTGCCATCGGGGGCGGCGCCATTGACTTCGATATGGTCGATGTCACCACCCGCCTCACCAGTAATCTCGGCCGCTTCCAGCGCCAGCCGGATCGCTTCGGTGTAGGCGGTGAGCTCGCGCTGATGCGCCAGATCGAGCGCGTACGGCGCCTGCTCGGTGATGAAAAACCAGTTGCCGCCCCAGGCCACATCGCCACGCACCCGGCCATGGCCCGGCACGTCCACTTCCACACCGGCGGCGGCGCGATAACTCTCGACGTTGTCCACCGACACCGTGCCGTCTTCGGAAAGTTCCACTCCCACGGTGCCGACCGGGGTTTCGATGCGGTGCTGGCCGGGCGCAATACGCCCCAGCTCGGCCAGCGTGCGTACCACCCCGATGGTGCCGTGGCCGCACATACCCAGATAGCCGACGTTATTGAAGAAGATCACCCCAGTGCAGGCGGCAGGGTCGCGCGCCGGCAACAGCAGCGCGCCCACCATGGTGTCCGAACCGCGCGGCTCGCAGGCGATCGCACTGCGCCAGTGGTCGAAGTCCTGGCGGAAGCGCTCGCGGCACTGCGCCAGGTCGCCATCGCCCAGATCGGGGAAGCCGGCCAGGACCACGCGGGTGGGTTCGCCGGCGGTATGGGAGTCGATGACGTCGATGGTGTGCATGGCTCATGCTCCCATTGCCGGCCCTTCGACGACTAGCGTTCAATGCGAAGTGAAAATGCGGAAATCTGCACAATCGCCAACCTGATTAACAGCCATGCGTTTACGCTAGGATCAAGCATGGGTTGCACCACCGTGCAGCCGTCAAATCGTGACCGCTATCATGACCCTGATGGACCTCAACCTTCCCGCGCTGGAAATGCAGACGCTGTTCGATGCACTGCCGGACGTGGTGTTCTTCATCAAGGACAGCGAGGGCCGCTACACCCATTGCAACCTCACCCTGGTGCGCCGGCTCGGGCGCAAGCTGCGCAGCGAGATCATCGGCCGTTCGCCGTTGGAAGTGTTTCCGTTGCCGCTGGGCGGCAGTTACATGATGCAGGACCGTCGCGTGCTGCTGGGCGAGCTGATCGACAACCAGCTCGAAGTGCATCTGTATCCCAACCGCTTGCCCGGCTGGTGCCTGACCTTCAAACGCCCGCTGTGCGAGGCAAACGAAGTGATTGGTGTAGTGGGAATTTCGCGCGATCTGGGTCAGCCCGATAGCCGGCATTCGGCCTACGAGCGCCTGAGCCAGGTGATGGAGCACATGCAGGCCAACTTCGGCGACAACCTGCGCGTGCAGGCGCTGGCCGATCTGGCCGGGCTCTCGGTGGCGCAGCTGGAGCGGCACTTCCGTCGCGTGTTCCAGGTCACCCCGCAGCAGCTGCTGACCAAGCTGCGCATCGAATCGGCCATGCGCCTGCTGTACGGCGACGACAGCATCGCCAGCATCGGCCAACGCTGCGGATTTGCCGACCAGAGCGCATTCGCCCGCCAGTTCAAGGCCACCGTCGGCATGACCCCGCGCGATTACCGCGCGCTCAAGGGCCAGTTGTAAAAGCGCCGGTTGCAGGCTGTAATCGGGTGCTGACACACAGCTGGCACAAATGCAGAATTCGGCAGGATTGAGCGCCCCGCCGCAGCGCATTTTGGTCCCCTTGAAACAGGGCGGCGCTGAAGGGCGCGTCAAGGTGAGTCGGGACCCGGATGATAGAATTCCGGGTTTCCCCTACTGCGTTGCCAATGGCCAGCTTTTTCCGCCGCAACAAGCCCACCACGCCCGACAGCTCGCGGACCTCGCGCTATAGCCTGGAAGAACTGGCAGCCGCATTCCCCACCGCGCCATCGGCCGCGACGCCCGCATCGCCGGTCGAGGCCATGCCGCCTGCGCAGTCCGGCACAGTGCTCGCCGCCGCGGCGCCTGTCGCGCCTGCACCGATCGCCGAAACCACCGCGCCAGCGACACCGGCTGAGGCGCTTGCACGCGATATCGTCGCCCGCACCGGCCAGGCGCAGAGCATTGCCGCTGTGCCGAGCGCGCCCGCCGCGCCCACACCTCCTGTGCCGTCTGCCCTGCAGGCGTTGCCGGACCCGGCACCGGCCACCGCGCCCGCCGCGCCGACCCCGGTGGTAGTGGTGCCTGTCGTTGTGCAGCCGCAGTCTGCACCAACGCCGCCTGTCGCTGCCCCGGCGCAACCTGCGACGCTGTCGCCGAGTTCCACACCCTCGGTCTCAGCACCGGTTGTTGCGGCTCCTGTTGTTGCGACACCCGCTGCCGCCCCGCCGGTCGCGGCGCCGCCCGTGGCCGTGCTGCCTGCCGCAATACCCAGCGCATCCACGCCGCCTGCCGCAGCTCCTGCTGCAAGCGCCACACCGCTGGTGACCGCACCGGTCATCGTCAGCAGCCCGGCGCCAGCGACGCAGGACGCCGACAGCATCGTCGGCCAGCACGACGCACTGCCTGCCGCACCGGCCGGCAAGCCGGGTTGGCGCGAGCGGCTGCGCAACAGCACCTTCGCACGCAGCTTCGGCGGCCTGTTTTCGCGCAACCCCAAGCTCGATGACGATCTGCTCGACGAGATCGAAACCGCGCTGATCACCGCCGATGTCGGCATCGGCGCCACCACCGCCTTGATCGAAGGCCTGCGCAAGCGCATGAAGTCGCGCGAATTCGCCGATGCACAGGCCATGTTCAAGGCCCTGCGCGCCGACCTCATCGCGTTGCTGCAGCCGGTTTCCAAACCGCTGGTGATCGACCGTTCGGTCAAACCGTTCGTGGTGCTCACCGTCGGCGTCAATGGCGTTGGCAAGACCACCACCATCGGCAAGCTCGCCAAGCGCTTCAAGGACGAAGGCAACAGCCTGATGCTGGCCGCCGGCGACACCTTTCGCGCTGCCGCCGTGGCGCAGTTGCAGGCCTGGGGCGATCGCAATGGCGTGGCGGTGATCGCGCAGGGGCAAAACGCCGATGCCGCCTCGGTGGCATTCGACGCCCTGCAGGCCGCCAAGGCACGCGGCACCGATGTCTTGATCGCCGACACCGCCGGACGCCTGCACACCCAGACCGGCCTGATGAACGAGCTCGGCAAGATCCGCCGCGTACTCGGCAAGATCGACGCCGCTGCGCCGCACGAAGTACTGATGGTGATCGACGGCACTACCGGCCAGAACGCCATCTCACAGCTGCGTCAGTTCCATGCGGCAGTTGGCGTCACCGGCCTGGTCGTGACCAAGCTCGATGGCACCGCCAAGGGCGGCGTGGTGTTCGCGCTGGCGCGCGAGTTCAATATTCCGATCCGTTTTGCCGGCATCGGCGAACGCCCGGAAGATCTGCGGGTGTTCGACCCGGTCGCCTTCGTCGACGCACTGTTGCCGGAAGCGCTGGGCAGCTGAGTTGGAAGACCCCTGCCCGCATCTGCGAGCACTGTGCGCACAGGCACTGCAGGCAGGTTGCACTGTGCAGCAGGTGTCGCACGGCTGGTCGCGCGCCAAACAGGTGCTGGAGTTCGCCCAGACCTTGCCTGCGACGTTACGCGCACAAGCCCGCGTCGATGCACCGGTGGTTGCTTACCATGCACCAGCAGAACCGCACTGGCCTGGCGATGAAGGCTTCTTCTGCGAGCAATGCCTGGTCGGACTTGCGTTTCCGCTGCAGTGATCGGGCCCCACCACAGCGTACGGTCGTCCCGGTGTCCGTGCTGACACCATTGCCGTTCATCGCCTCCCTTTGCCAGCAGACCTCATGCCCGCAGATCTCGCCGCTTCATCCGCTGACGCTTTCGTCGCCCCGTTGTTGCACTGGTTCGACGGCCACGGGCGCCACGATCTGCCCTGGCAACATCCACGCGCGCCGTATCGCGTGTGGCTGTCGGAAATCATGTTGCAGCAGACCCAGGTTGCGGTGGTCATTCCGTACTTCCAGAAGTTTGTTGCACGTTTTCCGACCCTTGCCGATCTGGCAGCAGCCGACAACGACACGGTCATGGCGCACTGGGCCGGGCTGGGCTACTACGCACGGGCGCGCAATCTGCATGCCGCCGCCAAACAGTGCGTCGCCTTGCACGCTGGCGAGTTGCCGCGCGACTTCGATGCATTGCTCGCGCTGCCCGGCATCGGCCGCAGCACCGCCGGTGCGATCCTGAGCCAGGCATGGAACGACCGCTTTCCCATCATGGATGGCAACGTCAAACGCGTCATGACGCGCTTCCATGGCATTGCCGGCTACCCCGGCCTGCCGGCGGTCGAAAAGCAGCTATGGCAGCTGGCGACAACGCATGTTGCGCAGGTCCCCGACGGCCGCCTGGCCGACTACACGCAGGCGCAGATGGACTTCGGCGCCACGCTGTGCACGCGTGCCAAGCCGGCCTGTGTGTTGTGCCCGTTGCAGGATGCCTGCGTTGCCCGCCGCGAGGGTCTGGTGGAGGCGCTGCCCACGCCCAAACCGGGCAAGGTGCTGCCCGAGCGCGAAGCGACCGCCCTGCTGCTGGAAAACGCACACGGCGAGATCCTGCTGCAGCGCCGCCCGCCCACCGGCATCTGGGCCTCGCTGTGGACGCTGCCGCAGGCCGAGACCGACAGCGGCATGCGCGCCTGGTTCGCCACGCATCTGGATGGCGACTACGAACGCGCCAACGAGATGGCGCCAATCGTGCACACCTTCAGCCATTACCGCCTGCATCTGCAGCCGTTGCGCTTGCGCAAGGTCGCACTGCGCGCGGCGGTGCGCGACAATGACGATCTGCGTTGGGTCGCCCGCGCCGATCTCGGCTCGCTGGGCTTGCCGGCGCCGATCCGCAAGTTGCTCGACACGCTTTAAGCACGCCTCAAAGGAATTCGCATGTCCCGCACCGTGTTCTGCCAGTACCAGCAATGCGACACCGACGGCCTGGATTTTGTGCCGTATCCCGGCGAACTCGGCCAGCGCATCTTCGCGCAGATCGGCAAGACCGCGTGGCAGGCGTGGCTGGCGCACCAGACCATGCTGATCAACGAAAACCGGCTCTCGCCGCGCGACCCAAAGCATCGCGCCTTTCTCGAAACCGAGCTGCAGAAGTTCCTGTTCGAGCGCAATGCCGACAAGCCCGAAGGGTATGTGGCGCCGCTTGGCGAGGAGTAGTTGGTTCCGAGATTGGGAATTTGGGATTGGAGATCGGCAGTGATGTCGGCAGTCGATCGCCGGAATGCGTGATCACGCATCCTGCGGCGATGCTCCGGACGTCTACAGCGGTGATTCGCGATGACACGCACTGGCCCATCCGGCGTTGAGCTGCACGCAATCGATGCCTTTGTCACCGACGCTATCGACGCGCAGTGGCAAAAGGTCGCGATGATCATTGCCAGAGCGCTCACTGACGCGCAGTTGAAATTGGCCGACGTCGAGGACGCGGCCGACCACGTTGCGTAGCGCATTGCCCACCTTGTCCGCAGCGGTCGGCTTGAGGCTGCGGGCGATGTCACCGACTGGCGACAGAGCGAGGTGCGCCTTGCTGCGCATTCGCCGTACGCACGCTGAGGCGTCCGCGTTAGGCAATGCGTTGTGCAGCGCGCTGCTTCAGGTATCCAAGAGTAGCTAGCAGCACGCCTGCGCTCACCGCCAAGCGGGCACACCCAGTGCGCGATGCGGCATGTCCCACGCGTCCACCGCAGCTCCTGCGCGTCGTCCACACCGACCTGACGACTGCCCGCGATGTTTTGCGAGCCGCTCAAAATCCCAAGACGAGGTGCCGCAAAGGTCGCTCGCCCCTGGCGCCGCGCGCGTGCCAACCGGCGGTGTAGGCGCGGCCTGCGTGCATTGCCGGCCGCTGCTGGTCCGGCACCTAGGGGTTTCGGGACTCTGGAACACGGCCTGCGACGCCGTTAGACCTTCACACTCTATTGCCAGACATTCTATTTTTACGTAGATTGTCAGACATGCCGACCCACGCCACGCCCGCACTGCCACGCTTCCGCGCCGATCCAGACAGCATGCAGCGCCTACGTGCGTCGGCTGGGCGCGCCTGCACCTTGCTCAAGGCCATGGCCAACGAAGATCGCCTGTTGTTGCTCTGCCAACTGGCCCAGGGCGAACGCAATGTCGGCGAGCTGCACGCGGCCACTGCCATCGTGCAGCCCACGCTTTCGCAGCAATTGGGCGTGTTGCGCGACGAAGGCCTGGTCAGTACCCGTCGCGAGGGCAAATACATCTACTACCACCTCGCCAGCACCGACGTGCTGGCGGTGATGCAGGCCCTGTATGCCAGCGTCTGCGGCGCCGCGGAGCCAAACTGACATGGCCGTGGACTGGAGCAACTTCACCCCGCTCAGTGCGTTGGCCGGCGGCGGCTTGATCGGCCTTGCTGCTGCGTGGTTGATGCTATTCGAAGGACGCATCGCCGGGGTCAGCGGCATCGTCGGCGGCCTGCTGCAACGCCAGAACCGCAGCGAACGCAGCTGGCGCGGCGCCTTCGTGGTCGGGTTGCTGAGTGCCGTGCCGCTGTGGGCCATCGTGCGGCCACTGCCTTCCATGCAGCCGCAGGCGGCATGGTGGCTGTTGCTCGGCGCAGGTTTGTTGGTGGGGTTCGGTGCGCGTCTTGGCGGCGGCTGTACCAGCGGGCACGGGGTGTGCGGCATCGCCCGTGGCGCCCGCCGCTCACTGGTCGCCACCGCAGTGTTCATGGGCATGGCAATCGCCACGCATGCCTTGCTCGCCACGTTGCGGGGCGTTTGGTGAATCGGGTTGTCAGCAGCGCGATCGCCGGGCTGATCTTCGGGATCGGTCTGCTGCTCTCAGGCATGGCCAATCCGGACAAGGTGCTGGGCTTTCTCGATGTCGCCGGTCGTTGGGACCCATCGCTTGCGCTGGTGATGCTCGGCGCCATCGGTGTCGCGGCACCTGCGTTCTGGTGGGCGCGTCGGCGTGGTCGAACACTGCGCGGGGCATCGCTGCAGTTGCCCGCCCAGCGGCAGATCGACACTTCACTGCTGTGGGGCAGCGCGCTGTTTGGCATCGGCTGGGGACTGGTCGGGCTCTGCCCGGCGCCCGCACTGCTCGGCGCGGCTGCATTACAGCCGTCCAGCCTGGTGTTCGTGCTGGCGATGCTGATCGGCATGCGCCTGCACCTGCTCTATCAACGGCACGCCAAGCCTGATCTGCAACGCTGATCGCACCGCTCGCCGCTGTGGCTGTATCGCCTGCCATTCGCGGTGCAAAGCACTGCCCGCGCTTGCATGCATTCGCGCCCGCGATCCAAGGCACGCTTATTGACGTCTGCGCAGTTTTCACGGTGACGCTGCTGGAGCATCGCGGCCTTCAAGCAGCAGCCAATCGGCAATCCCAACCGCGCATCGGTGACGCTACCGCGGAACGGCAGCGCCACTTGATACGACAACGCGCTCAGCCCACGCCAGTCGGCCCATCCAGCAACATGCGGATGCGTTTGAGCAATTCCTTCTGGGTGTACGGCTTGTTGACCACGTCGAATTCTGCGCCGCCGACATCGGTGCGCTGAATGCTGGCATCGGCATAGCCGGTGGTGAGCAGCACCTTGATCTTGGGCAACATGCGGCGCGCTTCGCGTGCGAGCACAACACCGTTCATGCCACCGGGCATGATCAGATCGGTAAACAGCGCATCCACATCCGGGTGCTGTTCCAGCAACTCGATCGCCTCGCGCCCGCTCGAGGCGGACAGAATGCGATAGCCGGCATTTTCCAGGAACATTTTGGCCACCACCGCCACGTCCTGCTTGTCTTCCACCACCAGGATGGTCTCGTTGCCGCCTTTGTCGATGGCACGGCTCTTGACTGACTGCAGGTCGTTCTCGAACTCGCTGGATGCCGGGAAATACAGCCGCACCGTGGTGCCTTCGCCGACTTCGCTGTAGATGCGCACCGTGCCGCCGGACTGTTTGACGAAGCCGTACACCGTCGACAACCCCAGCCCCGTGCCCTGCCCCTCTTCCTTGGTGGTGAAAAATGGCTCCATGACGCGACTGGCCACGTCAGGCGGCATGCCCGCACCGGTGTCGCTGACAGCGATGCTCACATAGCGGCCCG
This sequence comes from Xanthomonas sp. WCS2018Noco2-27, assembly GCF_031843525.1. NCBI lineage: Bacteria > Pseudomonadati > Pseudomonadota > Gammaproteobacteria > Lysobacterales > Lysobacteraceae > Xanthomonas > Xanthomonas sp. WCS2018Noco2-27. The sequence continues at coordinate 274,507 of NZ_JAVTIK010000003.1, read as the reverse complement.
GCGCCAACTGGTGATACATGGCAAGATCGTGGCTGGTGACCTCCACGTTCTGGGTCTGCACGGTCACTTCTTTGCGCTCGGACTGCGCCATCGCATCCCGCGCATTGATCAGCACGTTCAACAAAGCCACTTCGGCCTGCGTGGTGTCGATCTGGCAATTCCACAGCCCGTCTTCGAGCGACTGCCGCAGGGTGATGCCGCCACCCAGCGCGCGCTCGGCCATGTTGTTCATGCCCGACACCAGCCCATTGAGATTGACCACCCGGCCGCGCAGTTTCTGCTTGCGCGAAAACGCCAGCAATTGCTGGGTCAACATGGCTGCCTTGGTCGCTGCAGTCGCGGCATGTTCGGCACTGAAGGCGATGCGCTCGGCGTTGGCGCCCGCTTTGGATGCCATCATCTGGATCACTTCCAGATGCCCGGACATCACCTGCAGCAGGTTGTTGAAATCGTGCGCGATGCCGCCGGTCAACTGCCCCAGCGCTTCCATCTTCTGCGCCTGGCGCAAGGCGTCCTCGGCGTCGCGGCGACGGCTCACGTCCAGCTGCGAGCCGAAGAAATACACCAGGTTGCCCTTGTCGTCGAACACCGGCGAGACGAACAATGCGTTCCAGAACGACGAACCATCCTTGCGGTAATTCAGCACCTCGGTGGCGAGTTCGCGGCGGTGCTGGATGGATTCGCGCACGTCCTGCACGCTGGCCGGATCGGTCTCCGGGCCCTGCAGAAAACGGCAGTTATTGCCGATGATCTCCTCGGCCGAATACCCGGTCATTTCCAGGAACGCCCGGTTGGCGAACACGATCGGATTGTCAGGCAAATGCGGGTCGGTGACCGTCATCGGCATCCGCGTGGTTTCCACGGCGGCAAAAAAGATATCCGAGCGATGCTTCTCTACAGGCAGGCTGCCAGATTCGCTGATATGAGGCGCCCGTAGCTCTCCGTGACGGGTATCGTTCAAGTGATGGTCTCCGCGGGGCCATTCCCGAGGGCATAGTTTAGTTGGGAGCAGTGAGCTAATCCCTCACATCGATGAGCCTTTCCGGTACGGCTGCGCTCGTCGATGCAACCAAATGCAGTGGCCCTGCGTAGGCGGGCATCACGGGCAACGCAGCCGCTGAACGCAGCACGCCGGTGTCGGCCAAGACGGGCACGCGCCCACGCTGTTTTGCCGTAGCATGCCCTTGCAGTTTGCAGCTCTTGCGCCGTCGTCCCGCCGTGTCGGTTGCGTCGCGCGCGCCTACTCCCACGCCGGCGCGCACGCCTGGCGATCATGCGACGTCACCATGCCGGGCTATCAGACCCAGATTCACGAGTTGACCTTCGGGCAGCAGACTTACGTCATCCGCGCATTGGCGGACAAACAACAATTTGCAGATCCCGACGACGCTGCCGCCGACGCCGGCATTTCTTCGGCGCAGTGGAGCCTGTTCGGCCAGGTGTGGCCGGCAGGACAGTTGCTGGCCGAAGCGATGGCCACGCGCCCGGTGGAAGGCAAGCGCATTCTGGAACTCGGCTGCGGCCTGGGCCTGGCGAGTCTGGTGTTGCGCAAACGCGGCGCCGATGTGGTGGCCAGCGATCATCACCCACTGGCAGAAGTGTTTCTGGCGTACAACGCAGCGCTCAACGCGCTGGAATCGGTGCCGTATCGCCGGCTAGATTGGGACGCGGGCGCAGCGAACATGGGCCAGTTCGACATGATCATCGCCAGCGACGTGCTCTACGAAACCCGCCACGCCACCATGCTGGCCAAGTTGATCCCGGGGCTGGCCAAGCCGTCCTGCGAGATCGTGATCAGCGACCCAGGCCGCGGCAATGCCAACGCGCTCTCGCGCATGCTGGCAGATATCGGGTTCTCGCTGATCGCCGGCGAACGCCAGGCGTCGGCGCAGGTAGCCAAGGCGCCGCGGCTGTTCGTCTATCGCCGCAACATGGACAACTGGTGGCCGTCAGACGCGTGAGGGCACCGCACCGTCACGGCGCAGGCGTGTAGTCGGACAACAGCACCGGCTTGCGCGGATCGGCTTTGATCTCCTTGTGCTCGCTCAGGCGCAGCGCATCGGCGTCGGGCGTGTCGTCGGTATTCAATTCCCAGGCTTCGATCACGCGCTTGTGGAACAGAAATGCACGGCGTGTGCGTTCGTAGCGGAAGGTGATGTAGTCGGTCCAATGCTGCCCGCACGACACGCCGTTCTGCACGGTAAAAAATCTGCCTGTCGCCACCAACCCATCTTCCGCATCCAGGAAGGGATCGCACTGCCCGCCCTCGTCGGCCTTGAAGATCACCCGCGTGTTGCGCCCCGCCTCCACGAAGCCGCTAGCGGTCGCCACCAGCACCAGCAACGTGCGCGGCGGCGCTGCGCGATCGCCAGAGCGCGTTGCATCTTCGGTCGCGGCGCGTAAGGCAACCACGTAGTCCTGTTGCCCATCGCCAGTCAGATCCGCACTGGCCACAGCAATGACCGACTGCCCGGCAGGCACGAATTTGGCAGCACCTGCGGGCAGCGTGGCGGCGCCAGCTGGCAGCGCTATTGCCATTGCCATTGCCGCCGTCCACCACCAGCATCGCGTTGTCATGGCCGCTCCCTGATCTGGTCTGCATCGAGCGCGCAAGCATAGCCGGCAATCCTTGCAGCCGCGCGATGGCATGCGGTGCGAGCACACGCTCGATGTCGATGCCGACCTCGATACCGCGCAGGACCAGACAGTCACGCGTACCTACCACGCCACCGACGGCCACAATTCCCGTACGACAGCGCTCAGCCGCATTCTTGCAAGACGTTGCTGCCTGGATGCCTCCGACATCGCGCGCCAGAGGTCACGGTGCCGGATAGCACCCCTCCACCACGCATCAGCGCCTTATCATCGACGCAGGCGAAGCCGGGCTGCAGGCGCGCAAACGGGTTTGACCTCCCCCGGCAGCAGCCGTGCACCGCACTTCAGGAACTCCATGAAACGACTCATCGCCTGTCTCGCACTCTCGACATGCTTGCTTTGCAACGCAGCGTCGGCCGAAGAACTCGATGCGTATCTGCGTGCCCACTACCCGTCGTTGAAGTACGTCGAGCGCTACCGCGCCACGCATCCCGAAGATGTGCAGGGCAGCGCTGACGCATGGGCGGCGAGTGCCAGACTTGCGCCAGAAACGACAGCCAGCGATGTTTCGCGACGGCTTGTCGGCCTCGCGGATCAGCACGTCGCGCTCACCGGGGCGAAGGCCGGCAAGACAGAGACCTTGGGCGTTCTGTTCAGAACCTCAAGCAATGGTCAGATGATCGTATGGCGCATCCTCGATGCGCGCATCACCGGCCTTGCGCAAGGCGACAAGGTGCTGCAAATCGACGGAACACCCACGTCGGCGTGGCTGAAAAACGCAGCAGGGCTGACGTTCGGCGGCAACACGCGCGCGCGACAAGCGGAAGCTGCGCTGTCGCTCGCACTCGGCACGCCGGCGGCGCATCAGGTGGCCGGTGCCGGCAAGGCAGTTACCCTGCGCGTGCAGAGGTCCGCGCAGGCGCCGCGCCAGGTCGCACTGCCCTATCAGCCCATGACCCAGGAGCTGGCGCGCACGCTGGCATCCGCAGTCGACGCGCCTGATCTGCCCGAGGTTGTGCAGGTCGGAAGCACCCGGGTGGGAAGCATTCGCCTGGGTGCGTTTGCGCCGCAGTACAACGCTACGTTCACTGCGGCGGCGGAAGCCAGGGAGGCTGCAACTGCAGAGACAAACGACCCGGACGCGCCCATGTTGGCGGGCTTTTGTGCAGTGACCCGGGAGTTGATCGGTCGCTACGATGCCATTGCAGCGCGCTCGGATGTCATGCTCATCGACTTGCGCGGCAACATGGGTGGATTCGCACGCGAAGTGCGCGGATTCGCCTGGGCACTCACCGGACGCAAGCCAGTGAAGACCTACGAGATGAGCGCGTCGGGAACGCCGGGAATCGTGCGCCTGGAAGCGCTGCAGGACGATGCCAGCTGCGGCAGCGTCGCGTCGCACCAGCCGCTTCTTGTGCTGGTGGATGCAGGCACCCGATCGGCCGGCGAATTGCTGGCCACCTACCTGTGGGCCAGCGGCGCCACGATCATGGGCGAGCGCACCATCGGTGCCGGCGGCGGCCGGGATTCGCAAAGCGAGGGTGTTGCGTTGGGCGATTCCGGATATCGCGCGCTTGTCAGCGAAAATTTATACATCTTCGATCCGACGGAAACCCTGCGCGCTGGCGAGATGGACGAAGCCACGCTCGTCGATCGCGTGGCGGCAGACGGTTTTCACCCAAGCCGAACACATCCCTTCGCAACCCAGTCCATCGGTGTGGTGCCAGATGTGCCGCTTGCGATCGATGCGGCGGACTTGAGCGATGGCGGCCATGGTCTATTACGGCGCGGCCTGGTGGCCGCCGGAGTCACCAAGTGATTTCCTGCCTCTTCCATACACGCCGGTAAGCACATAACCGCTGATGGCGATGATGCGGCGTTGAATCGATCGCGGGAGGCAGCCAGTGAACTGGCTGCAGCAACGCAAACCTTGATGCTCCACCGGCGGCTACGATGCCCAACGACTGCCAACGCTTCGCTGTCTGCGTTCTTGACGACGTCCTGGCGACACTGGGATCGCGTACAAGCACGCGGGTGTGTTGCACAGGAGACAGGCATAAGCGCACGCACCCATCAATCAGCGGCCACATAACTTGAAGCCGAATGCATGCCGTCGCCATTACAAAGAACGTCAGCGCGCGGCGCTTCAGTATCTCGAACAGACGGCGTGGTCACTTCCGAGACGGTTGCACTAAAGCAACACGCCGCGCACCTGACCCAGTTTCATGTGCTGCGGCAGTGGTATTACCCGGGCAGCACCGCCTCACTGGAGGCCGCACGAACCTGTAAGGCGGCGCCCGTCGAATTCGACCGCGATAGCTACCTGATTCTGCGCAAAGGGCTGAAAACGCATCTTCGTTGCGTTGCGTGGCGCTGCTCTAGCTGGCAGCCACGCGACGAGGCGCTACAGGTATTGGGCAGGATCAACCCGTGCCGGTTGACGGCGCGTTGGTGACCTCCATGTCGCAAGCGCGGTACTCCTTCGGATCGAGAAAATCCGCCAGACAGGACCCCACCCGCAACGCCTGCTCGCGCGCATCGCCGCGATAGTCGCCCTCGCCCGCCGCTTCGATGGTGGCGATCGGTGCCGCACGGTCGCGGTGATAGACGAATGCGGTCGACCGCCACAGCGTCTCGCCGGGCGCCTGACTTTCCATCGTCTCCACGCGGAATTCACCGCAATACCCATGGATCAAGGTGCGTCGAAGTGTCTTGTGCGTCATGCGCGAAGTATCGCCACACCGAGTTGAAGGTGACGTGGAAAAAATTCGCCGACAGCCGGCAAGAGACCAACGCAACACCGCTGCACTAGGCGCAGAAAGACGTCAACAACCCATGCCGATATTCGCTCGCAAAGCGCCGGAGCAGTTGGCGACCGACACAGCAAGACGGAAGACCGTTGGCACGTGGTGCACTCAGGATCACATCGAAGGGAAGGCGTTTGGGTCGCCAGCAGCGCGAAGGAACAACCCACTTGCGCTGCGAGACTGAAGAAATGGTGGCCGAGGACGGAATCGAACCGCCGACACGGGGATTTTCAATCCCCTGCTCTACCAACTGAGCTACTCGGCCACTAACCCAACACTGCTGCCAGCGTTGCGAGGACGCGCATCATAGCGAGCAGCCGCAGTTTGGGCAAGCGTTGTGACGAACTTTGTTGCAGCGCTGCGTGGGACGCCACGTTTCTTGCGCCGGTTCACGCCGCGCGGCGGGGGCGATGGCCTAGCCTGCGCGCGTCAACCGGAGATCGTCATGCGCCTGCCCCGCCTGCTGTTGTCGTTGCTCGTCCTGCTGCCACTGACTGCGGTTGCGCAACAACCGGTGCGTGCAGTGGCGCAGCTGGATATCTCGCGCTATGCCGGGCAATGGCATGAAATCGCGCACCTGCCGGTGTCGTTCCAGAAGAAGTGCCGCAGCGACATCACCGCCAGCTACACCTTGCGCGACGACGGCCTGATCGGCGTGCGCAATGGTTGCCGTACCGCTGATGGCAGCCTGACCCAGGCCGACGGCGTAGCCAAGCCGGTCGACGGCCACGCCGGACAATTGCAGGTGCGCTTTGCGCCCGAATGGTTGAGCTGGTTGCCGCTGGTATGGGCAGACTATTGGGTGATCGCGCTCGACCCGGACTATCAATGGGCGGTGGTCGGCGAGCCGGATCGCAAATACCTGTGGATCCTGTCGCGCTCGCCACAGATGCCGCGCGCGCAGTTCGAGCAGCTCAAGGTGCAGGCCACGCAGATGGGCTACGACCTGTCGCCACTGATCGTTGCCGCGCCATTGCTGTGAGCTGGCTTGCTATGAGCTGGCTTGCTATGAGCTGGCTTGCTGTGAGCTGGCGCGCCGGCTGACCAGCAGCGCAGCGTCCACGCCGGCCGCAAGGCAGCGTCCGTACTGCGTAGTATTCTTGGCGCCGCCTTACACCCGCCAAGGACCCACTTACATGCGCGCCTATCGCCTTCTGATCGTGTCGCTGGCCTGCGGCCTGCTGCTGAGCGCCTGCGGTGGCGCGGTCCGCCGCGTGTCCGAGCCGGCGGCCAGCATCCAGCAGCTGACCGTGCGTGCCGACGGCTCCTGGTCGGTGGATCTGCGCCTGCAGAACTACAGCAGCATCCCGATGCAGTTTGAGCGCGTGGCGCTGGAAATTTCCGCCAGCGACCAAGTCGCAGGCAAGCTCGACCAAACCGTGGGGATCTCGATCGGCCCGGAGACCGCCGACGTGGTGACCGTCACCCTGCAGCCAACGTCATTGGGCCGCATCACCGTGGCCGATGTGCTCGCCGGCGGCCGCTCGCTGCCGTACTCGCTCAAGGGCACGGTGTGGGCAACCCCGCAGGACAAGAAACAACGCGAGTTCGCGGTCGAATCGCGCAACACGCTCAGCCCGGCCCCCGGCCTCAACGGCGTGCTGCGCTGACGCGCACGCCTCCCGCATCCGCTTCGAAGGATCCCGCATGAGCAGCTACAACGCCCCACTGACCGATTTCCGCTTCGCCCTGCACGACGTGCTTGGTGCGGAAGCCTTGTTCGCCCGGCTCGGCTATGGCGACGCCAGCGCCGACATCATCGACGCGGTGCTCGAAGAAGCCGGCCGCTTTACTACCCAGGTGCTGGCGCCGCTCAACAGCGTCGGCGATGAAATCGGCTGCGCGTTCGACAAGAGCACCCATGCGGTCACCACCCCGCCCGGCTTTCGCGCGGCCTACGACCAGTTCGTGGCAGGCGGCTGGAACGGCCTGACTGCCGAGCCGGAGTTCGGTGGCCAGGGCATGCCGCACACCCTGGGCGTGCCGCTGAGCGAAATGATCAACTCGGCCAACCTGGCCTGGGGCAACTTCCCGCTGCTCTCGCACGGCGCTACCGAGGCGCTGCGCCAGCATGGCGAAGCCTGGCAGCAGGAGGTGTTCCTCAAGCCGCTGATCGACGGCCGCTGGACCGGCACAATGTGCCTGACCGAGCCGCATTGCGGCACCGACCTGGGCCTGCTCAAGACCCGCGCCGAGCCCAATGCTGACGGCAGCTACGCCATCACCGGCACCAAGATCTTCATCACCGCCGGCGAGCACGATCTCACCGACAACATCGTGCACCTGGTGCTGGCCAAACTGCCCGACGCCCCGCCCGGTGCCAAGGGCATCTCGCTGTTCGTCACCCCCAAGTTCAAGGTGGACCGCGACGGCACCGTGGGCGAGCGTAATGCGCTGCATTGCGGCTCGATCGAACACAAGATGGGCATCAAAGGGTCGGTGACCTGCGTGATGAACTTCGAAGGCGCGCAGGGCTATCTCGTCGGCCAGCCGCACAAGGGCCTGCAGGCCATGTTTACGATGATGAACACTGCGCGCCTGAGCGTGGGCCTGCAAGGCATCGGCCTGTCCGAGCGCGCCTATCAGAACGCCCTGCGCTACACCCGCGAGCGCCTGCAGTCGCGCGCGCTCAGTGGCGCCAAATTCCCCGACAAGTCGGCCGACCCGATCATCGTGCACCCGGACGTGCGCCGCATGCTGCTGACCATCAAGTCGCTGACCGAAGGCAGCCGCCTGCTGGCGCTGCATGCGGCCAGCCTGGTCGATGTGTCGCACCGTGGCGGCAGCGACCAGGAACGCGCCGATGCCGAGACCCTGGTGAGCTTCCTCACCCCGATCTCCAAGGCCTGCCAGACCGAATGGTCGATCGAAAATACGTACCACGCGCTGCAGTGCTTCGGCGGCCACGGCTACATCCGCGAATACGGCATGGAGCAGCTGGCCCGCGACGCGCGCATCACCACCATCTACGAAGGCACCACCGGCATCCAGGCGCTGGATTTGATCGGCCGCAAGACCGCCGCCAGCCAGGCCGCCGGGCTCAAGTTGTTCCTGGCCGATGTGGAAACCTTCGCCAATGCGCAGGAAGGCAATGCCGCACTGGCCGAGTTCATCAAGCCCTTGCGCGACAAGTGCAGCGAGTGGGCCATGCTGACCCGCGATGTACTGGACCGCGCCGCACGTGATCCGGACGAACTGGGCGCCGCCAGCTACGACTATCTGTTTTATTCCGGCTACGTGGTGCTGGCGTATTGGTGGGCACGCAGCGTTGCGGCGGCCGATGCGTCCGCACACAGCGACGCTTTCAAGCGTGCCAAGCGTGAGACTGCGCGGTTCTACTTCGCCCGCATCCTGCCGCGCACATTGACCCACGCCGCCACCATTCGCAGCGGTGCCGCCCCGCTGATGACGCTGGAAGCGGAGCTGTTCGGCGAAGCCTGAGCAGCCACGCCGCATCGCGGGCTGCCGCTGTCGTAGGAGCGGACCTGGCCGCGATGAGGCGGGACCGACCGACAAGACGTCGCGCCCAGGTGCGCTCCTACGGGTAACCATCGCGGGATTCTGCCGCTGTCGTAGGAGCGGACCTGGCCGCGACGAGGCGATACCGATCGACAAGACGTCGCGCCCGGGTGCGCTCCTACGGGTAAACAGCGCGGGATTCTGCCGCTGTCGTAGGAGCGGACCTGGCCGCGATGAGGCGGTACCGATCGACAAGACGTCGCGCCCGGGTGCGCTCCTACGGGTAACCATCGCGGGATTCTGCCGCTGTCGTAGGAGCGGACCTGGCCGCGACGAGGCGGTACCGATCAGCAAGGCGTCGCGCCCAGGTGCGCTCCTACGGGTAAACAGCGCGGGATTCCGCTGCTGTCGTAGGAGCGGACCTGGCCGCGATGAGGCGGTACCGATCGACAAGACGTCGCGCCCGGGTGCGCTCCTACGGGTAAACAGCGCGGGATTCCGCTGCTGTCGTAGGAGCAGACCTGGCCGCGACGAGGTAGTACCGATTGATTTCAGGTCGGCTCCGCCGCGAGAGAGCGTTGCAGACACGCCGGCACACCGTGAGTCATTCGTTGCAAGACACGCGCCAAGGCCGTTCGCTGCGATACACAAACTGTCAACGATCGGGTATAAGCTGTTTTCCCGATGGAGACAGACACGCACGTTCGTGATGTGATCGTCCCCGGAGGCATCCTTGCCCCGGTCGCGGGCAGCGCTGTCGCTGCGATCCAGCAACTTCCCACCTTGCGCCTGCTCTCCCTCGACGCACACGGCCGCGTGCTGGACTGGATCAACTGGCAAGATGCGGCCTGCCTGTATGCCCGCGGTGCGGTGTCCTGGACGCTGGGCGAGCCGTGCATGCAGATCCATGGCGGCATTTCGCGGCTGACCGGCGAGCGCAGCACGCTGGAGCTGCACCCGATCATCGCTGCGCGCGGCCACGCCCGCTCGCGTGCGCTGGACCCCACCCCGACCTTGAGCAACACCGCGCTGTTCGCACGCGATTCGCAGCTGTGCATGTACTGCGGCCAGCACTTCAGCCGCCCGCATCTGACCCGCGATCACGTCATGCCGGTCTCCAAGGGCGGGCGCGACAGCTGGGAGAACGTGGTCACCGCCTGCTTCCAGTGCAACTCGCGCAAGGCCAACCGCACGCCACAGCAGGCGCACATGCCGCTGCTGGCGGTGCCGTATCGGCCGAGTTGGATCGAGCATCTGATCCTGTCCAACCGCAACATCCTGTCCGATCAGATGGCCTTCCTGCGCGCGCAATTGCCCAAGCGTTCGAAGCTGTCGCTGTAAGGCTGCTGGGTGCGAGCACCCGCGACGACGCGCTGAACGACGCCCGCAATGCCAGCCGCGGCAGCTGATGGCAGCGTGATCGGGAAATCGGCTTGCGTGCCGGTAACGACGGTGGTCATCCATCAAAGACTCGCCTGACCCGGCTTGCTTTTCAGTCCACGCTGCGTTGCCTTCGCGGATTACGGCACACGGCTGGAGCCGCAGCTCCGACCGACAGCGCGCGCCCGCAACTGCCCACCCAAACAGCGCGCGACACACCAATAGCGGCACCCACAAAGGCCGCGATGCGCCGCCTGCTTAGTGATTAATGCGAGGTGCGAGGTGCGATAAATGCCACCACACCCCGCCTCCCGGGTGCGGCAGATTGCCGCAGGCGCCAGCAAGGGCCGCACACCCCAGCAGCGACGGCGCGCCGGACCATCACCACCCGCTGACAGCTGAACCGGTTTGCTTGCCGGGCCTTCGCATGGGGAGGACAATATGGCTTCAGAACATTGACACGACGATGATCGATTCAACCCGCTATCCGCGCCTGTCGCGCATCCAGACCCCCGACGATCTGCGTAGCTTCGACGAGACCGAGCTCACGGCGATCGCGGAAGAACTGCGTTCCTACCTCATCGAGTCGGTGGGCAAGAGCGGCGGGCACTTCGCGGCCGGCCTGGGCGTGATCGAACTCACCGTCGCCCTGCACTACCTGTATCAGACCCCGGTCGATCAGCTGGTGTGGGACGTGGGGCATCAGACCTACCCGCACAAGATCCTCACCGGCCGTCGCGACCAGATTCATACGGTTAAGCAGAAGGACGGCGTGGCGCCGTTTCCCAAGCGCGAAGAAAGCATCTACGACACCTTCGGTGTGGGCCATTCGTCCACCTCGATCTCTGCCGCGCTCGGCATGGCGATCGCGGCGCAGCGCAATGGCGACGACCGCAAAGTCGTGGCGGTGATCGGCGATGGCGCGATGACCGCTGGCATGGTCTACGAGGCGCTCAACCACGCCGGTGGCATGAACCCGGAACCGAACCTGCTGGTGATCCTCAACGACAACCGCATGTCGATCTCCGAAGCGGTGGGCGGGCTGACCAAGATGCTGGGCCGCGCCAGCGGCAGCCGCACGCTCAACGCCATCCGCGAAGGCGGCAAGAAGATCCTCGGCGACAAGAAGAACAACCCGACTGCGCGCTTCGTGCGGCGCTGGGAAGAGCACTGGAAAGGCATGTTCGTGCCGTCCACGCTGTTCGAAGAAATGGGCTTCCATTACACCGGCCCGATCGATGGCCACGACCTGCCCAGCCTGGTCGGCGCGCTGAAGACCCTGAAGACGCTCAAGGGCCCGCAGTTGCTGCATGTCATCACCACCAAGGGCAAGGGCTACGAGCTGGCCGAAGGCGACCAGATCGGCTACCACGCGGTCGGCCCGTTCGATCCAAGCAAGGGTCTGGTGGCCAAGACCGGTGCCAAGAAGCCGACCTATACAGATGTCTTCAGCGACTGGGTCTGCGACATGGCCGCCGCCGAGCCGAAGCTGCTGGTGATCACCCCGGCGATGCGCGAAGGCTCGGGCCTGGTGCGTTTCAGCAAGGAATATCCGCAGCGCTACTTCGATGTCGCGATCGCCGAGCAGCACGCGGTGACGCTGGCCGCCGGCATGGCGACTCAGGGCGCCAAGCCCGTGGTGGCGATCTACTCCACCTTCCTGCAGCGCGGTTACGACCAATTGGTGCACGACGTGGCGGTCCAGCAGCTGGATGTGCTGTTCGCGATCGATCGCGGCGGCGTGGTCGGCCCCGATGGCGCCACGCATGCCGGAAACCTGGATCTGAGTTTCCTGCGCTGCGTGCCGTACATGGTGGTGATGGCACCGGCCGACGAAGCCGAGTGCCGCCAGATGCTGAGTACCGGCGTGCGTTACGAAGGCCCGGCGGCGGTGCGCTACCCGCGCGGCACCGGCCCCGGCGTGGCGCTGGACGCATCGCTGGCTACGTTGCCGATCGGCAAGGCGCAGTTGCGACACAGCGGCACGCGCATCGCGCTGCTGGGCTTCGGCGTGACCGTGGAAGCAGCAGAAGCAGTCGGCCGCGAACTGGGGCTGACCGTGGTCAACATGCGCTTCGTCAAACCGCTCGACAAGGCGATGCTGCTGGAGCTGGCCAAGACCCACGACGGCTTCGTCACCATCGAAGACAACGTCGTCGCCGGTGGCGCCGGCTCGGGCGTGGCCGAACTGCTCAATGCCGAAGCCATCACCATGCCCATGCTGCACCTGGGCCTGCCGGACAGCTTCCAGCACCACGCCAGCCGCGAAGACCTGCTGGCCGAAGCCTGCATCGACCAGGCCGGCATCCGCGCCGCGGTGCTCAAGCGTTGGCCGCAGCTGATGGCCAGCAGCACACCACCGCGAAACGCCGCGGCGGGTTAAGCACTGCGCTGCGCTATCCACACGACTGGGTTCGCCGGTCGTGTGGATACTTTGATAGTTGCGATTTCAGGTGACCCGTTTGTGCGCGACCTGCTCGCTGATTTTGGCCGAACGACGATTGCTCGCATCAGTGTGTTAGCCACGCCAAGGCGCGCGATGCGTTCTGTGTGTGCTGTGTCCAGCGTGCGATGGATGATCTCGATGCGACGCCTGCGCGACGACGGATATATCGCCCCGGTTCGCTATGCAGGCGCAAGGCCGCTTGCAGACCCTGCGCGACTCGATCACCGGCATCCGCAGCGACAGCGCTGAGGCTTACGCATTAAAGGAAGCATCGCTTTCATCAGCAGCTGCACCACTGCGCAGTGCACCTGCAAGATCAACGCACGCGATGCATCACACCTGGGCTGCAGTGCCGTCGATGCCGTCGTCGCTCGGCACAGTTCCCGTCTGCGCGAAGGTCTCCACCAGCCGCACGATGCGCGCTTGCGCCGCGATCTGCTGCAACTCCGTCTGCAAACGCAGCACGCCCGCGAGCGGACCGGCAGCCGCCAGCGCCGCGCCCAGCACCTGCGGCAATGCACTCAGCTCGCGCAGCCACGTTGCGGCACCTGCCACCTGCAGACGCGCAGCGTGATCGAACTGGTCGTAGTCCAGCGGATACACGATCGACGGCAATCCCGCGGCCAGGCAGGCATACAAAATGCCGGCACCACCGTGGTGCACGACCAGATCGTAGCGATGCAGATGCTGCGCGTAATCCACATACGGCAGGCGCCGATAACTGCCCTGCGCATGCTGGTGCGGCGCGGTTGTATCGCCATCGCTGAAGTGAAAGATCACCTCGGGAAACTGCGGCGCCAGCGCGCGCAGCACGCCATCCATGCGCTGCTTGACCCATTGCAGATGCGTGCCCAACGTGATCAGCACATGGCGATGACCAGGGACGAATTCGGGAGCCGCCACGGTCGATGGCGGCGTGCACAACTGCGGCCCGACAAAGCGCAGCGCCGCCGGCCAGCGCTGCGCGAATTCGAACGACGGCAGCCCCAACGCCAGAATGCACTGCGGCGAATACACCGCCTCACTGCGATCGCTGCGGTAGAGCGCCAGCAAGCCGCAGGCACGCATCTGGTGCCGATAGCAGGCATGCAAGCTGCGCTTGAATCCGCGCGTAAGCCGCCGCGCCAACCCATGCCAGACACGCTGACGCATGCTGGTTGCAGGCAGCAACCCACCAAAATAGGCGGGCGGGCCATCATGGGTTTCGATCACGCAGGGCGACGGCATGCTGGTCCACCACGCAATCCCCATGGCCTGCGCTGTCAGCCCGGCGCTGGGCAGGGTGAAATCGACGATCACCAGATCCGGCCGTCGCTCGCTCCAGCGCTGCTGCAATGCAGTGCCCACACCTGCCATCAGGCCGAGCGCATCGTGCAGCTGTCGGCGTAGACGCAACGGGTGATGTCCCACGGCGTGTGGCGGGTTGGCGATCTGCATCAAGACGCGATCGGCCTGCGCGTCCAGCACGCTTGCCGCGTACACCCCGCAGGCAGCGATACGCGCCTGCGCCGCCGGCGTGCTGATGACGTGGACGTCGTGCCGGGCCGCGAGCTGACGCGCAATGGCCAGAATCGGATGCAGATGGCCGCTATAAGGCGGCGCGATCAGATCAATCCGCATCTGCGCCGCTTTGCACATGCTGCTCGACCTCGGCAACAAAGGCCTGGCAGCTGGCAAGCACCGCTGCATCGCGCAAATAATCCATATGACCGCAGGCCGGCGTCAGCTCAACCGCACCATCGAACAGCGCGCGCGAGATCCGATCGCCCTGCCCTTGCACTACGCGCACGTGACCGAATGCAGCAGGCGTCCGACAGACCGGGCCGTACGCAAACACGGCCAGCCGCGCACGTAGCGCGTGCGGCAACTGCAGTGCGGTCAGCAACTGCAGCCCGCAACTGCCGGCCAGCAGCACCGTCATCGGCATCTGCTGCAGCAGTGCACTGACCCTCGCGCGATCAGCCTCTGCAACGCGACCGGCACGCGCCTGCAGATAGTGGCGCGCGTTGGACAGACTCGCACGCCATAGCGGCGTGCGCCGGTGTGGAGCACTGTCCGGCCAGTACGGGTAATTGCACGCGATCAGTCGTCGGCGCGCGCCTTGCAGCGCGTGCAGAAATTCGTGTTGTTCTGCACTCAAGGCGCAACGTGCCGGGTCGCTTTGCCCGGTCAGGAAGGCGATCTGCAGCAGCGCGGCGTCACTCCGCACGAAAGCACCCGTTCGACAACACACGGTATCGGCGGGTGCGCCAGCGAATGGTACGCACCAATGCGGCATGCAGCAGATGCAGCGGTTGCAGACACTCGGCGCAGAGCGATAACAGCGGGCGATGGCGCATCGCACCGGTCGTACGCCATTGCACAGCGCAGAGCAGCACTGCGCGCAGCAATAACGTGACGACCACGCCTACCCCCACCGGCCACGAAGGCCACACGCAGGCGCCGATCAACATGGCAACCAGCAACAACGGCGGCAAGCCCTGCAAGATGCCGATGGCGCTACGCGTGCGCGCACGTTGTTGCCGAAGCAGGATCAAGGCGAACAACATCCAGCGATGCATCTGCCGCGCGTAGCTGTGCAGATCCGGCATCGCGGTGCGCATCGCCACCGGCGCAGTGGATTGCCACAGCCGCCCACCGCGTGCGCGGACCAGCGTGGCAACCGCCAAATCGTCGGTCAGTTGCTCCAGCAACGTGGCAAAACCGCCCCAGGCACGCAGTTGCGCCGTGCGCGCGGCGTAGCACATGCCGTTGATGGTCAACGGCGCCGCGAATGGCAGCCAGCCCAGATAGGTAAGCACGGCATTGTTGTTGACGAACTGCGACAGCAGGCGGCCTGCCAAGGTGTCGTTGTCGCAGTAATACGGCAACGCAGTCACCACGTCGGCGTCGCTCAGATCCTGCAATAGCTGCACCAGCGCGGCTTCGCTCAGCTGCGCATCGTCGTCCAGGATCAGGCAGATCGGCGCATGCACCTGGGCAAGGGCGTACTCGAGCTTCCACGCCTTGGGATTGATGCTGGCCGGCGCCGCAGGCACCAGCATCCGGGTAATGCGCACCTGCGGATACTGCATGATCAGCGCATCTGCGACCGTGTTTCCCGCCGCATCGTCCGCGTCCAGCAACCAATAGAACTGCGCATGCGGCAGCGCCTGCAGATTGGCCGCCAGCACACTCTGCAAATGCGCGTCACCGCCCAGAATCGGCTGCAGGATCGCCACCTCTGCCTGGGTACCGGCAAGACCGCGTGCTGGCCGTGCGCGCGCGTCACGCATGACCCACAGCGCCGCGCCCGCCTTCACCACCAGCAGGCTCAGATACAGCGCGGCCAATGCGAGCACGGCTACACCCACTGCGCCGCCTGCCAGCGCACGAAGGCCTCGATACCCTCCTCCACGCCCACGCTGGGCGCCCCCAGATCGGCAAGCATGCGTTGCGGATTGAAGGTCTTGGAGTAGGCAAACGCACCGACGCCGAACCGCGTGATCGGCGGCTCGCCGCGCAACCGCAGCACGCGATAAAGACCTTCCACCACGCTGGCCATACGCAGCGCGGTGCCGATGCGCACTTCGCGTTGCGGCAACGGCAGTTGCAGGCGCGCCAGCACATCCAGCACCGTTTGCTGCAGATCCACCGGCTGCGCGTTGGTGAGGTTGTAGGCGCGCTGCAGCTGCGGTGCCGTGGCCGCGCGGTAGAGGTAGTCGCAGAGCGTGTCGATATAGATCAGATCGCCGATCACCGGCTGGGTCTGGCCGACAAAGCGCGGCAACGCGCCCTTGCGCGCAGCGGCAATCACGCGTGGGAACAGCACCGTGTCGCCCGGTCCGAATACCGCGCGCGGGCGCAACACCGATGCCTGCCCCGGATAGCGCTCCAGCAAGGTTTCGCCGAGGTATTTGGTGTGGGCGTACGTGTTGACGAAGTGCGGGCCGATGGGGCTGTCTTCATCCAGATCGTATTGATGCGCCTCGCGGTAAAACACCGAGCTGGAGGACACGTACAGCAAGCGTGGGCAGCCGTTGCGCATGCAGAAATCGATGACATTGGCGGTGGCCTGCACGTTGTGCAGTTGGAACTGCGCGCGACTCCCCCACGGGGATGCCAGTGCCGCCGCGTGGATCACCACGTCCGGCTGCCAGTCCAGCGAAAACGGTTGGCTCAGATCGATGCGGTGATAGTTGGGTAATTCGCTGGCACGACGCCCGATGCCGTGAATCTCCACATCGGGTTGTCCCTGGAAACGGCGCATGAAGGAGCCGCCGACAAAACCGGATGCGCCGGTCACGAGAATGCGCAGGCTCATCGCCACTCCGGTTGGTAACGGTCAAGACTGGGTTGGCAGTGCGAGGGCAGGATCGCCAACTCAGGATGCGCCTGCGACAACCCATGCAACTGCTGCACGGTGCGCTGGAAAGCGCTCCAGTCGTGCATCAGCAAACGCGTGGGCCACGCCGGCCACTGCAATGTTGCCCAGGTGGCCGACGACCACACCGCATCTGCGCAGAGCAATACCTCGCGATCATGCTGGTCGCGTAGCCACAGGCCCATTTGCCCGGGTACGTGGCCGGGCAGCGGCACGGCAAGCACGCTGCCGTCTTCGAACAGATCGTATGCCGTGCCCAGGCCCTTCCAGGCGCCGCTCAGCTCGCGCTGCGGCGCCTGCTCGGCAAACTGCAAGCGTTGATCGAAATCCTCCGGCAGTAGCTGCGGCAGCAAGGCACGACGCAATCCCCCCAGGCGCGAGCAACTGCGCAGCTGCTGGTAGTCCGCACGCAGACAGAGGAAGCGTGCGTTCGGCAGATCGCGCAAACCGCCTACGTGGTCGGCATGAAAATGCGAAATCAGGCACCAGGCAATATCGTCCAACTGCACGTCGCGCCGTGCCAGCTGCGCGCGCAGGGTTTCGTGCGTGGGCAAGGTCACCGGGGTGGTCCAGCGATACAGACGCTCCGGCCAGGGATCGGTGGCCTGGAAAAAATGCGTGGCGTAGCCGGTGTCGTAGAGCATCGCCCCGCGCTGCGGATGCCGGATCAACACACTCAACGCGGGAAATTCCACCGCATGCCAATGGCCGTCCGCACGCACCATGCGCTCGCAATGCCGGCAGTGGCCGACGCGCAACAGCTCGAGAGAAACGCGCACGCGCATCAGTAGCGCAACACCATGCCGCCGATCGCCAGACCGGCGCCGGTGCCGAGTAGCGCGAACACGTCGCCACGCTGCAATTGCCCATCGACGCAGGCGTGATGCAAGGCATGCGGAAGCGAAGCGGCCACCTGGTTGCCGGTGGCGTGCAGGATGCGCACGACCTGATCGCTGCGTAGCCCCAGCGCGCGCACCACGTGATCCAGGCCACCACCGGAGGCCTGATGCGGCACCAGGTAACGCAGTTGCGCCGCGGTGATGCCGGCATCGTGCAACAACTGTTCCCAGAATGCCGGCAGATGCCGCGCCGCAAAGCGGTAGGCGCTGCGCCCATCCATCCAGAATGCGCGCGACGCATCGGGCGCGCTGTCTTGGTCATGCGGTGCGCGGGTACCGCCCCCGCGAATGCGGCATACATCTGCGCCGCTGCCGTAACTGGACAGGCGACTGGACAGCAAGGCAGAGCTATCGTCAGCGCTGCTACGCCCGACCACCACGGCCGCAGCGCCATCGCCGAACAGACCGGCGGTGGCCGGTACTGCCTCGTCCAGACCGGCCGATGCCACTTCGCTGGAGACGATCAGCACGCGTTGGTAGCGGCCCAGCGCCAGCGCATTGGCGGCCATGTCCAGCGCAACCACAAAGCTCAGGCAGGTTGCATTGACATCGAAGGCAGGGATGCCGGAATCGCCCAGCCCCAATGCGCGCTGGATCAACACCGCCTGGCAGGGGATGGGCTGCTCCATCACGCTGCAGGCAGAGATCAGGCAATCGATCTGGCTGCTGTCGATGCCCGCGTTGGCCAATGCCTGCTGCGCGGCGGCGGCCCCCATCGACGATGCGGTCTCGCCCTCGCCGACGTAATGGCGCGTGGCGACACCCAGGCGCGCAAAGGTGGTGCCGGCCGGCAACTGCCAGCGCGCGTCCAGCGCGTGCGAAGTGACTTCCCTGGCCGGGAGGTGGCGCCCGGTACCGAGGATGCGCAGCGGCAGTGCGTTCAACGCGGAGCTCTCAGTGAACAAGGCGCGCAGCATACCGTGGCTGGCGGGGCTGGCCTAACCCAAGGTGACAGCGATGAAGCGGCGATGCGCACGAACGAACGATGACCGAAACAGCGGTCGCTCGACTGCCGCCCGGCGGCGGCTGATGAGCCGGTGCACTGCTACCAGCGCCGCACGTCGCAATCACTGATTGCCCCCTCGCCCGCCGGCAGCTCTACGACGAGCTCATGCGCGATGGCGGTCGCTCAAGGCGCCTCTACCTCGTACCCCAGCGCCTGCAATCGCGCCAGATAGCCGTCCGGCGTGGTCATGCGGCTGATCGGCAGTACCGCGAAGGTGCTGCGATTGCGTTGCAGCGCGGTGGTGGCGATGCCGAGCCAATGTTCGCGCATGCGCCGCTCCAGATCGTCGATGCCGCGTTTTCTGGCGGCGCCGGAGCTGGCCATCGCGCTCATGCAGGCCGCTTGCGGATCTTCGCGCGGCAATTGACGCAAGGCCTCGATATCGCCCACCGACCAGGCGTTGGCACGCTCGACCATGGTCGGCAGATCGCGCTCCACCGTCACCAGGATGCTGCGAAAGCAGGCGGTGTCGTCCATGCCGCCGGCACGGAACTCCTTGAGCGCCTGACGCGGGTCCTTGATCTTGTAGTCCAGCGCGGTTGGCGTGGGCTTGATGCCTGCGCGCTTGGCGGCGCGTTCCACCACCGACCAGATCACCGGCGAACGGGCCAGGCCGGAGCGCTTGATCGCCGCCTGATACAACTCGCCGGCCGCCAGCATCGGGCGTTTGCGCTCCACGCCACGATCGCTGCCGATGTAGCGCGCCTTGGCCACAGTCCAGCGCGCATAGAGATCGGCAGGCAACACATCGCGCAGTTCGCGGTCGTCTTCGTTCTTCATCGCCTTCATCGCCGATGGCAGCAAGGTCAGCTTGCCGAAGAAGCCCATGTCTGCATCGACCTGCACGGTTGGCGCCATCAGTACCTGCTGGGACTGGCCGATGATGGTTTCCACCTCGGCCGACTGCCATTGCAGCCGTTTCGGCAATGGCGACAAGGTGCCGAGGATCCACAACACGTGATCGCCCTTGCTGACCTTCCACAAGCCCGGGCCGGGCTGCACGCCGCGCACCACCATCGCCTCCAGGTCGACCACCGGCGGTGGCGCGGCCGCTGTTTGAGCCGCGGTCTCGCTGGCCGTCGCCAGCATCGATGCCAGCATCAAGCCGGCGCCCCATAACGTTGCCCTGTATCGCATCACATGTCGCCCCTGTTTGAGGCGGACAGTACGCCAAGCCCGCACGCGCCGCGTTAGGGAAGCGTTCGGCCGCACGCGGCGCCGCGATCGATCAGCCGCGATCGATCAGCGGGGAGCGCGTGTTGCCAGGTGGGTAGCCAATGGCGAGGTGGCGTCGAGCAGCGCAAATCCCTCCCACACGAATCCCGGCGACACCGTGCAACCCACCAGGGTGAAGTCGCCCAGCGAACGTGCCGCCTGCCACTGCCCTGCGGGAACCACCTGCATCGGTTCGCCACGGTCGGCGGCGTCCAGAATCAAGCGCTGCAGCTGCCCGCTGGCCTCGTCGTAAATCAGCAATTCCAGCGCATCGCCTTGTTGCCAATGCCAGCTTTCCTCGGCATCGACGCGGTGCCAGGCACTGCATTCGCCGGCAGCGAGCAAAAAACGGATCGCGGTCAGCGCAGGGCGGAGCCGGCCGTTGTCGCTGACCTGACGCTCGGAGGCATACACGCGGCGAAAGTGCCCGCCTTCCGGATGCGGCGACAGGTCGAGCGAGCGGATCAGGGCGGCGGCAGTCGGATGCATGCGTGCATGCTAAGCCCAGACGCCGCCGCCATGCATCAGGGCAGGTGCTTGCCCGCGCGCAGACAGGTACGGAAGAACACCAGCAGGTCCCAGCTATAGCGCTTGAGCAGACGGCGCGGCTCGTGGAGCAACCGGTACATCCATTCCAGATGCAGACGCTGCACCCAATCGGGCGCACGCTTGGCGGTGCCGGACAGAAAGTCGAGCAGCGCACCGACGCCGAACACCAGCGGCACATGCAGCGCCTGGCTGTGATCGAGAATCCAGCGCTCCTGCAGCGGATTTCCGAACGCGACCAGCAGCACATCGGCACCGGAACGGTTGATGCGCTCGGCCAGACCTTCGCCCGCCGCGGCAAATTCGCCGTAGCCATCGCACATGCCGACCACCTGCTGGCCCAACCTATCGGTCAAGGTCGCCGCCGCAGTCTTGCCCACGCCAGGGCGTCCACCCAACAGGAAAAACTTGAGCGGTTGCGCAGCCTCGCGACACAGATACGGAATCAGATCGGTGCCATTGAGGTTGCCGGCAAAGCGGCGGCCATGAATCAGCCGCGCCGCCAGATCCATCCCGATGCCGTCGTTGACGATCCGCACGCTGGGCTCACGCATGCGCATCCGTAGCGCCTGGCACTGCACCACAAAATTGGTGTTGGCGAAGAACACACGGCGTGGCTGTCGCGCGGCCACTGCATGAAACAGATCCAGCGCGAATGCCTCCTGCGTGGTGGACAACACCGGAAACCCGCCCAGTGGAATCACCACGCCCGGCGGCGTGGCGACGGCGGCAACGGTCGTTGTGTCACTGTCCACACGCTGGCCCTGCATCATCGAATCACCAAAGGTCGTAGGGGAATGCAGCCAGCAAACCGGCCTGCAGTTTTTCCAGATCGAACGCGCCGTTGCCGCCCAGTTTCAGACACTCTTCGACGTTGTTGCCCGAGTGCCACTGCGTGCGTCCGGTGCCGTAGTAGTAATCGTCATACTTGAAGCGGTCTTCGCCATTGCCCCAGTCCAGATACACCGCCGGAATGCCATAGGCTTCAGCAAGAATCAGGCCGTGCAGCGAACTGCTGACCACCAGCTCGGCACCCAGCAGCTGGCTCATGAACGTTGCCGGCTTGACGTTGGGAAACACCAGGTGGTCTGCGTACGCGCTGTACTTTTCGACCGGCTCGTTGAAATGCGGAACGATCGCAAACGGACGCTTTTCCACCGCGCCCAATGCCTCGGCCGGGAAGAACATCGGGGTCAGCAAACCCGGGTCGCCATAGACTTCCGGCACCGCGATGCCACGGTCCAGTAGAAATTGACGGGTCTTGGGCCCGCGCACTGCACGCACGTCGAGCGTGCTGAAGGTATTGCGCTCGGCCGGAATCTTGCCGTTGATGCCGCTGCCCCAGACGGTGTCGCCGTCTTTGGCAAAATGCAGCACTGAGCCGATCGCGATGAGCTTCTTGCTGAGATCGCGCTTCTCGATCAGGGTCTTGTCTTGCAAGGAGAGCGCGCAGGACACAATCACCTTGGACAGGTGATCCCCCATGTTGACGCCAGCGTTTTTCGGCTGCCACCAGAACAATGCGCGACGTTCTGCGTGTTCTATCCACTTCTGCAGCAAAGCGTTGGCCATAAAGAAGGGTCTCCTGTCTCAAACGGGTGAGGTGCGCTGCATCAATGCGAGAGCGCGGCCTCCGAGGAAGCACGCGCGGCGGCGCCGGTGTGCTGCGGATACAAACGGGTTTCCGGATACGCGGCTGGATCCAGCACACGGTCGGTGGTGTCGGACCAGTTCAAACATTGGCGGTAACGTACATGCGGCGCGTCCAGCGCCTGCCCGATTGCAGCGACGATCGAATCGGCATTGCCGGGCGTGTAGCCAAAGCGCGACTGCTGGTACGGCCCGACCACCGCATTCGGACACACCGCGGGCAAGCCGAAAAAGTCGTACTGCAACAGCTTCATCGAGCTATCGGCCAGGTACACCGGCACCTGCTCCGACGCATACGGCGCGATGCCGAACCGCGCGTGCTTGATGTAGCCGATCGTCTCGACGTGCTTCATTTCACCATAAACGACGACGTTATCGCCATAGCCCGGGTGGCGGCCCATGCCCGACCCGATCACATGAAACGTGACCTGCGGAAACGCCTTGCTGGCAACGACGAAGAATTCCGGGTCGAACAACATCGACCCTACCGCCACCGCGTGGATTCCTTCGCCGTACGGCGATGGGTCGCCCAGCTGATCCAGGTTGTGATCCACACCATGCCCGACGTGATAGACGTTATCGCGGCTTGCAACTTCTTCGGCCATGGCCGGCGACACCAGCGCGATGACGTCCAGGGTGGGCGCAACCCGGTCGAACTCGCGTTCGATATAGGAGGCGACGTTGATGGTGCTCAATCCATCGGAGGCGCGATACACCAGCTTGGCGGTCGGATTGATGCGCTTGGCGAGCTCGATAAAGGCCACGGCAATGCCGCTTTCGAACACGATGACATCTGCCTCGCGCATCCAGTCCAGCAACTGCTTCGGCGGATGTGCGGCATACCAGCGGAACATCGCATCTTCCACAGACTGCAGCCACGCCCTGCGCGT
This sequence comes from Xanthomonas sp. WCS2018Noco2-27, assembly GCF_031843525.1. NCBI lineage: Bacteria > Pseudomonadati > Pseudomonadota > Gammaproteobacteria > Lysobacterales > Lysobacteraceae > Xanthomonas > Xanthomonas sp. WCS2018Noco2-27. The sequence goes on along the minus strand of NZ_JAVTIK010000003.1, from coordinate 251,251 downwards.
ATTGAACGGATGCACCGTGGTGCGCCAGAGATAGCACTCCACACCCTTGTGCGACACCACGGTATTGGCGGTGTCATCCAGCGGCAGCCGCATATCGCCCTTCATCCGCGACAGCCGGCTGTAACGCAGCGAGAAAAATCGCGTCGTCCCACGCAGCGCGAGCTGATCGGTGATGAAGTGGATGTTGGCGCGGCGTGGCGTACGGTAATCGTGTGCGGACAAGACCAGATAGCAAGGCCGGCGAATACCGGAAGCAGCGGCGGCGGGTGTGTCGCTCATGGGCCGTGTCCTATGAATGAGTGGGAGAAAGCATGCCCGAATGCAGGCGAAGACGGTGTCGATCTCATCGACGTGCCTTGGCCTGACTCAGCAACTTGCGGATGTTGACGATGGAGATCACGTCGCGACGGAACGACGGCCAGATACCCAGCATCAGCAGGCACACTGCAGCCATCGCCGCTGCGCCTGCGGCCAATTGCTGCCATAGCGGGCCGCCAACGGTGATCGAGACGTAATACGCGCAGCCGCCGGCAACGCCATACGCCACCATCGCGCGTACCGCGTTGGTGAACAGCACGCCCACCGGCGTATCGGAAACCTTGCCGACCCAGATCAGCGACATCGGCCAGGTCACCAGCAGCCCGAACGAGTAGCCGACCGCGACCCCCATCGCGCCCCAACGCGAACCGACGAAGATGCAGGCGATCAACACGATGCGGCTGACCAGCGAGAACAGCAACTGCTCGCGCATCAAACCGCGCGCCAGGAACACCCAATATGTAGCGTAGGACGCGGTCTGGAAAATACCGCCCAGTGCGAGCACCTGGAACAACGGCACTGCCTCGCGCCATTGTTCGCCAAGCACCAGCACGATCAACGGCATCGCCACCGCACAGGCGAACGAGAACAGCGCCACGATCAGGTGCACCATCACCGTCTGCCCACGCAGCAGGAATGCACTGAAACGCTCGCGGTCGTCCTGCAACTGCGACAGCACCGGCAACGCCACGCTGGTCGCCGGTGCGTTGATCTGGTTCAACGGCATCATCAACAGCTGAAACGCGCGGTTGTACAGACCCAACGCATCGGGCCCGGTGCGCCAGCCGATGATCACCTGCCCCACATTGCGGCTGGCATAGCCCAGCAACTGCGCGGCCATCAGGTTCCAGCCGAAATTCATGAAATCGCGCATCGGCGCGTCGCGTCGATAGCCACCGGGCAGCCAACGTGCGCAGCTGCCCGCGATCACCAGGTTGACCACCGCCTGCACCACCTGCTGTACCACCAATGCCCAGTAGCCCCAGCCCAGCAGCGCAGCGGCAACGGCCGCGCCCAACCCCAGCACTTGCGAGCCCACATCGCTCAGCGCCACCTGCCCGAAGCGCAACCCACGGCTCAGATGCGCGCGGTATTGCGTGGTCATGCCGTTGATCAGGAACGTCACCGCAAGCGCTTGCGAGATCGTGACCAGCGCCGGCTCTTTGTAGAAATTGGCGATCACATGCGCCGAGGCGAACACCACCACCGACAGCACCAGGCCGATACCGCTATTGATCCAGAACAGGTTGTCGCGTTGTTCGCGGCTGACGTGTTTGGCCTGCACGGCGGCCGCCGACAAGCCGAAATCGCGCAGGATCTCGGCTGCACCGACAATCGCGGTGACCATCGCCATCAACCCATAGTCGTAGGGTGTCAGCAACCGCGCCAGCAGGATGATGCCGCCGAACTGCACGACCATCTTGGCCGACTGGCCCAGCATGGTCACCGCCGCGCCGCCGGCAGCACGCGAGCCCAGGCTGCGTTGCGGCGGCGGTGTGGGAGAAGACGTCGTGGGGGTTTCTGCGGTCACAGCGCGGCGTCTCCATCCTTGCCCAGCGCTTCGAGGTAGGTGCGGTAATGCAGCTGCCCGATGCGCGGCCAATCGCGTTGCGACAGATCCGGTGCCGGCCCGCGCGGTGCGGCGCGCACCGTATCCAACATGCCGGTCAACAGCGCCGCATCGAACTCGCCTTCGTACAGAAACACCCAGCCCGGCCCCACTTCTTCGGCAATCGCCGCATTGGATTCGCTCCACGGCGCCAGCACCGGGCGCGCCAACGACAATGCGAGCAGCAACGTGCCCGAGTTATGCATCTGTCGGTACGGCAACACCACCAGCTCGGCCTCGCTGACCTCGCGTGCCAGCACCGGCTCTTCGACATAGGCGAGTAATGCGCTGATGCGCGGATCCTGCGCACTGGCTTCTTCCACCAGTGTGCGCATCTGCGGCGTGGCCGGGTTACCGACGATGCGTAGATTCACGCGTGGGTCGCTGACCTCGCGCACGACCTCCAGCAGCGTTTCCACGCCCTTGTACGGACGAATCAGACCGAAGTGCAGCAACCGCCCTGGCACCGTGGTGCCTTGCGGCATCGTCGCAAACCAGTCGCGGTAGTGGCCATGCAGGATGGTGTCGGTAAACGGCGGGCGCACCGGCGTGGTGGCATTGATGCGGATCCAGCGGCGCGTCAGACGATCGGTCCAGCGCAACAGGCTACGTTCGCGCCAACCACGATCTTCGTGCGGAGCCAGGTTGTGCAAGGTGCGCACCACCGGCGTACCGGTGACCTGCAACTTCAGCAGCAACAACGCCGCGCAAAGCTGCTTGGCCAGCGTACCCACGGCACTGGGATGGCGCAGCAGGTATTCGGGCCAATGCAGATGCAGCACGTCGTAGTGCGACAGCAAGGCATCGCGCATCGAAAAGAAGCGCGGCTGCACTGCATCGGGCAACGCGTCGTAGAGCTGGGTCAGATACGGGTTGGTGCTGGCATTGGGTTTTTCGGTGGAGAACAGCACCGTGACCTGCGGCTTGGCCGCCGCACGTGTCATTGATGCAGATGCAAGCGCGCTCATCGCGGCGTCTCCTGCGGGCGCGGCGTGCCCAGCGCAGTGTGGTACTCGTCGATGTAGCGCCCCACCACATGCTTCCAGTCGTAGCGGCTCACATAGGCCATCGATGCCGCACGACGCGTTGCGAAGTCGCCATCGGCCGTGAGTGCGAGCGCCTGCACCTGATCGGCCGCCGCTTCGATCCTGTCGCGGTTGACGATCACGCCCTGCCCCGACTCGCTGGCCAGCCGCACGAACGGCGGAATATCGCTGAGGATGGGAATCAGGCCCGCGCTCATCGCCTCGACCGCGGCAATGCCAAACCCTTCGTGGCGCGACAGGCAGACGAAGAACTGCGCCTGCTGCATCAAGGCGCGCAGCTGTTCCTGCGACGGCGACATGCTCAGCTGCACCTTATCCTGCAACCCGCGCTCGGCAATCGCCTTGCGCAAGTCGGCTTCATTCAGATCGTATTCGCGGCCGGCGATGATCAGCTGCCAGTGCGGATCGCGCGCAAGCATCGCCTTCAGCAGCTCCAGCGTTTCGATCAGCCCCTTGTTGACCGACCAGCGCCCGAAATACAGCATCGTCCGACCCGGAGTGGCCGCACCCTGCCCCGCATATTTCTCCACGTCCACGCCGTTTTCGATCACCCGCAAGCGTGCCGGCGACACCACCTTGGCAAATAGATCGCCATCGTTTTCGCTGGTTGCGATCACCCGCGAATACGCCAACGCCGAGGTGCGCGTGAGTGTCTGGAACCACAGCTGCTTCATCCGCGACGCATACGCGGTATGGAAGAACCCACCGTGTGTGGACACCACCATCGGCTTGCCGTGCAGCAGTTTGGTCACTGCCAGATAGTCGTAGAAAAAATCGATTCCGTGCAGATGCACCACATCGGCGGACCCAATCGCACCAAGTACCGATGGCGCCAACGGATAGCGCGACGAACCACGATAGCCAATCCGGCGGATCGGCAAACCTTGATAGGTTTCCTGTGGCGCAAGCTGCGCACCTGGGTCGGTGAACACGCGATCCAGTGTCACTACTTCCACCGTGTCGGCGCTGTTGGCCTGATGCTGGCGGGCAACATTGAGAACGACTTCTTCCATGCCCCCGATCGAGGGGTGGAATTGGCGGACGACATGCACCACTTTCATTACGCCAATCTCCTGTGCCAGTGACGCGCACGCATGTGCCGCGACAGCTGATGATTCTTGAAATTCGTCATTGACTCTTCAACCCCAACATCCATGGCGCAGCACGCACCAGCACCGCGCGCATCGGCACCGCGCAGGCGATCGCGAATGCGCTGAGCACCATCGCCCACGCCGGCGTACCAATGAGCCCGCGATCGATGACCCCGGTGCGCGCAACCACACTGGTGACCACCAGGAACACCAGCGTATGCGTGCACAGAATCAACAAGGTGTTAGTGCCGATCCACTGCACCCACTGCCAGTGCCGGACGAAATACGCGACGCATAGCGTCATCGCAGTCCCCAACAGACTCACCAGCAGGAACAGTGCAGCCGATTGCCCGAACAGCAGGTTGTTCACGTCCACCTGCCCGTTCGCTCCGGCCAGCAGCCACCATGCCGTTGCGACGACCGGCAGCGCCAACGCCCACACCCATGCCGGAAGCGCGCGCAGCGCATCGGCAAAACGCGACAGCCAGCCACCCACCGCGATGAAGAACAAGGCGATCGGCAACACGTCCAACGCGAGTGGCAAGCGCAGCTGCAACGAAGGAAACCATCCCGCCCATGCCAGTGCGATCGGCAAGCTGAGCGCCGCTACCACCGTCGTGCTCAAACGTGCACGCAATGCAATGTAGGTCAGCGTTGTGACAAACAACGCCGGCAAGAACCACAACGCCGGCAGCACGTAGAGGCGCGTGCCGTTGGCCCAGAACACGCCAAGGAAAGGGTCCCACCACGCCCGTGCGCCCGGCTGCTGGAACGCATGATTGAGCACGGCCGTCAGCAGCCACAGGCTATATGCCACCAGGAAGAACGCCAGGTACGGGACCAACAACGTCCGCGCCAGCTTTTTCACCGTCGACACATTCAACCCGCGACGTCCGAAGCGCTCGCCGACCCAGCCGGAAAGCACAAAAAACAACGGCACATGGAAGCTGTAGGCGAACAGTTTGTAGGCAGGCGGCATGCCGCTCGCGTGCCCCAGCACCACCAGCACGATGGCCAGCGCCTTTGCCGCATCGATCTGCCAATCGCGGGCCAGCGCCGGCGCGCGACCGGGCATTGGCACGGTTTTGTCGTGTCCGGCTTGCGGGGGATACGGAGCAGTCGTCATGCCGCGGCGCCGGTCATGCCGCCACCGTGCGCGCACCCAAGGCCCAGGGAGCAAAACGCATCAACAACCAGCGCATGGGTACGCACGCGACCAGCGCGAACACCGTCACGAAGACCGCCCAACCCAGGCCCGGCCGCCCTGCACCGAATCCGCCCGCCACCGCGGCAACACCGGACAGCACGAAGAACACCAGCATATGCGTGCACAGGATCAGCAAGGTATTGCGGCCGATCCACTGTACCCAGCTCCAGCTCTGCACCAGCCGCGCCGCACAGATCACCATCAACGATCCCAGCACCGCACTGAGCAGGAATACGGCATGGTCGCGGCCGAAGCCGAGCATGTTGACGTCGATACGCCCGTTACGTTGCGCCAGCCACGCCACCGCAAGCGCCAATGCAACGGTCACCAGCGCACTGACCGGCAGCGAAGTCGGTAGACGCGGCGACACGTAAATCAACAGCGCGCCCAGCGCGTAGAAGCACAACGACACCGGTAGCACATCGAGCCCGAAAAAAAGCCGCACTCCCTGCGCCGGGAACCAGTTCATCCAGAACCACGCCAGCACCAATCCCGCCGCCGCAATCGCCAGCGGCGGCAGCAAGCGGCGCAGCAATACGTAGCTCACCACAGTGACCAGCATCACCGGCAAAAACCACAGCGGCGGCTGCACATACAGATCCGGACCGATCCCGGTAAACAGCGACACGATCGGCTCCCACCACGGGTGACTTCCCCAGCGCGCGGCCTTCTCACCGATATTGCGGGTCAGCAGCCAGTACGCGTAGCCCAACAGATAGAACGTGACATACGGCAGTAGCAGACTGCGCGCCTGCTTGGTGATCGTCTGCGCCATGCTGGTGGTACGCGACGCATAGCCAGCGGCCAACCAGCCAGACACCAAAAAGAACAGCGGCACGTGGAAGCTGTAGGCAAACAAGGTCATGTCATGCGGCACGCCCTTGGCATGGCAGAACACCACCAGCAAGATCGCGATGGCCTTGGCCGCATCGATCCGCGGATCGCGGGCCTTCCCGCCGGCTGCGATCCGCACGCCGGAATCAGACGCGACCGACGACGACGCTGCGGCCGAACTCATCGCCCCGCTCCCGCAGGCAATGGCAACTGCGCGCCATCAACCGTTGGATCATCCTTGATCGAAGCAGCGGAGACCGCCGACGCAGACCAGGTCGGACGCATATGCCACAGGCAGCCGCACACGAACCACCACAGCGCCGAGGTCTTGATCGAAAAGTAGCCGTTGGACACCAGCAGACTCAGCGCAAAAGCGAAGATGGCCAGGTTCTTGAACAGCTGGCCTTCCTTGCTCGGCATCAGCAGCAGGAACGAATACGACAACAGGAACGCCAGCACCCCGACGATCGACTGCGACGCGATGAAGTACGAAATGCCGCTGTCGAAGTAACGGTAGGCCTGCGCAAAATCCAGCCCCAGCCAGGACTCGAACGACAGGTTGTTCATCGAGTAAACGGTGAAAAATATCCGGCCCATGGTGGTGTCCTGGTAGGCCGTGATCCCGGTGATCCACACCAGCAGCCACGCACTCATGATCACCAGCAAGAACACCAGAAACGCCAATCGCTGATCCAGGCGTTTCAATAGCGGCGTCAGCAACACCATCAGCACGCAGGTGCCCGCCGCCAATCGTCCATCCGAGGCGACGATCATGAAACCGATCAACCCCACCGACAAGACCAGCGCCGCCGGCCGCATCCAACGCCAGAACACCAGCACGATGGCGGTAAAGAAGCAGATGTAGTTGCCCATCGTCACCGGCTCGATGAACATCGAGGAGGCGCGCGGGAGATTGGAACCTGGCAGGAAGTTGCGTTCGCCCGGCCGCGTGGCGCTGACGAACAAATTGCTGTCTTCGTTCCAGAACCCTTCGGCGCTCATGCCACGCGCGTTGACGAAGAAGCTCTTCGGATTGACCAGGTCGCCGTAGGCCCTCGGCATTGCCAGCTCAAACGCGGCAACCAGCGAGACGATGATGGTCATGCGGATGAACAACTTGGGCACCGAGCCGGTATAGGCAGAGCCCAGCACCACAAACGCGAACACCACCAGGGCATCGCGAAAGAATTTCGGATCGATCTGCCAGTTCACCAGGAACCGCACGAACATCAGCAGCACGATCAATCCAAGCCCGCTGATGATCAGCGCAATGCGTTTACGGCTCAGCGAGCCCAGGCCCAGCAGGAAGCAGGCCGCGTAGATCATGAACTCGACAGCGTAGGTGATCACCGGACGCACGGTGAACACGTTCGCGTTGATCAGCGCCAGCACCAGGTTGTAGCCCACGCCGACCAGCAGCGTCAGTTCGATCAGCAGGTTATGCCAGCGAACGCGGGTTTCCTCGCTCATTCGGATCAGCATGCACACGCCTGCTTGAGAGGGGCGGCTGCACTGCAGCCGCCCGCGACGCCTGACGCGCCAGGTCGCACGCTCCCCGCCATCATCAGTACGCGGTCTTCTGTCCGAACACGCGCACTGCAGTCAGCACGATGATGCGGATATCCAGCCACAGCGACCAACGACGGATGTAGTCCAGGTCGTACTGGATACGCTTCTTCATCGTCCGCAGCTCCGGGGTTTCGCCACGGAAGCCATTGACCTGCGCCCAACCGGTGATGCCCGGCTTGACGTAATGACGCTGCATGTAATGGTTGATCAGCTTTTCGTAGTGCGTGTTGTGCTGCGCGGCGTGCGGGCGCGGGCCCACGATCGACATGCTGCCACCCAGCACATTGAAGATCTGCGGCAACTCATCCAGGCTGCTGCGCCGCAGGAACGCACCGAAACGGGTGATGCGGGTGTCGTTCTTGGTCGCCTGCTGGATGGTGGTGCCATGATCGTCATGCACGCGCATCGAGCGGAACTTGAACATGTAGAACTCGCGACCGCCCAGACCGTGACGACGCTGGCGGAAGAACACCGGACCCGGCGAGCTCATCTTGACGCCGACGGCAATCGCAGCCATCAGCGGCCACAGGCCCATCAGCGCGATCACGGCCAGGATCTTGTCCTGCAGCGCCTTGGCAACCACGAAGTAATTATCGCGATCGACACCGCCCTGACGCAGGTTGATCACCGGCGTGTTGCCGATCTGCTCACCGGACTGGTTCAACAGACCGAAGTCGAACAAATCCGGCACCAGCTTCACGTTGATCGGATAACGGTCCAGACGCTGCAGCAGCTGCTTGATATGGTCGCGCTCGCCCAGCGGCAGCGAAATCCACACCTGCTCGACCTGATTTTCCTTCAGGTAATCGATCAGTGCATCCGGTTCGCCCAGGCACGGCAGCGACTGGCGCTGCTCGGTCACGGCGATGTCGTACGGCGTACGGAAGTAACCGACCAGGTTCATCCCGACCCACGGATTGCGGCTCAGGTAATGATTGATCTTCATCACCGGATGGCGCAGACCGACGACCACCACGCGCTGGACGTCAACGCCCTGCGCACGCAGGTGGTTCAGGAAGCCGCGCAACAAGGTGCGTGCCGCCACCAGCGACGCCAGGCCGCCAACGAACCACAGACCGATCCAGCCGCGCGAGACCTGCTCTCCAACCTGCACGATCAGCGCATGCACCGCAAACAGCGCAAACACGCCGCCGAAGGCACCGCCCAGCACCATCAGCTCGCTCAACAATCCGCGGCCGCGCCAGCTGCGATACAGCGGAAACAGCGCAAAGCAGATTACCGAATACAACAGCGTGGTGGCGATTGCGACCCGATACGGCGCTGCCGGGACCCAGGAGCCGAACACGATGCGGTATGCGATCAGGCCCGACACGACCACCATGGTCAGGTCGAACACACGCAGCACCAGATCGGCTGCCGCCGAGTACTTGGACAACAATCGCGGCGAGGATGTGGTGTACGTCGCGCTACTCAAGTCTGCCAAAAGCATGGGGATGTCCTCCAAACTCGATACGGCGCATGCGGGGGAACATACGAATCGCACGCGAGCTTTCAATCATCTCCGTCGAGCGATCACCGCGGTAATACCTACCGACCCCAGATCACTCGACAGCCCTTTGTTTCAACAGAGACAAACTTTCAAAACGAGGGAGCCCGAAACATACGGGATCCGACTTTTTCTACGCTGAATCGGTTGTCACTTTAATTAACCACTGTTTTGCAACATCACGATGTCAGTTCAATCGTGTTTCCGGCCCGGTGCCCCGCAGGAAGTAACGCACAAGCGCCACAGCCAACCCAAGGAATACGCCAAAGATGAAGCCTAACGCGAGGTTCAATTTGAGTTTCGGCGAAGTCTTCGACGTAGGCACATCTGCAGTGTCGACGATGGTCACGTTGTTGGCGCCGACATTGCTCGCCACACCGATTTCCTTGTAGCGCTGCAGGAGCGCATCGTAGAGCTGACGGTTGGTATCGACGTCGCGCTTGAGCATGTTGTAGCGGATGCTGCGGCTCTGCAGGTCGAGTTCGTTGGTGCGCAGACCGGCAATGCGTTCGTTGAGCAATTGCTCCTGATGCACGGACGCGTCGTAGGTCGCCTTGAGCGACTGGCGAACGTTGACGACCTCACCATTGATCTGACGGCGCGACTCTTCGATCTGCGCTTTCAGGCGCTGCATTTCCGGGTAATCCGGCTTGAAGGTCGACAGCTTCTGCTGATACTCGCTGGTCAAACGCACCTGCTCCCCGCGCAAGGTCTGGATCAGCGGGCTGCTCAACACCTGCGGCAACGACATCGCATCGCCGGTGGCGGCCTGACGCCAGGCGGCCTCGGCCTTGATGCGCGCATCCTGCGCCGACGCCAGCAACGCATTGAGGTCGGTCAGGTTCTGCGCCGGCAACGACGGCTTGTCGTCGCCTACGGAGACGATCTGCTCATCGGTCGAGTACGCAACCAGCGTTTTTTCCGAGTCTTCCACCTTGTCGCGCAACTGCTCCAGGCGCTCGGCAAGAAACTTGGTCGCAAACGAAGACGCCTTCATGCGGCGCTCCTGCGTGCTCACGATGAACACCTTCGGATAGGTGTTGGCAATCTTCGCCGCAAGCACCGGGTCCGGCGAATCGTAATTGACGTAGACCAGGCGCGAATTGAGGATCGGCTCGACCACCAGGCCTGCCAGCAAGGTGTCGGTGAGGCTGCGCTCGATGATCGCCTGACGCGAGTCCACCGACTTGCCCGCTTCCGGATTCTTGGCGGCTGCCTTTTCCAGTGCATCTTCGACTTGCTGCTTGAACGCCGGCTCCTGATCGAGCTTGGCTTCGCGAATCACCGCACGTGCCAGCGAACGGCTCTGCAGCAGCTGGTACTGGGTCTGGTAGAAGTCGCGATCCTGCGGAGACTCGACCGGCATCAGGTTGTCGACGTTCACCACGTTGAGCGAATCGCGCTCGATCTGCAGCGTACTGGTGGCGCGATACTTTTCCGGCATCAGGAAGGTGATCACCAGCGCCAGCAGCACGGCGGCGATCGTGATCAGGATGATCAGCCAGCGCTGCGACACCAGAGCACGCCAGTAGTCGAGCAAGCTGACGTCGGCCAGTTCGAGATGCCCATGACGCTGCGACGGCGAGGAAGGATTGTCGGAATTCATACTCATCGGTAAGCGCGCCACACCATCACTAAGGGGGTCAGTTCCAGCATGGTGCGCAACCAGACGCGCGCATCCGAGCGATACACCACGACGATGTCGCCACCGTAGATTTCAGGGTCCGGATTGGCGCCCTTCTCGATCTCGGTCAGGTCGAAACGCGCGATCATTTTCTGCCCGTTGACCATGCGGAACACGATGACATTGCCGCGGCTTGCCACAGTGCTGACGCCCTTGGCCTGCGCCACGGCCTGTTGCAGCGTCAGATTGGCACCGATCACCGGGTAGATGCCGGGCTCGGTGACGGCGCCGGTCACGGTCACGCGACGGCCATTGGATTCCTGCACGAACACCGACACCTGCGGATTCTGCAGGTAGCCGCCGCGGTAACGATCGGCGACCAGCTTCTCCAGCTCGCCGACACCCATGCCGGCGGCGTTGACGTCGCCGATCAGCGGCAGCGAGATGTGGCCGTTCTGATCGATGCGGACCTGCCGTTCCAGATCGTCGACCTGAAATACCTTGACCAGCAACAGGTCGCCTGGGGAGAGTCGATACTCGGGCTGCACCGCGGACATCGCCAGCGGATCGGGAAGCGGCAATGACGACGCCATGTTCTTCCCGGTGCTGCAAGCACCCAGGGCCATCGAGCAGATCAACGCCAGGCTGAGGCCTTGGCAGAATCGTCCGATCAGTTTCTTCATGCGTATGGCTGGCTGCCTCGGTTGGGTGGGACAGGAGCTCGCGCAGCATTCAACCGGCCAACGCGCCAGCACGAACGTACGACAGAGAAATTCATCCCAGAAACATCGGGATCACGAAAAGGTACAGCGTGTTGCACTGCACTATGGCACAGAACGATCGCATCGCAAGGCATGACACGCCATTTTTTTGACGGCGTTGGCCTATTGATTCAAGTTCGTCGTGGTCGCGTTAAAAAACCGTGATCCACGTTCTAATCTCAAGCTAATGATTTGGAACGTTTCCGGACACTTAGCATCGTTCCGTGACCCAAGTCCATAGCGAACTGGACCGAAATAAACGGGCGCTCGTGTCCGGTTCATGCTGCACTGCGATATGCCGATCTACATAGTGAGCGACCGCTGCAGGGACACAAAAATGCAATGTTGCGACGCAACAAAAAAGCCCATGTCGGAAGGACATGGGCTCGATGTTTGGTCGGGGTAGCCGGATTTGAACCGACGACCACTAGTCCCCCAGACTAGTGCGCTACCAGGCTGCGCTATACCCCGAAGATGCTGCATCCCGTCGCGAGGACGGCCTGCGATTATAGCGGCTTTGCGACACGTTTTCCTAGCGGCGAAGCAGCTGCAGGACTTCTTCCAGTTCCATGCGCACCTGCTTGATGATCTGGTTGCTCAGCGCCGACTCGCTTTTAGCGCCATCGCCTTCCAGCCGCAGACGCGCGCCGCCGATGGTGTAGCCCTGCTCGTAGAGCAGGCCGCGGATCTGCCGGACCATCAGCACATCGTGGCGCTGGTAGTAACGGCGGTTGCCGCGTCGCTTGACCGGCTCCAGGCTCGGAAATTCCGTTTCCCAGTACCGCAACACATGCGGCTTGACGTCGCACAGCTCGCTGACCTCACCAATGGTGAAATAGCGCTTGGCCGGAATCGGCGGTAGTTCGCGATTACTGCCCGGATCCAGCATAAGCCTCCACCCGTTCCTTGAGCTTTTGGCCAGGGCGGAAGGTCACCACCGTCCGGGCCGAGATCGGAATTTCCTCACCGGTCTTTGGATTGCGACCGGGCCGTTGATTCTTGCGCCGCAAATCGAAGTTGCCGAAACCCGACAGCTTCACCTGACGACCCTGCTCCAGCGCATCGCGTAGCACGTCGAAAAACGCGTCGACAAATTCCTTCGCCTCGCGCTTGTTCAGACCAACCTCGTCGAACAGACGTTCGGCCATCTCCGCTTTCGTCAATGCCATGCCAATCCCCTGGTTACCGCCTCAACTCCGGATCCGGGCGCGGTGCTCGCGCTCGATCACGGCCACCACATCGGTAACGACCGCATCCACGTCCCGGTCGGTGAGAGTGCGCGAGTTATCCTGCAAAATCAAGCCCATAGCCAGACTCTTGAAACCTGGCTCGACCCCCTGCCCGACGTACCGGTCGAACAGCTGCACCTCGCGCAGCAACGGGCCGACCGCGGTCTGCACGCTGGCCGACAACGCCGCCCAACTCACCTCGTCCGGCACCAGGAAGGCCAGATCGCGGCGCACCGACGGGAACCGCGACAGCTCCCCGGCGCGCGGCAAGGCGCGCTGCACCAGCGGCGCCAGCTGCAGTTCGAACGCGATCACATCGACGTCGATTTCCAACGCCTTGGTCAGGCGCGGATGCACCTGGCCGATCCAGCCGATGCACACGCCATCGCGATAGATATCGGCCGACCGACCCGGATGCCCGAACGGCTGGGCGGAGGGCTGAAACTCCAGCACCGCGCCGCTGGCCGCTGCCAGCGCGATCAGGTCGCCCTTCACATCATGAAAATCCACCTTGCGTGCGGGCTCGCCCCATTGCAACGCAAGCGCATCGCCACACACCGCGGCGGCGACATGCTGGGATTCCTGCGGGGCAGCGCCCGCCTGTGCGGAAGCCGCAAACACCTTGCCCAGCTCGAACAGCCGCACCCGCCCGGCCTGACGGGCAGCATTGCGGCCCAGTGTCGCGACCAGGCCCGGCAGCAAGCGCGGACGCATGATGGCCAGCTCGGCACTGAGCGGATTGGCCAGCGGCACCAGGCCGTCAGTCAACTGCCAACGCTGCAGCAACGCCGCATCGACGAACGCGTAATTGATGGTCTCCTGCAGCTCGCGCGCCACCAGCTGGCGGCGCACCGTCAGCTCGTCGAGCTGGGTTTCACTGGGCATCGCGATCCGGCTGGCACCGCCCGGCAGCGTGGTCGGCACGCGATCGTAGCCGTGGATGCGCGCCAGCTCTTCGATCAGGTCTTCTTCGATGGCGATATCGAACCGACGGCTCGGCGCAACCACCTGCCAGCCTTCGGAAACCGCATCGAGCTGCATGCCGAGCGCACTCAGAATGCGCACGACATCCGCGTCGTCGATGTGGATGCCGAGCACGCGCGCGATGCGTGCGCGACGCAGCAGAATGCGCGCGGGCTGCGGCAGATGCTCCGGCAGTTGCGCATGCACCACCGGGCCCGGCGTACCGCCTGCCAGTTCCAGCACCAGGCGTGTGGCTACTTCGATCGCCTGCGGCGGCAACGCCGGATCCACGCCGCGCTCGAAGCGATGGCCCGCATCGGTATGCAGGCCGAACTTGCGGCCACGGCCCATGATCGCGGCCGGATCGAAATACGCCGACTCCAGGAATACGTTGCGCGTTTTGTCGGTGACGCGCGTGTCCAGCCCGCCCATCAACCCTGCCAGCGCCACCGGGCGGCCGGCATCGGTGATGGTCAGGAAACTGTCGTCCAGCGTGACCTCACGCCCATCCAGCAGCGCCAGCTGCTCGCCACTGCGCGAACGACGCACCCCGATCGGCCCCTGCAAGGTATCCAGATCGAAGGCATGCATCGGCTGACCGAGCTCCAGCATCACGTACTGGGTGATATCCACCAGCAGCGAAACCGGACGCACGCCGCTGCGACGCAGACGCTCGGCCAGCCACACCGGCGTCTTCGCCAACGGGTCGATGCCTTCGATCACACGCCCGCAATAGCGCGGCGCCTCCTTGCCGGCATTCAATTCCACCGCAAGCGTCCGCGTGGACACCGGCGGCACCGCAACGGCGTCGAAGGCCACCACTTCGCTGGCGCATGCTGCAGCCACGTCGAACGCGATGCCACGCACGCTGAAACAGTCGGCGCGATTGGGGGTGAGCTTGATTTCGATGCTGGCATCCGGCAAGCCCAGATACTCCGCAAGGGCTTGACCCACCGGCGCATCGTCCGGCAACTCGAACAGGCCGGACGCATCGCTATCCAGGCCCAGCTCTTTGGCCGAGCACAACATGCCGTTGGACGGTACGCCACGCAGCTTCGCAGCCTTGATGGTCAGCTCGCCGATCTGCGCGCCGACCAGCGCCAACGGCGCCACCAGGCCGGCACGCGCATTGGGCGCACCACACACGATCTGCAGCAACTCGCCCTGCCCCGCATCGACACTGCACACCTGCAGGCGATCGGCTTCCGGATGACGCATGGCCTCGACGATGCGCGCCACCACCACCTGACCAAGCGCCTCACCCAACGGCGTGACGTCTTCGACTTCCAGACCGATCGCCGTCAGCGTGGCGGCCAGTTCCTCGCGCGAGGCCTGGATCGGAACGTGGCTACGCAGCCAATTTTCAGAGAATTTCATGGAGAGCCGGGAATGGAGAATAGGGAATCGGGAATCGCAACAGCGGGAGGTCTTCGGAGATTTGGAAGGTGGGCTAGGAGCGCGCTTGGCTGCTCCGATTCTCCACTCCCGATTCCCGATTCCCGGCCGTCAAGCAAACTGCCTGAGAAAGCGCACGTCGTTTTCGAAAAACGCGCGCAGGTCGTTGACGCCGTAGCGCAGCATCGCAAAACGCTCCACGCCCAGACCGAACGCAAAGCCGGTGTAGCGCTCCGGGTCGATGCCGACGCTGCGCAACACATTCGGGTGCACCATGCCGCAACCCAGCACTTCCAACCAACGGGTGCTGCCGTCGGGCTGCTGCCAGGCGATGTCTACCTCGGCACCCGGCTCCACGAACGGGAAATAGCTGGGGCGAAACCGCATTTCGAAATCGCGCTCGAAGAACGCGCGCACGAACTCGGACAAGGTGCCCTTGAGATCGGCGAAATTCGAATGCTCGTCCACCAGCAGGCCTTCGACCTGATGGAACATCGGCGAGTGGGTCTGATCCGAATCGGAGCGATACACCTTGCCGGCCGCAATCATGCGCAGCGGTGGTTTGTGCGCATCCATGTAGCGCACCTGCACACCGGAGGTATGCGTGCGCAGCAGACGACCGTCGCCGAAATAGAACGTGTCGTGCATCGCGCGCGCCGGATGATGCGGCGGGAAGTTCAGTGCTTCGAAATTGTGCCAGTCGTCCTCGATTTCCGGACCATCGGACAACTCGTACCCCAGCCGCGCAAAAATCTCGACAATGCGCTCGAGCGTGCGCGTCACCGGATGCAGGCCGCCGCGCTCGCCACGCCGGCCCGGCAGAGTGACATCGATGCGCTCGCCGGCAAGACGTGCATCCAGCGCAGCGGTTTCCAGGGTCGTTTTGCGCTCCGACAACGCTGCGCTCAGCGTATCTCGGGTTTGGTTGATCGCCTCGCCCGCAGCCTTGCGCTGCTCGGCCGGCAGCGTGCCGAGCTGCTTGAGCTGGGCGGTGATACTGCCACTCTTGCCCAGCAAGGCGACCCGCAAGGCTTCCAGTTGGTCCGGTGTCTGCGCGGCGGCGACATCGGCCAGCGCGCGCTCGGTCAGGGATTGAATCTCACTCATTGCACTCGCGCCTCAACTACTCAGCCGAACGGTGTTTCCGGATGCACCGGAATGCATGACCACTCACTTGCTACCAGCCCCTTGCATCAATCGAAGCCGGCAGCCCAAAACGCAAAAGGGGAAGGACTCGCGCCCTTCCCCCTGCATATCTGCGTTCCCTCGCCGGCATCTGCACACGCATGTGCCGATGTCGCGATGACCTACCCCTTTAGAAGTCCGCACATGGATGTGCGGGCTCTTGCGAGGGACTCGCACCTACTCTGTGCGGGCTCTTGCGAGGGACTCGCACTTATGCCGCCAGCGCGCCCTTTGCCTTCTCGGCCAGCGCGGCAAAGCCGGCGGCGTCATGCACGGCGATATCAGCCAGCACCTTGCGGTCCAGGGTGATGCCAGCCTTGAGCATGCCATTCATGAAACGGCTGTAGCTCAGACCATTGATGCGGGCAGCCGCATTGATGCGGGTGATCCAAAGCGCACGGAACACGCGCTTCTTCTGCTTACGGCCAATGTAGGCGTACTGCTGTGCCTTGATGACCGCCTGCTTTGCAACGCGGAAAACCTTACGACGGGCGTTGTAGTAGCCCTTCGCCAGATTCAGAATTTTCTTGTGGCGGCGGCGCGCCTGCACACCACGCTTTACTCGTGCCATGGTTCAGTCCTCAGAGATAGGGAAGCATACGATCGAGACGGCCTGCGTCCTCGGGACGGACGTGGTTCGTCTGCCGCAAGTTGCGCTTCCGCTTGGTCGCTTTCTTCGTGAGGATGTGGCTACGGTTTGCGTGGCCGCACTTGTACTTGCCGGAGGCGGTCTTGCGGAAACGCTTGGCCGCCGCCCGGTTGGTCTTGATCTTGGGCATTGCAATGTCCTTGATGGTGTTTTGTCACTGACACGGGCGGCAGTCTTGCGACCACGCTTTCCATCCTTGCCCTTGCCTGCTTGTAAGTCCTTGATCGAACACGATCGGGACAGGTCCTGTGCCGCTTGCGCGGCTCCCGGCAAAACCGGGCCGCGCAGTCTACCCGTTGCCGGGAATTCTTGCAAATCGACGGATTCGCCGCCTTGACGAACCCCGTCGGGGCCCGTCGGGGCCCGTCGCGGCGCGGAATCAAATCTTCTTCTTAGGCGCGATCATCATGACCATCTGACGCCCTTCCAGGCGCGGACGGGACTCGATGACGATGTCTTCGCCCAAGTCGGCCTCGATGCGTGCCGCCATCTCGCGACCCAGTTCCTGGTGGCTCATTTCGCGGCCACGGAAACGGATGTTGACCTTGACCTTGTCACCCTCTTCCAGGAAGCGACGCATGTTGCGCAGCTTGATCTGGTAGTCGCCCTCGTCCGTGACCGGACGGAACTTGAGTTCCTTGATCTCGACCTGCTTGGTCTTCTTCTTGGCCTCGTTGGCCTTTTTCTGCTGCTCGAACTTGAACTTGCCGAAATCCATGATCTTGCAGACCGGCGGATCGGCCTGCGGCTGGATTTCGACCAGATCCAGGCCTTCTTCCTCGGCCTTGGCGAGCGCTTCGTCGCGCGACAACACGCCGACCATCTCACCGTCACTGCCGATCACGCGGACGCGCGGCACACGGATTTCTTGGTTCTTGCGGTTCTGTTTGTTGTCAGGGGTACTGATATTGCAATCTCCCAGGGGAATCGAACCGGCGCATCCGGATCATCCAGACCGGCCGGGGTTGGCTCACGCTGCCTGCTCTGCCTGCAGGCGTTCGATGAAGGCAGAGACCGTCATGGTCCCGAGGTCCTCCCCCGAACGCGTCCGCACGGCAACTGCGCCATTTTCCTTCTCGCGGTCACCGACGACGAGCAGGTACGGCACGCGTTGCAGCGTATGCTCGCGAATCTTATAACCGATCTTCTCATTACGCAAATCGGCGTTGACACGGAAGCCTTGATTTGCAAGGGTTTTCCGAACCGAGTCCACATATTCGGCCTGAGCGTCGGTGATATTGGCGACAACGACCTGGACCGGGGCGAGCCAGGACGGGAACGCGCCGGCGTGATGCTCGATCAAAATGCCGATAAAACGCTCCATCGAACCGACGATGGCCCGGTGCAGCATCACCGGATGCTTTTTCTGGCTGTGCTCGTCCACGTACTCGGCGCCGAGGCGGCCCGGCATCATGAAATCGACCTGCATCGTGCCCAGCTGCCAGGTGCGGCCGATGGCGTCCTTGAGGTGGTATTCGATCTTGGGGCCGTAGAAGGCGCCCTCGCCCGGCAGTTCCTGCCACTCCACTCCGCACACGCCCAGCGCGCTGCGTAGCGCGGCTTCGGCCTTGTCCCAGGTGATGTCGTCGCCCAGGCGCTTTTCCGGGCGCAATGCGATTTTGATCTCGATGTCGTCGAAGCCGAACGCGGTGTAGACCGCCAGTGCCTGCTGATGGAAGGCGGTGACTTCGGCTTCGATCTGCGATTCCAGGCAGAACACGTGGCCGTCGTCCTGGGTGAACCCGCGCACGCGCAGGATGCCGTGCAGCGCGCCGGAGGGCTCGTTGCGGTGGCAGGCGCCGAATTCGCCGTAACGGATCGGCAGGTCGCGGTAGCTGTGCAGGCCCTGGTTGAACACCTGCACGTGGCCGGGACAGTTCATCGGCTTGACCGCGTAGGTGCGCTTCTCCGACTCGGTGAAGAACATCGCGTCCTGGTAGTTGTCCCAGTGGCCGGACTTCTGCCACAGCGATACGTCCAGGATCTGCGGGCAGCGCACTTCGCCGTAGCCGCTGTCGCGGTAGACCTTGCGCATGTATTGCTCGACCACCTGCCACAGCGACCAGCCCTTGGGGTGCCAGAACACCAGGCCGGGGGCTTCTTCCTGCAGATGGAACAAGTCCTGCGCCTTGCCGATGCGGCGATGGTCGCGCTTATCGGCTTCTTCCATGCGCAGGATGTAGGCGTCGAGCTGCTTCTTGTCGGCCCAGGCGGTGCCGTAGATGCGCTGCAACTGCTCGTTCTTGGCATCGCCGCGCCAGTAGGCGCCGGAAATGCGGGTGAGCTTGAAGGCCTTGAGGAAGCGCGTATTGGGCACATGCGGGCCGCGGCACATGTCCACGTATTCCTGGTGGTAGTACAGACCCATCGCGGTGATGTCGTCGGACATGTCCTCGATCAGGCGCAGCTTGTACTCCTCGCCGCGCTGGGCGAACACCTCGATCACTTCCGCGCGCGGGGTGACCTTCTTGATCACCTCGTAATCCTGCGCGATCAGTTCCTGCATGCGCTGCTCGATCGCCGCCATGTCGTCTGGCGTGAACGGGCGCTCGCTGTAGATGTCGTAATAGAAGCCTTCGGCGATGACCGGGCCGATCACCATCTTGACGTCCGGGTACAGCTGCTTGACCGCATGCCCCACCAGATGCGCGCACGAGTGGCGGATGATCTCCACGCCTTCGGCATCCTTGGCGGTGATGATGCGCAGGCTGGCGTCATGGTCGATGACGTCGCTGGCATCGACCAGCTGGCCGTCCACCTGGCCGGCGATGGTGGCCTTGGCCAGCCCGGCGCCGATCGACTGGGCGACCTGCATCACCGAGACGGGGGATTCGAATTCGCGGCGGCTGCCGTCGGGGAGCGTGATGTTGATCATGGGCAAGAATGAGGTCTGGGCTGGCTGCAGCGGTGAGCTGCCATGAGAGATCTGCCCACTGCTGGACAGGCTCGGAAAGAACGTACGAGAGACGCTGCGCGGGACAACGGCACGCGGGCGCTGACTGCGCTGGGGCCGGTCCGGATCAAAGGTGGGCGGTGATAGTGCTCATGTCGCACGCTGGGCCGGCGCGGAGCGCGGGCCACCTTCTCGCAAGGGGTCTTGGGCGTGAATGGTAAACCAATCAGGCGGCCACTGGGCAGTGCGGCACGCCGCTGCCGGGCGCGTGGCATGATGCCGGCCACTTGTCCTGTCCGTTGCCGACCATGACCATCAAGGGTAAAGCCACCTCGCTGGATATCGCCTACCTGGCCGGTGTGTCGCAGCCGACCGTCTCGCGCGCGTTGCGCGGCAGCCCGATGGTCAACGAGGAAACGCGCAAGCGGATTCTGCGTATCGCGCACGAGCTGAACTACAAGGTCGACAAGAACGCCTCCTCGCTACGGCTGCGCAACGCCGGCACGCTGGCGCTGCTGTTCTTCGAAGACCCCACCGCCGACGATTCGCTGATCAACCCGTTCTTCCACTCGATGCTGGGCTCGATCACGCGCGCCTGCGCGCTGCAGGGTTATGACCTGCTGGTGTCGTTCCAGCAGCTGTCCAAGGACTGGCAGGCCGATTACGAAGACAGCAACAAGGCCGACGGCATTATTTTGCTGGGCTATGGCGATTATCAGGAATCGCGCCAGCGGCTGCAGTTGCTGGTGGAGCAAGGCACGCACTTCGTGCGCTGGGGCGCGGCATTGCCGGGCCAGCCGGGCATTTCCATCGGCAGCGACAATTATCAGGGCGGGCTGGACATCACCGAGCACCTGTTGGCGCAGGGGTGCCGACGCATTGCGTTTCTTGGCCACGCGTCCAATCACTACCCCGAATTCGAAGAGCGCTACCGGGGCCACGTCGCGGCGCTGGCGCAGCAGGATCTGGTCGCCGATGCCGCGCTGCAGTTCGATGCGATCACCACCGAATCGTCGGGCCATGCGGCATGCCTGGCGCTGCTGGAGAGCGGCAAGGCGTTCGATGCGGTGTGTGCGGCCAGCGACCTGATTGCGATCGGTGCGATGCGCGCGTTGCGCGAACGCGGTTTACGCGTGCCGCAGGACGTGGCGATCAGCGGCTTCGACGATATCGCGCTGGCCGCATCGGTTGCGCCGGCCCTGTCCACCGTGCAACAGGACACCAAGCAGGCCGGCGCGTTGTTGGTGGAAAGCCTGGTCGCGCTGATCCGTGGCGAAGCGGCGCAGAGCCGCACGATCCCGGTGCGGCTGGCAGTACGCGATTCCTCGCGTAGCAGCGGGTTACAGCCACCGCTGGGCTGGTCGCCGGCCGCGGCGGCGGAAACCGGCGATGGCGGGCGTGGGCGAGCCGCTGATGTGCCTGGGACGCGTTGAGGAATCGGGATTCGGGATTCGGGATTCGGGAATCGGGAATCGGGAATCGGGAATCGGGAATCGCTAGAGCATGCACGACGGGCTGCAATAGTGGCTGCAGACCATTGATGCCTCGTAGGAGCGCACCTGGGCGCGACGAGGCGTTACCGATCAGGTCCCATCGCGCCCGCGCGCGCTCCTATCTGTTGCGGGCGTCGCGGACGGCTTGATCGGCCATCTGGGCATCGAGTTGCTTGCGTAATGCAGGGTCGGTGATCGGCGCATCCGAGAGCAAGACACGCACACCGTGCGCTGGCACCTGCGTCGCCAACTGACCTTGCACCTCTAGCGTTTCACCACTCATCGCATCACGCCACGTGCCCGGCTGCAGAAAGCGCGTCACTTCGATGTTTGCGGCCGCATCGCCCTTGTTGAGCAACACCAGGGCGGTCTGGCTGATTCCTGCATGCTGATAGACGCGAAAGAATGCCGCCTGGTTGCCGCGCAACATTACGTCGACCTGCACGCCGCGCTGCAGCGCGGGCGTCTCACGGCGCACGCGGGCGATCTGTTTCAGCGGGCCGAAGATCGGGCTTTGCGGTGCTGCTTTAATGCGCTCGACGCCGAAGTAATTGCGATTGCCCGCATGCTCCGCCCGCCCACGCATGAAGCCGATTTCCGAGCCGTAATAAATCACCGGGATGCCGCGCGCGGTGAACAGCCAGTTGTGCGCATCGATAAAGCCGGTGTCGCTGGCATCCAGACGCGCCATGTCGTGGTTGTCGTAAAAGCTCATCAGCTCGTACGGGTTCGCATACGGCCCCTGACCCAGAAACAACGGTTTGGCGAGCTGTTCGAAACCCTCTTGCGTGTGGCCGAAGACTGCCGACAGCTGCTGCTTCAACGGGAAATCCAGCACGCTCACACCGGCGTTGCGTGCCCAGGTGTGGCCGGCAATCTTGTCGGCGTTGTAATCGAACGCCTCGCCAAACATGAAAAATCCCGGCTGTTTTTCGCGGATGCGCGCAACGAAGGCATGCCAGAAGCGGTCCGGCATCCAGCCGATGGTGTCGATACGGAATGCATCGGCACCCTGCTCCATCCATTGCAGATACGCATCGGCCAGGTAATCGAGCACCGCCGGGTTGTTCTCGTTGAGGTCGGACAATTCCGCCAGACCGCCACCGGTGTTGTAGAAGGCGTGCAATGGGTTGTGCTGCGGATCCAGCTGCGCCGGCGGCAGATTCTGGTGATCGGCAACCAAGCGACCACTGGCATCGTAGAGCTTGCCGAAACCGGGCTGCGCCACCGGCATGGTGTAGGCCGGCGAGCCGTGATTACCCACGATATCCAGCACCACCTTCAGCTTGTTGGCGTGCATGGCGCGGGTGAAGCCGGCAAAGTCCAGTCCCGGACTGGGGAGATGCTCGTCCAGCCTGTAGAAGTTGACGCCCCAGTAACCGTGATAACCGGTCTTGCCGTGGTCGCTGAGCGTGCTACCGCAGGTGATCGGCTTGCCGCCGGTAAATGCCTGGTCCGGGTTGTCGACGATCGGCGTGATCCACACCGCACCGAAACCCAGGTCGCGAATGTAGTCGGCCTGTTCGACGATGCCTTTGAAATCGCCGCCGAGGTAGCCGATGTTGTCGTCGCTGCCATCGGCGCACGGGGTGGGCACATCGAAGGTGCGCTGCGCACCGCCCTGCTCGCGCTGATCGTTGCCGGTATCGCCGTTGACGAAGCGATCGGTGACCACGAAATACACCGCATCGGCGGCCAACGGCTCCAGGGTGCCGTAATACTCCCTGGAAGCAGGCGCGGCGAGCGCCACGCCCGCATACATCGTCAATGCCAGATAGATCGCACTACGCATCACTGCCCTCCCGAGGCGACGGGGACCCGCACCACGCATACGCCTGCAATCAACAGGCTGAGCCCGCCAATGGCCAATGCATAGATTGGCTGGCCGCCCAACCAGACGCGGAGCACAAAGCCCAGCGCGCTGGCAGCGACCAACTGCGGAATCACGATAAAGAAATTGAAGATGCCCATGTACACGCCCATCTTGGCGGCGGGCACGCTGTCGGACAGCAAGGCGTATGGCAGCGACAGAATCGATGCCCAGGCAAAACCGACGCCCAGCATGGACAGCAGCAACCATTGCGGGTCACGAATCACCAACATCGACAGCAAGCCCGCAGCGCCCAGCCACAGGTTGCACAGGTGGCTCCAGCGCAAGCCAATCGCACGCACCAGCAAAGGAATGATCAACGCTGCCAGCGCTGCAAATCCGTTGTAGGCGCCAAACAGCACACCCACCCAGTTCGCACCATCGTTGTAGGCTGCCGAGACCGTATCGGTCGCGCCGAAGTGCACCTGCGTCACCGCTGCGGTGGTGTAGATCCACATCGCAAACAGCGCAAACCACGAGAAAAACTGCACCCAGGCCAAACGTCGCATGGTCATCGGCATGCTGCGCAAGTCCTGCACAATGACGACCAGCATGCTGGTGCCCGGCAGTACACGCGTCAACGCGAGCAACGCGCCATAGGCGATGCACAGGCCGGCCAGCACATACAGCATGCGATCGCCGTGCTGCCAGGCGATGGCCGCAGCTAGCAACACGCCAGCAACGCACCATGCTGCACTTGATGCCTGCGACGGCAGCGCACCGCTGCCCATTTGCGTTGCAGCGGGCGGGTGCGCATCGTCGAAGCTCGCCAGCTGCGCGGGACTGTATTCGCGGGTGCGTAGCACGGTCCATGCGATCGACAGGAACAACACCGCCGCACCCAGGTAGAACGCGTAGCGCACGCTGTCGGGCAGTTGCCCTGGCGGTGCGGTATTGGCTACGCCCCAGCGCGTGAGCAGCCACGGCAGAAAGCTCGCCACGATCGCACCAACACCGATGAAGAAGCTTTGCATTGCATAGCCGGTGGGCCGCTGCGCGGGTGGCAGCTGGTCGCCCACCAGTGCGCGGAATGGCTCCATCGAAATATTGATCGATGCATCCAGCACCCACAGCGTGCCGGCAGCAATCCACAGCACTGGCGCGTTCGGCATCACCAACAGCGCCAGCGTGGTAAACACCGCGCCCACCATGAAATACGGGCGCCGACGGCCCCAGGGCGTCCAGGTGCGATCGGACAGATACCCGATGATGGGCTGCACGATCAGCCCGGTGAGCGGTGCAGCGATCCACAATCCCGGTACATCGTCGACCTGCGCGCCCAGGGTCTGGAAGATGCGGCTGGCATTGGCGTTCTGCAGCGCGAACCCGAACTGGATGCCGAGAAAGCCGAAGCACATGTTCCAGATCTGCCAGAAGCTCAGGCGGGGTTTGGCGGTCATTGCGCTGTCTCCATGATGGCTGCC
Source organism: Xanthomonas sp. WCS2018Noco2-27 (assembly GCF_031843525.1). Classification (NCBI taxonomy): domain Bacteria; kingdom Pseudomonadati; phylum Pseudomonadota; class Gammaproteobacteria; order Lysobacterales; family Lysobacteraceae; genus Xanthomonas; species Xanthomonas sp. WCS2018Noco2-27. The sequence goes on along the minus strand of NZ_JAVTIK010000003.1, from coordinate 226,584 downwards.
GGCCCCACGATCAACGCGCTGATCTGCGCCGTGTTGACCACTCCATCGCGACCACCACGGCCGCCGTTGTACTGCGCAAAGTGCTTCAACGCGCTCATATTGAAACCATCGTCCAGCCGAAACGCACAGGCCTGCCCCGCTACCACATCGAAAGTCGCCTGCGTGGAGACCTGCTCGCCCACGCTATGCGGCATCACGATGACATGCGATTGCGCAGCTTTTCCTGGGCATTCCAGCACCAGCTGCTTCACTGCGGCAGTGACGCCGGTATTGATCGGCCCATTGTCGTTGCGATAGCGCAGCGACACGCGATGCTGGCCGCTATGCGACGGCTCCCATGCCCAGGCGTGGCTGCCGCGCAGTTCCTGCGCCGGACCAAGCGTCAACGAAGGACTGTGCAGCGATTCAAGATCTGCCACACGCCGGGTCAGGCTGAGCACATGCAACACACCGTCATCGGCAAGATCCCAATGTTCACTGGCGTCCAACGCACGGCCATCCATGTACAGCGTCGCGCCAGCGGGAATGGCGATGCGGTGACCGCTGCCCCGCCGTTGCGCAACCGGCATCGCTGGCGTTTGCGGTGCAAACACCTGCACCGGCTGCGGCGGCGCAGCCAGATCGGCCGTGCGACCGACCAACTGCACCTGCGTGGTCTGGCCCTGCTGGGTGACACGGCCGGCCACCAGTAAGTCGCCCTCTTCGTTTGTCGGACGCAACAACACGTACCGACGTGTGCCCTGCTCCAGCAGGATCCGCTCGCGGTCGCCGAACAGCAGCGGCAGCAGGCTGCGCGGCAATTTCGGGGCAACGCTGCCATCGGCAGACACACCGAACACGCCGTCCAGCACCGCAGAAAGATAGCCGGCTACCGACCACAGCTGACGCGGCGAATTCACCACCGGGCCACTGCGCACGCCATCTTCCACATGCACGGCCAGGCTCTGCATCTCGTAGTTTTCCATGTTGGAGCCGGCCAGCGCGCTACCGCGCATCAGCGATTGCAGCTCCAATGCAATGCGCGGCGCATCGTCCAGCGCACGCGCCGCGCGCAAGGCATAGGCACTGACGAATGGCCAGATGGCGCGATTGTGATAAATCGGCTGCGCCGCTTCCTGCGGCCACACCACCGGGCTGCCTCCGGCAACCATCGGATAATTGCGCAGCGCGGTGCGTGCGCGCTCTGCGGGGAACACATCGGCCAGCACGCCCAACGACACGCCCAGCAGATCGACCTTGGCATAGCGCACCGGATGCGCCGCCGTGCCGAGATAACTCACATACTGGCTGCTGCCTGCATCCCAGAAGCGTGCATCGATGGTCTGACGCAATGCATCGGCCCACTGTGCGTAGTCGGCAGCGCGTGCGTCGCCATGCTGGCGTGCCAGCTGCTCGGCCAGACGCAACGCCTGGTAATGCAACACGTTGGTCGATAGTGCGAACGACTCGGCGATGAAGGCAACGTTCTCTCGCGTCCAGTCCGGATAGGTTTGCTCGCGCCAATCCAGAAACGAGGTTTCGCCACGGTAGAGGCCGATCTGCGCATCGAATACCGCATCGCGGTCCTGCGCGATCGTCCCCTGCAGCGCCTGCCAGACCTCCTCAGCAAACTGTGTGTCGTCCAGCAATCCACGTGCGGCCAAAAACCACACCACGCGGTCGCTACTGATCGGCCAGCTGCCACCGGAGCCGGTGTCCTGCGCCACGAACACGCCAGGGGTCTTCCCGTCGCGTGCGGCCGACAGCTTGAAGCGCAATGCATTGCGTGTGCGCTGCGGTTCCAGCCGCGCCAACGCCAGATCGGCGGCGAAACTGACATCGCGCGTCCACACATATGGCCAGCGTTCGCCGGTCTCGAAGCAGTTGCACGGCACCGGCTTACCGGCGTTGAAGGCCGGATCGCGGATCGCATCGACCCGGTCGTCGGCCATCTCCTGCTGCGCCAACGCAAACAAGGCGTCGAACATCGGGCTGGCGGTGTGCGTGCGCATCGGCTGCGCGGCAATGCGGCGCTCGCCCTGCGGCCAGCGCAACACAAAGCTCCCATCGTCCAGCGCATGCGCGTACGCGCGGCGCCCCTGAAATTCCAACTCGTCGGCCAATACCGGCGAGCTTGCCGCAACGCCGAGCGTTGCAGCCATGCAGATCATCTTCAGCATCGAAGCGGCAAGACGGCTTGTGCCGTCGGCCTTCCTCCCTCGTTGCACGCGTTGTGGTGCGCGGCACAGGCGTGCCACGGTCGCGGACCCTCCCAGGTGCCGTACGCCATGGTAGACGCGCACCCTGCCCTGACGCATCACTGCATACGTATTCATGGCGGCAACGAGCGCACAGCACGGCGCTTGCACGGTGTGCCGCTGCATAGTCGCCGCTTCTGCAACGGTCGCCTTGGGAGGGGATATGCCGCTGTCTTTACGTCGAGCACGCTCGACATTCGGCGCCGCCTGGATCGCGCGGCTGCTGGTTCTGACCTGCCTCGGCAGTCTTGCCGCGATGGCGCACGCCGAGGTCACCACCATCGACGTGGCGTCGCCCGGCAAGGTCTTGCAAGTGAGTCTGGACCTGGATGGCGGCACGCCGTACTACCGTGTGCAGCGGCTGGGACAGCCGGTCATACAGCGCTCACGGCTGGGCTTTACCTTGCGCGACGGCCGCCTGGACCGTGGGCTGGTGGTGCGTTCGCAGTCACGCCAGAGCCATGACGACACCTGGGAGCAACCCTGGGGCGAAACACGCCTGGTGCGCAATCATTACAACGAACTACGCGTCAGCCTGGCCGAACGCGACGGTGCGCAACGCAGCTTCGAGGTGATCTTTCGCGTTTACGACGACGGCGTGGGATTTCGCTACCACTTCCCGCAGCAAGCCGGATTGCGTGAAGCGATCATCGACGAGGAAGTCACTGAGTTCGCCATCGCACAACCGGCTGAAGCATGGTGGATTCCCGCAGGCGAGCCGATCCACTACGAGTATCTGTATCGGCGCACGCCGTTGAATCAGGTCGCACTGGCGCATACGCCACTGACGCTGCGCACCGACAGCGGGCTGCACATTGCGCTGCACGAAGCGGCGTTGGTGGACTACGCCGGCATGTGGCTACGCCGCACCGACGACCAGCGCCTGCGCGCGCAGTTGTCGCCGGCCGCCGAAGGCTGGAAGGTGCGCCGCAGCCTGCCGTTCGATACGCCGTGGCGCACGCTGCAGATCGCCGATCAGGCCACCGGCCTGGTGGAATCCAACCTGATCCTCAACCTCAACGAACCCAATGCGCTGGGCGCGGTGGACTGGGTCAAACCTTCCAAATATGTCGGTGTGTGGTGGTCAATGCATCTCAACCAACAGACCTGGGCCACCGGACCCAAACATGCGGCCACCACCGCCACGACCAAGCGCTATATCGACTTTGCCGCCGCACATGGATTTCGCGGCGTGCTGGTCGAAGGCTGGAATCCGGGCTGGGACGGCGAATGGTTCGGCAACGGCGGTAGCTTCGATTTCACAAAATCCACGCCGGATTTCGACCTGCCCGCACTGAGCACGTACGCCGCAGCCAAAGGCGTGCATTTGATCGGCCATCATGAAACGGGATGCGCAGTGGACCATTACGAAGACCAGATCGCCGAGGCGATGGACCTGTACGCACGCTTCGGCGTGGACTCGGTAAAGACCGGCTATGTCTGCGACGACGGTCAGGTGGAGCGACGCAACCCTGCGGGCGGTGCACCGTTGCGCGAGTGGCACGATGGCCAATGGATGGCGCGCCATCATCTGCGTGTGGTGCGCGAGGCGGCCGAGCGGCACATCGCGGTCAATGCACATGAGCCGATCAAGGACACCGGCCTGCGCCGCACCTATCCCAACTGGATCTCGCGCGAAGGCGCGCGCGGAATGGAATACAACGCCTGGGGCCAGCCGCCCAATCCGCCGGAACACGAGGTCAACCTGGTGTTTACGCGCCTACTTGCCGGGCCGATGGATTACACACCGGGCATCGTCAGCCTGAAGGGCCGCAACGGCCAGGCCATTCCCAGCACGCTGGCGCGGCAGCTCGCACTGTATGTGACGCTGTATAGCCCGATCCAGATGGCCGCCGATCTGCCTGAGCATTATCTGCAGCATCGCGACGCGTTCCGCTTCATCGAAGACGTGGCGGTGGACTGGGACCAGACCCGCGCATTGAATGGCGAAGTGGGCGACTACGTGACCATCGCGCGCAAGGATCGGCATAGCCGCGAATGGTTCCTGGGCAGCATCACCGACGAACACGGCCGCCTGCTGCAGGTGCCGCTGGGTTTTCTCGAACCCGGCGTGCGCTACACCGCCCAGATTTACCGCGATGGCGACGGCGCCGATTACCTGAGCAACCCGTTCGCCTTTGTGCGCGAAGAGCGCCAGGTCGGCAGCAGCGACACCCTCGAACTGCGCCTGGCCCCTGGTGGCGGACAGGCGATCCGCTTCGTCCCGATGGATGACAAGCGTTGAGTGATGCATCGCAGCACGCTGCGGTGCCGCCGACGCCAGTGAGTGCATCTCACCACCGCGCCCCATCGCCACAGGTCGTGCATCGCGCCCATGCGTGATCGGCAGCAGCGGCTTCGTGCGCTGGATGCCTTGCGTGGAATCGATTTCATTGCGGTTGTGCGGGTTGAATACGTATGCAGCACCCGTTTGCATGCGGGTGCGGTGTCTACCATACGTTGCAGTCGTGACGTCCGTCCGGGCGTGCGACGCATGACATCCAGGCGTCTGCCGGATCAAAAAATCAAAGAACAACATGTACCTGGGAGGGGAAAATGTTGAAGCACAAGCGCTCTGCGCTGAGTATCGCCCTGGCCGTTGCCATGGCACCGACGCTGGCTGCTGCGCAGTCGGCAACGCCTGCACAAGCCACCACCACCGAACAAACCGCATCCAATCAACAGAACGGCGCAGTCACCGAGTTGGACAAGGTGCAGGTCACCGGCCTGCGGCGCGCGATCGAAGGTGCCATCTCGGTCAAGCGCGACTCCACCTCGATCGTGGAAGCCATTTCGGCCGAAGACATCGGCCGCCTGCCCGACGTCAGCATCGCCGAATCGCTCGCGCGCCTGCCTGGCCTGGCCGCGCAGCGGGTGGCAGGTCGCGCGCAGGTCATCAGCGTACGCGGCCTGTCGCCGGACTTCTCCACCACCCTGCTCAATGGCCGCGAAGTGGTCAGCACCGGCGATAACCGCAGCGTGGAATTCGACCAGTATCCGTCCGAGCTGGTCAGCGGCGTCACCGTCTACAAGACCCCTGACGCTGGTTTGGTGGGCCAGGGCCTGTCGGGCACCGTCGACATGCAGACCGCGCGCCCGCTGAGCTACAACGAGCGGGTGATCGCCATCGGTGGCCGCTATCAGCGCAACTCGCTGGGCAAGGCTGCCAACGTCGACCCTTACGGCAACCGCTTCAACGTCAGCTACATCGATCAGTTCGCCGATCGCACCATCGGCCTGACCATCGGCTACGCCCACACCGACATGCCGATCCAGGAAAACCAGGTGGGCCTGTACGAGCCGTGGCAGCAGGTCAACGCACAGCGTCAACGCCCTGGCGTGGCCGACGGCGTGTATTTCTCCGACGGCATCAAGGCACTGCGCCGCACCGGCAACCAAAAGCGCGATGGCGTCATGGCCACGCTGCAATATCGCCCGTCCAACGCCTGGACCAGCACGCTCGACGCCTTCCACACCAAGGCCGAGCAGATCGACACGGCCAACCAGTTCGAGCTCAACCTCAGCAACTACAACGGCGGCTACACGCCGGGCCTAAACATCACCGACGTGCGCGTCAACGACAACAACAGCTTCATCGGCGGCACCGCCAGCGGCGTCTACCCGCTGGTGCGCGGCATGTACAACAAGCGCGAAGACAAGATCGAAGCGTTCGGCTGGAACAACGAAATCACCGCCGGCGCGGTCAAGATCATCGCCGACCTGAACTACTCCAAGGCCACTCGCGACGAATTGAACCTGGAGAACAATCTCCAGCGTGCCCCCATGCCACAGTTGGACACCGTTGGCGTGTCGGTCGTCGGCAACGGCTTCTCGCAACTGGCGCCGGGCATGAATTATTCCGATCCGGGTGAGCTGTTCCTCACCAACACCATCTACGGCTCCGGTTACGGCAAGGTGCCGCGTGTGGAAGACGTGCTCAAGGGCGCACGCCTGCAGGCCAGCTTCCCGATGCCCGAAGCGCTGAGCTGGTTCTCGGATCTGGATGTCGGCGTCAACTACGCCAACCGCGAAAAGCAGAAGACCCAGCCCGAAGGCAACATCACGCTAGGCGCGCAGGGCGAGGCCACGGTAGCAGCGGATCTCCAATACGCACCGGTCAATCTCGGCTTTGCCGGTCTCGGCTCCCTGCCCGCGTGGAATGTGCCGGCCGCGGTCTCGCGCTACATGCTGTTCAACCCCAGCGACGATGCCTCGTTCCTGGTGTCCAAGGCCTGGACGGTCGAAGAGAAGATCACCACCGCCTGGCTGCGCGCCAACATCGATACCGAATGGGGCGAGGTCGGTGTGCGCGGCAATATCGGCGTGCAGTTGCAGAGCGCCGATCAATCCTCGCAGGCAAATTACTGGGATGCCTCGCAGCCGCCTGGCAGCGAAGTGCGGCCCATCGACGATGGCAAGAAGTATCGCGACTGGCTGCCCAGCTTGAACCTGGCTTTCCAGTTCCCGTACGAGCAGACGCTGCGCTTTGCGATGGCCAAGCAGGTCGCGCGCCCACGCGTGGACCAACTGCGTGCCTCGCTGGAGTTTGGCGTGGATACCTCGACCGGCCGGCCCGGCGCCAGCGGCGGCAACCCGATGCTCGACCCATGGCGCGCGAACGCTATCGACCTCTCGTACGAAAAATATTTCGCCGAGCGCGCCTATGTCGCGGCTGCCTTCTTCTACAAGGACCTGAAGAGCTACATCTACACCCAGAGCCGCGACAACTACGATTTCTCCGCACTGGTCGCCGGCTACGTGCCGCCACCGGGCTCGGCACCGGTGCTCACCACAGGCACCTTCAGTGCACCGTTCAACGGCAAGGGCGGCACGCTACGCGGCGTCGAACTCACTGCCTCGCTGCCGCTGGATCTGCTGTTCGCCCCGCTGGAAGGCTTCGGCATCCAGGCCAGCGCCACCTTCAACGACAGCGACGTCAAGATCCGCGACCCGGAAAGCGCCTCCAGCGTCGGTGATGGTGAAATCAGCCTGCCCGGCTTGTCCGAGCGCGTCTACAACCTCACCGCGTATTACGAGCACAAGGGCTTCGAAGCACGCGTCAGCCAGCGTCGCCGCTCGGATTTCATCGGCGAGATCGGCAACTTCAACGGCAACCGCACCCTGCGCTACGTCGTCGGCGAAAACATCACCGACGCGCAGATCAGCTACAACTTCGCCGAAGGCAGCACCCTCGATGGCCTCACCCTGCTACTGCAAGCCAGCAACCTCAGCAACTCGCCGTACCGCACCTACGCAGAAACCAAGGACCGCCCGCTCGAATACATCGAATGGGGCCGCACCTTTGTGCTGGGCGTGAACTACAAGTTCTGAGTGGCTGGTATCACCACGTTCTGGAGACAAGACGCCTGAGTCGCTTCCGAAACGTCGGGGCGCGTCATACCCCTAGTTCGCCTTCCACAGCGGAAGGCGAACGACACGCTCGATACCACAGCGACCAAGCGTTGCAGGAAGATAGGCCCCTCTCCCATCGGGAGAGGGGTTGGGGTGAGGCTAAGGCTCCTTCCCTTCCCTAAAGCCCAGGCATCAATGCTACAAAATCGATACTACTTTCGACGAAGTAAGCTCCGATCAAAGCAAGAAACGTATAGCGCCAAACGACATTTCCATTGCGCCCCTGCATAAAAAAGACCCGCCGACATCAAGCCGGCGGGTCTTCTTTTGATATCTTCACCACGAAGTCCAACCTAACGAGATCGCGCAAGACAACTTGCAGCACATCCTTTCCTGCTACAGGCCACAAGCCACAGGTCCTAAGTTACGCGGTATAAGACCGACTTTCGAGCTGCACGCCGCGCATATGCGCTTAGCGACGCACTCGCAAAGGCAGCAGGCTGCTTAAAAAAGCCTTGCAGCGAGTCGCCGCTAGCTACAACACCGCATGCTAGCCAAGCCAGCTAACAGATCGTAAGACGCATCAAAATTCATCCGTTCCTGATGACACCCTGCCACTCACTAGTGAGAAGGCATGCAACGCCAGGGCTTATCAACGATCCAGTACGCGAGACGATCAGCCTGCTAAAAAGAACGGAGCGACATCGCAAAAAATGCCGCACCGTTCTTCAAAGCCATCTCAAGCTCACGAATGGAAGTTGCAGCTAGTCGTACTCAGCCACGACCTATCGCAGCAACAACCGCATGCCCGGCCAACCTGATCTGACCGCCCTCGATCGCCCCACGCTCAACACCAGGCACATCGATCTGCTCCCACTCGCCGGCAGGCGATGCCAGGTCGGCAGGTTCGCCAGACAGATTGAATGCCAACAGCACGACCTGACCAGCATGCTCGCGCCGGAACATCAGCACAGGCTCGGCCGTGTCGTAGAAAGCGATGGATCCCTCGCGCAACGCCGGTATTTCCTTACGCCAGGCAAGAAACGCACGTACTGCGCTTAACACAGAATGCGCATTGTCCTGCTGCACACTCACCGCAGCGGCACGATGTGGTTCCGCCAGCGGCAACCACGGCTTGCCGCTGGTGAATCCAGCAGATGGCGCGTCGGTCCATGGCATCGGCGTACGGCAGCCATCGCGGCCCTTGAAGGTCGGCCAGAACGTAATGCCATACGGGTCCTGCAGGTCCTCGAATGCCACGTCCGCTTCGCCCAGGCCTAGCTCCTCGCCCTGATACAGGCAGATCGACCCACGCAGCGAACACAGCAGCGCCACCACCATCCGCGCAAACGCCGGTGATGCATGCTCGCCGCCCCAACGCGTTACCGCACGCACCACATCGTGGTTGGAAATCGCCCAGCACGGCCACCCCTCCAACATGGTGGCCTCGAGCCGGCTCACCGTCTCGCGGATATACGCGGCGCTATAGTCCTGCACCAAGAGCTCGAAGCTGTAGCCCATATGCAAGCGGCCCTGGGCGGTGTACTCGGCGGTGGTCGCCAGCGAATCCTCAGACGATATCTCGCCCAGGCTCACCGCGTTCGGGTAGCGATCCAGCAGCGCACGCAAGCGCTCAAGGAACCCAAGGTTCTCCGGCTGCGTATTGTTGAAGTAGTGGTACTGATACGCGTACGGATTGTCCGCACTGAAGCCGCGCCCTACTCGCTTGTCCGCTGGCTTGGCCGGGTTGTCGCGCAGCTGCACATCATGGAAACAGAAGTTGATCGCATCCAGCCGGAAGCCATCCACGCCCCGATCCAGCCAGAAACGCACGTTGTCCAAGGTCGCCTGCTGCACCTCCGCACTGTGGAAATTCAGGTCAGGCTGGTCCACCAGGAAGTTGTGCAGGTAGTACTGCTCGCGCCGCGGCTCCCACTGCCACGCCACGCCACCGAACAATGACAACCAGTTATTCGGCGGAGTCCCATCCTCGCGCGGGTCGGCCCACACGTACCAATCGGCCTTCGGATTGGTCCTGTCCTGACGGCTCTCCTGGAACCACGCATGCGCGATCGACGTATGGCTCAGCACCTGGTCGATCATCACTTTCAAGCCAAGCCCATGCGCCTTGTCGAGCAAGCGATCAAAATCGTCCAGCGTCCCGAACAAGGGATCCACCGCGCGATAGTCTGCGATGTCGTAACCAAAATCGGCCATCGGCGACTTGAAGAACGGCGAGATCCAGATCGCATCCACCCCCAACCCGGCGATGTAGTCCAGCTTGGCGATTATGCCGGGCAAATCACCGACCCCATCGCCATTGGAATCGAGAAAACTGCGCGGATAGATCTGATAGATGACGGCCCCGCGCCACCATGGTGTCTGCGACATGTACGCCCCTCCCGGGCCAATGCGGGCGCCAGAAAAGACGCCCAATCAAGAGCACAAGCGTAGCGGCGCAACAGACGCAGAGCGTATCCGTGCATACGTATTCAATAGACAAGTCCACCTCAACCAAAGCTGGTACAGCGAATCAACGGAGTTCACGCATGCCGCCACGATGCTCGCCTCACCGCCACGTGCTTGATTTGGTCAAGACCGGACATCGCCACCTGCAGCATCATCAGGCTCTTGTCGTTCGCCTCGTCGGGGCTATCGGAGTCGCCGATCACCGTCCTGGTGATCGAATGGCTGCCCCCCGTCATGCAAGGTCCAATAGAGCTACGACGCCCCTTGGCCATGCTCGTGGCCAGGCCGATGACCAATGCTACGCGCAACAGTCCCATCGCCGCCTCGCGCGCGACTGCCCGGATGCAAGACGGTAGCCCTGAATCAAGATCCACAGCATCAGCACCGTCAGCGCCCCTCCTCCTACCCACGCAGTCGTCCGCTGCAACAAATTCCAATGAAAAATCGCGATCTCGTCGTGCTGGTCGTTGGAAGTAGAGCCAAGGCGGACATTCCTGACCGCCTTGGCGATTTATCAAATCGCTGAAGCGCAACGACCACTAATACCTATATGGACATCGAACGGGCGGCAGTCTCCTGGGACTGCACCTGCGTCGCCTGGGGCTGGTTCTCTTCAGCTACCTGTCGGGTGCTGTGCTCCAATGGTTGCGCCTCCGCTTGCGTGCGATCTACGAAAACACGGCGCATCGCCGGATCGGTCATCTCGCCCTGCACTGCAAAGAAACCGTCACCGCTCTTAGTAGGCAACACATGATCGATACGTTGGAGACCGCTGACCTTGGACTCGAACACGATCTGGCCAGCTGCCTGCTCAAGCTCTTTGCGGTTGGCGAAACCGCCACGCTCGCCCAGTGCTTCCAACTTGCTGACCGCACCGCTGTACATCGCGTTATCTGGATGACGAGGGTCTGACAGCAGGGGGCCAGATGCTGCCTGTGCCGGCGCAGCAGGAGCGGACGGCTGCTCGGCTTGCTTGGCCGTTTGCTGCGACAGCGCCTGACCCAAAGCCGCCTGCGTCTGGTTGCCCACCACACCATCTACCTGCAAACCACGCTCGCGTTGGAATTGCTCGACGGCGTATTTGGTGTTGCCACCGAAGTCGCCGTCTGCCTGCAGCGGCTTGCCATCGCGACCGGTTGCGCCAAGCTGGGCAAGCTGGCCTTGCAGATGCTTCACTTGCTCGCCGCGCTCGCCTTTTTCGAGTTTGCCGTCGTGCGATTTTGCGGTGTGATGGGAGGCTGAAGTGGGCGCTGCGCTGGCTTTGAGATCGACACCATCGCGCTTGACGCTCTCAATCAAATCAGGAACACGACGCTCCCAACTTTCCGCGTGCTTTTGGCAGTCTTTGGCTGCTTCAATACTCCAAGGTTTGCTAGGCGTAACACCATTTACTACACGCCGGGCGTTATAGACGTCGTGGCTATCGGCATCAATGTACCGATCAAGAGGCTTACCGGTAAACAAGCCATCGCGCATACCAACAACCAATACCTTTGCGGCAATTTCCGGGTCCTTCGCCATATCTGGATTACGGACCATTTCGCCATTTAGGCCCAGCAACTTGTCAAACTTCGCATAATTATAGTCGTGCGTGAGATGGACGTAGCCACGACCGTAAAATTCTTCGCCGCCGCTGTATCCAAGCTTGCGCGCTTGGCTACGCCCAAAATCTTCTTCAGGTGCCTGAAAATTACGCGTCTCATGCTGGGCCGTCGCCAACATGTACGATATTTGCTTTGGATCGGTCACACCGTTCTCAAGAGCAGTTTTGACGATCAACCTAACAGAAGATTCCCGATCCACACCAAAGCCCTCGGTGCTCCGACCACGTCCATCACTCATAGTATTCTCCGTACGTGCATGTCATACGTGCATGTCATTAGAATTTGTTGTTGCATCATAGGCATTGCAGACCCGAAGATGCGTTGCATGTACTAGCTACAAATTACCACACACTTCCTAGTTGGACACCTCGTTCATTTCACCATCTTGAAGCCGCTCGATCTTTTTCTTCGGATTGGCGGGATCACTCGTGTCTTCGGTTAATCGCTCTATGAGCACCGCTTCGTTATTATTAAGCTCATAGGTATCGAAGACGTGGATACAACATCCATCACCAGAAGTAGAAGTCAGCACATTTCCTTTCACGGAGAATAGGCCGTTGGCCATTACCGTAATATCGGATAGCGACTGATTGAAGACAAGGCGTCTATGCACAGAATCGAAAAGATAGACGCTGTAAGAGGGGCCACCATAACTACCCTCTTTTCCAGACCACACCACAACATCTTCGTGTCCATCGCCATTGATATCGGCCAGAATGATTGAGTGACGGTTTTTCTTGTAAGTGTCATCTAGCGGACCATGATAGAACGTGGAATTGCTATCCAAGTACAACGCCTCAGGCTCCAGAGAAATTGACTTGACTCCTGGAAACGCCACCTCTACAACCGGCGAGCGATTACATAGCATGATCCCAGGACTATCTTCGGTGCAGCCCTGCGCGTTAATTGAAATAGCAATATCACTGATTTTTACGTTTATCTCGCCTTGGCTGTTGAGTTTAGCATTGACGGCAGATGGCATCTTCAAATCCTTTTGCATCGCGGCTACAGGTTTCTTTTCAACTAGATTCTCAGCGGGTGCTTCTACTGAGTCAGTGCCCCCAGAAGGAGCATGACCAGGGCTACACGCCACGAGCGAAATGACGCATATGAAAAAAATCGAACTCACCAAGATCTCTAATGATGCACGTGGCCAGGCCATAAAAATCCCAATAATTAATTAAGCACTGCTTGAACACAAGATATGAGCAACCGAAGTATCCAACCTTGCATGAACCATCACTACTCTTTTCGCATTTTTTCACCAAACTTACAGTACACCTTTCTTTGGTAGAGACTTGAAAATATTCTGAATATTGTGGTACCGCAAAAGCAACTCATTGTCTACAATAAAAAAGATAGACCCGAAAATCCACTGGTCCCTTCAAAGCATCCGCCAGCAAATGTAGCGGCGCCAATCTGCGAGTACGCCATGAAGCTGCCCAGCGTGCCCTGGAAGAAGAAAGCAGCCATCGGCGGAGTCGTCAGGATCAGGAGCGTCAACAATACGCCCATCCCGCCCGTTTGCATGGCCTGGCTTGTAATGCCGTTCGTGAAATCCATGTCGAGCACCATGCCAAGCCCCTTAACCGCCCAGAGCGATCCGGCCACCTTGACAACCATCTTCATGCAGATCGACACCATGGCAGCCAGCACGCCCATCGAGAACATCGTGCCGATCCCGTAGAGCAGCCACTTCTGGAACAGCTGCTTGGTCTGTTCGAAGAGCAGGCACAGGATGAACAGCGGACCAAAGCCGACGAACATCGCAATAGCCACCTGGTACAGCAACAACATGGCAGCAGCCTTCAGCGCCGGACCACCGGTGCCGATACCTGTCATCCACATCGCGGTGGCTTTTTCCCCTTGCAGTCCCTTGTCATCCACCACCTGTAGGGAATCGATCGTGGTCAGCGCAACTTGCATCCAGGCCAGGCTTTGGTCGATCTGCTCCTCCGCCGTTTCATCCTCGTTGCCGGTGATCAGGCCCCTGATTTCCTGAGGAACGTCCACCGCCAGAAACTGATGCAGCTCCTGGCCAAACATATCCATCGAAGATGGCCACCGTTCCACATCAGCGCACTGCGCGAGTAACCAGCATTTGCCATCGAGTCATGGCTTTTGCTCAAAACGTCAAGCAAACGCTAAGAGACTATCAGCAAAGGCAGTGAGCTAGACCAAGGCTTACACAGCCGGCTTCAGCAACTCACATTACTGCCAACACTAGATCTTAGAACCAACCCTAAAAAACGGCGAACCCAATACAAACACCCTTCATTGCCACTAACGATAACTCCGGAACTCGGACTGACTGCATTCCGAATAAGTTATTTTACAATCCGAGCTACCACATTTTTCTAAAGCACCTTTCTCTGCCAGCCTTGTGGTGCTCTCTGTATAAGTTATTGAAAGATTAACTTGATAAGAAGATGCCTGGGCAACACAGGCATTTTTGTAAACTAAAGTAACCTTACATCCCTCACCACCCGCCTTCTTGCAAAATTTTAAAGCAGTCGAGCGAGCCGAATTTTTGGAACTTTCCTTTGCCGAAACACCCAAAATCGAGCTATCTGCACTTCGCGCCAAGGCACCCCATTTAGTTTTCCACTCCCCGCTCGCTTGTGGCGAAGCGCCTTCTGCTGTATTCATCGGAGCACATCCGGAGACACCCTGCCCCCCTATTGGATAGTAACCAGCGGGGCAGGAGCCTTCAGCGGAAGCTGAAAATGCACAGAAAAAACCAAGAAAAATCATTGAGCGAAAAGTATTCTTGATGATCATGTTATTCCTCACCGCTTCTTCGCGAAGAGCGTGCATTTGGCTGTTGCTCTGAGTAGCTGTTGGCTCCAGAAACACGAGCATCTGGTCTACTTCTAGACTCGCCGTCGCCAGAGCTACCACTCGGCTGAGCAGGCACATCCGATCCCGGCGCCTGCCCCTGCGGCCCAGGCGATCCGCCGGCCGAGGCCGCACCGCCAATCTGCGAGTACGCCATGAAGATGCCCAGCGTGCCCTGGAAGAAGAAAGCAGCCATCGGCGGAGTCGTCAGGATCAGGAGCGTCAACAATACGCCCATCCCGCCCGTTTGCATGGCCTGGCTTGTGATGCCGTTCGTGAAGTCCATCTCCAGCACCATGCCCAGCCCCTTGACCGCCCAGAGCGATCCGGCCACCTTGACAACCATCTTCATGCAGATCGACACCATGGCAGCCAGCACGTCCATCGAGAACATCGTGCCGATCCCGTAGAGCAGCCACTTCTGGAACAGCTGCTTGGTCTGATCGAAAAGAATGCGAGGGTAAACAACATCCTAAAACCAAGAGAATCACAACTGCAGCTCACTAGAGCGCCTGAAGCCCGTCCTCTTGCAACCTTTCGACATTTCTGGAAAGCGTCTTCTTTGGATTCCGTCTTGAAGAAAAGCGATCACTCCATTGCCTTCGACATAGACCAGTTACAATACGACGCCTACCACAATCAAACCCAGAGAGACCATTCAAAAACTCTTAAACACTGGCTCTGAGCAAACAGAATAGACTAATTTACAAGAGTTACCCGATTTCTTTTTACAGGAACTATCAGAGTTACGCTGAGCGGCCTCCAAATTAGGCCCACTCTCAATCGCGTAGACACCCCCTCCAATCACTTGCGACATGCCAATACAAGCATTTCTAAACGTATATTTAATTGCGCACGCCTGTGAACTGCCGGTACAGGCATCTATAGCAGACTTTGAGGCGTCACGCTTGCTCAACTTGCCCGACGAGGTTCCCATGGTACCGTCTGGTGACATAGCGAACGCCCCCCAGGTTTTTATCCACTTACCGGTCGCCCTCGGTGCCGCATCTGAGCCTGAACCACCTTGTGGTATAGGAGCGCAACCTGCAGCGCCTTGACCTCCAATTGGATAATATCCCGGAGGGCAATTACCCTCGGCCGGTGATTCAAAAGATAAAAAAATCAAAAAAAATAGTAGTGCAATTCTAGTCATGATTACATCCTAAGGCACGAGTCGTTCAAGTTAAATTTTCAGCCACGAGAGCGACTGGTACCATTTGACGTTGGTGCTTGGGCCATCATGCCAGAAGAAGCGTTGGACCCTGAGTGCGCACCTGAATTAGGTGAAGCAACTCGCACTTCTGGTGCCGAAGAAGAAGCCGAAGATCCATTATCTTTAGTAGGACTAGGCGGAGTGTACGACCCCGGCGCCTGCCCCTGCGGCCCAGGCGATCCGCCGCCGCCAGTTGCACCGCCAATCTGCGAGTACGCCATGAAGCTGCCCAGCGTGCCCTGGAAGAAGAAAGCAGCCATCGGCGGAGTCGTCAGGATCAGGAGCGTCAACAATACGCCCATCCCGCCCGTTTGCATGGCCTGGCTTGTAATGCCGTTCGTGAAATCCATGTCGAGCACCATGCCAAGCCCCTTAACCGCCCAGAGCGATCCGGCCACCTTGACAACCATCTTCATGCAGATCGACACCATGGCAGCCAGCACGCCCATCGAGAACATCGTGCCGATCCCGTAGAGCAGCCACTTCTGGAACAGCTGCTTGGTCTGTTCGAAGAGCAGGCACAGGATGAACAGCGGACCAAAGCCGACGAACATCGCAATAGCCACCTGGTACAGCAACAACATGGCAGCAGCCTTCAGCGCCGGACCACCGGTGCCGATACCTGTCATCCACATCGCGGTGGCTTTTTCCCCTTGCAGTCCCTTGTCATCCACCACCTGTAGGGAATCGATCGTGGTCAGCGCAACTTGCATCCAGGCCAGGCTTTGGTCGATCTGCTCCTCCGCCGTTTCATCCTCGTTGCCGGTGATCAGGCCCCTGATTTCCTGAGGAACGTCCACCGCCAGAAACTGATGCAGCTCCTGGCCAAACATATCCATCGAAGATGGCCACCGTTCCACATCAGCGCACTGCGCGAGTAACCAGCATTTGCCATCGAGTCATGGCTTTTGCTCAAAACGTCAAGCAAACGCTAAGAGACTATCAGCAAAGGCAGTGAGCTAGACCAAGGCTTACACAGCCGGCTTCAGCAACTCACATTACTGCCAACACTAGATCTTAGAACCAACCCTAAAAAACGGCGAACCCAATACAAACACCCTTCATTGCCACTAACGATAACTCCGGAACTCGGACTGACTGCATTCCGAATAAGTTATTTTACAATCCGAGCTACCACATTTTTCTAAAGCACCTTTCTCTGCCAGCCTTGTGGTGCTCTCTGTATAAGTTATTGAAAGATTAACTTGATAAGAAGATGCCTGGGCAACACAGGCATTTTTGTAAACTAAAGTAACCTTACATCCCTCACCACCCGCCTTCTTGCAAAATTTTAAAGCAGTCGAGCGAGCCGAATTTTTGGAACTTTCCTTTGCCGAAACACCCAAAATCGAGCTATCTGCACTTCGCGCCAAGGCACCCCATTTAGTTTTCCACTCCCCGCTCGCTTGTGGCGAAGCGCCTTCTGCTGTATTCATCGGAGCACATCCGGAGACACCCTGCCCCCCTATTGGATAGTAACCAGCGGGGCAGGAGCCTTCAGCGGAAGCTGAAAATGCACAGAAAAAACCAAGAAAAATCATTGAGCGAAAAGTATTCTTGATGATCATGTTATTCCTCACCGCTTCTTCGCGAAGAGCGTGCATTTGGCTGTTGCTCTGAGTAGCTGTTGGCTCCAGAAACACGAGCATCTGGTCTACTTCTAGACTCGCCGTCGCCAGAGCTACCACTCGGCTGAGCAGGCACATCCGATCCCGGCGCCTGCCCCTGCGGCCCAGGCGATCCGCCGGCCGAGGCCGCACCGCCAATCTGCGAGTACGCCATGAAGATGCCCAGCGTGCCCTGGAAGAAGAAAGCAGCCATCGGCGGAGTCGTCAGGATCAGGAGCGTCAACAATACGCCCATCCCGCCCGTTTGCATGGCCTGGCTTGTGATGCCGTTCGTGAAGTCCATCTCCAGCACCATGCCCAGCCCCTTGACCGCCCAGAGCGATCCGGCCACCTTGACAACCATCTTCATGCAGATCGACACCATGGCAGCCAGCACGTCCATCGAGAACATCGTGCCGATCCCGTAGAGCAGCCACTTCTGGAACAGCTGCTTGGTCTGATCGAAAAGAATGCGAGGGTAAACAACATCCTAAAACCAAGAGAATCACAACTGCAGCTCACTAGAGCGCCTGAAGCCCGTCCTCTTGCAACCTTTCGACATTTCTGGAAAGCGTCTTCTTTGGATTCCGTCTTGAAGAAAAGCGATCACTCCATTGCCTTCGACATAGACCAGTTACAATACGACGCCTACCACAATCAAACCCAGAGAGACCATTCAAAAACTCTTAAACACTGGCTCTGAGCAAACAGAATAGACTAATTTACAAGAGTTACCCGATTTCTTTTTACAGGAACTATCAGAGTTACGCTGAGCGGCCTCCAAATTAGGCCCACTCTCAATCGCGTAGACACCCCCTCCAATCACTTGCGACATGCCAATACAAGCATTTCTAAACGTATATTTAATTGCGCACGCCTGTGAACTGCCGGTACAGGCATCTATAGCAGACTTTGAGGCGTCACGCTTGCTCAACTTGCCCGACGAGGTTCCCATGGTACCGTCTGGTGACATAGCGAACGCCCCCCAGGTTTTTATCCACTTACCGGTCGCCCTCGGTGCCGCATCTGAGCCTGAACCACCTTGTGGTATAGGAGCGCAACCTGCAGCGCCTTGACCTCCAATTGGATAATATCCCGGAGGGCAATTACCCTCGGCCGGTGATTCAAAAGATAAAAAAATCAAAAAAAATAGTAGTGCAATTCTAGTCATGATTACATCCTAAGGCACGAGTCGTTCAAGTTAAATTTTCAGCCACGAGAGCGACTGGTACCATTTGACGTTGGTGCTTGGGCCATCATGCCAGAAGAAGCGTTGGACCCTGAGTGCGCACCTGAATTAGGTGAAGCAACTCGCACTTCTGGTGCCGAAGAAGAAGCCGAAGATCCATTATCTTTAGTAGGACTAGGCGGAGTGTACGACCCCGGCGCCTGCCCCTGCGGCCCAGGCGATCCGCCGCCGCCAGTTGCACCGCCAATCTGCGAGTACGCCATGAAGCTGCCCAGCGTGCCCTGGAAGAAGAAAGCAGCCATCGGCGGAGTCGTCAGGATCAGGAGCGTCAACAATACGCCCATCCCGCCCGTTTGCATGGCCTGGCTTGTGATGCCATTCGTGAAATCCATATCCAGCACCATGCCCAGCCCCTTGACCGCCCAGAGCGATCCGGCCACCTTGACAACCATCTTCATGCAGATCGACACCATGGCAGCCAGCACGCCCATCGAGAACATCGTGCCGATCCCGTAGAGCAGCCACTTCTGGAACAGCTGCTTGGTCTGTTCGAAGAGCAGGCACAGGATGAACAGCGGACCAAAGCCGACGAACATCGCAATAGCCACCTGGTACAGCAACAACATGGCGGCAGCCGTCAGCGCCGGACCACCGGTGCCGATACCTGTCATCCACATCGCGGTGGCTTTTTCCTCTTGCAGTCCCTTGTCATCCACCACCTGTAGGGAATCGATCGTGGTCAGCGCAACTTGCATCCAGGCCAGGCTTTGGTCGATCTGCTCCTCCGCCGTTTCATCCTCGTTGCCGGTGATCAGGCCCGTGATTTCCTGAGGAACGTCCACCGCCAGAAACTGATGCAGATCCTGGCCAAACATCCCCATTGAGGAGGCGACCATGACCACGAGCGCGCCGCGCGCCATACCAGTGACCAAAGCCATCATAGAGTCCCGGCTCTTGCCCGTGATGATGAGGTAGCCCTGCAACAGGATCCATAACGTCATCAATGTCAAAGCGATTCCGCCGACCCAGACCATCAGGCGACGCATCGTCTCAAGGCCGAAATTATAAATTTCGATCCGGAGATACTCGATGATGGCCTGGAAGAAGAAAAAATCTCCTATCGAGCCACTGTCGGCCACACGCATCGTGGGCAGCCAACCGGAAACTGTACTAGCGATGTCCATAACCATGAGACACGTTCCTTAATTCCAACGATGCCGAAGCGAAAGCTTCGGCCAAATTCCCGATAGACTTTTACTTGGTTTGCTCGTTTTTCAACGCAGCACGTAACGCCAGATTCTTCACAACGGTCCCCAGCAGCACCTCTTTTCCCTTGAGTGCCTGCTTCGCTAACGATTTCTGCTTGTCCTCCATCAGAACGATGTAGGTCTCATACGCTTGATTTCGAGAGGTCCACGTTGACATCTGGATATCCATCGAATTCGACAACACCTTGAGCTTATACATCGCTTGCGCCATCTGCCCAGGCGTTCTGTTGCCGATATTACCCCTGGCAATGATGTCCAACTCACGCTGAAACGCGGGCATTGTCGTCTCCAGAAAGTCGATAGAATCGTTGTATCGCTTATTCTTCAACATCTGGATAAACGCGCAAGTCTTCTTCTGCTGTTTGTCGATCCCCTCCGTGTTGAGGGTTTCCTGGACCTTACTGAGTACGATCTCCTTCAACCCAGACACGCTGAAAATGCTTGGGGCCTCGCCCCCACAGCGCTCACGCACCATGAAATCTTCGTCTACCTTTACCAACTTGACCCCGCCAGGAAGCAAGGACTGATACGTACTCAGGTCAATGAGTGCCATCGCCGCATCATACTGCTGCTTCCAACGCTGCGCCGTATCGATAAAATTTTGAATTTCTTTCGCATAATGTGCATTATCTTTTGCGAACTGTGCGTAAGACTGTATTTCTTGGAGGAAGTTTTCTACGAAATTCGTTGGATCGAAGAAAACTAGAGCCTGACTATTGAGAGAGATCGTGCAGCCGACAGCCAGGACCAATGCACGCAGCTTGCCTTTCAGCTTTATCGATTTGCGACCAGACCCACTTTGAACAGTCATCTTCTCTCTCCAGCTTCCCTTATTCATTGAGCACAGCTCCTTAGACACAACTGACACTAGGCCGCGGCAACTTGCCGCTTACTACGAGACCCTTTGCGCTTTTCATAGAAATTTTCCAACCAATCTTCAGGCGACAACTCACTGATATGAATACCCCGCTTCGAAGCGGCATCCTGAATTACGCGATGCATGACCTCAATATTATCAGTCGACGCAGAGATTACCGACAGCGCATCATCCATACCGCGCAGATTAAGCTGACATACGCTCGATGCATGCCCCTGCTTTACCAAGAAGCAGCGCGACCGCTCGTCCAACGCAGTGACAACCTGGAATTCTGCATCGGTCAGTTTCAGACCTTCGATGTAGTCTTCCCTGCTTGCATTCGGATTGGGTAGCAGGATCAGCGTGGCGGTCTGCTCGATCAGGGCCGCAGCGATGTCGCTCTTCAATGCATCTTCGGGGCTTTGCGTGGCAAAGATACCCATACCGTTTTGTTTACGAATGGTCTTCTGCTTGTTCTTGGCAAATTCCTTCAGGCCACCTTCGCCGTCCAGGATCTTCCAGAACTCATCCATTACATAAATGAGCGGCCGCCCATCGATTAGGGACTCAAGCTTATGCAGCAGATAATTGATGACCGGTACGCGAACTTCCGGGTTATCGATCACGTCGGTGTAATCGAAGCCGATAATGTTCGCGCGACTCAGGTCGACCGTATCAACCGGATTGTCGAACACCCAACCGAGCGAATTGCCCGACGTCCAGCGCCGCATACGCGCATACAAGCCGTCATCCCCCATGTTGGGGAGGCTCTTTTGAAAATTGCTCATGCTACGCAGGTGCATTGGCGTATCGAGCATGTTCTCGACCGCCCGGTAGATATCCTCTTCCTCGCGCGAGGTGTACTCACGCTTGCCAGCCAGCACCTTGATCAGGTCTGCCAGAAACTGGACGTTCTCTTCCGAGCGCTCGCACTGGAACGGGTTGAACCCGGTAGGCTGACCGTTCTCGAGTGCAAGATAATTTCCACCGCAGGCGCGCACGAAGATTTCAGCACCACGATCCTTGTCGAAGAAGAAGATCGTCGGCGACGGCTCGTATTTCTGCACCTGACTCAACAGGAAGTTGATCAGCGCCGTCTTACCAGTACCCGACTTGCCGATCACCATCGTATTGGCGATCGCCTTTTCCCCCAGCGAGTTCTCCGAAGGATGGGTCGCGTGGAAATTGAAATAATACGGCTGGCCGTTGGTGGTCTGCAGCGTCGTGACGCAGTCTCCCCACGGATTATTATGCTGTTTGCCGGTCGCAAAGTTATGCAGCGGCGACAAGCCAAGGAAGTTCAGCGAACTGATGTTGGCTAGTCGCGTCCTGTAGCGCCAGTTACCAGGCAGCTGGGAATAGAAGGACGACGCAATTGCGATGTCTTCCTTGGCAGAAACAAAACTTGCATTGGATAGCTCGGCGCGGGTCGACGCGATATTCTGCGACAGGCGTTCCTGGCTATCCGCATAGATGGCTACCAGAAAGTGATATTCGCCAAGCACAAAGTTGCCTGACGACAGTTGATCCATTGCCTGATCCAGCTCCACGATCTGACTGACGGCCTTGTCACCGGAGGAAATCATCATGCCCTTGGTACGATCCAGTACTTTCAAGGCATCCTGCCGCCCCATTGGGCTGAAGGAATGGGTGATCACATACTCAAAGTCGAGATATTTCAGGCCATTGAGGATGCCGGGGAAGGTGGCCTCAGCGTACTCCTTGATATTGAGGATGGCCCCGAAGTGGTTGCCTCCGTTCGGCGTCGTCACCAGGAAGTCGCCCGTCTTCGGCGAAAACGTGTGCCGACTGACCGGCAGATAATCTCTGATCGGCGCAGCTAGCACCGGAACCGGCTCATCGATCCGGTTGATCAGATAGCCAAAGAACTCAAGCGCCTCGGAAAAGACGACCCCATTCTTTGCCTCGTACATGCCAAGGCGATAAGGAGAGTAGTCGCGAATCACGGCTTCAACGTTGCCGGCCATTTCCATCAACTTGGCAACTGCCTGATTCTGCTCTGCCTGCAACTTCTCGACATTGGTCGACTTTTCCACGAAACGCTTGCCCGCCACCACTGGGCGGTAAATCATGGTCAGATACAGCTCGTTCTGCATGATCCGCTGCGCCGAGAGCATTTCAAAATACTCATCCGACAGTTCTTGATTAAAGCGTTGCCGAAAGGAACTCTTGCTTTTGAGGCGACGCTTGCGGCGCACATCGTGAACCCAGAATGCAACGTTCACGAAATCAGGGGCGCGCAGAGTCTGCAGCAGA
Organism: Xanthomonas sp. WCS2018Noco2-27; assembly: GCF_031843525.1. Classification (NCBI taxonomy): domain Bacteria; kingdom Pseudomonadati; phylum Pseudomonadota; class Gammaproteobacteria; order Lysobacterales; family Lysobacteraceae; genus Xanthomonas; species Xanthomonas sp. WCS2018Noco2-27. Next base: position 203,674 of record NZ_JAVTIK010000003.1, on the reverse strand, counting down.
CGGTTGAAAGTGTTGTGCTTGTGTTCCAGATCCCAGTCTTCACGGCCCACGAAGGGCAGCCCTTCCAAGTGCCATGTAATCAGGAAATCGCCGCCCGTGGTCTTGATGACCGCAGGTGCAACATGGGATGACAACGTAATGAAGTCACCAATTGGCGCATCTGGACTGAACATGCTCTATTCCATTGAAAACACGTAACTAGGGACGTTCCATGCAACGAACCGGCAGACCAGCTGCCGGTTCGTTGCTTACTTCAATCTTTCGGCGCGGGTGTTCGGCGATAGTTGTTAGGCGAAAACACCCAGTTCCCGGAGTGATTGCCAACATTCCTGACCTTCAACTGAAATTGGACCTTCAGCCCGAGCATCCGGAAAATCATCTCATCACGGCGAGCCATCTGTCGGAGGACAAATATCTCCAGAGGAATGGCCGTCATGACCCACATCCTAGTGTAGAGGGACAGCAAGAACGTCCCCCCCACGATTATGAAGAACGGCAGGTACGGAACGCCCATGAACATTGCCGGGCGCGTGCAACCTCTAAAGACGGCGTTCTTATGCATTCATGTACTGGCTGAGGTGCGTCACCATCGCGGAGCACTTCTCGCCATCCTCGCCGATCAACATCGTCGCAATCTGCCCGGCAGCACCGATGAAAACACCGCCGATCAGGATGGGCGCAACGTCGCCGATACGTTTGTGGGCAAATGCGATCTGGTACCCCGAGAAAATCACGGCGATAGTCACAACTGCAATCGACGCCATACTGAGCAGGCCATTGATGTCTTCGAAGAAGCTACAGACTCTTTTGTCCGTGCCGCCGTACGAGGTACCGCCGTTTGTCGCCAGCGCAGCACCCGAAGCAAACAGGGCAACCGACGCGACGGCATAAGCAATGGTCTTGAGCGTACGACGTGCATTTGCGATGTCTTGGTTATTCAACTTCACTGTCAATCTCCTTGATGATGGTCTAGCGACAACTACTGGCTGGCACTGCCGGCCGTTGGGGTTGCAATCGTCAAAAAACGAATGCGGTATCTACACTTGGTACGGTAGGCAACGCGGGGGGATTTGCCTGACCGGCGGGGCGCGCGACGTTCGCCTTTTCTCCCCAGGGACGCAGCATCACCGGGCCCGACGGGTTGGTCGCACCACTTGCGGACTCGCGCTGCATTTCAGCCATTGACTCAGCTTCCGCATCCCCTTGGCTTGGACCGCCGCGCTTGGTCAGCGCACCGGCAACAACGTTGGCAAGCGCCGCATCGGCCGTCCTGACCAACGCTCCACGGGCGTAGTCGGAAACGCTCGCAGGCGCGATCACAAGTGCTGGATCACCGTTACGCTGAGGTACCAATTGTGCCCTTTGTGCCATTCCCTGCACCCTCTCACCTGTGTCCTGGGCTACGATTCTACGCTCTATTTGTACGTTCTGAGGGACCGTTGCCTGACGTGGCGCCGGCGCCCGCCCGGTGCTTACAACGGGGATGGGCGCGACAGCTTCAGCGCCTCGCTGGCCTTGAATGGATGCGTAGATTTTTTGCACATAGCCATGTCGATACCCGGTGACGAAGTTCCCCGAGTAGTAGCAGCTGAACGATTTACCCCAGTCATTTCCGGAGCGTGAATAGCATTCAGCCAGAATTTTCGAGCCCGCCTGGAGGTTGGAGCACTGGTGAAATGCTTTCTCGTAGGAGCCGAGACCGTACTTGGCCAGGTTGTACCGGTTTACCTGAGCCAGACCAACGGAAAAGTTGTAGCCCTTTTCCTCGAGCATTTTGGCCGTTGCCAGTGCCTCCCCCATGTTCGTCGGTTGACGCGCGAGCTTTCCGCCCACGACGCCAATCGCGTACGGGTTGCTGGAAGACTCAACGTTCACCACATGCTGCATGACAGACATGGGGACCGCCATGTCTGAACACGCAGCCATTTCAAGTCCAGGAAGCATGATTCACCTCATCTCCTTAAAGTTACAGCCATCACCTGACATCAACTGAAGGCGCGCTCAGGATTGAAGTCGATGCCTGTGATGTAACGGCGGCCAGCATGCGCCTTGATGTGCACCACCACGTCAATCGTCATCATCAGCAAGCGCTTGATGATCGCAAATTCCAGGCCTGAGCCCTCGTTGGAAGCCTTGACCATCAGCGCCAACTGATCCCATGTCTGTTCCGGACTGCCGGCATGGCAACTTGTGATCGAACCGGGGTGACCAGATGCGCAATTGCGGATGAAGTAAAACGCCTCATCGCCCCGTAACTCGGCAAGAATGATTCGGTCCGGCTTCATGCGCAGACACGCTTCCATGCAGCTCTTGGCCGACACATTGCTTGCACTCTGCCCACCCTTCGAATAAAGCAGATGAACGGTGTTTTGCTGTGTCAGGAACAGTTCCCTGGCGTCTTCGATCGTGACGAGGCGCTCGTTCTCGGGAATATGGTGGACCAGCGACTTCATGAACGTGGTCTTGCCGCTACCTGTTGCACCGGAAACAACAATATTCTTCTTGTAAAGAACGGCGCGCCTGAAGAATTCAGCGTAATTGCGGGTGTGCCGCAGCTCCAGCAGCTCGCGATCCTGCTCGGTCAGGCTGTGGCCCGTCTCAAGGATCTGGTCGAAGAATCCATCCTCCTGATACTGCGCCAGCGTCTTCATGTGCTTGGACGGAAGACGGATGGTAATCGACACTTTGCCCGCATCGCATGCCGGCGGGATCACAAATTGAGCACGCTGCCCTGTGGGGAACGTCAATGAAACCACAGGGTCAGCATCGGTGATTCGCTGCCCCGTGTTGCTTTCATTGACAACCGCGGTGCAGAACTGCCGAGCGCGCTCGAAGGTCAGACTCGGCACCTCAACTCGCTGCCAACCAGACGCCGTTTCAAGATAGAGCTCTCCTGGACGGTTGATGCAGATTTCCGTCACTTCCTTGGAGGTCATGTACTCATGAATTCCCAGCACCTCGTACTGGTAGCGCAGAAACTCACTCGATACGTCAGCAATCTTGGACTCGGCGTCCATCACATCTACCTGTCAGCGGCGCCGCGCAAGCACGGCAGTAAAATCAACATCTTTCGCCACGTACACATTCACCACGACACCCTGGTTGATCGTGACCGTAGGCGGTCGACGCATGTTTTCATTGAGCGCCTCACCTGCAAGGCGCTCCATGGTGCGTGCGGTGGAACTTTCGTAGGGCTGCTGAATCGCCAGACCATTGCCGGTGATCGTCGTCGTCTCGGGGCCACTTTCGGCCGCCGCATACTTGAAGATGTCAGCCAGCATACTGATCATCAGCGCGGACGTGATGCGACTGCCCCAGTGCGCACTGTACTGACCCGGATGTCCTGCACCGCCCAACTGATCGACACCCGGGCTGGACATCGCAACATCGATTCCATTCGGTGTGGTGATGCGATCCCAGATGACAGAAACGCGCTTGCCACTCGGACCACCACCATAGCTGCCATAAATCTTGGAACCCTTAGGCAAAAGCAGACTACGTCCATTGATGGAATAAACCGGCTCCGTCAACAGACACGACGTGAAGCCAGGCACGTCAGTGATAATGCGTGTCTCAAGTACGCATCTCAGGTATGTACCTCTGACCAGGAGCGCGTCTGGATGGTTGATGAAACTGGCACTTGAGACATCATCCACGTCGGGGCCGCGCTTGGGTCCGTTACTTGCCGGAACCGGCTCGCCACCCGGCATCCGCGACATCAACTGACGGTACACATCGTCCGACGACTGCGACGACTGCGACGGCTCACCTGAACCAGAATCAGCTCCCGCGCTCTGCCCCCCTGACCCCATTCCGGTGGATGCCATGCGACGTTCGAGCAGCGTAGGACCACGATCACGTGCTTGCGCGTCGGGCATCGACTGAAAGTTGACCTGCTGAGGCGGTGAGCTGGGAAGCTCGGGCACCACATCGATCGCTTCCGGCTCGCGGGTCTGCTGGACCGGCTCTTGGTCGCGCTGCAGGCTGGGAATCGTCGGAGTAGCGGTACGTGCTACCTGCGTTTCCTTCTTTGGCGCCTCTTCGTCATCGCGCGACTTACGAAGCACCAAAAAGCCCATCAAGACAAGCAACGCTACGATACCGGCCAGGAACACCAGCGCCTTCCTGTTCAACCGCTGATCTTCGGCGCTTCGTAAGGTCGGCGCGGCAGCATCCAGATTTGGGGCATCGCCCTGCGCACGGTTGTAGTAGGGGTTAGAACCCAGCGCTTCCTCGTGAGTACCAGCAGCCGCATCGGCCTGCTCACGACCTTGGTCGTTGTTAGAAGTATTTGGACTCATTTCTTTGCATTCCTTCGCAGCCCGACCACGTTATCACCGTGACGGATGACCAGATAAGGGTAGGTCCCATGCACGACCAACGTATTCCCTTCGACAGTAGTGTTCACCACGAAGTCTTCGCCGTGCTCCTGCTCACGACCAAACACTGCCGGAAAGCTACCGGTCTGGAACTCAGGAGACGGATTCAACTTCAAGTAGGTGAAGCGACCATCGTCATATGCACTGACTGGTATGAGCCAAGCTTTTTTCTTGCTTCGCGTTGAATAGGAGTAATCGAAATAATACTGACGATCCTTTGCCAGCTCACTACTCAGCAGCGGCTTGACTTCTTCTTCCACCGCTTTTTGTGCGACCGCGAACTGCGTGTCGCCAGGATAGGTGAATGCGATTTTATATTGCACACCCTCGCGACGCGCCTGCTCGAGCTGGCGCCAATCGGTCGCAACAACTTTCAACTCGAAGATATAAGAATTCAACTCCGTACGAATCATCAGATTCGTATCCACGTCGACATTCTTTGGCTTCAAATAGAAGACATTGCCGCGGCGAGTCAATTCCCAGCCACTACTGAATCCGGTGCTGTAGTCAAGAATCTTTTCGTTTGGACTCAATTCGATCTGCGTCGTAATGCCCAAACCGGTCCGGACCTGATAGATCTGATCTGGTTTGTAGTCGTAATAATCCACCGCCTGTGCCTGCACGGCGACCGGCGATGCGGCAAATGCAACAAGGAGGGCTAATGCAAGCCCATATTTACGTCCACTACTCATCGGTTGCTTGCTCCCTCAGCAGTTCCAATGGAAATCGGTTCGGCCATCTCTGGCTGCACTGTTCGAGTCGCACCAGATCCGATCGCAGGCATTTGCTCTGCCGCGTCGGCAGGAACCTCTGCAGGATCCGCTGGCGCCGCCTGGTCTGCCGGCGCTGCAATTGCTTCGGCATCATCCGTCGGCACAGGCACACCCTTCGAATAATCGGTATCAGCCCGATAATCAGACACCTGGAAACCTAACGGATTAAGCACTCTGTCCTGCTCGGAGAACGCTACATCATTGCGATAGGTAAAACGCATGGTGATGATTCGGCTATCCATGTACTTACTGGTACCGGTCCGCTTATCGAACAAATTTCGTTGAATACGAACCGACGCACCACTGAATCCGCCATCTGAGCGCGCCTCAAGTGGGGTCAAGCTGAGGATCTTGACCCGAATGGCTTTCTCCCGACCGTACATGACGAACGGATTGGCGGGATTGGCCCTTGCATAAAGCTGTCGGTAGGCGGCAGCAACGGGATCCGAAGACATCAAAAAGACCAGATCCCAGTCCCTCAGTCCCATTAGCTGTGAGTCATAAGACTCACGTGCCAGCACATATTGAGCAACATTGCTGCGATTGACTGCCTCGTTCGTGGTGATTGTTTCACCCTGGAAGGTCCCAGTCAGGCGAGCAACGGTTGCAGTACCGGTATAGGCGTCGGCCATCACCAAGAAAGGAATTTTTTCCTTCAGGGGAAGAATGTAAAAATAGCCGCCCGCCAGCACAATCGATAGCGCCACCGAACAACCCGCGACCATCCACGCACGCCGCTCGCTCTTGCGAGCCATGTCGGCTACAGTGATTTCATAACTGACGGCCTTGGCGACAGACTGCTCCACCTTGGCCCCCGCAGCTTCCTTCTTACGGAACATGGGTTATCCGTTGATTACCAAATGCTATCGTCAGGCCAGCCCCCATGCGGAGGCGGCGAAATAATTTACTGATTTATTGCAGTCCCGGCAGCGGAGTTCGCCGCGGGCTGCACAATGATCTTGTTTCCTGCGACCGAGACCGATACGCCCTGTGCCGCATACACAGAGCTCAGGCTAGCCGCCGCCTCGCTCACATTCGTGCTTGCGATTTCGGACACTGCGCCATACAGCGTGTAGTCCGACAGGATCTTGTAGTCCAGCTCCATGCTGGAGTCCTTGGCCCAGCGCTCCAGCATCGCCTTCAACGTCCCGTCCATTGGCGTTGCCTGGTAGACATAGGACTTGTAAAGCGGAATTTCCATAGTCGTCTTGGCAAACCGGTTCACAGGCTTCCAGCGTCCACCGAAGTCTGGAGCAGCCTTGGTCGCGCAAGCGCTGAGCAAAATGACCGCACCCGAGATCACACATAATTTCAAGAACTGCGCTTGCCTCACGCTACATCTCCATGGCGGGAGTGACGGCTTTCGCCAGAGTGGATCAGATCAGCCACTGGCCTGACATGACCCCAGAAGTGTTTTGCGAAACGCACACGCCGAAGGCTGGACGCAACAGGTCCAAGCCCCGAAGAAACCGTGGCGAAAAATGTCAGCTGCATAGAAAAATCATCGAAACGTTCCTTGTTGGAAACCCCGACAGCGTCGCTCCGACCCCGTCTCAGCCAAGTGTCAAATTTGCCCCTGTAAATCTGCACTGACAGAGGCGCCACGTCAAGCATTAGTTAAAATTTCAGCAAAGCGTGCTGCGCCTGAACCATTAAAGTGACCTGCATCACAAATAGAATGAGTGGCTCTCGCTTTTGCCACCCGACCACCCGCGACGTGAAATTTCTACAGCCTTAACAAGTGATCTTGTCAAGCACAATGGGACGAAAAAATTCCTCGCTACCGGTGCATATCGGTAGTCGTGCCCATCATCCCTAGGTCGTGTAGCCCCTTCAATACACGCTACCGTTCCTACAGTTGATGCTCCATGCCTTTCCTTTTTGCGTGTCGGCCACGGGCGTTGAAGTTGATATGACTGAAGAGCAGGCCGATCATGCGGCATCCAGCGATCTTGTTTGGCTGGATGCCGCATCCATCACAGGCTTGATCAACGCTTCAGACGGCTCTTCTGGGGTTTCGATGAGCGGGAAGATCTCATCCACTGACAGCATGTTGGCAAATGCGGATCTGGGGTTGCTGCTACGGAACCCTTGCTCGGGCAGCGACTTCAGTTGTGTCTTGAGGTAAGTACGTCGCCGGACGACAGGCGATAGCTCATACACAGCGTGGGCGCGCCTGCCCTGGCGTGAAAGCCAAGCGAGAGCTTCTCGTAACGGCTCTCGAACAGATGCAGAGCAAATCCCACTAACGCATTGCGCGCTTGGCTGACAAAGGTTGCCTGTTCGCCCATTACATCCCGAAAGGGCTCTGCCGCGATGCCCATCAGGTCCAACACGCGGAATGGGGGGACGTTCGACACGTTAGGCCAGGGGATTCCGGCGATGGGTAAGCCGATCTTCCGCGAACAGATTGAAGAGAAGGACCTCACGGTCTGGCTGGCGCGCCAACCTGTAATCAGATCGGCTTTCCCCTCGCTTGATGTCGAGCAAAACGGTCGATTCCTGGCAGTCAAGCAGGTTCGGGATGACGACACCCACACCCTTGCCTGAGCGCATGGCGCAGCGAGGATCACGACTTGCTGCCAGCTCAAGCGCACCGACTTGCCGTTGAATTTACCGACGATGATGCCGTGTCCGCTTGACTTGGAGGACCCGTGCTTGGCGAGATCGGCGGCCCCAGTGAAGCGTGGATCGCCTTGCAGTGGATGCCCTGGGCTTTAGCAATGCCGGTGCCGGTGCCGGTGCCCCAAACTAGCGCCGGAAAACTGAAACCCCAGGCACCTAGCATTCTGGACTTTGCCGAATGGTGACAACTTGCCACAACGCCCTGGATTGGTCGGCGCCCAAGCTTTAGAGGCTTGAAGCGAGCACCAGCAGTAGCACGGTCATGTACACGGACAGCACACATATCCAGCGAACAACGCCATGGCAGCAAGTGCAATAAATTCAACTTTAAACATGCGCACCGCCTTTAGACGTGCGTGTGGACGTCAGTCTACCGACGGACCAAGGTCTTGTGGTCACCCAGTTCTGCCCTGCGCTCCCGGCTCTCACTCTCGACGAGCGAGTCGATCCACACATTGGCTTGATCCAAGGACAGATCCGGCGTTATTCGCGCGCCCGCATCCGTCACGACCGCATATGCAACCACCTCATCAGGTGCGTACACCTGGTCGCGCGTAATCGCCACGATACGATACCCTCCCTTGGCAAGCACGGTGTACTGATACTCATCCATTACCAGCGTCCTTTTCATAAGCGCAAAGTCGATGCTAAAACAAGACGCGTGACGGACAAAGCGGTTTCGGCCGAGGGCTCGTGACAGCGCAAGTCGAGCTGTGCCGCCTCAAAACCTGAGTTAGTGAACTTGCTGCTGCCCCTCTGCCGGTGCAGCAGCAGACAAACACGCCTTGGCTGACGGTCTCATGCTTGCAATAGTGGACACTCATCACGCGCGCCAAGGTATTTAGTGGTATCGGAAGCCGACGGCCTGCGCCGCGGCATCAGGCATGTTTGCGTGGCAAAAGCTGGGTTGCACGGCCAGTAACCGGTCCGCACCAGTGACTTTCCGATGCCGTCGCCACCTCGTCCTCGTCAAGCCATGTGGTACAACCGCGCGGGATTGCGGGACTCGCTAGAGCATTGCGCAATTGTCAAGATCGCCAAATGCACGACTTTCGATCAGATGTGCCTCGTCGAGTCGAACAAGAAGCTGGAGTTGCTCAAGGGGACTTGATTAGAGGCGCGCCGAAGCTGAAGCAGCTTCTGAATATGTCACCCTCAGGTCAGGAGCAGATATCCCTGCCGATCATGTAACCACTCAAGCCCTTGCTTTCTGGACTTGAAGTGGTGGGCGGTACAGGGTTCGAACCTGTGACCCCTACCATGTCAAGGTAGTGCTCTACCGCTGAGCTAACCGCCCGAATCCTGCGTCAGCATTGCGCTGTGCAGGGCGCGCATTCTAGCGCAGGGTTTTGCCGACCACAAGCCCTCCCTGCGATTCGCCTGTCACTCCGCCCTACCCCAGGCTTGCCGCCTTCAACTTCTGGATCTGGTCGCGAATCTGCGCCGCTGCCTCGAACTCCAGATCCTTGGCGTGCTGATACATCTTTTGCTCCAGGCTCTTGAGCTTGCCGGCAATTTCCGCAGGCTTCATCGCACGATAGTCGGGCGTCTCTTCGGCAACCTGGCGCGACTTCGACCGCCCCTTGCCGGCACGTTTTTCGGCCGCATCCTCGCGCGCGCCCTCCATGATGTCGGAGATCGGGCGCGCCACCGACTTCGGCGTGATGCCGTGTTCGAGGTTGTACTCCACTTGTTTCTCGCGGCGACGGTCGGTCTCGTCGATCGCGGCCTTCATCGAGCGAGTCATCTTGTCGGCATACAGAATCGCCTTGCCGCGCAGATTACGTGCGGCACGACCGATGGTCTGGATCAACGAGCCGGTCGACCGCAGGAAGCCTTCCTTGTCCGCATCCAGAATCGCCACCAATGACACTTCCGGCATATCCAGACCTTCGCGCAGAAGATTGATGCCGACCAGCACATCGAACTTGCCCAGGCGCAGATCGCGAATGATCTCCACGCGCTCGACCGTATCGATATCCGAGTGCAGATAGCGCACGCGAATGCCGTGCTCACTCAGGTACTCGGTCAGGTTCTCAGCCATGCGCTTGGTCAGCGTCGTGACCAACACGCGATCGCCGAGCTTGATGCGCTCGTGCACTTCGGACATCAGGTCGTCGACCTGTGTGCCGACCGGACGTATCTCCACGATCGGATCGATCAACCCCGTGGGACGCACCACCAGCTCGGTGATTTCGCCGGCAGACTCGCGCAACTCGTAAGGACCAGGCGTCGCGGACACGTAGATGCTGCGCGGCGAACGCGCCTCCCACTCTTCGAAGCGTAACGGCCGGTTGTCGAGCGCCGACGGCAGGCGGAAGCCGAACTCCACCAACGTTTCCTTGCGCGAACGGTCGCCCTTGTACATCGCACCGATCTGCGGAATGGTCACGTGCGACTCATCGATCACCAGTAGCGCATCCGGTGGAAGGTAGTCGAATAGCGTCGGCGGCGGCTCGCCTGGCGCCTTGCCGGTGAGATGCCGCGAGTAGTTCTCGATGCCGTTGCAAAAGCCCACTTCGGCCATCATTTCCAGATCGAACTGGGTGCGTTGCGCCAGACGCTGTGCTTCGACCAATTTGTTCTGCGAATACAACTGCTCCAGCCGCTCCTTCAATTCTTCCTTGATCGTGTCGACCGCACTGAGCGTGCGCTCACGCGTGGTGGCGTAATGCGTCTTGGGATACACGGTGTAACGCTGCAGCTTGCGCAGGGTTTCGCCGGTCAAGGGATCGAACAAAGTGAGCTGCTCGATGTCGCCGTCGAACAATTCGATGCGCAAGGCTTCGGTGTCCGACTCCGCCGGGAACACATCCAGCACCTCGCCACGCACACGGAACGCGCCGCGTGTGAGCTCGAATTCGTTGCGGGTGTACTGCAGATCGGTGAGATGGCGGATCAACTGACGCTGATCGATATGCTCGCCCACCGACAGGATCAGACGCAGCGACAGATAGTCCTCCGGCGCGCCCAGGCCGTAGATCGCCGATACCGTGGCAACTACCAGCGAATCGCGCCGCGACAGCAAGGTCTTCGTCGCCGATAGACGCATCTGCTCAATGTGCTCGTTGATCGAACTGTCCTTCTCGATGAAGGTATCCGACGACGGCACGTAGGCTTCGGGCTGGTAGTAGTCGTAGTAGCTGACGAAGTATTCGACGGCATTGTTCGGGAAGAACGACTTGAACTCGCCATACAGCTGCGCCGCCAGCGTCTTGTTCGGCGCCATCACCAAGGTGGGCTTTTGCACCTGCTGCACGACATTGGCGATGGTGTAGGTCTTGCCCGAACCGGTCACCCCCAGCAGGGTCTGCTTGGCCAGGCCGGCCTCGAAGTTGGCCACCAACTTGTCGATGGCCGCCGGCTGGTCGCCGGCCGGGGAGTACGGGGATACGAGCTCAAAACGGTCGGTCATGGAGCGAATCTCGGGGGAAGGCTGCACGAAATATCGGAGGTCAGTGTCAGGAAAAGTCTGACGCATGCATGAGTGAAGCAGGCGTTACCTGGCCGCCGGTCAACGTTGAGACTGCTCGCTCGACCCTAAGGAGAGGCGCGATGCGGGCAGTGACTCATTCGAGCGCGAGAGGGTACACCGCAGTCCAGTTGCTGATCGTGATGGCGGTCATCGGCATCGGTGCAGCCATAGGGTTGCCAAGCGTCAAAAGCCTAATCGAGTGGCAGCGAGCAACCACGCTTGTGCACTTGCTGACGGCGCATCTTGCGATGGCCAGAGGCCTCGCCGTGAGCCAAAGCGCGCCTGTCAGCATTTGCCCGTCTGCAGACGGCACGCGTTGCCACACAGATCGCGACTGGAGCCGCGGATGGATCCTCTTCAAGGATCCAGATCACGGCGGGCAGCCGCTAAGTGCCGCATCCGTGATCAGAGTGGAGCACACCTCCGCCACCGGCGGCATCAACATCACCAGTACAGCTGGACGATCAATCGTCCGCTTCCTCCCGAATGGCCGCAGCAGCGGGACAAACGTCACCATCAGTCTCTGCAGCAACGCTCGGCGACTCGCCGACGTCGTGGTCAACAACTCTGGAAGAGCCCGCACCGTGCGCTATACCACCCTTGCCAGCTGTGCGGGCCGATAAGCAAGCAAACAAAAAGCCGCGACATGTCGCGGCTTTTTGAACATCTTGGCGCCCGAAGTTGGACTCGAACCAACGACCCCCTGATTAACAGTTAGCGCTACTGAGCTTACGAATCAGCACCTTGCGTCACTTATTTTTCCCGGCGGCCGACGCCGGAGGCCTAGTGCGCGCTTAGGCGTCCTGCCAATTTTCCCGATCCTTGCGGTCACCGACCTCGCCCTAGATGGCTCAGGAACGCACCCTTTGAGCGGTCACCTCAGCTCGGATCCTGGCCTCGTGGCGCACGGCCCACATTACGGTGCCACGTCGCCCCTGGTCGAAGCTACTGCACTCACGCTGGACAAAGGGCGCGAACGGTTTGCCAGGCGGCGCCGGCCTTTGGCGCTCCAACAGCACGTACCACTCGCCAGTGAGTCTCTGCACCAACCTGGCCACCTCTTCACCCTCGAAGAAAAGCGCCGTCAGTGGCCCCTTCGCGCCCTGCCACGGCTTGTCCCAGCGGAAACCAGGCGGCAGCACAAGCTCATCGTCGGCATCGATCGCACTCATGCGGCGGCCACCCATAAATAGAAAGCGTGTTGCTGGCCGTTGTGCTTGCTGACCGACTGGCGGCCGCGCTCGAGCATGGCTACGGCCTGGTCTTCCAGCCGCCAGTTCTTACCGCCGGCCGCGTTGACGGGATGGAGGTGTGGCAGCAGGGCGTTGCGGGTCAGTGACACTGCGGAGGATCCGGTGTTAGCGAGAGGCTGTGGCAACCCACTCTAGTGCGCCCTAGTCTCAATTTTTCAGATGACCACCGGGAAGAGGTAATTTAGGTAACCCGCACAGAAGTAATGAAATTTAACCAATAAATTCAATGACATAAGGAAATTTTCCAAAGGTAATTAAAGGGTAATTTCTAGGTAACTGCATTACCTTTTTGCAAGGTAATCCAGCCCATCAAAAAACCCCTTATGAATCAATGACATTACTTTTCCAGGCTTCAGGAATTACCTCAGATTACCCCCTGAGGTAACCTCATATTTTTCTTGCAAATCAGCCGCTTATTTAGTCTTGAACCCATCGAATTACCCGGTTACCTCTTTCCGATGGTCGTCTCGAAATTCTGGAAACTGGGCGGCGGTCGATTTGTCCCCTCCCAAGGCGCCGAAAGCGGGCATGCCGTGCAGGGATCCGCAGGCACTAGCGAGTTGTCAAAACCGGCACGAGCGTCAACAGCTGTGCGCACGACCAAGCCCCGCAGGGCTGCAGAAAAACAGGGGCATGAAGCCCGCAGGCGTGGCGGGGCGACGATTGCGCGCGCCGGCTGGCGGCCGCAGCGGGAGGGCCAAAGCCGCCCGCTGGAGCCGCTATCGCCACTTAGGCCGATATGCGGCACCTACCGCCTCGCAAATTGCACTAACTAGAGCACTCTGCAACTATCCTTGTAGAATTGCGTCATGAAAGATGATTCCGCTGTTGCAGCCCTCTCTGCTCTCGCACACACCGACCGGCTGGTCGCATTCCGAATGCTTGTTCGCGCCGGCCCTGACGGCATGCCGTCGGGGGAGATTGCCGAGCGGCTTTCGATTCCTCCAACACGTATGAGCTTTCATCTCGCGACGCTGGAGCGTGCTCGCCTGCTGCGCTCTTGGCGCGACGGGCGACGTGTCCTGTATGCGGCGAGCTACGAGGACATGCGCCAGCTGCTTGCATTTCTCACCGAGGACTGCTGCTCCGGGAACCCGGAGATCTGCGGTGTTGCCTTGACTCCTTGTGCGTCAGAAACCTGCGCATGAGCCGTCCTCAGCCCTTAACGCCCGTCGCACTGACCTGGCCTAGCTCAAGGAAATAACTGTGATGCTGACGATCTACCACAACCCTGCCTGCGGCACGTCCCGGAACACGTTGGAGATGATCCGCCAATCTGGCGAGGATCCTGAGGTCATCGAATATCTGCAGACCCCGCCGACGCGCGAGAAACTGGTCGAGCTAATTGTCGCGATGGGCATCGCACCTCGCGACCTTTTACGTCAGAAGGGAACGCCGTATGCAGAGTTGGGCTTGGACAATCCCGCCCTCACTGACGCACAGTTGGTGGACGCGATGATTGCGCACCCCATCCTCATCAACCGTCCCATCGTCGTTTCCGATCGGGGCGTTGCGCTGTGCCGGCCATCCGAGAAGGTGCTCGCGCTGCTGGCCAACCCGGTCGCGTCCTTCACGAAAGAAGACGGCGAAGCGGTGACAACAGGCGGAGCGTCAAAGTGATGGATCGCGTTGCCATAGATCTACCGGGTATCGACCCGACACAGCTCACCCGAATCGACGTCGACGCACTGGCCGCGCCCGGCGACCCCAGACATCCGCCCCGCATCCTGGTTCTGTATGGCTCGTTGCGTGAGCGCTCCTATTCGCGGCTGCTGGCAGAGGAAACTGGTCGCCTGCTGGGCTGGTACGGCTGCGACGTACGCATATTCGATCCGCACGAGTTGCCACTGCCCGACGGGGCCGCTCCAGATCATCCGAAGGTGAGTGAGTTGCGCGAACTCGCCTATTGGTCAGAAGGCATGGTTTGGGTCAGCCCGGAGCGCCATGGTGCGATGACCGGGATCATGAAAGCGCAGATCGATTGGATTCCGCTTGCCGACGGTGCCAAGCGCCCGACACAGGGCAAGACGCTGGCAGTAATGCAGGTTTCCGGTGGTTCGCAAAGCTTCAACGCCGTGAACCAGCTGCGCGTGCTCGGCCGGTGGATGCGCATGCTTACGATCCCGAACCAGTCGTCCGTTGCCAAGGCGTTTCAGGAGTTCGATGAGGCCGGGCGTATGAAGCCGTCCGCCTACTATCAGCGCGTCATCGACGTTTGCGAGGAACTGGTGAAATTCACCTGGCTTGTGCGTGGCCGCTCGGCGTATCTGACCGATCGCTATTCCGAGCGAGTTGAAAACGCCGAAGAATTGTCCAAGCGCGTAAATCAGCGCTCCATCTGACCCACTGCGGAGCGCTGCATGCTTGCCCTCGCGATTTTCATCGTCACCCTTGTTTTCGTCATCTGGCAACCGCGCGGGATTGGCATAGGCTGGTCGGCCCTCGCCGGTGCCGCAGTCGCGTTGGCTACCGGCGTCGTCGGGTGGAACGACGTCGGCACCGTGTGGGGAATCGTCTGGGATGCGACCTTTACCTTCGTCGCCCTCATCATCATCTCGCTCATCTTGGACGCAGCTGGCTTCTTTGCCTGGGCAGCACTGCACGTAGCTCGATGGGGTGGCGGCAATGGTCGGAAACTGTTTCCGCTCATCGTTCTGCTAGGCGCCGCGATCGCGGCGGTGTTTGCCAACGACGGCGCGGCCCTTTTGCTGACGCCCATTGTTCTCGCCATTCTGCTGCGCTTGAATTTCCCACCCGCCGGCGCGCTCGCGTTCACGGTGGCATGTGGTTTCATCGCTGACACAGCAAGCCTGCCGCTCGTTGTCTCGAATCTAGTCAACATCGTCACGGCGAACTTCTTTGACGTGTCATTCGGACGCTATGCAACAGTCATGGTGCCGGTGAATCTAGTGTCGGTCGTGGCGACATTGATCGTGCTGTGGCTCTGGTTCCGGCGCGACATTCCTCGCACATATCCGGTCAACGATCTCGAAGCGCCGGGTGAGGCGATACGCGACACGGCGGTCTTCCGTGCTGCCTTGCCGCTGCTCGCTTTGCTCCTCGTGGCGTATTTCGTGACCGGGCCGCTTGGTGTACCCATCGCTCTGGTGACGGGCGCGGCCGCGCTAGTACTGATGGCAATTGCTGGCCGCTGGGCGACGGGCGGCAGAGGCGCCACGATGCAGCTGACGAAGATCCTGCGCGAAGCGCCCTGGCAGATCGTGCTGTTTTCGGTTGGCATGTATCTGGTGGTCTACGGACTCGGCAATGCTTGGCTAACCAAAGCGGCAAGTGCGGTCCTTGAGTGGCTGGCGGCGCAAGGAAGCTTTGTGGCCACGATCGGCACCGGCTTCGCAGTGGCGGGACTCGCCTCGATCATGAACAACATGCCGGCAACGCTGGTGGGCGCGCTCGCCATCGATGGGGCCAACGTTCCCGCTGCTACCCGCGAACTGATGATCTATGCCAACGTCGTGGGCAATGATTTGGGTCCTAAGCTCACCCCGATCGGCTCACTCGCGACGCTTCTATGGCTGCATGTACTAGCCGGAAAGGGCCAACGAATCACGTGGGGCCAATACATGAAGGTGGGGCTGATACTGACGCCGCCCGTCCTGTTGGTCACCCTCGTCGCACTTTGGATCTGGCTGCCGCTATCGCGATGATGCTCTTGGCGGTTGGTTGAACTGGCGCGCGACAGGTTGATGACTTAGCAACGAAAACGGGGCTAAGAATTCTCAGCCCCGTGAGTTTTACAGAGAGGCTAACCGCTCGGACGCATTGCCCACATAGTGGCTAGTCATCTCCACACCGGTCCAGCCGTATCCCTCAAGCTCGGCCGCCACCAGTGTCGTGCCGCTGCCGGCGAAGGGGTCTAGGATTCGTCCGCCTGCCTCGCAGATCTTGACCAGCTGCCGCATCAAGTCGGTCGGCTTGCCGGTCAGATGATGCTTATCAGCCTTGCGCACCGACTCACGGATAACACCTGGCAGCACAGGCGCGCGGCGATCCAGCGGCATGTTGCCCTTGCTGCCCCACACGATGTATTCGGCCTGGTTGCGGAAGCGCCCCAGCTGCGGCCGCACGCCTTCGGTCTTGTCCCAGACAGTGATGCCCCGCCAAGTAAAGCCAGCGATCTGCAGCGCGTCGGTGGTCAGCGGCAGCTGTCGCCAGTCGGTGAACAGCAGCACCGGTGCGCCGTCCTTGAGCACGCGCGCGCACTCGGACAACCACAGGTGCATCCACTTCAGGTGCGAGCGCTGATCGCGTTCGTCGCCGACAAAGTCGGCATGCAGTTGCGCGCCGCCGCCCTGGACGTACTTTGCCGAGGGTGGCTTAGCTCGCGCGGCGGCGTGCAGCCCGCCACTGGCATACGGCGGATCAGTGATCAGCGCGTCGAACGAATTCGCTTCGAGCGTGGGAAGGATGGTCAGGGCGTCGCCCTGGAGCAGTTGGTTTTTCATGGTGAGAGCCTTCTTGGATTCGCTCGCGGCGATCGGAGGTGAGGCTCTCGGCCTTCAGGTGATTGAGCGTGCCGCAACGCGGGCACTTGATCTGGATTTCATCGAAGGCGCCGGCCTTGCACAGCAGGCGGGCGCATTCGCCACAACGGAGGTTCTTGAGCATTGCGTGGTCTTGCGGTGGGAAAGGATTACGCGGCCGCTGGCGGCGCGTACGGGGTGAACGAGATCACCTCATCGCCCACCCAGTCGTTGATCTTCAGCATGCGCGCCTGCAGCGGTTCCAGCTCATTGGCTGCCCAGACGGCAGCTGCCTCGCGGATGGACCCGAAACCGCCAGCGTTCTGCGGCACGATGCCCATGAGTTGCGGCGGGATACGCAGCGCGGCCAGCATGTCGTCGCGGGTGATGCCCTTGATACCGCTGAACTCATCCTTGGCCGCCACTTCGCTGACCGGGATCAGCTTGAGCCCGTCCTTGTTGCCGCCAGGCGAGTACAGGAACAGATTGCGGAAATTGCCCGGTCCCTTGGCGCCCTTCATGGCGTTGCGCAGCGCGTCGACGTCCTCCTGACTCTGCTGTGGGTCGGTCAGATAGAGGATGAAACCGGCGTGCGAGCCGTTGTTGTAGTACTTGCGACGGAACAGCGTGGCCGACTCGTTGAGCAGCGCCGATTGCATTGCCGGCATCCACTCAGGCAGGCCGTAGAGTTCTTGATCGACATCGGCTTCGCGCAGCTGGAACACGCTACCCGGCTCGAACACGTGCTCGTCGTGCCAGGTGCGCACTTGGAAGTAGTCACCCTCGGTGATGCCGCGCCGCATGTACTTGGACAAGGGCGCGGCCAGTGACAGCGCACCGCCCATGCGATTGCGGCGGCGCTCAAGGTAGCCATTGCCCAGCGTGATCCAGTCCAGTGACAGCTGCTCGAAGGCCTCGCGCGTCAGCAGACGGTGCGGCTTGAAGGTACGCGCCAGCATGTTGCGCTTGAAGATCAGCCCCGACTGCAGGAACGGGTTGCTGCGTGTGGTCTTGGACAGGCCATCCAGTGCCACCGGCGGCTCATACCAACGCCCGTTCTGCCAGCACTCCAGATAGTCCAGCACGCCGCGCCCATCGAGCACCGGCGTCGGGTCGCCAAAGGTGAAAGCCTCGGTGCGTGCGGGCACGGCTGGCGCTGCAGACGCAGTGGCGGGCAGCTGGTCGGTCAACATCAAGAGATCTCCATGAAGCCGGAGTTGCGCGCGGTGCGCCCTTCCAGCGGTTCGTTCTGCAGCGCGTGGAACAGTGCCCACGCCAGGTCCGCGTGGCCGGTCTCTTCCGAGCGGCCGGCGGTGAAGGTGGACTGGCGGCCGCTGGCCGTCATGGTCTTGCGGATAGCCATCAACGACTGGGCCACGTCGGTCCAGCCGGCGTCGAACTCCAGCCGGCCGTTGTGGATCACGTCGAACGCCTTGAGCACCAGGCGCGTTTTGACCTCGGGCGAGTAGCTGAAGGTGACCAGATTCGGGAAGAACTGCTTCACCAGCTGCGCCACGCCGCTGCCCATGCCGGTGGTGTCGATGCCGATGTAGGTCACCCAGTAGCGGCGCGTGATGCGCTCGATCTCGGCCGCCTGCTTGGCAAAATCCATGCCCCGGAACTGGATGCGCTCCAGTAGCCGAAACTTGCCGCCAGGCTGCTGCGGTGGCGCCAGCACGACCAGGCCGGCGGTGTCGCCCGTCTCGGCCGGGTCGTAGCCGATCCACACGGCGCGATCGCCGTAGGGGCGCGCGGCGAACGGTTTGTAGTCCTGGCCCCACTCGACCCAGCTGTCGACCATGCACGGCTGCAGCATCGCCAGCGGGAAGATGCTGGCGCCGTCGTCAACGAAGTCGCACATCAACAGGTTGGCGAACGCGTCCGGGCTGTATTCCTCGCGCAGCTCGTCGATATCGAACAGGTCGCAGCCACGGCGCTGGGCGTCGAGGATGTTGACGATCTGCCGCCAGGCGCGGTCCTGGCAGCGGCGACCGCCGGCCAGCGCGTCGTGCGAGACATCGATCTGGATCCGCTGCGCCGCCGGCTTGCCCTTGTTGCGGCGCTCGCCGGTCCAAAACGTGTAGGCCTCGTGGGCCATGCTCGATGGTGTGCTGAAGTAGGTCTTGCGCCACTTCTTGTGCATCGCCATGCCGCTGGCGACCTTGTTCAATTCGTTGAACCCGTAGGTCCAGAAGAATTCGTCGAAGTAGAAATTGCCGTGGTAGCCCTGGGCGGTGCGTGCATTGGTCCCGAGGAAGAACAGCTCGGCGCCGTTGGGGAACACGATGCTGTCGCCGCCGGAGAGCGTCTCGTCGATGGTCTCGCGCACGAACTGCTGCATGTAGCCACGGAACAGGTGCGCCTGCGCCTTGGAGGCGCTCAAGAAAATCTGATTGCGCCCGGTGGTGAGCGCATCGATCAGCGCTTCGCGAGCGAAGTAAAACGTTGCACCGATCTGGCGCGACTTGAGGATGATGCGGGTGCGCTCGTTGCCGGCCCGGTACCAATCGCGCTGGTAGTCGAAGCAGCCGTCGACGAACGCGGTGGTCAGCTGCTCGACCTGTTCTTCAGTGAAGTCGTTGCGCTTGGGTTTTTTCTTTGGCGCAGCGTTGCGATTGGCGACAGCCGGATTCAGATCGGCTTCGTTGCCGCCGCCTTGGTAGCGCTGGATGCGCGCCTGGCGCTCCAACTGCCGATGCAGCAGATCAATTTCCTTGAAATCGCCGCCGGACTTTTCCGGCTTCATAATCAGCACAACCAAGCGCGCTTCGAGTGCGCCACCGATGCGCTCAACGTTGTCTGCGCGATCCCACTCGTCACGCGACTTCCAGCTGTGTACAGTCTTCTCGTTCTCGCCGATGGCCTGCGCAATTTCGGTCACGCGCCATCCCATCCAGTACAGGAACTTGGCCTGTCTGCGGGTGTCCATCGGGAGCTGGGTGGCAACGCTTTGCATGCCGACCAGGGTGCGGCCCACCTCTTAATCCCGACAGTTCAACGACGCGTAATCGCCTGGTTTACACGGTGATTACGTTGCTGCGTTGTGCGTCGCGTTTGACCATGGGTCATCGCAAACGCATCCAGCGCAAAGGACACCCATGTCGGCCAAGGCCAAGAAGTTCCGTTCCAACTGGTTCCGCGTGGCCGTCGAAGGCGCCACCACCGATGGCCGCACGATCCAACGCAGCTGGATCGACGACATGGCCGCCACCTACAACCGTGAGACCTACAACGCCCGCATCTGGATCGAGCACATGCGCAGCCTGCTGCCGGACTCGCCGTTCCGTGCGTATGGCGATGTCACTGCAGTGAAAGCCGAAGAGGTCGAGATCGATGGCACCAAGCGCCTGGCGCTGTTTGCCCAGATCGAGCCGACCGCCGACCTGATCACCATCAACAAGTCCAAGCAGAAGCTCTACACCAGCATCGAGGTGCAGGAGAAATTCGCCAACACCGGCAAGGCGTATCTCGTCGGCCTGGCGGTCACCGACTCGCCGGCCAGCCTGGGCACCTCCATGCTCAGCTTCGCCAGCCAGAACCCCGAGGCCAACCCGTTGGCCGATCGCAAGCAGTCACCGGGCAACCTGTTCACCGTCGCCGAGGAAACCGCGCTGGAATTTAGCGAAGTCGGCGAAGGCCCGGTCGCCAATCTGCTCAGCCGGATCCGCACCGCGCTCAAGAGCGAGGACGCCACCAGCATCACCGCCGAGCAGTTCGCAGAGCTTGGCGAAGGCGTCGAAGAGATCGCCGAGCACGTGCGCGGCCAGGACGAACGCTTCAACCGCCTGCAGGCCGAACACGCCGAGCAGAAGACCAAGCACGAGCAGCTGGCAAACGACCTGGCGCAGCTGCGCGAGTCGCTGTCGCAGCAGCCGGATCCGGCACAGCCCGCACGCCCGGTGGTCACCGGCGGCGGCGCGGCCGTGCTGACCGACTGCTGATCCCACACCACCACACGCACACGCCGCCAGCGCCCCACCTTCGGAGCTTTCATGCAAAACGCCACTCGCCTGCAGTTCAACCAATTCGCCGAGCAGATCGCCAAGCTCAACGGCATCACCTCCGCGTTCCACTCGTTCGCCGTCGATCCGACCGTGCAGCAGAAGCTAGAAACGCGCATGCAGGAATCCAGCGAGTTCCTGTCCAAGATCAACATCATCCCGGTGGACGAACTGTCCGGCCAAAAGGTGGGCATCGGCGTCACCGGCAGCATTGCGAGCCGCACCGACACCGGTGCCGGCAAGACCCGCACCCCGCGCAACGTCGCTGCGCTCGACAAGAACGAGTACGTCGCCAAGAAGACCGACTTCGACACCGCGATTCCGTATGCGTTGCTCGATGCCTGGGCCAAATTCCCGGACTTCCAGGCGCGCCTGCGTGATGCCATCGTCAAGCGTCAGGCACTGGATCGCTTGCAGATCGGCTTCAACGGCACGCACGCCGCTGCCGACACCGACCGCGCTGCGTTCCCGCTGCTGGAAGACGTCAACATCGGCTGGCTACAGCAGTACCGCACCAACGCTGCCCAACGCGTGCTGGCAAGCGGCAAGACGGCCGGCAAGATGGTCATCGGCGCCGGTGATGGCGCGGACTACCGCAACCTCGACGCGCTGGTGTTCGATGTGGTGAGCAACCTGCTGGATCCGTGGCACCGCAAGGATCCGAGCCTGGTGGTGGTGCTCGGCCGCGACCTGATGCACGACAAGTACTTTCCGATGGTCAACAAGGACCAGGCGGCCAGCGAGAAGATCGCCACCGACCTGATCT
Source organism: Xanthomonas sp. WCS2018Noco2-27 (assembly GCF_031843525.1). Taxonomy (NCBI): domain Bacteria; kingdom Pseudomonadati; phylum Pseudomonadota; class Gammaproteobacteria; order Lysobacterales; family Lysobacteraceae; genus Xanthomonas; species Xanthomonas sp. WCS2018Noco2-27. The sequence goes on along the minus strand of NZ_JAVTIK010000003.1, from coordinate 181,921 downwards.
TGAGCCAGCGCCGCGTTGGCGGCCTGCAGGTGGCCGAGGTGCCGTACTTGCCGGATGGCGCGTTGATGGTCACTTCGCTGGCGAACCTGTCGATCTACTACCAGACCGGCGGCCGTCGTCGTTACATCCAGGAAGTGCCGGCACGCGATCGCATCGAGAACTACGAGTCCTCCAACGATGCCTACGTGGTCGAGGACTACGGCCTGGGCTGCGTGGTCGAGCACATCGAGATCGAGGCTTAAGTCATGGCCGACAGTCCCGCCAAGCGTCACCACAGCCGCGTGCTCGCCGAGCTGGAGGCCGCCCAGCGCGCACCGCACCAGCTGATGGCCGGTGCAACGGCCTACGAGCAGCACATGGCGCAACTGCAGAGCGATCGCCTGCGGCTGAAGCAGATCCAGTCCACGCAAGGCAAGGCGGCGCTCAAGGTGCAGCTGCTGCCGACCTACGTGCCGTATCTGGCCGGCGTGCTGGCCGGCGGCCAGGGCGCGCAGGACGAGATCGTCATGACGTGCATGGTCTGGCGCATTGATGCCGGCGACTATACCGGCGCGTTGGAGCTGGGCGCCTATGTGCTCAAGCACGGCCTGCAGATGCCCGACCGCTTCTCCCGCACGGTGGGCTGCGTGCTGGCCGAAGAGATCGCCGAGGCGGCGCTGTCTGCGCAGAAGACCGGCCAGGCATTCGATGCGGCCGTGCTGGCAGACACCGCGACGCTGACCGCTGAGCAAGACATGCCCGATGAGGTGCGCGCCAAGCTGCACCTGGCACTGGCACGCGCATCGCTGGCGGGCGTCACCGATGAGACGCCTGCCGACCAGGCGCAGCCCATCGCCGCTGCCGCCGTCGCCGACCTGCAGCGCGCCATCGCACTGCACGGCAGCTGCGGCGGCAAGAAGGATCTGGAGCGTGCCGAGCGCCTCTTGAAGAAGTTCAGCGTTGAGCCTGCGGGCACCAACGCATAACCGAGCGTCCCCGCAACCCTCGCCGGCTCGGGGCTGATCCACAGCACTCCATCGCTGCGGTGACGCCCCGACCACCGGCGATCTCTTCCGAGCCATCCATGAGCGGATTCACTGCCATCGGCACCACCAGCGCCACGCCTGATGCGATCGCCAATGCGCCGTTCTGGCCGGCGATCGCACCGGCGACTGTGCGAGCGAGCATGCGCTTGGATGGCACCGTGACCGATGCGCGTCTGCGCCACGCCCTCATCGCCGCCATGCTGGCGGTCAACGATGAGTTGCAGACATGGGCGCAGACGCAGCAGGCGGCTGGCTACGCGGTGTTGACCGATGTGCCCAGCACCACTGTCGATGGCCTCTCGCGCCGCGTACAGCTGTACCTACGCGCCGTCGCGTGTGCCACCGCTGTCGAGGTGGCAGAGCGTTACCGCAGCTTCGACGCCACTGACAGCGCCAACCAGCGCGCCGATGACCTGTCACCGAGCATCACCGAGCTACGCCGCGACCAGCGCTGGGCCGTGCGCGATCTGCAGAACCTGCCGCGCAGCACGGTGGAGCTCATCTGATGCGCGTGCATGCCATGCAAGGCGACACCGTCGACCTGCTGTGCTGGCGCCACCTGGGCAGCACGGCCGGCCTGGTCGAGCGCACCTATCTCCTCAATCCCGGCCTGGCCGAACTGGGCGCCGTGCTACCGCATGGCACGCCGGTGGAGTTGCCCGAGGTAACCACCACCACAGCGGCGATGACGCCGCTTGTGCAGCTATGGGACTGATCTGATGACCGAACCCACCTCCGTATCGAGCGGCTTTTTGATCGCCACCGGTGTGGGCCTTGCCTCCGTGCTGCCTGGCATCGACGGCGATGCACTGATCGGCGCCTTCGCGGGCGGCGCGCTGTTCGTGGTGTCCGCCGCCAAGCAACCGCTGCTGGCGCGATTGATTTACTTCCCGGTGAGCGTGATCGCCGGCTACCAACTAGCGCCGGAAATCCTGCGCTGGTTGCCGATCAAGTCCAGCGGCGTGGCCGCCTTCGCTAGCGCGGCGTGCGCGATCACCGTCACGCTGGGGCTGATCGAAAAGAGCAAGTCCTTCGACTTTTCCTTCCTACGTCGTGGAGGTCCGCCCAGTGCATAGCCTGGTCACCGTCCTGACGTTGATGGCCTCGCTCGCCATCTGCGTCCGCCTGCTTACCTACCACCGCCCGGTCGATGCGCGCCATCGACGCGGCGCCGGCTGGTGCGCGTGGTTGCTGATCGCCAGCACCGGCGGCCAGGCGTTGCACATCCTGCTGGCCGGCGCCGGCTCGCAAGTCAGTCCATGGCACCTGGGCACGTTGATCGTGCTGGCGGTGCTCACCTACCGCGCCCAGGGCAATGTGGCGCGCATCCTGAAGGTCGATTGATGTTCACCGATACCCAGCTCGCCTCGATCATGCAGTGTTCGCCGCAACGCGCACAGCGCTGGCATGGGCCACTGCTCGCCGCCGCCAACCGCTTTGGCATCACCACCAAGCGCCGCGCCGCGCACTGGCTCGGCCAGGTCGGGCACGAAAGTCTGAGCCTGTCGCGGATGGAAGAAGGCCTGACCTACACCACCAGCGCTCGGCTGCTGGAAGTGTTTGGCGCGCGCATCACACCGGCCCAGGCGCCCAAGTTCCTACGCAACCCGGAGGGCCTGGCCAACTTCGTCTACGCCGACCGCCTGGGCAACGGCAACGCCGCCAGCGGCGACGGTCACCGCTACCGGGGCCGTGGCCCGATGCAGCACACCTTCCGGGGCAACTACCGCCGTATAGGTGTGCTGATCGGACTGCCGGTGGAAGAGCAGCCGGATCTGCTGCTGCAGATCGAGCCAAGCGCACTGGGTGCGGCGGCGTACTGGCAAGACAACGGCCTCAACGTGCTGGCCGATGCCGGCGACGTGCTTGGCCTGGGCCGCAAGATCAACCTGGGCAACGTGCGCGCCAAGCGCTTGCCGGAAGGCCACAGCGATCGCGTCACGCGCACGCAGCGCGCCCTGCAGATCCTGGGCGTGAGCTGATGGTCACGCGCCTGATCATCCTGCTGGTGCTGATTGCAGTGCTCGTCGGTGGCTGCGTGTGGCAGGAGCAGCGCGTCAGCACCGCACAACGCGAACGCAAGCAAGCGCTAGACGCAAAAGCTGCAGCCATCGCCGAACGCGACAGTGCAAGGGCTTCCACAAAAACCGTTGTCGAGTACGTCGATCGCGTGCAGATCGTGCGCGAGGCCGGCGCCACCATCACCCGCGAGATCCCGATCTATGTCACCCAGAAAGCAGACGCTGCTTGCGCTATCCCTGCTGGCTTTGTGCGGCTGCACGACGCCGCCGCCTCGGGCAACCCTGCCGGGCCGCCCGCCGGAGATCCTGATGCGCCGGCCGCCGGCATTACGCTCTCTGGCATTGCCGGTACCGTCGCCGACAACTACACCAGCTGCCACGCCACCGCCGCGCAACTGAGCGCGCTGCAGGACTGGATCGATCTGCACGTGCCGGAGCCGGCGCCATGATCAAGCCCGCCAGCCTGCGCGCGCATCTGGTCGCAGCATTGCCGGATCTGGCACGCGATGCCGACCGGCTGCTGGTGTTTATCGACGCCGGTAGCCTGGTCAGCACTTTCCAGCCGGGACTGTCGTTCGAGTACCAGTACACGCTCAATCTGATCTTGACCGACTACGCCGGCCACCCGGACAGCGTGATGCTGCCGCTGCTGGAATGGGTGCAGGTCAATCAGTCCGAGCTGCTGTCCAATCCCGCGCGCCGTGGCGACATCGCCTTCGAGGCTGACATCCTCGCCAACGATGCGGTGGATCTGTCGATCAAGTTGCCGCTGACCGAGCGTGTGGTCGTGACCGCGAAGGATGGCGGCGGCTACGACATCACCCATGCACCCGAGCCACAGATCGATCCCACATGGATGAGCTGACCGCGCTGGAGAACTGGGCCGCGCCGTTGCTGGCGCGCATGCAGCCCGGTGAGCGGCGCAGCCTGGCGCGCAAGATCGGAACGGAGCTGAGGCGCTCGCAAAGCCAGCGCATCGGCAAGCAGCAGGCACCCGATGGCACACCGTACGCACCGCGAAAGCAGCAGCTGCGGCAGAAGGCCGGGCGCGTCAAACGCGCGAAGATGTTTGCCAAGCTGCGGCAGGCCAAATACTTCAAGGTCAGTGCGGGTCCTAACGCTGTGAGCGTTGGGTTTATGGGCCGGGTAGCACAGATTGCACGCGTACACCAAGATGGCTTAACCGAGCGGGTGCGGCCTGGCGGCCCAACGGCACGCTACGAAAAGCGTGTTTTGCTGGGATTAGACTCCCGCGACAGGCACCAGCTCAAAAAGCTTATGCTTGATCACATGACGAACTAGATTAGAGCGACGGAGCAATGCGAGACGCAGCGCCAGAAGACAAGATATTAGGAGCCCTTCAAGGGACCGGCTTTATTCTTGAGCATGAAACCGCACAAGCTTTTCAGAAAAAGAAATGGAGCACCATAAGCGGAAGGTTCTACCTGGATGACGTTGACGGTCGTGCTCGCGAATTAGATTTAATTGCCTACAAAGTAAAAAGCAGCCAAGACCTAGATGTTTCCACAGTGATTCTGGTGAGCTGCAAGAAAGACGCAAAGAATACCGTGGCATTTTTGAGTAGAAGCCGACCAAAGGTTGACCCGAATGCTGATTGGGAGCCTGTCCACATATGGACGAAATCAGAGCCACTGAAATCGCACCTAGCAGATGGGGCCTGGAAAGATAACTACCTCAACTCCAATCCGAAAGTTAAAGAAAGCATCCTAAGTCCAAAGCGAGACATTTTTGCATTCCAGCTAGTCAGTGAGAATGGGACGCCACAAAATGACAAACCAATATTCGACTCAATAACATCGCTGATGAAGGCGATGGATCATGAGATAAGTCAATTAAACTATAAAGGAAAGAAAAACAAAAGACTTTATCAATTCATTCTTTGCACCATCTTCGATGCTCCAATGGTCGACGCACAGTTCGAATATGTGCCTACAAAAGTTGTCAAGCTAAGCCGCCTCATCTATTTCTCAAGATACATCGTAAATAAAATCGACAGCTCCGCACTCGTTCACTTCGTCCGCGCTGACAGAACTGATAAGTTCATTGACGATTTGGACGTACTACATAAGCACAACGCGGAATTTTTTCAAGCCAAAGTCGAAGATGCATATAAAGCAATTACAACCTCTAAAGAGATTAGAAAATACTTCGCAACTCGATTCTCCTGGGATATAAGGTGGAAATTGAATGGGCGATTGCGAAATCTTGGAAGAAAAGGTGTGCATGTATCGAAGATCGGCATCTCATACTATCAGGAAGCTTTGAGGATAGAGGTCGATATATCCGAAAACGACGCCAAGTTACTCGACGCTGATCTCGAGGCTCGCGAAGAACTTGCAGAAATACTCCTTGAAAAAATGCGTTACAAGGGCCCATTCACCATAGAGGAAGACATCCCATTTTGATGTAATATTTCTCTCTACAAAGTAGCGCACTACTAAGTGCAGCCGCGCTGCGAAAATATAGGAGCCAAGAAATGGCAGGCTTCTATGGCGTCCTTTACTGCAGTCGATCTATCAAAACTCAACGCCCCAGACCTAATTGAGCCGCTGGACTTCGAGACGATATTCGCCGAAGCGGTAGCCCAATTCCGTCGGCTACTGCCCGAGTTTTCGGCGCTCATCGAAGCTGACCCGGTCTACAAGCTCCTGCAATTGTTCGCGGCACGCGAGCTGCTGATACGCCAGCGCGCCAACGACAAGGCACAGCAGACCATGCTGGCCTTTGCCACCGGCACCAACCTCGATCACCTGGGCGCGTTGTTTGGCGTCGCGCGCCTGGTACTGGATCCGGGGCAGCCGGGGAACGGCATTGCACCGACCTATGAGTCGGACGTGGACTTCCGCCGCCGCATCCAGCTGGCGCCCGAGGGCTTCAGCGTTGCCGGCCCCGAGGGCGCCTACATCTATCACGCGCTCAGCGCGGCGGCAGATGTCATGGACGCCAGCGCCACCAGCCCCGCGCCTGGGCAAGTGCTGGTCACCGTGCAATCGCGCACCGGCGATGGCACCGCGCCGCAGGCACTGCTCGATCAAGTGGCCGCCATGCTCACCGATGACGACGTGCGGCCCATGACAGACGAAGTCGCGGTGCAGAGCGCGCAGATCGTTCCCTACGCCATCCGTGGGCGCGTCTACACCTACGCTGGCCCCGACTCGGCAGTGGTCATGCGCGAGGCGCTGCGCAGCCTGCAGACCTATCTTGCCGAGGCGCACCGGATCGGCCGGGACGTACCGGAATCGGCGATCAAGGCCAAGCTGTTCGCTGACGGCGTGCAGCGCGTCGAGTTGGACTCGCCTGCAGCCGACATCCGGATCAGCCGCACGCAAGCCGCGTACTGCGCATCGATCGACATCGTGCACGCCGGCATCGATGAGTAATTCTCCGCTGCCGCCCAATGCCACGCCGATGGAACGCGCCCTGGCGGCCGTCACCGAGCGCCTGGAAGCGATCCCGCTGCCGTATCCAGATCTGTGGAATCCGGACACCTGCCCGGCCGGCCATCTGCCATGGCTTGCATGGACGCTATCGGTGGATGACTGGAAGGCCGACTGGAGCGATGCGGTTAAGCGCTCACGCCTGCGTAGCGCTATGGCTATCCAGCGCCGCAAGGGCACGGCCAACAGCGTCCGCATGGTGGTCGAGTCGTTCGGCGGCGCGGTGGCCATCCGCGAGTGGTGGCAGACCGAGCCGCGCGGCCAGCCGCACACCTTCGAGCTGGCGCTGACGTTGACCGGTGCCGATGGACAGAGCGCCAGTGCCCGGTTCGTCGAGGAAGTCATCGCCGAGGTCGAGCGCACCAAGCCCGTGCGTTCGCATTTCACCTTCACCCAAGGATTCCAGGCCGAAGCCCGACTCAACGTCGTGGCACGCGGCAGAACCACTTTGTTCCTGCGCCTGCAGGGCGAGGCGAGCTAGAGAGCACACATGCCCGGACTCAAACTCAAGATCACTACGGCCGGCCGCCAAGCCCTGGTCAATGCCAAGCAGACCGGCACACAGGCGGTGACCATCGCCGCAGTCGGATTGACCAGCGCAGCGTTCGTGGCCGATGCCGAGCTCAAGGCGCTACCGTCCGAAATCAAGCGCCTGACCACTATCGGTGGTTCGGTGACGGCCAAGGACACGATGCACGTGTCGGTGCGCGACGAATCCAACGCCGTCTACAGCTGTTACGGCTTCGGCCTGTACCTGGCCGATGGCACGCTGTTTGCTGCCTACGGCCAACCCGCGTTGCTGGTGGAGAAGTCTGGCGCCGCCTCTGTGCTGCTGGCGATCGACGTGGTGCTGGCCGATGTGGACACCGCGCAGATCACCTTCGGAGACACCAACTTCACCGATCCAGCGGCGACGGTGGACGTGCCGGGTGTGGTGCGCTTGTCCACCGACGCGCAAGCAATCGAAGGGCTGGACAAAGAGCGGGCGCTGTCGCCGGCCAACCTGATTGCCGTATTGAATGCGCGCCTAGGCGATGCTGCGCCCACTGACTTCATCAAAGGGCTACTGGCCCGACCCACTGCAGCAGCGGCACGCAACATGCTCGGCCTTCGCTCTGCGGCGACGTTTCATGTTGGCCCTGGCAATGGCTTGGATGCTGATCTCTTGGATGGACAGGAGGGCGCGTGGTATCGCGACTTCCGCAATCTGCAGAACGTGCCAAGCTCGTTCTTGCTGCCAGGCCAGATCGTGATTATGGCCTCGCTCTTTCCGCCTGCAGGTCTACTGCTATGCGATGGCACGGCAGTCTCACGCACGAAGTATTCGGCGTTGTTTGCGGCGATCGGTACCGTCTACGGTGCCGGGGATAGCAGCACCACGTTCAACCTACCGTTGATGCGTGAAGGCACCACGGTCACCCACACCAATTCCTCACAGTTTGTCGGCGTCCACAGCAACGGCCAGGTGATCAGCCATACGCACGGCGCCAGTGCGACCGCTGTCGGCGACCATGCGCACTACACCGCACTCGGCGCAGCCGGCATCCACGCACATGGTGCCAGCGTCAACCCGGCCGGCGATCACGCGCACGGTGCTTGGACGGATGCGCAGGGCTACCACGCGCACGGCGGTAGCACTAGCGCCTCAGGGGACCACCAACATCCAGGCGTGATTCCCTCCAATGCCATCAACGGCTATGGCATCTACCGCGAGCGGGACAATGATGCATCGCCCTCGGATGGCTGGACCGGTGCCGGTGGCAACCACGCCCACAGCATCGGAACTGATGCCACCGGTAATCACACCCACAACATTGGCATGAACGGCTCAGGCAACCACACCCACGGGGTCGGCATCGCCGAGGGTGGCAATCACGTGCACGTGGTGGATCACCGTGGCGCTGGCGCCCACAACCATGCCATCACCGTCAACGCTGCCGGCGGCGCAGACAACTTGCCTGCCGGTCTCCGCATGACCTACTGCATCGCCTACTGAGGATTGACCATGACCAACCCGCTGCCACGCACCAGCACTGCATACGCTTACGACGCCACCACCGGTGAATACACCGGCCCGGTGACTGTCTATCTCTCCGAGTTGGAGGGACGCTACCCGCTGCCTCCCAACACGGTTGCCACCGCACCGGCGCCGCCTGCAGGGCTGTATCAGCGGCACCGCCTGTCGCCAACGTCTGCAAGCTGGGAGCTGGTGCCGGACTATCGCGGCGTGATGCTCTACAGCACCGACACCGCCACGCCAGTCGCCAACACGCTTGCCTTGGGCGATGCACTGCCGCAGGGTTACACCACCTCGCAGCCAATCGCGTTTCTCCCCGGCGACTACCGACGCAACGTCTGGGACGATGCACGCGCGAGTTGGCGTGCAGATCCGGACTACAGCGCTGCACTGGTGTGGGAGAAGGCCACCGGCGCGATCGCACCGCGCCTGGCCGCCGGCGTCGCGTTGCCGGGACAGCTGACCACCGTGGCCGCACCGGTTTCGATCGACGGCACAGTGGTGTGGGACGAAGCGACGCAGGCATGGTTTGTGCAGCCCAAGCCGTCTGAAGAAGCGGCTGTGTAGCCCACTGCTTTACGCACCAATTGCAGTGCGCAAGACCGTGCAGCCACTGACCATGGCTGCATGGGCAACGCATCCTCCGCACTGAGTAACGCCATTCGCCTCGGCACCGTCGCCGAGGTGAATCTCGCCACCGCGCGATGCCGCGTGCAGGTCGGCGAGATGTTGACCGACTATCTGCCCTGGGTGGTCACACTGGCTGGCACCACCATCATCTGGTCGGCGCCGACGATTGGCGAACAGGTGGTGGTGCTATCGCCGGCTGGCGACCTGGCCGATGGCGTGGTGCTACGGGGCCTGTACTCCGACCAATTCGCAGCGCCTGCCGCGTCCGACACGCTCCACGTGCTGCGCTTTGCCGATGGCGCGCAGATCCACTACGACACCGACGCGCATGCGCTGCAGGCGACGTTGCCCAGCGGCGGGACCGCGACCATCACCGCCGATGGCGGCATCACGCTCAACGGCCCGCTGACGGTCAACGGCGAAACGATGCTCAATGGTGATGCCACCATCACCGGTACCGCGACGGCAACCACCGACGTGCTCGGCGGCGGGATCAGCCTCAAGAATCACAAGACCACCGGCGTGACCGCCGGCAGCGCACTCAGCGGTGGTCCGCAGTGATCGGCGTCGATGCCACCACTGGGCATGTGATCGAGGGCGAGCAGCACCTGGCCCAATCGATCGCCTGCATCCTCACCACACCCATCGGCACACGCGAGCAGCGCCGCGACTTTGGCTCGCTGCTGCCCGAGCTGATCGACCAGCCGTTCAACGGCGCCACCCGCACGCTGCTCTACGGCGCCACCGCCACCGCGTTGATGCGCTGGGAGCCGCGCCTGCGCCTGACCCGCGTCGACCTTGTCGTCGGTGATGCGCCTGGCAGCTTCGTGCTGACCATCGAAGGCGAACGCACCGACGTTGCTCCTGCCAATGCGCGCTCGCGCATGACCATTCCGCTCCGCTTCCGCTCGTCCTGATCGAGGAACCTATGTCCACTGCCTACCACCACGGCGTTCGCGTCATCGAAGTCAGCGCGGGCACGCGCACCATCCGCACCGTCTCCACTGCTGTCGTCGGCCTGGTCGCCACGGCCGCCGATGCGGACGAGACCATCTTCCCGCTCAACAAGCCGGTGCTGATCACCGATGTGCTTGGTGCGGTCGCCAGCGCCGGCACCCAGGGCACCTTGCGCGCCACGCTGCAGGGCATTGCCGACCAGACCAACCCGGTGACCATCGTCGTGCGTGTGGCCGATGGCGAAGATGCGGCCAAGACATCGACCAACGTCATCGGCGAGGCCAAGTCCAGCGGCTATACCGGCTTGTATGCGCTGCTCGCCGCGCAAGCGCAGCTGGGCGTGCGCCCGCGCATCCTGGGCGCGCCGGGCCTGGACACGCTGCCGGTGGCCAAGGCATTGGCGACCATCGCCAAGAAGCTGCGCGCCATGGCGTATGCGCGGCCTGTCGCAGACACCGTGGCCGAGGCGGTCACCTACCGTGGGCAGTTCAGCGATCGCGAGTTGATGCTGATCTGGCCGGACTTCCTGGCTTTCGACACCGCTACCAGCACCACGACGGCGGCATATGCCACTGCGCGTGCGCTCGGCCTGCGTGCCAAGATCGACACCGAACAGGGCTGGCACAAGAGCCTGTCCAACGTGCCCGTGGCTGGCGTCACCGGCATCTCCAAGGATGTGCATTGGGATCTGCAGGATCCGGCCACCGATGCCGGCATCCTCAACGAGGGCGACATCACCACGCTGGTGACGTTCAACGGCCAGCGCTTCTGGGGATCGCGCACGTGCGCGGAGGACAACATGTTCGCCTTCGAGACGGCCACGCGCACCGCGCAGATCCTGGCCGACACCATCGCCGAAGGCGTGGCGTTCTACGTCGACAAACCGATGCACCCCTCGCTGGTCAGGGATCTGATCGAAACGATCAACGCCAAGTTCCGCGACCTGAAGTCGTCGGGCTACTTGATCGATGCCAACGCCTGGTACGACGGCATGGTCAACAGCGCCACCACGCTCGCCGATGGCGCGCTGCGCATCGATTACGACTACACGCCGGTGCCACCGCTGGAGAACTTGCAGCTGTACAAGAAGATCACCACCAGCTACCTGGCCGACTTCGCCGAACGCGTCAACGCGTAACGCACCCGCCTCAGATTCCCGGAGAACCCCATGGCTTTGCCCAAGAAACTCAAAGCGCTCAACCTGTTCAACGACGGTGAGAGCTATCTCGGCCAGGTGGTCGAAGTGAAGCTGCCCACGCTGTCCCGCAAGATGGAGGAGTATCGCGGCGGCGGTATGAATGGCCCGGTCGACATCGACTTCGGCCAGGAGAAGATCGAGCTCGAATGGAAGTGCGGCGGCCTGATGCGCAGCGTACTGAATCAGTACGGCGCCACCACGCACAACGCCGTGCAGCTGCGCTTTGCCGGCGCCTACCAGCGCGACGATTCCACCGAGGTGGATGCGGTGGAAATTGTTGTGCGCGGCCGTCACAAGGAGATTGATCCCGGTACCGGCAAGTCCGGCGATGACACCGAGTTTTCGGTCAAGACGTCGGCCAGCTACTACAAGCTGAGTATCAACGGCGTGCCCGTAATCGAGATCGATTTGATGAACATGATCGAGATCGTCAACGGCGTGGATCTGCTTGCCCCTCACCGCCGCGCCATCGGTGCCTGACCCTTCCGGCCTGGCGCCGCCGGGCCTCCGCCTTGAGACCTTCCGATGACCCCGACCTTTTCCCCAGCCATTCCCCTCGACCAGCCCATCACGCGCGGCGAGCAGACCATCACCGACCTCAAGGTCCGCAAGCCCGGCGCAGGCGAACTGCGCGGCCTCAAGCTCACCGACGTGCTGCAGCTGGATGTCACCGCGCTGGCAACACTGCTGCCTCGCATTTCCTCGCCCACGCTGACCACCGCCGACGTCAATGCGATGGATCCGGCCGACCTGCTGGCGGTAGGCCAGGAGGTGCAGGTTTTTTTCTTGCCGAAGGCCCAGAGGGAAGCGGATTTCCCGACTGCGTAGAGGATGCGATGGCCGACATCGCGGCCATCTTCCACTGGCCGCCGTCTGAAATGGACGGCTGGTCGCTGCACGAACTCACGGCGTGGCGCGAGCGTGCCCGCCTACGAAGCGGAGCCGAATGATGCCCCACCCAACGAACGAGGCCGCCTAAATGGCGGCCTCCGACAATCTGCGCCTGCAGGTCATCCTGGCCGCCGTCGATCGCGCCACCGGCCCGTTCCGGCGTGTGCTCAATGGAAGCCGTGGCGTTGCCACCGCACTGCGCAATCAGCGCGACGCGCTGCGTCAACTCAACAGCCAGCACCGCGACATCGGCGCCTATCGCGAACAGGTGGCGTTGGCACAGCGTGCCAAGACCGCGCTCGATGCGCAGCGGCAATCGGTGCGCACGCTTGCCCAGCAGATCAAAGCCACCGGCACGCCCACCGCCGCCACGAATGCCGAGTTCGAACGCGCCGTGCGCACTGCACGCGAACTCAAGACCGCGCACGGCGCGCAGGAGGCAGGCCTGCAGCGCCTGCGTGGTCGTTTGGAAACGGCCGGAATCAGCACACGCGAGCTGGTCACGCACGAGCGGCGCCTGCGCACTGAGATCGAAAGCACCAACACCGCCATGCGCGCCCAGCAGCAGCGCTTGGCGGCGATCGATGCTGCACAGCGTCGCAGCGCCCGCATCCAGAACGCCGGCCTGCAGGCGAGCGCCTACGGCGCCGGCATGGCGTTCGCCGGCCAGCGCGCACTGGGTGCTACCGCGCTGCCGATCAGCGATGCGATGGAGTTCGAGTCCGCGATGGCCGATGTGCGCAAGGTCGTGGACTTCAAGACGCCGCAGCAGTTCTTGCAGATGGGCCGCGATGTCGAGAACCTCTCGATGCGGTTGCCGATGCTGCCGGCCGAGATTGCCAAGATCGTCGCGGCCGCCGGCCAGGCGGCCATCCCGCGCCAGGAGCTGGTCCGCTTCGCCGAGGACGCGGCGAAGATGGGCGTGGCCTTCGACAGCAGCGCCGAGGACGCCGGCCAGACCATGGCGACCTGGCGCACGGCGTTTCGCATGGGCCAGGCCGAGGTCGTCGTGCTGGCCGACAAGATCAACTACCTCGGCAACACCGGCCCGGCCAGCGTCAACAAGATCAGCGCGGTGGTGAACCGCATTGGTGCCCTGGGCGAAGTCGCCGGCCTGCAGAGCGGGCCACTGGCCGCACTGGGCGCCACCGTCGCCGGCATGGGCATCGAGTCGGAAGTCTCGGCCACCGGCATCAAGAACATGCTGCTCACCCTGGCGTCCGGCGAGTCGGCCACCAAGAGCCAGCGCGAGGCCTTCGATAAGCTGGGCATCAAGGCCACCGCCATGGCTGAGGTAATGCAGAAGGACGCAGGCGGGGCGATCATGTCGGTGCTGCAGAAGCTGCGCGCACTGCCCAAGGCCGAGCAGGCCGCGACGATGACGCAGCTGTTCGGCCGCGAGTCGATCGGTGCGATCGCGCCGTTGCTGACCAATCTGGAACTGCTGCAGGGCAACTTCGCCAAGGTGGCCGATGCGCAGCGCTACGGCGGCTCGATGTCGGCCGAGTACGCCTCGCGGGTGGCCACCTCGGCCAACTCGCTGCAGCTGCTGAAGAACACCGCCGTGGTGGTGTCGCAATCGATCGGCCAGACCCTGCTGCCGCAGTTCAAGCAACTGACCGAGCGCACCGCTGCGGTGGTCGGCCAGGTCACAACGTGGATCCGCGCCAATCCGGTGCTGGTGAGTGCGATCGCCAAGGTGGCAATCGGCGGCGCGGCGTTGCTCACCATCCTGGGCGGGCTGCTGGTCGCCGGTGGTGTAGCCGCAATGGCGTTCTCGCAGATCCACGGCGCCGTGGCGCTGCTGTCGGGCGGTGGCGGCTTTGGTGCGCTGCTGCGGCAGGGACTGGCGTTCGGCGGCCGCGTGCTGCCCATGCTCGCCAACGGCGCGCGCCTGCTGCTGCCGCTGCTCGGCGGCATTAGCCTGCCGGTGCTGGCGATCGGCGCGGCCGTCGCGGCGGTGGCGCTGCTGGTGTGGAAGTACTGGGGGCCGATCAAGGCGTTCGCCATCGGCGTGTGGCAAGGCATCGTCGATGTCGCCGCGCCGGTCCTCGCCGAGTTGAAGACCGCACTCGCGCCACTGGCGCCTGTGTGGGACACCGTGGCCGCTGCGATGGGCCAGGCCTGGGGGTGGGTCAAGCAGCTGCTGACGCCGTTCGAGGCCACCACCGCGCAGTTGCACGGTGCAACTCAAGCCGGTCGCGGCTTCGGACAGATCATTGGCGCGATGCTGGTCACGCAGCTGCAGCTGGCCGTCAAGGCGATCGGCTGGCTGGTGCAGGCGTTTATGTTCGTGTTGCCGGTGATCAAGCAGATCCTCGGCGGCGTGTGGCAAACCGTCCAGGGCACGTGGTCGCTGATCGTGGGCGTGTTCACCGGCAACGGCGATCGCATCCGCCAAGGGCTGTTGCAGCTGTGGGCCGGCATCAACCTGCAGCTGGCCAACTGGCCGGCCCGGATGCTGCAGGCCGGCGCCGACATGATCAGCGGCCTTGTCCAGGGCATCCGCTCCAAGCTCGGCGCCGCCAGTAACGCGATCGCCAGCGTCGGCACCGGTGTGGTCGATCGCTTCAAGGGCCTGCTGGGCATCCACAGCCCCTCGCGCGTGTTCGCTCAACTGGGCGACTTCACCATGCAGGGCCTCACCGTAGGTCTGCAGCGCGGCCAGGGCGCGCCTGTGCAGGCCGTCATGGCGCTTGGCAACCGGATGCGAGCGGTGGGCGCTGGCTTGGCATTGGCGACGGCCACAGCGCCCGTGGCAGCGATCGATAGCCGCGCGCCGCTGTCGGCCCCTGCGCGCGCCGCCAGCGCACCTGCAGGCGGCAACAGCTACGTCATCCACGTCCATGCCGCACCGGGCATGGATGCGACCGCACTGGCGCGCGAAGTCGCCCGCCAACTTGAAGAGCGCGACCGGCGCACGGCGGCCACGCGCCGCTCCAGCCTGCGTGACGACTGAGGATCACCCCCGATGATGATGTCCTACGGCACGTTTGTGTTTGCCCTCGATAGCGCTGCGTATCTGCAGCTGCAGCGGCAGATGAGTTGGCGCCACCCCACCAGCGAGCGCGTCGGTGCGCGAGCGGCCAGCCAGTTCCTGGGTCCAGGCGATGAAACGATCGAGCTATCAGGCCTGATCGCGCCGGACTTGACCGGCTCGCGTGGATCGCTGACCACGCTGCGCAGACTCGCAGCCGCCGGCGAGCCGCTGCCGCTGGTCGATGGCACGGGCTGGGTGTATGGGCCGTATGTGCTGCTGTCGGTCAACGAGACGGCCTCGCTGTTCTTCCCCGATGGAACACCGCGCCGTGTCGAGTTCCAACTGAGCCTGCGCCGCACCGACGACGTCGCGCCCGAGGCGACCGCCACATGAGCTACCCCATTCCGCAATGGCGCGTGCTGCTCGATGGCACAGACCTCACCGAGCGCATCGCACCGCGCTTGCTCGATCTCACCCTCACCGAATGCCGTGGCGGCGAAGCCGACCAACTGGATCTGCGCATCCACGACCACGACGGCAAGATGGCGCTGCCCAAACGCGGCGTGCGCCTAGCTGTGGCGCTGGGCTGGAAAGCCACCGGCCTGGTCGACAAAGGCACCTTCATCGTGGACGAGGTGGAGTACAGCGGCGCGCCCGACATCATCACCGTGCGCGCGCGTAGTGCGGATCTGACTGCAGACATGCGCACGCGGCGCGAGCGCAGCTGGCACAACACCACGTTGGGCGCCGTGCTCAATACCCTGGCCGGCGAGCATGGACTGACCCCGCGCGTGGCGGAGGCGCTGGCACGCACTAAGTTGCCCCATCTCGACCAGGCCAACGAGAGCGATATGAATCTGCTCACGCGCCTGGGCCAGCGCTTCGATGCGGTCGCCACGGTCAAGGCAGGAGCATTGGTGTTTGCGCCGATCGGCGCCGGCACCACAGCGACCGGCAAACCGCTGCCGACTGTCACCCTGACGCGGCGCGAAGGCGACCAACACCGTTACTCCGTTGCCGACCGCGATGCCTACACCGGCGTGCGCGCGTACTGGGTGGACAAAGGCAAGGCACGGCGGCAGTCGGTGCTGGTCGGCAAAGACGACAACGCCAAGCGCCTGCGCGAGTCGTATGCCGATGAGGCAACGGCACGCCAGCATGCGCATGCGGAGCTGGAGCGGGTGAAACGCGGCGTGGCGAAGTTCGAGTACACGTTGGCTCTCGGCCGGGCGGATGTCTTTCCCGAGCTGCGGGTGACGTTTAGCGGTTTAAAGCCTGAGATCGATACGCAACGCTGGCTTATCGGAGAGACACTGCACACTATTGGGGGCGACGGATTCAAGACATCGCTCAAGCTTGAAAGCGTGCTCGACTAGCAATCTCTAACTTCTAAACTTTACATGAGGTACATCCACATATGCTCACGCAATCTGCGCGCCTTTCCCAGGCACTCAGCGACGCCTCGAAAAACGCACAGAACGCGATAGATGCATCACTTAGTCCTAGCTATTCCGATACTCCGCTCGATGAGAAGGAAGCATGGGCTATGGCAGCAATACTCCACCTGGATATGACTCGATTAATAGTCGCAATTGAACAGTGTTCAGAGCCATTGGCAAAGCTGCTTATGATCTCAGACGCGGTATCAAAACTTTTTGAAGCCTACACTTGGTACACGAAGCATGGATCGCCAGCACTACAAGTTATTGCAGGCCGCCGAAGATCTGGAAAATTTGCAGCACAAGCTGAAATCGGAAGAATGCTAAAGCACCACAAAATAGATAAAGTAAAAAATTATCAGCCCTACAGGAACAAAATTAGCCATCATTATGATGGCGAATTTTTGCTGTATTTGGATAAAATAGGGAAAGAAAAAGCAGAGGATTTTTACCTAATCCTGACATCTTTCCTGCTCTTTTCCAAAGATTGGGCAAATCTAACCAGATCGCTAATCCAGGAGCCTAAAGCGGATACAAGGCACGCTGCAACCTAATTATTTAGAGCACCAAGACAGGCGTAAAACAGAAAAATCCTATTTTGAATTCAGACTTTACCTACTGCAGATTGGTAATCTTCGAGTCAATCTATGATCGGATGTCAGGTCATCTCGCGCTGCCAGGAGGGCGGCGAATGGATCGCAAGGAGCTACGCACCGACATCTTGAAAGCCGCCGGTCAGACACCGGCGGCTTTTTTTTTACCTAGTATGCCTTGCGATTTTCAGCCTCTAAACGTCTGCCGGTCGCTGCCGATAACGCACTCTTTTGCGAGGACCAGCTGTCCTATGTTTAGCTTGATCAGGACTTCTTTTTTTTGCGTCCGCCAACGTTGATCTGCATGTTGCTCTGATCGATCGATGCGGTGGTAGAAATCACGGAGCCGATTTCGTTGTTGTTGAACGATAAGACAGGGCCGGGGCTAGCCTTGGAAGACGAGGCATCGCTCAACAAGCCCAATGCAGCAAGCGCAGCGTTGCGAGCAGCCGGTGACGCGTCTTTGAACGCAGACAGCAGAAGCCTGTCGGCGGGATCCAACTGGGCCCTTTGTCCAGAAAGCACGTACATGACATCAACGCCACGATCTAGCGCGGCCAGTAGATACGCTCCGCCGGGCAGGTTGATGTCTTTCTCAAAGTTCAATTGCGCGTAGCGCGTGAGGCCGAGTTGCACTGCCATCTCGTCCTGCGTCAGGCCAAGCCGCTTGCGCTCATCCTTCAGGCGTTTCCCTACGGTCATTCAGGCATTTCCTTACTTGACAATGTTGAGTTAAGTCCACAAAATTCCCAAAAGTAAACGGAACCGCCACATGCCCCGTAAGAGTCAAATGCAGCAGTTCACGCCCCGCAGCCCGGAACAGGCGCGACAGTGGCTTGAAGCAAATGGCATCACGGTCTCGGCATTCGCCAGGCAGAACGGCGTGGATCGGTCGGTCGTACATGACCTGCTCCGTGGCCGTTCTCAAGGCAAATATGGCGAGTCCCACAAGGCGGCAATCGCTTTGGGTCTCAAGGCACCACCCAATAGTGCCACACAAATCCCAACCGCCAAAAGCTCAAGGGGGTGAGCATGTTCGGTCGGAAAAAAATCGTTTTTCGCTGCGAAGCATGTAGCGCAAGGCTCATCAAAAGAACCAGTTTTCTCGCACATAAGTTCCTGCGGCATGACTCCTACGTGTGCGAGAACCCGATGTGTGGTGCTACTTACACGGGCCACTCGGAGTTAACAGGTATCGCCAGTCCCAGCGGCGTGCCCACCTCACACAGCGAGCTTCCACCGACACCGGCGTATGAGCGCGCCCAAGCGCTGCAGGCCTACCGCGAATCGCTAGGCGACCGCCAGCTGGATCTGATTCCCGTAGGCGGCGAGCCGTTCTTCCCTCACATCTGAGGCACCCCTAATGCGAAAGACCCTTGATTGGGCGGCTTTGCCGCCCACGGCGAAGCTTTGCCTGGAAGTCGCGCTAGTTCATGGCGGCCTGTTGAAAACCGAGCACGGTTACATCGGCCGCAATGCGCCTGTGCAGACCGCGCAGCGCTTCGGTGCGGTCGTGGTGGCCACTCTCATGCGCGAAGGACTTGCAACGTCTGACAGCGCCAATGAGCGCCTTGTCGTGCTGACCGATGCCGCCGCCGTTTTGTTCCATCTCCAACACGCAAACACTGAGGTCGGCTCGTGATGCACGCCAATAGCTGGTTCACCGCACAGGAGCCGCGATTCGTTGATGCGGCCAGCAATGTGCCGCAGCGCATCGCGCCGCACGCAAAGCACGAAGAGGCACGCCTGCTCGCAGCCGCCGTTGACGCACACCGCCGTGCCGGCGGCGCTTATGTCGTGATCGACAACGCTACAGCTTCGCTCGCGCCTCGGCGCCGGCTCGGCGTCTAAGGAAGTTCGATGCAAGAGGATCTGCGGCAACAGGTGCTGTCCCGACTAGAACGGGATTACGGACTCAAGCACCGGAGCGGTACCGAGTACATGCGCGGCGGCAAATGTCCGTCGTGCAGCAAGAAAGAGCTCTACACCAACCATCTCAAACCATGGGTCGTGAAGTGCGGCCGCCAATCCAAGTGCGGGCGCGAGCTTCACGTCAAGGATCTGTACGACGACCTGTTCGACGACTGGTCCAAGCGCTTCCAGCCAACGCCTGCGGCTCCCAATGCTGCGGCCGACGCCTACCTGCAGTTCTCGCGTGGTTTCGACCTGGCGCCGCTGAAAGGTCTCTACACCCAGGAGAGCCATTACGATCGCAAGATCAGCGCCGGCACCGCGACGGTGCGTTTCCCGCTGATCAAGGGAGGCTGGTGGGAGCGGCTGATCGATCGCCCGCACCGCTTCGGCAAGCAGAAGGCGCGCTTTGCGCCAGGCCAGAGCTATGCGGGTGTGTGGTGGGCGGCGCCTGCCGCGCTGACAGCCATGCAGACGGCGCGCGAGGTGTGGATCGTAGAGGGCATCTTTGATGCGATCGCGCTCCTGCAGCACGGCGTGTGCGCGGTATCGGCCATGTCTTCCAACGCATTCCCAGAGGAATCGCTGCGCGAGCTGTGCAAGGCACGCATGGCCGATCTTCCGACGCTTGTGTGGGCACTGGACAACGAGCCAGGCGCCCGTGCGTACACGCACAAGCACATCAAGCGTGCAGCAGCGTTGGGCTTCGACTCGCGGGCAGCGCAGATCGTCCAGCGCGATAGCAAGAAGACCGACTGGAACGACCTGCATCTGCGCGCTATCGCGTCCGATGATCCCAAGCAGTGGGACAACGACGTCAAGGAAGCCCGCTACCAGGGCGACCTGCTTGTGGCCCGCTCGGCAGTGGACAAAGGCCTGCTGATGTTCGAGCACGACGGCCGCAACGACTTCTGGCTGGAGTACCGCTCACGCCTGTATTGGTTCGATTTCGATACGCAGCGCTTCGACAAGCTGCGCAAGGAGAAGCTGGGCGACATCGATGCCGACGACGGCGACGAGGTCGCGGCCGAGGATCTGAAGAAGATTAAGCGCGCCGCGTGCTCCGTCCAGAAGATCGCCAACTGCTACCCCGAGGCGCTGTACTTCCAACGCCAGGAAGTCACGGATGAGAGCTGGTACTACTTCCGCGTCGATTTTCCGCACGACGGCCCTAGCGTAAAGGGCACCTTTACCGGTGGTCATGTCTCCAGCGCGTCCGAGTTCAAAAAGCGTCTCATCTCGCTGGCCGCCGGCGCCATGTTCACCGGCACCGGCCACCAGTTGGACCGCCTGATCGAGGAGCAAACCGAGGCGATCAAGACGGTGGACGCCATCGACTTCGTGGGCTACAGCAAGGATCACCGCGCCTATTTGCTCGGCGACATGGCCGTGCGCGACGGCGAGCTGGTGACGGCCAACGAGGAGGACTATTTCGAGTTCGACAAGCTGCGTCTTAAGACCACGCAGAAATCCATCCGTTTGGAGATCCAGCGCGACACCGAGGCGTTCCGCGTGGATTGGCTACCGTGGCTGTGGCAGTGCTTCGGCACGCACGGCATGGTCGCCATGACGTTCTGGTTTGGCTCGTTGTTCGCCGAGCAGATCCGCGCCGGGCACAAGAGCTTTCCTTTCCTTGAAGCCACTGGTGAAGCCGGCGCCGGCAAGACCACGCTGCTGACGTTCCTGTGGAAGCTGCTGGGCCGATCGGACTACGAGGGCTTCGACCCGGCCAAGTCGTCCAAGGCCGGCCGTGCGCGCGCCATGGGTCAGGTGTCCGGTATGCCCGTCGTCCTGCTGGAAGCCGATCGAAGCGAGCCAGACAAAGCGCATTCCAAGACGTTTGAGTGGGATGAGCTGAAGGACTTCTTCGGCGGCGGCACGCTGGCAACGCGTGGCGTGCGCAATGGCGGCAACGAGACCTACGAGCCGCCGTTTCGCGGCACGATCGTGATCACCCAGAACGCCGCTGTGGACGCTAGCGAAGCAATCCTGACGCGTATCGTCAAGCTGCATTTCAAGCGGCCGCAGGTCACCACCGAAAGCCGTATCGCGGCCGACAACCTCAATGCACTGCAGGTCGAAGAAGTCAGCCACTTCCTCGTGCGTGCCATCCGCCAGGAGCGCGCAATCCTCGATCTGTTCGCTGAGCGGGTGAAGGTGTTTGAGGCCAAGCTTCGCGCTCAACAGGATCTGCGCCTGGAGCGTGTCATCAAGAACCACGCGCAGATGCTGGCGCTATTCGACTGTCTGCGCCTGGTTGTCGCTCTACCTGACGACATGGTCGAGCAGACGCGGCTTGCGTTGTTGGACATGGCGCTGGAACGACAAAAGGCGATCAGCGCAGACCACGCGATGGTCAACGAATTCTGGGAGGTCTACGAATACCTCGAAGCCACCGGCCACGGCAAAGCTGTGGTCAACCACAGCCGCGACGCGCAGCGAATTGCGATCAACCTCAATCACTTCGCTGCGCGTGCTTCGCAGTTCAGTCAGCCAGTACCCGATCTCAAGGTGCTACGTGCGCTGCTCGGTGACTCGCGCCGGCACAAGTTCATGGCCGCAAACGTGGCCGTCAACAGCGCCGTCCTCAAGGACGATCTGACCGGTGTCGGCACCACCGTGAAGTGCTGGGTGTTCCAGAAATGAGCGCGCTCGCACATGTGGGAAATTTTGAGAAATTTTCGTTGACTTCCACCCAGCAGCGGAGCAACTATTACCGCGTCGCCGCAAAATCGGCGACCGGGATTGGCGTCCCGTACTTACACGGCGCAACAGCGCCCATCGATCGATGCTCGGCGCTTTTTTCTCGCCCGGCGTTCGCTCGGGCGCGTGCCTGCCAGTTCTATGGCGGGCGGTGCGTGGGGGCCGCAAGGCCCGCCGGTTCCGTGTATCCGGTACGCCAACCCGCACCGTCCGCCACCCCGATTGGCGTCGGGGCGGCGGATTTCTGTCAAAGCACGGAGTTCCGCATGTCCTACGACGCTCAAGAAGCGCCGGCTAATGCCGCGCGCCAGATCGCCCATTACTTCGGCCTGATTGCCGACACCCTCGACTGGAATCACACCGCCTGGCTCGCCCTGCAGGCGAAGCTGCAGGCCATGGGCAAAGCGCCCGAGGCGCTGACGTTGGCCGATGTCGAGGCCGCCATTTCCAGCATGAATGCCGACCTTGCCGAGGTGCGCCAGTGAGCCGCCGCGACCTACACAAGGCACTGCGCGTCGCTCCTGGCGTCTACCTGCTCCTGCAGATCCGGGCGACCGACGTGCTGGCAGAGCTGTACGCCGACGGTCTGCATGACAGCCCACCGGTGATGTTCGCCTGCAGCGCGATCGATGAGCCGAGCGCGTTGTTTCTTGTCGATGACGGCACTGGCCTGGTCATCGGCTCATTGCACGTGGTGATGCCGGAAGCTGAGGCCGCTGCCCTGCAGGAATGGGTGATAGAGCGAATGCCTGCATTGGAGGTGGCTTGATGGACGCCACTCATCCGAACACACAGCTGCCGGAGGACGCTGATTTCTCGATCAGCGAAGAGGAACAATTCCGACTCTGGCGCGCGTATCACGCGGCGGCATTGCTTGCCGCGCTGACCAACGACATCGCGATCGAGGCAGGCATCAATCACGACGGACCGGCGGCAGTGGCGGAGTACATCCGCCACGAACTGCTTGATGTCCTCGGCGGCGCGCAGCGCCTGCGCGAGCTTGATCCCAGCATTTCGCCATCTGGCGCCGACCTGATCTAACCCCCGCAACAGCGGGCCGGCGGGCGGTGCTGTAACACCGCCCCAAGGCCCTCCACCAACGCAACTCAGGAGAGTCGATATGCAACAGCAAACTGGAACACGTCCAGCCACGGCAACACGTCTGCTGGCTTTGGGCACCGGACCCGGCCCGGAGGCTACCACGCCGATCGTTGACGCCTACGACCGCAGCATGGGCGACTGCTCAGCGACCATCACCATGCACGTCACGCATGGTGCGGTCGTGGTCACTGCCACCCTGAACATGGGACCGCTTCGCGAGGCTCGCCAAACGTGGGAGCGGCGGCGTGGCACTGGCACCGGCTGGAAACTCATCGACGGGCCTCGCCTGTGGACGACGGCAGAAGACCGCATTAGCACCGAGTTGGCTGAGTTTATGGACGGCCTGGATTTCCCATTTGACGTCGCCAACATGCTGCCGCGCAGGCCAACTGCGGCTGCAGCTGCAGCAGTCGCACAGGCCGCACGGGAGGTGGCCCATGGTTGAGTTGCTCGCTCTGGTGGTGGTCCTGGCGCCGGCCGCCGGCGGCGCGCTGGTCTACAAGCTGTGGACGTCGCGCCGTCCGCGCCTCACCCAGACCGGCCTGGCCGTTGGACAGGTGCCGCAGCGCCTGCGGCGCCGTGCTCGCATGGCTGTGCGGCGGGAGGCTGCACATGGCTGAGTCCGTCATCCTTCTCGGCCCGCAAGGCAGCGCCAAATCTCTCAACGCCGAGGCTCTCTGTCAGAAACTCGGCCTGCAGGAGGTCATCGAGCTGGACGAAATGTTGTTCACGTTTCGCGCTGATCGCCTGGAGTCTTCCGGGCAACTGATCCTGACCTGCGACGAGCAGCAGGCGCGCACCTGGTCGGTGCGCTGGGGCCTGCGCCTCATGCGTGTCGAGGAAGCACGCGCCCAGCTCGGCGCCGCGTGGAGGACGCAGCCATGAACCTGCAGCGCACGATCGAGGTTGCTCGCACCGCCGCGCGTATGGGAGGGCCTGGCCCCTTGTCCACCGGGGAGGCACTGACCGCCGCTCTGGTGCTGAATCGCCACGATTGGCTGGCCGAGATGGACTACACCATCGCCGAGGCGCTAGACCGGATCGACACCGACACAGTGCAGCATCTGCGGGATGCCGAACGCGCATTGCGCCGGGAGGTACCGTGACGCAACGTCAGGTCGACCATGACAGTCCTCTGCCGGCCTGCACGAACGGACACGTGGCTCGCCACATGCTTGACGCCCGCCGCCCCGAGGCGGGCGGCGGGCACTTCATCGAGTGCGTGTGTGGACGCACGCAGAAGCATCGCAGTTACGAGCTGGCCATGACCGAGTGGCGCCGAGCTCATCGGATCCGCGCACCGCGTCAGCCCCGTCACTGCGCGCCAAACGTCGTGCAGCTTGGCCTGCGCTTCACTGGCACACGGCAGCGATGATCGATGGCGCAAATATGGAAGCGTTTCGCAGGGCTTGCGAGGCGCGCCACTGGCTACGGCAGGGCTACATGGATGCGGCCAAGGTGCGAGAGCTACGGCTTCGCATTGCCACTCAGCGCGGCTATGCCGCTGCTGATTTGCTCGTGGAGGAAATGCGCGAGCAATGGCGGCGCAGGCGGGAGTGGATCGAGGGGCAAGGCGCGTGAGCAATCCGGTGATTACGTTCGAGGATCTGCGTCGCCTCTGCGCGCCGGTCGGTCCTGCTCCTCGTGCATCGACAGTAGTGCGGTGGGCGCGCGAGCAGGGAATTCTCTACAGGTACGACGGAAGGGGCGGAATCTGGACAACCCTGGACGCGCTCAACGCCGCGTTGGGGCTGGCCCAGAACGCTGCTGAGCTACACAACAAGGAGCTGATCTGATGGGACGCGGCAGGAAGCGCAAGTTCAACCCGGATATCCCCAAGCACATCGACCAAGACGCCCTCCCAAAGGGCGTCTACTGGGCCGACGGGCGCTGGTACATCATCGAACCACATCCCGAGGGCGGTCCTACGAGGAAGCGCACCATTGCCTACGTGGATGCGAGGCTTTCCGACCTCCACGCAGCCAGGGAGGCGTCCCGTGGTGCCGGTCTGGTCGGCTCCCTGCAGTACCTTGCCAACGCGTTCAAGCTCTCCACTGAGTACCGCGACCTGTCTCGCAGCACCCGCGATGACTACGATCGCCATGCAGAGGTGGCCTGCGGCTACGTGCTGAAGGACGGCAGTCTTTTTGGGAGCCTGCAGGTGGACCGTCTGTCCGTTCCACTGGTGCAGCGCCTGGTCGAAGCGCTCGCCAAGGGGCGGGAAGCAAGCGCTGTACAGCCCGCGTTGCTGGCCCGTCCGTCCACGGCCAATCACACGCTGCGTTATCTGCACCGACTGTTTGCCTGGGGCATACGAATCGGCCATTGCAAGACCAACCCGGCCAGCGGCGTGCGCGGTGCGAAAGAGCGCGCGGATGCCAAGATGCCGGATCCGCAATCGTTCACGGCGGTGCTTGAGTTCGCCAAGTCACGCGCTGCATTGCCGCTGCACACAAAGGGAGCGGTCCCGCCATACATGCCGGCGGTGATGGTGCTGGCCTACAACGCACGTCTGCGCGGTGTCGAGGTGACCGACCTGACGGACGCGGACGCGCTCCAACAGGGAGTGCGCTGTACGCGCCGCAAGGGTTCTCGCGACAACATCACCGCCTGGAACGACGATCTGCGGTGGGCATGGATCTGGCTGCGGGACTACCGTGCTCAACGAATCCATGCACACAAACGACCGGTTCCCCTGCGCCCCGAGCAACGCGGCCTGTTGGTCACCCAGACCGGCACGCGCTTGGCGCGATCAACATTGAAAACGGCTTGGCAGCGCTTGATCACGGCAGCGATCGAGGCCGGCGTGATCGAGGAAGAAGCGCGCTTCACCCTGCATGGCCTCAAGCATCGCGGCATCACTGACACACGCGGTACGCGAGCGCACAAGCAAGATGCTGCAGGCCACATCACGCCGCAGATGACGCACCGCTACGATCACGAGTTACAGGTGATAGCGCCACCAACTTTGCCCACTGATGAGTCGTCGGCAGAAGCGTTAGCGTTCGTTGACCTGGTCAAGCCCTCAGAGTCGTGAGGGCTGCGAATTTTCCCGGTAATTTTCCCGGTACAACAAAAAAGGGCTTGCGATTTCTCGCAAGCCCTTGATGTTTTTGGCGCCCGAAGTTGGACTCGAACCAACGACCCCCTGATTAACAGTCAAGTGCTCTAACCGGCTGAGCTATTCGGGCGGGGGAGCCGAATTGTACAGAGAACTCACAGTCTATGACAAGTCTTTTTTCAAACACCTACTCACATGACTCACCAACAGTCAGCCAAAGTTCCACCACTAGCAGACTTCACGCCAGCTTGATTCAGCGAAAGCGTCCCACATTTGTCTTTCGCCTGATCTCCCTGAGGTGTAGCAGAAAGCGAAAAAGTGGTCGCGGTCGGTGGACTCGCGAGGGAAAGCAGATACCGGGCGCTCCCCCCCTCCTTTGGCGACTGGGTGAAGCCACCGCCAGTACTGAGCGAAAAGTTGGAAAAAGTGCTATTCGCGGTATGGAACCGTTCCGCTAGATGTCCCAGTTCAACCAGATCAGCTTTGGCTTGGGCACGACGAGATTTCCTAGCATAGTCAACATACGATGGGTAGGCCACCGCTGCCAGTATTGCCACTATCGCCACAGTAACCATCAACTCAATAAGCGAAAAACCGTCCGGTCTCCTCCGGCAATCAGATCTGCATGAAGAGTTGGTCATTTGACTTGCCTCCAAGATTGGCGCCCACAAGCACGAGCCATGAACAGAGGTTTTGATCCGGAGACCTGAACGACCATCGAGCACTGCCCAGCTAGAGCATTGGCCAAGTCAGTGCTTGAAGCGTCCGATGCAAGTGGGCTGCGTCTGGGGGTAGTCATTACTGCAACGTCCTTCACTGGAGCTGATCCATCGGTTTTGAGAGCGACCGCACCCGTACTGGCCGAATACGAATCTCCTGCAAGAGAGCCAACCCTGACACCGGAAAGTTGTGCTGCACCCGACATTGCATTAAGTCCGTACAACCAGTTAGTGCCACCAGGCAGACAACCGTCCGTCGACCCAGGCTGGAATGTAGGGAAAAAAACTATGCCATTTTCTATTGCGGGGTTACCCACAAATCGCTCACCCTTTCCGGATAAATCAAGGTACCAACCAGAACCTCCCGTCGGAATCGCAAGCGTTGTCGTTGTGCGGCTATCAGACGAAGTAGAAACTGTTTTTTGCTGAAGAAGGTCAGATCGTTGAATTGTACTCACAGAACCGCGATCAAGTACCGCGTAAAGCGTCTGTGGGGAAGTATCAGATGCATCGGTACGGAAAGAAAACCCACCAGTACCGAAAAACAGCATGACGCCTCCTCCCGCGCCCGAAGATGCTCGGATACCACCGAGAATCGTCTGCCGAATACCTTGAGCGTCTTTAGCGACAAATAAAGGCAAAGTTAGCGTTGTAGCTGTCTCTGGAGTCGCTGGATTTGAGGAGAGGCTTCGCAGGTCGAACTTCCATATCGCGCCAAGCTGATCGGCTGCATAAACGGTGTCGGCGTAGCCATCACGCCCACTAGTCGTAGCCGTAGAGCCCGAGAACCTGTCCAACACCACAACATTACCTAAACCATTAGCCGTGTTAACCCCAGATTCAAGTGCAGGAAGTAGGTTTACACTGCCACTTAGAATGTCAACTACAAACAACACAGCTCTACCATTAGCGCTTCCATAGCCATTCCCAAAAATCGCTTTCCACCTAACAGTGCCGGCAGAGCTTCTTACAGGAACAATAATAGGCTGACCTAAAACATTACCGATATTTTTCGCAATAGATGCATTCGAGCTTGAATCACTTATCTCCCATAGCCTGCTCGAAGCTGAAAAAGAGGAAGGATTTGTAACATTGAAAGCAAAAACACTTTTTCCACCCGCTCCAGATGATCCTACGAGCGCGGTAGACCAGCTATCTACACCAGATGCAACGTCCGAAACTGTGATCGGGCCATCTACATAGTAGCGATGCTGAAAGTACTGATTGTTTTTATCCGCCGCATTATAGGGAAAAAGCAAGTTCCCCATGTGACCGAGTGCCGTTTGTGGGATGTACGCGAATTGCTCAACGCCAGTCTTTGCATTGAAACCATGCAGCATTCCGTCATTAGCGCCGACATAAACCATGCTGCGACCCGCAGCGGCCTTTGATTTTAAATAAGCAGCATAATTATAAGGGTCGAATTTATTAGAGGCAGCGTCGTACATCGAGCGATAGCCGAAATCATCAGTTGAAGCCTCAATCACAGGCGCAGAGTTAACAATGTCTCCCAGCCTAGTCGTGCGCTTACGCAGCGGAGTAGTGCTGGAAGTCTCTAATGCCTGACTTCCACGAAGATAATCTATAGCCTGCGAGATATTCACTTTCAATCGCGTAGTGATCAAAGCGTCCGTACAAGTGGACATACCCGAAGTCGTATTACTACACAAATCTGCCAACTTCACGTTTGTCGAGTTGAAGGCCACCATCCCGGCAGACGTACCAAAAAAAACGTTCCTCGACGAAAACTGGGGAATCAACGCACTTGCTTCCCAGATGTCGCTATAGCCGATGTTCCCCGTCGAATTAGAGGATGAAACTTGCTGGGCGGTCAGCTTACCGTACCAATCGGTACCATTATTTAATGGCTCATAGAAAGGAACAACTGTAAAAGAACCCGCACCTACTCTAGAGCCAGTGAGAGCGATACTACCGGATGGGGTCGCACCTGCCGCAACATTGGAAAGTATTCGACGCATGGCAGCAGTTACTTCATCAGGCGTTTTAGCATTAACAAATTCACCACGTGAATTAATCGTAGCATGCCATAACTCATCGATGACAGTTCCGTCATCTACAAGACTCGGGTCTGGAAGAAGATTCCAGTTCGGCGGAGTTGCATAAGGGTCAGCAGTCGCCCCGGCATTTACTTCATAAATGCGCCCTTGAGCACCTAGAGTAATCCCATAAAAATTCATATGTAGATCCGTCTCACAATCAAGACGCTTCCAGTCTGGGCTGGTAGACGCCAGCGTTGAGCAAGCATCCGGCGCCTTGACCCTACCAGCAGCGAATACGCCACCAGTGCGTAACGGCACTGCAGAGCCACCGTAATATTTGGCGGCAATATCTGCGATCGTCCCAGAATAACTATCGGCAAACGGTGCTATACCATCCACTCCGTCCTCATTCCCGACTGCAGAATCATCGCTACTATTTGTGTATCCATCTGTGAATAGCATCCCTGCATTCTTTTGACACGAAAGCTGTACTGGCGCGCCAGCATCTGTGCGCCTGAACTGCTCACCTAGGTAGCCTGCTGCAGAACGATTAGGGGTCCCTCCCTTTAAGGACAAAGTATTTATCGCGGAGTATAAACTAGGGCGATCGCCAGGCATTTGGTACATAACAACATCCACAGTACGCGGCGCGTTAATAGTAAAGTAGCCGATTCGCATATTATTAACATTGGCTAAAGACTGCGTCATCGAACCAATCATTGCCAATGTTCGATTTCGATGATACTGAAACCAGTTTGCAAAGTTCTTAATGGCTGCGTTGTAATCATCGCCACTCTCGTAATTTTCCAACTTGATTTGATATCGCCTCAAATTACAATTTGGACCACAAGCATTCAGCGCCAGAGGACGATTTATATCAGCTGATTTGTAACCAGCAGGCGCCGCGTTAGCAGCCGGAAGGTAAAATGTAGCAGGAAAATAATCAAATGAGTAAGCCGCATTTCCTATCGGATTCCCAGACGGATCATTATCTCCATTATTATTTCGACCACTCGTCCCGTTAAAAGTGCGCGAAACAGTAGTCCACGCACCATTGAACCTGTACCGCACCCCTGTGCCCGTCAAGTTTGGAATAATCGTGTTTCTAGGAATATAAAAACTTTCGGTTGTCGATGCGCGATTCGATGTGAGATCGTACGTCACGCCATAAGGAACTGCCATTTCAGGCCTTGGATCGGCACGAGTTGCAGATGGCACTGCATCATCCCATAGCGTGTTATCTGCCTTACGCCACGGCGAGTAGAGCGTAGCCGGATCGAAATAGGTCTTATTGTAAGAAGGCGACCTTGCAAATCCAAATTGGTCGATTGGAGGCATCGCATCCCCCCCATAAGCCTTATCGAAATCGGCATGCGGAAAAAGATAAATAAGACCACCAAGATTAATGCTACAATTATCGGCACCTGCGTAAAAAACACCCGAGCCAGAAAAAAAACTTCTAGAGCACGAGTTCCAGCGCAGATTCAAGTCACCAATACTCGTCAACATTTCAAACCCCATCGAGTTCGAATCATCGACGGCCATGATGAATGCTGCTTGGGCGGGGCTTTGAGTATTCATAGGCGCCTGCGCGAGCTCACCCTGACCCTGCGCTGAAAAAGCCGCATATATGCCGTAAGTAAAAAGCGCAGCAGCAGCAATTAAAGCGACAAACTTCAGATTATTTTGACGGGCTAGCATATATATATCTCAAGGACGAAATATTGTATCAACAGCGGCATCAGCAGCATCACTGTCAACCCCATCTGCATTGTAGGCAGTAACTTGATAAACAGGATTAGGGTCCTCATTGACTGCTTCACCCATACCAAGACTGGAATTACCTGAGATACATGGACCCAATAACCTGACATTTTTATTTGGGCCAATATTCGGCTTCAACCCCATTGCCCAGCCAGTGGCATCGAATGCCTGGTCGCATACTTTGATGTCGCTTATGGCATCACAGCCTCCGACATTAGTCCGATTGACTAGATTCTCGACTCCGCACTCAGTGGAGCGAGCGAGCCGTTCAGCATTTTGAAATGCGATATTTGTGGAGCGATAGTTAAATGCCATACGCTCTTGCAGACTAGTAACTTGAATTCCAGCAATGCCAATTAACGCAAGAAGAATCAGCATTATCAATGCCACATAGAGCACTGCCCCAGACTGCCTGTACTTTAGCTGCGCACTTCGCTTCGAATTTAGCCTATCGATGACCAGCTTAGTTTCCATAAAGGCGATTCCTCAATGCAACAGTTGTCTCGTAAACCCCTCTCACCCGACCATCAAAGGTAGTTGGCGGAGCAAACTGCACACCAAGCACGCGCGGTCGGTTCGAGGCTGCTGGTGCAGTAGCAGCAGCATTCTCTGGGCTTCTCATAAGCAAACCGACTTGAACACCACCGACTCTCCTCCATTGCGCCGCCGACTCGGCAAGCGTGGCCGCCGTATTTTGGACATCAATATATCCGCTAGGAGGGTTCAAGGTGAGATCGGAAACCCGGTCCTGCCCATATATAAACTGGAGGCTTTCAACACCCTCTACAAGTTCTTCATTCGTGTATCCAGCGCCATTATATCGAGCCCTGTACAACGAGGGTTCCCCACCAGCGCCCTTGCCGACGTAATAAACCAAAGACTCGGCACGATATAAACTGGTTTGCCCAGTCGGCTGCCCGGTGTAGCGATCAATGGCTTTGGCAACTGTCACCTCTCCAGCAGAGGCAGCAGTAGCGGAAGCCTGGAATACATCGGCATAGCTACAATCTGCAACACCGAAAAGTTGAGGATTAGCAACACCATCTTGTGTAAAAGCAACCCAACGCGCGGCAGGGACTGTAAGCTTGGTGGTACTACCGCTAGTTACGATTGTATTTACGGGCGCCCCCTGAGGCGAAAGGAAACGTAGAACGACTATGTCACTTCCTGCCAACGGGGAAAGAGCAGAGATAGAGCTTGGCAACCCAGGGGACCACCCAGCGGTCGGCGCACCGAGTGTTACTGAATCAGACGGCGCAGTACCATTGGCTTCATACCCTTGAATCGAAACTTTAAAATTTAACGCTTGATCAGCATTACTCGGAAAATTTGACTGAAGTGCATCCGCACTCTGCAAGTGAGATTGATCACTAACACAGCCGAAATGCCCAGCCATGCGTATATCTCGCTGCAGATAATCAATCGCAAAGCGCGCATTCTCTTGCGTGCGAGCAAGTCCCTCCGAGAGACGATAAGCGGCTTTAGATGCAGCAAAGACCTGCACAATGCCTAGCATAAGAACCAAGCCTATGACCAGCGCGATCATTAGTTCGATAAGCGAAACACCACGCATGCGCAAGCCAAATGATAGATGTTCATTCATAACTTAGTACTCACACTAAACTCCGTCGCATCCCCGCCGCGATCGCTCCAATTTAACTGAACAGTGGCGACACCGTCGCTCAACGTTACCGCTGAAGAGGCGTCATCACCAAGCACTTTCACCACATCGCACTTCCACAAAGCGGTCATTTTCGCTACGTCTACGGTTCCCGTTGCTGGAACGCAGCTTACTGAACTAATTGCACCACTTGAAAAACTAGCTTGACTAGGGAAACTAGCAGCACTTAAGCGATTGACTCGCATTTGATCAAGCAGTTCAGTAGCCAAATTAGTTGCCTGAGTACGAATCGCCGCACTTTTTGACATACGAACGCTGGTTGTCTGCAAGAGGGCAAAGCCGAGTAGTCCAATAGCAAGAATAAGCACCGCAACCAGCACCTCAATGAGGGAAAAGCCTCTCTGGCGCTGCTGCAGAGTGTAATCTCTTGAATAAGAAAATGGTTTACTCATATACAGTTACTCTTAGATGTCCTGACCTGTCCGGTTGGACCGATAGTGAGGGTACGTGCCAACTCAGCTTCACCAGCCTTACAGGTACTGGGCTGAATAAGCAGCACCTGGCTACCTGATAGCGGAACTCCGCCTGCGCCTACGCCCCCAACACGCCCGCGTCTATCCAAGATAAAGCTACCGGGAGGATTTCCTTTAAAAACTACAGCCCCCTTCCCCTGGACATAACGAAGAGCTGCTTCAGAGCCATCCATGGATCCATTTGCATTATCGTCGCGCCAAATAAGCAAACCATTATCCCAAGTGCCGCCACAGCTAGTGCCATTAGTTGAAGGACATATGCCCGCTCCACTGTTAGTACGTACAGCCTCGCTACGTCCGAAAGAAAATGCGGCAATTACTTCGTTTGAAGCGGTCGCAATCTGGTTGGACTGGATAACACTCTTAAAATTAGGAAAAGCAATAGCCGCCAGTACGCCAATCACAACGACGGCAACAAGCAACTCAAGCATTGTGAAACCGCGTTGCCGTAGATACATCAATACGCTCCCCAGCGTTGAGTCCACATAGTGTTTCCTTCCGGGAGAAGACACAATCCCCAGGAAGATGAACGGTCCAACTGGGGGGATGAACGCTCCCCCCGCTTCATTCGCCCTAAGTCACCACCCGATAACAAGGCCGGTAGTCCCCCGAGATCTTCATCCGGCGCTGCTCGACGAAGCCGCGCAGTAGTTCGTCCAGGGCCTGCATGATGTCTGGGTCGCCGTGGATCTCGAAGGGGCCGAACTCTTCGATGCGGCGCATGCCGTCTTCCTTGACGTTGCCGGCGACGATGCCGGAGAAAGCACGGCGCAGGTCGGCGGCCAGTTCGGGTGCCGGGCGGCCGTGGTGCAGGTCCAGGGCGGCCATGGCTTCGTGGCTGGGGACGAAGGGCTGCTGGTACTCGAGCGGGATGTGCACCGACCAGCTGAAGTAGTACGAGTCCTTCTGGTCCTTGCGATGCGCGCGCACTTCGTGGATGCCTTCCGCCATGCGGCGCGCAACGGCGACCGGGTCGCCGACGATGATCTCGTAGCGCGACGCTGCCGCATCGCCGAGGGTGAGGCGGATGAAGCGGTCGATCTGCTCGAAGTACGGCGCGGCGATGGTCGGCCCGGTCAGGATCAGCGGGAATGGTAGGTCCGCGTTTTCTTCGCGCAGCAGAATGCCGAGCAAATACAGGATTTCTTCGGCAGTGCCGACGCCGCCCGGAAACACCAGAATGCCGTGACCGATACGAACGAAGGCCTCAAGGCGCTTCTCGATGTCCGGCATGATCACCAGGTGGTTGACGATCGGATTCGGCGATTCGGCCGCGATGATGCCAGGCTCGGTTACGCCGATGTAGCGCGTGTGGTGCTTGCGCTGTTTGGCGTGTGCGATGGTGGCGCCCTTCATCGGGCCCTTCATTGCGCCCGGGCCGCAGCCGGTGCAGATGTCCAGCCCGCGCAGGCCTAGCTCGTAGCCCACCTGCTTGGTATAGAGATATTCGTCGCGCGAGATGGAATGCCCGCCCCAGCACACGACCAGATTCGGGTCGGACGGCTGCAGGATGCGCGCATTGCGCAACTGGCCGAACACCGCATTGGTGATGCCCTCGCTGGTGTCCAAATCACCGCGTTGCGCTTCCAGCTCGATGGCCATGTAGGCCAGATCGCGCACGACGGCAAACAGCAGCTCGGCGACGCCGCGGATGATCTCGCCATCGACGAACGCCATTGCCGGCGCATTATTCAGGTCGATGCGGATACCGCGATCCTGCTGGTTCACCTGGATGTCGAAATCCGGGTACAGATCGCGCGCGGCGCGCGGGTCGTCGGAAGCGCTGCCGCTGGTCAGCACCGCCAGCGCGCAACGGCGCAGCAGCTCGTGCATGCCGCCGCTGGATGCATCGCGCAACCGGGCCACTTCCGCCTTGGACAACACGTCCAGGCCACCACGCGGATAAATCCGCGCATCCACCACCGGCAGCGCCCGTGCCGCCGTACTGCTGAGTTCCATAGCTTGCTCCTGTTGTCTCTCAAGGACTTTAACGTACTCACCCGCCCAAAAGAAAACGGCCGGGAAGACCCGGCCGTTTTCGCTGCTTACGTCACCCGCTGTATTAGAACTTGTACTTCAACGTTACCTGCATCGACCAACGCGACACGCCGGTGTTGCCCTTGTCGTTGTTGTTCTCCTGCACCGTCGGTTCGTCGGTGGTACCGGTGAAGTTGTAGATGTACTTGCCAGTTGTAGGATCGATGCCGGCATAGCTCGCAACTCGGGCGGTGGAGTTGAAGCCGTAATCCTCGATGCGCCCCCACTTCTTATTGAGGAGGTTGCCGACATTCATGACGTCCAGCGCAAGCTCGGTCTTGTGCCCTTCGAACAAGCCGGGCAGCTCCTGACTGACGTGCAGATCGAAGCTATTGACCCACTTGGTACGGAATTCGTTCGCGGGCGCAATTTGACCCTTGTAAGCAGCCAACTCGGGATTTTTTGCCAACCAATCAAAGAAGCGCTGCTCCATTGCGGCTCCACCCACCCATTGGACGTCGCCAGGTCCATTCGGTACGTAGAACAGGTCGTTGAAGTAGCCGGCCCCAGAGGTAGAGGCAGCGTCGCCGTTCAAGTCGTTGTAATAGATGTAGCTAAACGGCCGACCCGAACGACCTTCGTAGAACAACCCCACGCTGGTGTTGTACTTGCCGAAGAACGCCTTCTTCCAATTGATCGAACCAGTGATGCGGTCCTTGATCGCATAGCGCGAATCATAGGCCACGTTTTCATTGGCAGTGCCGATCAAGGTACTGCCCCAGTTAGACGTGTTCTGCGAACTGGTCAGAGGACTGACTTCGGTGGACTCTGTGTAGGTGTAGGCCAGCGACCAACCCCAAGTTCCCGTGAGCGGCTTATTTAGGCCAACTGTGAACTGGGTACCGTCGCCTTTGTCAGTATTACGCATGAGCATCACATCGCCCATGTCGTTTGGACGATTGGCCTTGCCGCTTACGACTTGACCACCACCCAGGTTCTGGCCGTTCTGTACGGAAGTATTGGTACCAGTCGAAGGTCGGTAACCCGCTGCGTTCCAGTACAGTTCGCGACCATCCTGACCAATCCGGGTCGCCGCAACGCCCGCCTGGTTGTACAGGTCCAGACGCTCAAAGTAGATCGCGTTATTGACCTTGGTGTACAGAACCTCAGCCGAGGCGACGATGCCATACCAAGGCAACTCGTGGTCGAAGGCGAGATTGGTCTTCCACACCGATGGCAGCTTGAGATCGGGCGCGGCGATATCCACGTTCTGGCGAGCGCCAGCACCAGCGGTCGGGATGTACGGCGGATTGGTGTTCTGGGTAAA
The DNA here is from genome assembly GCF_031843525.1 of Xanthomonas sp. WCS2018Noco2-27. Lineage (NCBI taxonomy): Bacteria > Pseudomonadati > Pseudomonadota > Gammaproteobacteria > Lysobacterales > Lysobacteraceae > Xanthomonas > Xanthomonas sp. WCS2018Noco2-27. The sequence continues at coordinate 145,995 of NZ_JAVTIK010000003.1, read as the reverse complement.
GATACCAACCGGATTGTTGACCGTGTACTCGGTGTAGTTCAGGCCGGTGTTCTGGTACACCCCTGCCAGCCACACATTCGGTGCGGCACCGCCAAACAGACCTAGGCCGCCGCGCAGCTGTGTAGGACGATCGCTATCGAACGTGTAGTTGAACCCGAAGCGCGGCTGCAACAGCTTGTCGTCAGGCAGCTGAGTATTATCGTAGCCATACAGCGACATGATGCGCGGGTTATACAGACGCTGATCGCTAAAGTCAGGCATGTCGATGCGCACGCCGCCCTGCACGGTCAAATTATTATTGACCGCCCAGCTATCCTGAATGAACAAGCCAGTATTCTTCAGCGTGTACTCGGCTGGAATGTCGTCGTAGCTGCCGCCGGGACGCGGTGCGCGTACGATGTACTGGTTGACACGACCTGCCGCAAAGTCGTTTAGGTTGTTGAACAAATATGCGCCGTTGAGATTACGGCCGAAGTAGTTGAGCAGATCATTTTTGGAATAATCGAAGCCAAACTTGACAGTATGGTCACCAACATACCAGGTCCCGGCACCGAAGGCGCTCAACTCCTTGCTCTCGACTGCATTGACGTGCGAGTTCTGCTCGGTACCGAAATAGAGCGAATTATTCGCGGTGCCGCCAAAGCCACGCACCTGGATTTGCGGCAAAGTCGAATTCGGCTCGCGGACTGCAGAGTACTCTTTGTGCGAAAGCTTGAATTCGGTCGAGAAGTTCTCGGACCAGTCACTGAACAGCTCTCCCATCCAGGATTCATAGGTCTTTGGCTGCTGGTACCAAAAACTACTCAGCGAGACAGCGCTGTTGCTGATCTGGGGGAAGCGGACTACGTTTTGCTCAAGCTTGTTGTAACGCACAGCTGCACGATGATTGTCGCTGATGTTCCAGTCAATCTTCAGCGCATATTCTTCGACCTCAGTCTTATTGGCAGGCTGACTCAGCGAACCCGCATCGAAGCCATAGCCAGTCGCGATCTGCTGCGCACGGGCAATATCGGCATCGGTGATGCTGCCTCTGCCATACGGAGAATCAGTCAAGCTGATACCCGGCGCTGAACGCTCCATCTTTTCGTAGTTGGCAAAGAAGAACAGCTTGTCCTTGACAATCGGCCCACCCAAGGTCATGCCGTAGGTCTTTTCATCATCGAAGCCGTTGAAGCGAACGCCTTCCAGCTCCTTGCGGACCATGTCCTTGTCGCGATACGCGTAATAGACGGTGCCGCCAAAGTTATTGGTACCCGACTTGGTTACTGCATTGATGACTGCGCCGGTACCGCCAGAAATAGTGGTGTCGTAATTGGCGACATCGATATTGATTTCCTGGATGGCATCCATCGACACCGGCTGACGCTCGGTCGGCAGGTTATTGGACTCCAAACCAAATGGATCGCCTGCGCCAATGCCATCGATACGAATGGCGTTGTAGCGCGTGTTTTGACCACCCACCGAAATTGCGCCATCGGCTTTGCTGACTTGCGAAATACGCGGATCGAGGCGGATGTAATCTTGGATGTTGCGATTAACCGACGGCAACGAATCGATGGTCTCGCGAGACACATTGGTGCCGGTACCCATCTTGTAAGCACTAAACAGCTCCGAGCCACCCGCGACAGCCATGACCTGCACAGCTTCGAGATTGGTAGCGGCGATGTCACCTGCCAAATCCGCGTTGACTGTATTGACCTGATTGAGGTTGAGGTACACGCCCTCTTCGGTCTTGGTGCCTTCACCCGACTTGGTGATGGTGATCGTGTACGGCCCACCCACACGCAGGCCGCGCGCGTTGTAGCGTCCGCTGGCATCGGTGGTGGCGCGGCTGACGGTACCCGATTCGACGTGGGTGATCGTGACTTCGGCATTCGGCACCGGCTGACCGCCGCTGCTGATGACCAGGCCAGCGACGCCGGCGGAGGTGCTCTGGGCAAATACGGGCGCAGCGGCGAGTGCGGCAACGAGACCAAGGGTGAGCTTGGACATGCGGAGACAACGGGGGTGGGTCATTTCGGTAGCCTCGATACAGGTTGGGCAGTGACAAAAAGGCGCAGGCAGCCCAACCGTTCCCGGGGGTGGGCTGCCGATGATCTGGGGTCCCTTGCCGCGCGGCTGGTTGCTGCCGCAACGGTTAACAGCAGATTAACACGCTAAGGCCTGATTGTGACGGTAACGTGACAAAGTTCGCGCACTGCAACATGAACTTCGTATTGGATGCTAGAAGTTGCGTAGACAAACTCTGACAAAAGTGCAACTCACGTCGAAAGAGAGCTCCAGCCATCCTAGGTCCGGCCGCTGCCCCGTGTTCCGTGGGACCTTAATATGCCGAACTTTTCTGCAGTCGATCTACGGAGTCGTCCTTAAAAATCCTCCTGATTAGTTGCCCCTGAAAAATTCTTTTCAGCAAGCACAGGTTGTGCTCGGCGTTACTGGCGAGGGAACCGACGACGATAAAGCCGCCTGGAACCAGGCGCGTAAAGGCGCGATGAACTGCATCAGCCAGCGCAGGTTGTAGCCGGCGGCCGCGCCGTGGGCAACGAGGGCATCGCCCTGGGCGCCCTTGAGCCAGCACCGATCCAGCCGATGCTCCTGCTTCAAATGTCCAATCACCGGTTCCACCGCCTGACGCCGTTTGATCCAGCGCCATTGCCGTCGTGTCAGCGACTTGGCCTTACCTCGGTGCAGGATCTGCACCCCCGCGACCTCTCTTGCGCGGTAGCCCAAGTCCACGATCGCCATCGTCGGCACCGTCCCGGTGTCCTGCATCAGCGTGCGGGCCTGTTCAAGCTGCTCGGCCAGCGTATCGCCGTCATAGGGATTTCCCGGGAAGCTACGCGCGCCCACGATCAGGCCCTTGGTGCCCGCCACCGCAATACCCACCTTCGCCCCGAACTCATAGGGCCTGCGGGCCTTGCCCTTGCCGATGCATTCGGCTTCCGGCGCGTGCAACGCGTACAGCTTCTGCTTGTCTTTGGGGCGTTGGCGCCAGATGCGCTCGGCCCGCCCCAGCCAGGTCTGCAGCGTCTGCTGCACGGCCGCGTCCAGTCCATCCAGCTTGCGTCCAATGTCCCGAATCACCCGGCCCAGCACCGTGCGCTTCCGGCGAAGCATCCGTCGCATCCGCTTGAACTGCTTGGCATGGGCGTAGCGGCCGGCCTGCCGACTCAGTCCTGGTCCTTCGCGCTCGTAGCTCTGCCGCAGCTTCATCCCGTACCGCTTGCACCGCATGACCAGATTGCGGCGCGCCACCTCCAGCAAGCGGCTGTCGGTGGGATGGGCGATGGCCTTCTCCTGCACCGTGCTGTCCACGATCACCCGCGATAGCTCGCGCCCATCCACCGCCTTCATCGCCTTGGCCGCGCTGATCGTCTGGGCCAACAGCTCTTCCATGCCCGCCTCGCCCAGACGCTGGCGCCAGCGCGTGAGCGAGCTGGGATCCCACGGCAGGATCGTCTGGAGGAACACCTCGCCGGTGAAGAACTGCCAATACGGGTTCTCCAGCCAGCGCTCGCACACCGCCTCGTCAGACAAATCGTAGGCATGCTTGGGGTAGAGCAGCCCGGCCATCAGCCGGATCGGCAGCGCTGAGCGGCCGCCGCGCACAGGATCGGCAGGCAAACGTGAGGCCAGGGCCTGTTCCAGTGCCGATCAAGGCATCTTCCCGGTCAAGCGTGCCAGTGGATGGCGCAGGTCGATCTGGTTCTCCAGACGCGAGCGGAACAGGTCTTGGACAGGTGGGCTTCGGTAGCAGGACGGCGCAGGCGCATGGCGGAAAAATTGCAAAGAATCTGCAAGCAGTCTTGCAAAAAGTGGCGGTGCGTGCACGCCTGTTCCAGACGCGAGAACCTGATGAATCAACGAGTTGAGGGGTTCTTCAGGAGCCACGAATTACCAGGAAAACTGCGCGCGCCCACGATCAATCCCTTGCACGCACTCACCGCAATGCCTACGTTGACGCCAAATGCGTACGGTTGTCGCGCCTTGCCCTAGCCGATGCATTCCACTTCCGGGGCGTGCAGGGCGTAGAGCTTTTGCTTGTCTTTCGAGCGTTGCGTTGGCAGCCATTGTGCGCGTTCCAGCCAGACTGCGATGCGCTCACGCACGCTGCATTCCAGCTGGTCCTGTTTGCGCTGCAGATCGCGCACCACCAGCCCCAACACCGTGCGTTCACGCCGCAGCACGTGCTGCATGCGTTTGAACTAGGTCTGCCGCAGCGCGATGCCATGCCGCTTAGCCAGCAGCACCATCTTCTTGCGTGCCACCTACAGCAGGCGACTGCCGGTTGGATACGCGATCGCCTTCTCCTGCAACGTGGTGTCCACGATCACACGCGACAATGCGCGCGCATCCACCGCCTTCATCGCATGCGCGGCATTGATGGTGTGCGCCCGCACCCCTTCCACCCTGCCTCATCCAGGCGACACTGCCGCCAGCGCATCAACGAATTCGGATCGCACGGCAAGCGCGTCTGGAACACCACGCCACCGCTGAAGAACTGTCAAGAAGGATTCTCCAGCCAGCGCTCGCAGACCGCTTCGTCCGACAGGTCATAAGCGTGTTTGAGGTACAGCAGCGCGGCGATCAGCCGTACCGGCAGTTCGGGACGACCGCCGCCGGCTGGCTTGGCCGGAAAATGCGGCAAAAGCGCCTGCTCCAACGTGGCCCGCGGCATGCCAGCGGTACCTTCACCCAGATGGCTAGTGATCCGACATTGACTGAGGGTCATTGCATATGGTCATAGACGACTACTCGCGCACCTCACTGGCAACAGGATGAGCATCAGACAGCGCGGAGTCCTTAATTGAAAAAACGTAGCGCTACCGCCCACCAGGGGTCTGGAGCAGCGGCTGAGACTGACAACGGCTAAACCTACCGTTCAAAGAACTTAGCCAGCGGCGCGCCTAAGACTGGGCGCGCGCTAGCTACAGCCCAACTCTCACTCAAGGAGAGCCACAGATTTCAGTTGCGCTAGCAGACTCTGCAGGCTTCACATAGATTAAGGGCTTCCACTTTGCGAAAAGTCCTGTGGCTTCGGCTATTTCCGCGGCAGTTGACCTAAGACGAAGAGTATCGAGCCGCTCATGGATCTTGCTCGCTCGCACATCAACCTCGGTTGGCAATCCAGCCATTATGCGTTCGTAAATTGCTAACGAACGTGCAGCGCTTTTCCCAACTACCTGCCCCAAAAGGCTCTGCCGAGCTTTAGCTTCTCCCCAAGGGTAGTATGCATCTGCCAAACTCAAGGCGACGGTTGCATCACCATTTGCTGCAGCCCTTAAAGCAAGCCGTTCAGCACTCTGCTTGAAAGCAGAGAGCTCATCCAGACTTGCAATAGTGTCATTTAAGCGAAAAGGTCGCCCTGTGACATAAAACCTTGCACTGGGGGAGTCTCCCATTTCCGCGGCTTTTCGCCAGTAAGAAATAATCTCGTTTGGAGAAAGATTCGGAATTCCATTACATTCCAACACAGATTTAGCACCGATGGGTGAGGCGCCGGATGCGACAAAACCCTTTCCTTGCATGGAAGGGATATCGCTATCACCAGCTTCCCTCACATTTCGGCATTTCGTCAGAAGTTCAGCAATCTTGCAGGCCGCCTCTTCATTCCCTTCTTCCGCGGAGCGCAGCATAACCGAAGCACGATATGGGAGTGAGGCAATTGATCCTCCCCCTCCCCCATTCTGTACACTAGCAACATTCTTAGCTGCCACATGTCCTATAGGGTCTTGCTCGACGAACTGCAAAGCTGCTGTTGAAGGCTTATTTTCGACTGCAACCCTGCTAAAGAAAAAATAAAACGCTACCAAAGCGATCAACACTGCCAAAATTATGGAAACTCGCTTATAAATTACGCTCACTTTACGTCCTGAGATATTGGAAATCCTAAGAGGCGATAGGTGAATACCTAACGCCTCAATGTGAGGCATTTACTTGCTATGCCGGCGGACTACTAGGTATCTCACACTCATCTGGCTTAAAGTAACTATTCGGGGTCCAATTCCCCCCCAACAATTCAAGATCTGTGGCACTCCCATCAACTGATGGCCACAACGGAGGATTTGTCCAATTGCCCGAGTAGGTCTGCGAAGATCCGTCATCGTATATTACTTGAATTCCATCCAAACCAAAGAGCCAAAGATACAACTGTCCTTCATAAGGTTGATTAAAGTATTGCCTAGCCTGCCACCTAGCGTTTTCAAGTCTGACTTCACGAGGTGATGAGCAAACTGCAGGTACTGGATTTCCCGCTTGCCGAGGCATATAGTTATAACGGTATGGAGAGGGCTCGCCCGGATCACAATTACAGGGGAAATTCGGGTCCTCAACCTTTGGCGGCTCGCAAGAGTATGTCTCCCAAGGTCCACAGGACGCCTTTGCGTCATCAGATAAAGCAATTCCTCCGAGCAATAGAACTACCCCAATTGCCATTTTCAAATGCACTTGATGCATAAAGCCTCCTTACTTAGCGGTAATTGCATTTTAACGTTGCGCACAGATGAACTGCCGATGCTAGGCAGCTATCTAATCGCCCTGGTCATGAGGCGCCAAAGCCGAAGCGGCGCCACCATCGAAACCTATTATCAGCGCCTGCTCTATAAATGAAATTAAATGTCCAGGCGAATTGATACGAGCCATATACATAGCCTTTATAAATTCAACCTTGTACCGTTCTATGTAAGCCAGGACCAACACTGCCCTTTTCTCAGTTTCCATCCCCCTTCTGCGCGATAGACTTAGAAGGCTCACCCGAGACATTCGTCCATTACCGTCGCAAAAGGGATGTACGTGCAAAAAAAAGAACAGAAAAAAAGCAAACATGGAGAAATCGTTCTCCATGCTGTCGCAGGCATGCATTAGCCATTCAATATCCGGTTTGACGTCATACTCAGCAGCCATAAAACTCATCGGCTGATTGATTGCCATGCCGACAACGACCGAAGACTTTCTAAATCGAGCGCGCGCCGTACCAATTATAAGACAGTGCGTAGAAAGAATCTCTTTTGTGGACAGCTTACCAATTTCGCGAACCAATTTTTCAAGAAGGTCAGCAGAGCTATTCGCCGCCCTAGACATACGCAAGGATTCTGGGATGCGGCTTACCACGCTTGCTGCAACAAAGTTCAGCGCGCGATCCACGTCATCTGAACTCGGCACCGTAAATATTGAACCTTCTGAGACTTCAAAAGCCTTGATCGCGGCCCGCGAAGGCCGAAATATTTCAGGGAGACAGACGAATTCCATATCGTTCACAGTCCATGGTTGGACACAACCATAAGAGAAGCTGCGAGCGAAGTCAATCTACAGAACAACATTATTTCATTAGCGACATATTTAACTAAGCTAATACTTCAAATTAACTTTAGAGCATAACGCAACTCATTCCTACGTTGCCTTCCTAAACTTGCCATAGACAAGCCTGGCAGCTAACGCAATAGGTGCACGCATTGAAGGCAACTCAACAGCATCCTTCAGATGCACGCTAGGTACTAAAGGCTGGCTGAGCTGGTAAACATGGATATAACAATATAGAAATTTCAAATCGAAACCGGCAGCTTGAAGTACGTCCCCAACCCGTCCAGGAACATCTGCACCGAAATCGCGACCAGCAGCATGCCCATCAGCCGCTCGATTGCGGTCAGTGCACGGTGGCCGAGCAATTTGTACAGCAATGGTGCCGATGCCAGGATCGTGGAAGCGCCGATCCAGGCGATCATCAGCGCCAGGCTCCAGTCCCAAAGACGCGTGGGTTCGTTGCTGCCCATCAGCATCACCGCGGCCATACCGGACGGGCCGGCCACCAGCGGGATGGCCAACGGCACAATGAAGGGCTCGCCATCAGGGATCTCGCCCATCAGGCCTTCCGGGCGCGGGAAGATCATGCGGATGCCGATCAAAAACAGCACGATGCCGCCGGCGATCGCTACCGATTCCTGACGTAGATGCATCAGTTCCAGCGCGTATTTGCCGCCCCACAAGAACGCCATCAGCACACACAGCGCGATCAGCAGCTCGCGTGCGAGCACGAAGCGCTGACGCTTCGGCGGCAACGGTTTGAGCACGCTGAGAAAGACCGGGATGTTGCCCAGCGGGTCCAGGATCAGGAACAGCAGCAACGCTGCCGACAGAATGGTCATGTGGAAGGGCTCCAGATCGCACCGCGGTGCGGGGCACCTGCCATGGACAACAGGGTGACGCAGGCGGACGCGTAACGGGCAGGATCGGCCGCCTCGCTGTCTTCCTGATGGGTAAAGGCGCGCGCGCGCAACGCAGTACGCATGGGACCAGGTTGCAAGCCATGGACACGCACCGGACCGGCTGCAGTTTCATGATGCAGGCTGGCGATCACGCCGAGCTGTGCGTGCTGGGCGGCGCCGTATGCGCCCCAGTACGCCTGCCCGACGCGTACGGCATCGTCGACGACGAAGACCACGGCCGCGTCGTCCTGCTCCCGCAAAAGCGGCAGGCAGGCCTGGGTCAGCCAAGCGCGTGCGGTGAGGTTGACGTGGATGCTGCGTGCGAAGTCCGCAGGTGCCGCAAGTTCGGCGGGCGTCAGCCCACCGAACTCGGCCGCGCAATGCAGCAGGCCGTGGACGCCGCCCAATTCGGACTGCAGCCGTTCCGCCAGCGCTGCGTAATCCTCCGGGGTCGCCCCGGCCAGGTCGAGCGGGTACAGCAACGGCTCCGGCCCTAGCGTGGCGACGACATCGTAGACGCGCTCCAGCGGGCGCAGCTTGCGCCCCAGCAGCACCACGGTCGCCCCTGCGGATGCGCATGCCTGTGCGGCAGCGGTGCCCAGCCCGCCGGCCGCGCCGGTGATCAGCACGACCCGCCCGGTCAGTGATGGCGATAGAGGCTGGCCCTGCACTGCAGTCACGGCTGGTACGCTTCGGTGACGATGCGCTTGAGCTCGCCGGCTTCAAACAGTTCCAGCGTGATGTCGCACCCGCCGATCAACTCGCCATGAATGAACAACTGCGGGAAGGTCGGCCAGTTGGAATAGCGCGGCAGATTGGCGCGCACTTCGGGTTCTTCCAGCACGTTGACCGTGCGCACCTGGTCTGCGCCAGCGGCGATCAACGCCTGCACTGCGCGACTGGAAAACCCGCACATCGGAAACTGCGGGGTGCCTTTCATGAACAACACGATCGGGTGTTGTTCGACTTCGGCCTGGATCCGTTCCATCACCGGCATTGGACTCTCCTGACTGGGAGCGGCAGGCCCGACCGCCGGGTCGGATAGACTTCCGCAAAGGCGCGCATTGTAAGCCTTCAGCGCGACCTGTCGCCGCACTCCCTTCGCTGCCATTGCCATCATGCCGATCGAACACGTTGCACTGCCCTACTCCCGCGCCGCTCTGGAGCCGCATCTCTCGTCCGCGACCCTGGAGGCGCACCACGGCGTCTGTCATCGCGGCGAGGTCGAACGGCTCAATACGCGCATCGAAGGCAGCGAGTTTGCCGAGCTGACGCTGGAAGAGATCATCGCGCAGGCGCAGGGCACGCTGTTTCATCTGGCCGCGCAGGTGTGGAACCACAATTTCTATTGGCAATGCCTGCGGCCACGCGGCGGCGGCGAGCCGCTTGGCAAGCTCGCCGACAGCATCGGCACATCCTTCGGCGATTTCGTGCACTTCAAGCAGGAATTCAATCGGGTCGCCTTGAGTAGCTTCGGCTCGGGCTGGGTATGGCTGGTGCAGCGTCCGGACGGCACATTGGCCGTTGTCGCCACGCCCAATGCATCCACCCCGCTGACCGGGCCGGACACGCCGTTATTGGCGTGCGACCTCTGGGAACATGCGTACTACCTGGATTACCAGCAAGACCGTGCGCAGTACCTGGAGGCATTCTGGAAGCTGATCAACTGGGATTTTGTCGCCAGCCGCTTGAACTAGCAGGCGCGTCTCGTTAGCAACGGATCGCTCGCAGATGCACCCGACTGCGCGCGCTCAATCGAAGCGCACGCAGTCGGCACCACAACCCTCGCGATACCGCACTGCTGCATCGCGACCTCTCGGGATTGACACTCAGCCTTCGCGCAGGCGCGCAATCACCGGTTCAACGTGCGCGTTGCGCTGCAGTGCCATGCCGGCCTCGACCAGCGCCTGTACCAGCATCTGCGGCGTATCGGCACGCAGCGTTGCGTGGCCCACCTTGCGACCATCGCGCGACTGTTTGCCGTAGTCGTGCCAATGCCCGCCGGGAACTGCCAGAAATGCTGCGGCGTCCGGCATCGCACCCAACCAGTTGAGCATGCAGGCATGGCCGCGCATCGCGGTGCTGCCCAACGGCAACCCGAGCACAGCGCGCAGGTGATTTTCGAACTGCGAGGTTTCTGCGCCTTCGATGGTCCAGTGGCCGGAATTGTGCACGCGCGGGGCGATTTCGTTGGCGAGCAGTTCGCCGTCCCGCACGAACAATTCCAGTGCGAACACGCCCACGTAGTCCAGCCTGTCGGCAATCGCGCGTGCATGCGCGTCCGCTGTCGCCTGCAATGTCGCGTCCACGCTGGCGGGCGCAAGACTGGCTGCCAGCACGCCATCGACATGCCAGTTTTCGGTCAAAGGCCATGCACGGAATTCACCATCGCGGCCCCGCACCGCCACCACGCTGACTTCGCGTTGAAATGGCACGAACGCTTCAAGAATCAGCCCGACCTTGGCTGCCTGTGCACCCAGCGCAGCCCATGCCGCATCGGCATCGGCATCGGCAAGCGTCTTGATGCGGAACTGGCCCTTGCCGTCGTAACCGAAGCGGCGCGTCTTGAGGACGCACGGCGCACCGATACGCGCCAATGCAGCATCAAGCCCGGCGCGGTCGTCGATGGCAGCAAACTCCGGCACCGGAATACCGAGTTCGCGGAACAAGGTTTTTTCGCTCAGCCGGTCCTGCGCCACCGCCAAGGCATCCGGGCGCGGAAACACCGGCACCTGCGCGGCAAGTTGCTGCGCGCTGGCCGCGGGCACGTTCTCGAAATCAAAGGTGGTCACATCCACCTGCGCGGCGAACGCAGCGAGCGCGGCAGCATCGTCGAACGCGCCCACCTGCAGCGGCGCCACCTGCCCTGCGCAGGCATCGGCTGCCGGGTCGAACACTGCAAACCGCAGCCCAAGCGGCGCGCCGGCCAGCACCAGCATGCGTGCCAACTGGCCGCCTCCCAGAATGCCGACGGTGGTCATTGGCGCGGGTCGTCGCTGGTCATCACATCATCGGTCTGCTTGGCACGGAACTGCGCCAGTGCCTCACCAATCAGTGGCTGCTCCGGCGCCAGCATCGCAGCCGCGAACAATGCCGCATTGGCAGCGCCGGCATTGCCGATCGCAAACGTGGCCACCGGGATGCCCGCCGGCATCTGCACGATCGACAGCAGTGAATCCATGCCGTTGAGCGCCTTGGACTGCACTGGCACGCCCAGCACCGGCACCGCCGTCTTGGCCGCCAGCATGCCCGGCAGGTGCGCCGCACCGCCGGCACCGGCAATGATCGCGCGCAACCCACGCTCGCCCGCCTGCTCGGCGTAGGTGAACAGCACATCGGGCGTGCGGTGCGCCGACACCACCTTGACTTCGTACGGCACGCCCAGCGCATCGAGCTTCTGAGCTGCGTGTTGCATGGTCTCCCAATCCGAACGGGAGCCCATCACGATGCCGACCAGCGGCGCGGAGTGGTTGGAGGTCATGGCCCTGCCCTGCGGTAAAGACGTATTCTAGCCAATCTCCACGCAAGACAAGACTTCGATGGATCGCAAACTGCTCGACCTGCTGTGCTCGCCCGACACCCGCCAGCCACTCTCGCTACTGGACGGCAAAGGCCTGGAAGCACTCAACACCGCCATCGCCGCCGGAAACCTGCAGCGCGCCGACGGTACCGCGCAAAGCCAGCCGCTGCGCGAGGCCTTGATCACCCGCGACCGCAAGCAGATCTTCCGCGTCGACGACGGCATTCCGGTACTGCTGGCCGAAGAAGCCATCGGCACCGCCCAGATCACCGACTTTCCCGACAAGTGAATTCGTCCGTGCGCACCGTGCCGGAGGCGCCGCCCGCCGCGTTGGTCGACGCCGATGTGGCGCGCGCGCTGGCCGAAGACATCGGTACTGGCGATGTAACTGCGGCATTGCTTCCCGATCAAGCCGACAGTGCGTATCTGTTGTGCAAGCAGGATGCGGTGATTGCCGGCCGGCCCTGGTTCGATGCCACGCATCGCGCGCTCGACCCGCAGGTACGCATCGACTGGCACGTGCACGAAGGCCAGCACGTCAGCGCTGGCACGGTGCTGGCCACCCTGCAAGGTCGCAGCCGCAGCCTGGTTAGTGCCGAACGTACCTCGCTCAACTTTCTGCAGACGCTTTCGGCCACGGCTACCACCACCGCGGCGTATGTGGCCGCAGTCGCCGGCACCGGCGCCCGCATCCTGGACACGCGCAAGACGCTGCCGGGCCTGCGCATGGCGCAGAAATACGCAGTGCGCTGCGGCGGCGGCGACAATCACCGCATCGGCCTGTTCGACACGGTGATGCTCAAGGAAAATCACATCCGCGCCGCCGGCTCGTTGAGCGCAGCCGTGCAGGCCGCACGTGCCCAGCAACCGCAGCTACCGCTGGTGGTCGAGGTGGAAACGCTGGCGCAGCTGCGCGAGGCACTGCAGGTGGGCTGCACGCGCATCCTCATCGACGACTTTGATCCGGTGATGCGTCGCGATGCCGTGCGTATCGTCGCCGCGTTGCCGGTGGATCAGCGTATCCCGCTGGAAGTCTCCGGCAGCGTCGACCTGGCCGGCATCCGCGCAATTGCGCAGGACGGCGTGGATTGCATTTCCATCGGCGGGCTCACCAAGCATGTGCAGGCGGTGGATCTGTCGCTCAAACTCGGCCCGGCCCCGCGCTGATTTCACGCGTGCGCGCAGGCTGCTCTGTCAGCCTGCTGTGATTGATTTCGTGCAGGATGTTCGATGACCGTAAGACCCTGGCCGTGGATGTGCCTGCTGCTTGCAGGATTGGGTGGCAGCGCTGCGGCTGCGGAAGTGTGCGATATGCCACCGCGCTTCGGCACCAGCCCTGCAGCCATCGCCATCGTGCGCACGGCCTGCAATGAGCATCGTCTATGGCAGCACCCGTTTATCGACACCAAAGGCCGGCTTGCCAGCCTGGGCGTGACCGAGGCCGAATCCGGCTATCTCGCCGACCATGGCGTCGTGGCCTGGCAACGCGTCGCAGGCTATTGGCGCGATAGCGGCACGCTTGCCTCGATGGGCGGACGTCCCGGCGCATCGAGCTGCGCCGCATTGGACGGCACCCGCTACACCGCCAGCGACTGTCGCGCGTTCCTGATCGACAACCCGTGGTCGGCCGCTTTCATTTCATGGGTGATGACGCAAGCGAGACTGAGCGGATTTCATCGCTCCGCACGCCATCTGGATTACATCCGCAGCGCGTACAACGACGGCGCCACCGGCCCGTACCAGTTCACCGACCCTGCGGTGGAAAAACCCGCACCCGGCGATCTGCTATGCCTGCTGCGTGGGCGCAACGTTGCACTAGGCTACGCGGGTTTGAAGGCCGCGTTGGGCGGTAGCGCACCGATGCCATGGCAATCGCATTGCGATGTGGTGGTGGCCGCCAATGTAGGTGGCGATCGCACGCTGTATCTGATTGGCGGCAACGTGTTCAACACCGTCATGATGCGCAAGATGCCGCTGGACCGCGCCGGCCGCGTGGTATTGCCGACGCCGCAGTCCGACAGCGCGCAAGATCAGAATGAAGACAGCCTTGGCGTCGCCAGCGAATGCACGCCGGCACACGAAGAATTGTGCGACTTCAACCGACGCGACTGGGCGGCGCTACTGAAGCTGCGTCCTGACGCGGCAATGCTGGCGCCACCACCAACCGAGCCACTGCCTGCGCCCACCGCACCGCCTGCCGAGCAGACGATGCCTCCAGGTTTCCCACGCGTGGTGCCGCCGCGCCCGGAAACGCAGCCGGCGCCGACGCAGCAGCCTGGGTGAGGAAAGATTTAAAGCCCCTCTCCCGGCAGGCTGGTTGAGGTGAGGATGTGGGGGCGAAGCCCTAGTGCTGCCTCAACTGCACCTGGCTGCGCACGTACCCTCATCCGCCCCTTCGGGGCACCTTCTCCCGAGGGGAGAAGTATCGGACGCATGGCGCCACGCTCTAGCCCCTCTCCCTGCGGGAGAGAGGTTGGCGTGAGGGTACGAGGCGAAGCCATGGCGCTACCTCAACTACACCAGACTGCGCACGTACCCTCATCCGCCCCTTCGGGGCACCTTCTCGCGAGGGGAGAAGGAACAGACACGTGGCGCCACGCTCTAGCCCTTCTCCTTGCGGGAGAGAGGTTGAGGTGAGGGTACGGGGCGAAGCCCTAGTGCTGCCTCAACTGCACCGGGCTGCGCACGTACCCTCATCCGCCCCTTCGGGGCACCTTCTCCCGAGGGGAGAAGTATCAGACGCATGGCACCACGCTCTAGCCCCTCTCCCTGTGGGAGAGAGGTTGGCGTGAGAGTACGAAGCGAAGCCATGGTGCTGTCTCAACTACACCGGGCTTCGCACGCACCCTCATCCGCCCCTTCGGGGCACTTTCTCCCGTTAGGAGAAGGAACACGGCATGGGCTATTCCGAACCGACAACGAAAAAGCGGGCCGAAGCCCGCTTTTCGTGACGCATCAACCAGCGGCGATTACTCGGCCGACGGCGGAACGCCCTCGCCTTCTTCCACTGCCTTGATCGACAGACGGATACGGCCCTGCTTGTCCACTTCCAGCACCTTGACGCGGACCAGATCGCCTTCCTTCAGCTTGTCGCCGACCTTCTCCACGCGCTCGCTGGAAATCTGCGAGACGTGCACCAGGCCGTCCTTGCCCGGCAGGATGGTGACGAACGCACCGAAGTCCATGATCTTGGCGACCTTGCCTTCGTAGATGCGGCCCGGCTCCACGTCCGAGGTGATCTGCTCGATGCGCGACTTCGCAGCTTGCGCGGCGATGGCGTTGACCGAGGCAATGATGATCGTGCCATCGTCCTGGATGTCGATCTGCGTACCGGTTTCCTTGGTGATCGCCTGGATGGTCGAACCACCCTTGCCGATCACTTCGCGGATCTTGTCCGGGTGGATCTTGATGGTCAGCAGACGCGGCGCGTAGTCGCTCAGTTCCAGACGCGGGGTGGTCAGTGCATGCGCCATCTCGCCGAGGATGTGCAGACGGCCAGCCTTGGCCTGCTGCAATGCCTGCTTCATGATTTCTTCGGTGATGCCTTCGATCTTGATGTCCATCTGCAGCGCGGACACACCTTCGGCAGTACCGGCCACCTTGAAGTCCATGTCGCCCAGGTGATCTTCGTCACCCAGGATGTCCGACAGCACCACGAAGCGGTCGTTTTCCTTGACCAGGCCCATGGCGATACCTGCGACCGGCGCCTTGATCGGCACACCGGCGTCCATCAGCGCCAGCGAGCTGCCGCAGACCGATGCCATCGATGAGGAACCATTGGACTCGGTGATTTCCGAGACCACGCGGATGGTGTACGGGAATTCTTCCAGGCTCGGCATCACGGCGAGCACGCCGCGCTTGGCCAGACGGCCGTGACCGATTTCGCGACGCTTCGGCGCACCGAAACGACCGCACTCGCCCACCGAATACGGAGGGAAGTTGTAATGGAACAGGAAGTTTTCCTTGTACTCGCCGCTGACCGCGTCGATCACCTGGCCATCGCGTGCAGTGCCCAGCGTGGTGACCACGATCGCCTGCGTCTCGCCGCGGGTGAACAGCGCCGAGCCGTGGGTACGCGGCAACACGCCAGCCTGCACAGCGATCGGACGCACGGTATCCAGCGCACGACCATCGATACGCACCTTGGTGTCGAGCACCGAGTCGCGCATGGTGTGGTATTCCAGCTCGCCGAATTCCTTCGACAGCTCAGCGGTGTTCCAGCCCTCGGAGGCGACGCGGCCGGCCAACGACTCCAGCACGTCCTTCTTGATCGCCGAGATGGCGTCGCGACGCTGCAGCTTGTCGCGCACCTGGAAGGCGCTCGCCAGCTGCGTGCCGACGGCTTCCTTCAGCGCGTTGATCAGCGCGGTGTTCTTGGCAGGCGCAACCCAGGTGCTGGGCTTGGTGCCGGCTTCGACGGTCAGCTCGTTGATCGCGTTGATGACTTTCTGCAGTTCGCGATGACCGAAGGTCACTGCGCCCAGCATCACTTCTTCGGACAGCAGCTCGGCTTCCGACTCGACCATCAGCACCGCATTGGCGGTACCGGCAACCACCAGCTCCAGCTGCGAATCCTTCAGCTCGGCGATGGTCGGGTTGAGGATGTACTCACCGTTCTTGTAGCCCACCTTGGCGGCGCCGATCGGGCCGTTGAAGGGGGTACCGGCCAGCGACAGTGCAGCCGATGCGCCGATCAGCGCGGCGATGTCGCCGTCGATGTCCGGGTTCATCGACATCACGGTCGCGATGATCTGTACTTCGTTCTTGTAGTCCTCCGGGAACAGCGGACGGATCGGACGGTCGATCAGGCGCGAGATCAACGTTTCCTTCTCGGTCGCACGTCCTTCGCGCTTGAAGAAGCCGCCCGGGATGCGGCCGCCGGCATAGAACTTCTCCTGATAATCGACCGTCAGGGGGAAGAAGTCCTGCCCTTCGCGCGCGGTTTTTGCGGCGACGGCGGTGACCAGCAGTACGGTGTCGTCCATCTTGACGATGACGGCACCGCTCGCCTGGCGAGCGACTTCGCCCGTCTCCAGGGTGACGGTGTGCTTGCCGTACTGGAAGGTTTTGGTGATTTTTGCCACGGAGGTTTTTTCCTTAGGTGTAACTGTCTTCGTTGGACCGTCGTCGACCCATGCCGAGAACGGGCGGCCGGGAGGCTCCGGCCCATAAACTTGATGGTGCGATGACGCGTTTGCGAACGACCAAAACAAAACCGCGGCGCATCGCTGCACCGCGGTGGTAGGACTCGATTAGCGGCGCAGGCCGAGCTTCTCGATCAACGACTTATAACGCTCGTTGTCCTTCTTCTTCAGGTAGTCGAGCAGGCTGCGGCGACGGTTGACCATCTGCAGCAGACCGCGACGGCTGTGGTGATCCTTCTTGTGGGTCTTGAAGTGACCGCTCAGCAGCTCGATGCGTGCGGTCAGCAGAGCGACCTGCACTTCCGGCGAACCGGTGTCCTGGGCGCTGCGCTTGTTGTCTTCAATAACTTTCTGGGTGTCAACAGACATGATGTTTTCTCGATAGATGCGTGGTCGACAGAAACGTGCATGACGCACCGTCGGACTCGCCGTTTGCTAGGGATAAGCGCGCTTGGCGCTGAGGTGCCCCGATCGGGGCCGCGAAATTGTACCGTTGCACGGCGCCGGGAACAAGTTGACTAAACCTTAACAACTCGGACTTCCGTTCAGTCCATTGAACAGGCGCTGCGGCGACAGCCTGCCGTCAGCGTCAACAAGGCCAAGGCCTGACGGGCTTCCATCGGGATCGAATACCGCGACCTGGCCGGTCGGAAATGCAGGATCGCGCAGCCGCTGCCCCATCCGGAAGCGGGTCGCATGGGCCTGGTCGAGGGTTATCTGCGCAAAATCGGCTAGCCCAGCCTGGATCGGCAGCAGCAGATCTTCGGCCCGCGTGCCTGATTCCAATGCCGCGCTCAACGCCTCCAGGGTCATCATCTGTGGCGACCGGAACGGTTCTACCCAGAGCCGGCGCAACGAGGCGATATGCGCCCCGCAACCGAGCGCTTCGCCCAGATCGCGGGCCAGGCTGCGGATGTAAGTGCCGGAGCCACAGGTCACGCGCAACTGCAGACGCGGCGCGTGGTAACTGATCAGTTCGATCGCATGCACCTCGACCTCGCGCACCGGCGCCTCGATCACGTCGCCCCGGCGTGCCTTGGCATACAGCGGCTCGCCGCCCTGCTTCAGCGCGGAATAGATCGGGGCCTGCTGCTGGATGCGGCCAATCAACGGCGCCAAAGCTGCGCGTAACGCGTCTTCGGTCAGCGCAGGCACCGCACGCTCGCGCAGCGGTTCACCGTCGGCATCGTCGGTATCGGTGGTGACGCCCAGCACCACCTCGGCGTCGTACGCCTTGGCCGAGCCGAGCAGCAAGCCGGCGATCTTGGTCGCCTCGCCCAGGCACAACGGCAGCAAGCCGGTGGCTAGCGGATCCAGACTGCCGGTGTGGCCGCCTTTCTCGGCTCGCAACAGACGGCGCGCGGCCTGCAGTGCGTTGTTGGAACTGAGCCCGGCCGGTTTATCCAGCAACAGGATGCCGTGCAGCGGGCGATAGACGATGCGGGGTTTCAAAAGATCGGTGCTCGAATCGGGCGCTGTGCGCGTCCGCAGGAATCCAGGGGGCGCGGCAATCTTGCCCCGCCGACACAGCGCTTAGCGCTGATCAGCGTCTTCATCGCTGGACGTGGCCTGCGGACCGACATCGTCCAGGTCACGCAGCAGGTTATCGATACGCTCGCCACGATCGACCGAGTCGTCGTAGTGAAAGTGCAGCTCGGGCACGTGACGCAGCTTCATCGCGCGCGCCAGCTGCGTGCGCAGCTGCCCGGCAATTTCCTTGAGTCCCTTGACCGCTTCAGCCGAACGCTCCTGCTGCAACGCGGTGACGAACACCTTGGCGTGCGCCAGATCGCGGCTGATTTCGACATCGGAAACGCTGACCGACGGCAAGCCGTGGTCGCGCACGGCCGCGTGCACGATCGTGCCGAGGTCGCGACGCACCTGCGCAGAAACGCGATCGGTGCGATGGAATGATTTGGTTGGCATGGTCGTGGACCTGGTTGATTCGGAGGGCCAGATGGCACCGAAGCCAAAAACGAACGCGGGCGGCCATGCCGCCCTCGCCTTGCAGAACTTGCGTACACCATCGTCTGTGTGGAAGACCGGGACCGCAGGCCCCGGCAGCCATTACAGCGTGCGGGCAACCTCGATACGCTCGAAGCACTCGATCTGATCGCCGGGCTTGACGTCGTTGTAAGCCTTCACGCCGATACCGCACTCGGTACCGTTGCGCACTTCGTCGACGTTTTCCTTGAAGCGACGCAGCGATTCCAGCTCGCCCTCGAACACCACGACGCTGTCGCGGAGCACGCGGATCGGCTTGCTGCGCTTCACCACGCCTTCGATGATCATGCAGCCTGCAACCGCACCGAACTTCGAGCTGCGGAACACGTCGCGGACCTGCGCAATACCGATGATCTCTTCGCGGATTTCCACGCCGAGCAGCCCGGACGCCACCTGCTTCACCTGATCGATCACGTCATAGATGATCGAGAAGTAACGCAGATCGATACCGTTGGACTCGACGATCTTGCGCGCCGATGCATCCGCACGCACGTTGAAGCCGATCATCGTGGCCTTGGACGCCGCTGCCGAATTCGCATCCGACTCGGTGATGCCGCCCACACCGGAATGGATCACGTTGATGCGGATGTCGTCGTTGGACAACGCCACCAGCGACTGCTTAAGCGCTTCCACCGAACCCTGCACGTCGGCCTTGATCACCAGGTTCAACACCTGCTGGCCTTCGCCCTTGCCCATCTGGGCCAGGATGTCTTCCATGCGGTTGGTTGCCGAGGCGACCAGGCGCGATTCGCGGCGCTTGGTTTCGCGCTGCTGTGCCACGTCCTTGGCCAGACGCTCGTCGTCGACGACCACGAAGTCATCGCCAGCTTCCGGCACGCCGGACAGGCCGAGCACCTGCACCGGAATCGACGGGCCCGCCGAGGCTGGCTGATGGCCGGTTTCGTCGAACAGCGCACGCACGCGGCCGTACTGAATGCCGCACACCAGGTAGTCGCCACGCTTCAGCGCGCCCTGCTGCACCAGCACCGTTGCGACCGGGCCACGGCCCTTGTCCAGCGAGGATTCGATCACGGTACCGCTGGCGCGGCCATCGGCCACTGCCTTGAGTTCCAGCACTTCGGCCTGCAGCGAAATCGCATCCAGCAGCGTATCCACACCGGTACCGACCTTGGCCGACACTTCGATGAACTGGGTATCGCCGCCGAAATCTTCGGCAACCACGTTTTCGGCCAGCAATTCGTTCTTGACCCGCAGCGGATCCGCGCCGGCCTTGTCGATCTTGTTGACCGCCACGATCAACGGCACGCCTGCCGCCCTGGCATGCGCCACCGCTTCCTTGGTCTGCGGCATGACGCCGTCGTCAGCCGCAACCACCAGCACCACGATGTCGGTGATCTTGGCGCCGCGCGCACGCATCGAGGTAAACGCGGCATGGCCGGGCGTATCCAGGAAGCTGATGACGCCACGGCCGGTTTCGACGTGGTACGCACCGATATGCTGAGTGATGCCACCAGCTTCGCCGGAAGCGATCTTGGTGCGACGGATGTAGTCCAGCAGCGAGGTCTTGCCGTGATCGACGTGACCCATGATGGTCACGACCGGCGGACGCGAGGTGGTCTCGCCCTGCGCGTCTTCGGAATGCGCCAGCAGCGCATCTTCGAAGTCGGCATTGTCCGCACGCACTGCCTTGTGGCCGAGTTCTTCGGTCACCAGTGCAGCGGTGTCGTGATCGATGCTCTGGGTAATGGTCGCCATGACGCCCATCTTGAACAGCGCCTTGACCACGTCGCCGCCCTTGAGCGCGAGTTTCTGCGCCAGATCGGCCACGGTGATGGTCTCGCCGATCGCCACTTCACGCACCACCGGTGCAGTCGGACGCTCGAACCCGTGCGGGCCGCTGTTGCTCTGGTTGCTACCACGACCGCCATCATTGCCGCGACGCGACGACGACGAACCCGGACGACCGGTCGGCTTGCCACGCACATTGGAACGACGCGCGCGATCGGCGGCCGACAGATGCAGCTGACCAGCAAAGCGCTTGGTCGCATCATCGTCTTCGACGCCAGCCACCATGACGTGCGAACCGCGCGTCTTGTGCTTGGCTGCGTTATTGCGATCATCCGGACGTGCCGGCGTCGCCGGACGCGAAGCGGGCGACGCGCCAGCCGGACGGGCCGGACGCGGTGCCGAAGACGGCGAAGATGGTGCACGCGCAGCAGGCGCCGAAGACGGCGCCGGCGCAGCGGCAACCGGGGCCGGCGCACTGGCAGCCGCAGCGGCTTCCTCGGCAGCCTTGCGCTCGGCTTCTACACGGTCTTTTGCGGCCTGCTCTTCGTCGCGCTTGCGCTGAATCGCTTCATCGCGCACACGGTCGCTTTCGGCCAGAGCCTGCTGCTCGTCGAGATTGCGCTGACGCGATGCAGCGAGCTTGGCCAGGATGTCGGCACGCTCTTCGTCCGGCGTCATCGGCACAGCACGGCCGCCGACTTCGTTCTCGGATTTGACGTACGTCCGCTTCTGGCGCACTTCCACGTTGACCGTGGTCTTGGTGCGACCGGCGCTGACCGTGACTTCCTGCAGCTTGCGCCGATTCAGCGTGATCTTCTTGGCTGCTTCGCTTGCCGCTTCGGCAGGTGCATCGGACTTACCGTGCGTGCGACGCAGGAAGCCAAGCAGTTTCATCTTCTCGGTGCTGGTCACGACCTGGTCGGGACCGCTGAACTTCATTCCGGCCTCGGCCAGTTGAACCAGCAGTTTATCGACCGGCGTGTTGACCAGTTCGGCAAGCTTGCGGATGGTGGTTTGCTGCGACATTCGGATCCTATGATCTGGTTGGCGCCCCCTCGCCCAGAGCAAGGGAAACGCTGATTCTAAGCCCTGATGGGGTCAGGGCGCGGTTCATTGCCGGCTCATTCGCCGCGCTCCAAACGGGCGATCTCCTCGGCGCGGGCCGCCAGGATCAGCGCCGAGGCGCGCTCCTGGGTCATGCCCTCGATTCCGAAGTCGACGATCTCGTCCGCTGCCAGGTCGGACAAGTCCTCGCTGGTACGCACGCCGTGCTCGGCCAGAGCAAAGGCCGTTTCCTCGTCCATCCCCTCAAGCGCCAGCAGGTCCTCGGTGGGCTGAGTTCCTTCCAGGCCTTCTTCCTCGGCCAGCGCGGCGTTGAGCAGCGCATCGCGGGCACGGGCACGCAGTTCTTCGACGATGTCTTCGTCGAAGCCTTCCACCGCCAGCAGTTCGCCGACTGGCACGTAGGCGATTTCTTCGACCGTGTTGAAGCCTTCGGACACCAGGATCGCGGAGATTTCTTCGTCCACCTCCAGGCGATCCATAAACAGCTGGCGCGCCGATGCCTGTTCAGCCTCGGACTTTGCAGCCACCTGGTCGGCAGTCATCACGTTGAGCTGCCAACCGGTCAGGCGGCTGGCCAGACGCACGTTCTGGCCGCCCTTGCCGATCGCCTGCGCCAGGCGGTCTTCCGCCACGGCCAGGTCCATCGAGTGCTTGTCTTCATCGACGATGATCGACTGCACTTCAGCAGGCGCCATCGCGTTGATCACGAAGTTGGCCGGGTTCTCGTTCCACAACACGATGTCCACGCGCTCGCCATTGAGCTCGTTGGACACTGCCTGCACGCGCGAGCCGCGCATACCGATACAGGCACCGATCGGATCGGTACGCGTGTCGTGCGCAATCACCGCAATCTTGGCGCGGTCGCCAGGATCACGTGCGCAGGCCTTGATCTCGACCAGACCCTGACCGACTTCCGGCACTTCGAGCTTGAACAGCTCGATCATGAATTCCGGCGCAGCGCGGCTGATGAACAGCTGCGGGCCACGCGGTTCGGAACGCACTTCGGCCAGGTAGCCGCGTACGCGGTCGCCCGGGCGCAGCACGTCGCGCGGAATGCCCTTGTCCTTCGGAATGAAGGCTTCGGCATTGCCGCCCAGATCGACAAAGATATTGCCGCGCTCGGCACGCTTGACCACACCGGTGATCAACTCGCCGACGCGATCCTTCCATGCGTCCACAACCTGCTGACGCTCGGCTTCGCGCACACGCTGCACGATCACCTGCTTGGCAGCCTGCGCGGCGATGCGGCCGAAATCCGGGTTTTCGATCTGTTCTTCGATGTAGTCGCCCACATCCACGCCATCAGCTTCGTCGATGGCATCCATCAGACGCACCTGGCGATCCGGCGATTCCATCACCACATCGTCGGCGACCACTTCCCAACGACGGTAGGTTTCGTAGTTACCGTCCTTGTGGTCGATGGTCACGCGTGCCAGCACGTCCTGGTCGGGATAGCGCTTCTTCGCTGCGGAAGCCAACGCGGCCTCGATCGCATCGAAGATCACTTCGCGCGGCACGCCCTTTTCGTTGGCCACCGCATCCACTACCAGCAAAAGTTCCTTGCTCATTTAGTCACTCCGCGCGCGGCTTGCCAGCCGCCGACTCGTTGGATGGTTTCTTCTTGTCGTGCCCGGGTTTTTTCGGGCCGGGCTTATTCGGTTTTTGCGGCGCCAGGCCCAAGGCAACCCAATCCGGCAGGATGCGCGCCTTGTCGATGTTGTCGAAGCCGATCTGGACGTCCTTGCCATCGACCGAAAACACTACGGCCTCGGACTCAGACTCGGTACGCAGGATCTGACCCTGAAAACGGCGCCGACCATCCTGCGCAAGCTTCAACACGATCTTTGCGGACTCGCCGGCATGGCGCGCGAACTGTTCGAGGGTGAACAAGGGACGGTCCACACCCGGCGATGACACTTCCAGGGTGTAGTTGCCACTGATCGGGTCTTCGACGTCGAGCTGGGCCGACACTTCACGGCTCACGCGCTCGCAGTCGTCGACGTTGATCACACGCTCGGGCTGTTCGGCCAGCGGCACATCGATGTAAAGGCGCAACGTGGCGCCACCTGGCGCGGGGAGATACTCCACGCCCAGCAGTTCCAAGCCCAGGGACTCAACCGTTGGACTCAGCAGATTCGCGATTTCGGTCGCTTTTTCGCTCACAGACTGCCCTGATCAAATGATTGCCAGTAGAACCCCGGCAACCGGCAGCAAACTTTCCGGTTCCGGAAAAAACAAGGGGCCCGATGGGCCCCTTGCGTGAAAAAAGCCCGACCTCTCAGGGTCGGCGCAAAGACGGGAACATGCGTCTTTGCGATCCAAGAACATGAACTGCTGCCCTAAGGCAAACCGCATTAAAGCAGCAATTCAAACTTGGTAGCGGGGGCAGGATTTGAACCTGCGACCTTCGGGTTATGAGCCCGACGAGCTGCCAGACTGCTCCACCCCGCAGCAGAAGCGGAATTATGAAGAACTTGAGCGGCAATTGCAAGCCCTAAGTTTTTCATCTGTTGAACACTTTGGCGAGTGTCCAACGTCGCGGCAAATGATAACCGCAATGCAACAAAAACGAAACACCAATCACAACTTTATTTCAGATCCGCGCCATACACCTGCAGCAAACGCCGCTGCGTCAGCGTCGCGCGCGTCTACCCGCTTACGCAAGACCAGCAAACGCGCGCTGGCACCACACCATGATCGGGCTCCAGGCCAGACCCAGCGCCAGCAATGCGAGTGCGTTGACGCCCAGCACTGTGCCCAGGACGCGATCGTTGTTGGCGGGCAACGGCTCACCAACCGGTTCGTCGAAGTACATGACCTTGATGACACGCAGGTAGTAGTACGCACCAATCACCGCGCACAGCACACCTACCAGCGCCAGCCACAGCATGTCGCCCTTCACCGCCGCGCCCAGCACGGCGAGCTTGGTCCAGAAGCCGAGGAACGGCGGAATGCCCGCCAGCGAAGCCATGATGCACAGCACCAGGCCAGCCATCCACGGGTTACGCGCGTTGAGCCCCTTGAAGTCGTCGATGTTCTCCGCTTCAAAGCCGTTGCGCGACAACGCGATGATCGCGCCGAACGAAGCGGTCGACATGATGGTGTAGCTCACCGCATAGAACATCGCAGCCGCATAGCCTTCTTCGCCGCCACCGGCCACGCCCATCAGCAGGAAGCCGATGTGCGACACCGTCGAATACGCAAGCATGCGCTTGAGATTGCTCTGCGCGATGGCCATCAGGTTACCGATGACCAACGACAGTGCCGACAGCCCGCCAATCAGCAGATGCCACTGCGGCGACAACGGACCCATACCCACTTCCAGCAGGCGGTAGGCCATGCCGAATGCAGCCAACTTCGGTGCCGAACTGATAAACAGCGCGATCGGTGCCGGTGCGCCCTGATAGACGTCGGGCAGCCACATATGGAACGGCGCGGCGCCCAGCTTGAATGCAACGCCAGCGATCATGAAGATGGTGCCGGTCAGCAGCAGTGTGCGCTCACCCGAGCCGTCGATCGCGTCATGGATGCCCGCCAGGCTCAAGGTGCCGGTAGCGCCATAGACCAGCGACATGCCGTACAGCAGCAGACCCGACGCCAACGAACCCAGCACGAAATACTTCATCGCCGCTTCGGTGGCCAGGCCGTTGTCGCGATTGGATGCGACCAGCGCGTACGAACACAGCGCCAGCAGTTCCAGTCCCAGATAGACCATCAGCAGACTGCCTGCCGAGGCCAGCAGCATCATGCCGGCGGTGGCGAACAACACCAACACCGGGATTTCGCCCTGATAGAGATTGCGCTCGCGCAGGTAGGTCCAGCCATACACCAGGCTCAACCCGCTGACGAGCACGATCACCGTCTTCATGACATCCGCAGCGGTATCGCGCACGAACATGCCATTGAAAATGTCGCCCTGCCCGCCTGTGCCGGTTGCCAACAACGCAAACACCACGGCCAGAACAGCGATAGAGAACAAGTGGGTCCAGACCTTGTTCCGCTGGCTCATGAACAGGTCGAGCATCAGCAGTGCGAAGGCGCCGCCGATCAGCACCAGCTCCGGAACAAGCGGAGCCAGGTCAGCGGTGGTCAACGGCGCGAGCGTTGGCGTGGTCATCATCAAATCCTGAAAATCGGTACGTACGGCAAGCAGTTACAGCTTGGTCGCGGCAATCTGGGTAGCCAGCTTGGCGATCGATGGTTCCATCAGATCGGTCAGCGGCTTCGGATACAGGCCCAGGGCCAGCACGCCAGCAGCGAACACCCCCAGCACGAAGGCCTCGCGGCCATTGATGTCCTTCAGCTCGGCCACATGCGCGTTGGCCACTTCGCCGAAGAACACGCGCTTGTAGAGCCACAGCGTGTAGGCGGCAGTGATCACCAGCGTGGTGGCGGCAGCGAAGGCAACCAACGGATGCTTCTGGAAGCTGGCCAGGATCACCATGAACTCACCGACGAAACCGCTGGTACCCGGCAGACCGGCATTGGCCATGAAGAACAACATCGCAAAGGTGGCGAACCACGGCATCACATTGACCACGCCGCCGTAATCGGCGATGCGACGCGTGTGCATGCGGTCGTACAACACACCGATGCAGGAGAACATGGCGCCAGACACGAAGCCGTGCGAAATCATCTGCACCATCGCGCCTTGCAAGCCGAGACGTGCAGCGTCGGTGCTGCCGTACTCACGCACCAGCGTGAAGGCAATGAAGGTACCCAGGGTGACGAAGCCCATGTGCGCGATGGACGAGTACGCCACCAGCTTCTTCATGTCTTCCTGCACCAATGCCACCAGACCGACGTAGACCACCGCGATCAGCGACAACGCTATGACCAACCAGGCGAACTCGTGACTGGCATCCGGCACGATCGGCAGGTTGAACCGCAGGAAACCGTAGCCGCCGATCTTCAGGGCGATCGCAGCGAGGATCACCGAACCGGCGGTCGGCGCTTCGACGTGCGCATCGGGAAGCCAGGTGTGCACCGGGAACATCGGCACCTTGACCGCGAAGGCGATCAAGAACGCGAAGAAGATCCAGGTCTGCTCCTTGGCGGTCAGCTGCAGCGCGTACAGGTCGGCGAGTTGGAAACTGCCGCCCTTCAGATACAGGTACACCAGACCCACCAGCATCAGCACCGAGCCGAGGAAGGTGTAGAGGAAGAACTTCATCGCCGCATAGATACGTCGCGGACCACCCCAGACACCGATGATCAGGAACATCGGGATCAGCATGGCTTCGAAGAAGACATAGAACAGCATCGCGTCGGTGGCAGCGAAGATACCGACGGTGACGCCTTCCAGAATCAGGAACGCGGCGACGTACTGATTGACGCGCTTGTCGATCGAGCGCCAGGCGCCGATCAGCGCCAGCACCGTCACCAATGTGGTGAGCACGATCAACGCGACCGCGATGCCATCCACGCCCAGGTTGTAGCCGATGTTGTAAGCCGGAATCCAGGCATGCAGTTCGATGAACTGCATCGCGTCATTGGCGGTGTCGTAGCCCAACAGCGGCAGACTCAGCACAAAGGTCGCCACCGCCACCGCCAAGGACGCCCAGCGGGCAGTCTCGGCGTTGCGCAACGCAAGGATCAGGGCGCCACCGATAATCGGCAGCCAGATCAAGATAGACAGTAAAGGCCAGTTCGACACGTTTTCTTATTCCGTACAGGTCAACGCCAGAAATGCATCAGTACCGCCAACAAGGCGATCAAACCGATGATCATTGCGAAGGCGTAGTGATAGAGGAAACCGGATTGCGTGCGACGCAGCAGATTTGCAGCCAGGTCGATCAGTCGGGCAGAACCATTGACGACCACGCCGTCGACCACATGGGTGTCGATTGCGCGTGACGCCTTGCCAAGGACAACACCGCCACCGGCGAAGCCATTGATCCACAGCTTGTCGAAGCCGTATTTGTTTTCCAGCAACCACACGATCGGCGCGAACGCCTTGCGGGACTTGGTCGCGAGGTCGGGCTTCCACAGATAGAACAGCGCGGCGAGCAACAGACCGGCGACCGTCAGGAAGAACGGCGCCGCCATCATGCCGTGCAACGCGAACGCGACCGGGCCATGGAATTCTTCGGCCAGCGCACCAACGGTATCGCGCGCCGGATCGTAGAAGTCGACGATGCCGGTGAAGAACGACACGGCCTGCCCCTTGAGCGCGTGCGCCGCGTGGTGGCCCTGCCAATCGGTACCGAACAACATCGGGCCGATGGTGAAGAAACCGATCGCCACCGACGGAATCGCCAGCAGGATCAGCGGCAACGTCACCACCCACTTGGACTCGTGCGGCTCGTGAACACCGTGGTGCCCATGACCGTGATCGTCGTGGCCATGGCTGCCATGCGCATGTGCATCGTGCGCGTGGCTGTCGTGGGCATGCACCTGCGCTTCGGCATCGGTGTGCGCGCTGTCGTGATGTGCATGCGCGTCGTGCGCATGAGCATCGCGAAAACGCTCCTTGCCGTGGAAGGTCAGGAACAGCAAACGAAAGCTGTAGAAGCTGGTAACCAGCACGCCGCCGAGCACGGACCAATAGCCGTAAGTCGCGATCCAGCTATGCGATTCGTGCGCGTGGTGCGCAGCGGCTTCGATGATGGTGTCCTTCGAGTAGAAACCCGAGAAGAACGGCGTACCGACCAGTGCCAGCGTACCGATCACGCTGGTCCAGTAGGTCACCTTCATGTACTTGCGCAGGCCGCCCATCTTGCGCATGTCCTGCTCGTGGTGCATGCCGATGATGACCGAGCCCGCCGCCAGGAACAGCAGCGCCTTGAAGAAGGCATGCGTCATCAGGTGGAACACGGCGGCCGAATAGGCCGACACGCCCAGCGCCACAGTCATGTAACCGAGCTGGGACAGCGTCGAGTACGCGACCACGCGCTTGATGTCGTTCTGCACGATGCCGATCAGGCCGGTGAAAAAGGCCGTGGTCGCACCGATGAACAGGATGAAGTTGAGCGCGGTTTCCGACAACTCGAAGAGTGGCGACATGCGCGCCACCATGAAGATGCCGGCGGTGACCATGGTCGCAGCATGGATCAGTGCCGAGATCGGGGTCGGGCCTTCCATCGAGTCAGGCAGCCACACATGCAGCGGCACCTGCGCCGACTTGCCCATCGCGCCGATGAACAGGCAGATGCAGATCAGCGTCATCACGCTCCATTCGTGGCCCGCGAACAACTGCACCTTGGCGTTGGCCATGGTGGTCGCGTTGGCAAACACGGTGGAGTAATCCAACGAGCCGAACCACAACAGCACGCCGGCGATGCCGAGAATGAAACCGAAGTCGCCCACGCGGTTGACCAGGAACGCCTTCATGTTGGCGAACACGGCAGTCGGGCGCTTGAACCAGAAGCCGATCAGCAGGTACGACACCAGACCCACCGCTTCCCAGCCGAAGAACAGCTGCAGGAAGTTGTTGCTCATCACCAGCGTCAGCATGGAGAAGGTGAACAACGAGATGTAGCTGAAGAAGCGCTGGTAGCCGGGATCTTCTTCCATGTAGCCGATGGTGTAGATGTGCACCAGCAGCGACACGAAGGTCACCACTACCATCATCATCGCGGTCAGGCGGTCGACCATGAAGCCGACATGCGCGGAGTAATTACCGACGTCGAAGAAGGTGTACAGGTTCTGGTTGAACGGGCTGGCGCCCTGCTCCACCAATTGATACAGCGTCAGGCACGACAGCACGCAGCTGACCGCCACGCCGAAGATGGTGACGTATTGCGCGCCCTTGCGCCCTACCTGGCGACCGAACAGGCCGGCGATGATGCTGCCGATCAGCGGTGCAAGCACCACCGCAATCAACAGACTCTTGGAGAGAGTGATTTCCATCTACAGGTCAGCCCTTCAACGTATCGACTTCGGCCACATTGATCGTGCGGCGCGTGCGGAACAGAGTCACCAGGATCGCAAGGCCGATAGCGGCCTCCGCGGCGGCAACGGTCAGGATGAAGAACACGAACAACTGACCGGCGGGGTCGCCCAGCTCGCGCGAAAACGCAATGAAGTTGACGTTGACCGACAGCAGCATCAACTCGATCGACATCAGCAACACGATGACGTTCTTGCGGTTGAGGAAGATGCCGGCCAGGGAGATGCAGAACAGCACCGCGCCCAGTCCAAGCAGGTGGCCCAAGGTAATCAAGACTTCGCCTCCTGTCCGTCGGCCGCATCGACGCGCGGCGCAACCTGTGCTGGCTTTTCGACTGCCATCTTGACGATGCGCAGACGGTCGCCCGCCTTCACGCGGGATTGCTCGCTGGCGTTCTGGAGCTTGATGCCGGTGCGCTTACGCAAGGTCAGCATCACTGCGGCCACCACGGCCACAGTCAGAATCACGGCGGCAAATTCGAACGGCAGCAGGAACTCGGTGTACAGGCTCTTGGCCAGCCAGGTCAGGTTAGAACTGTCGGCGGCTTGCGCTGCGGCGTTGTCGGCCGGGAACGGCGTGGCAGTGCGCGCCTTGACCCCGATCAAGGTGACCATCTGCGCCAGCATCGCCACCGCAACGATCACGCCCAGCGGCATGTATTTGACCCAACCCTCGCGCAGCCGACTGGTGTCGATGTCCAGCATCATCACCACGAACAGGAACAGCACCATCACTGCGCCGACGTAGACCAGCACCAGCGTGACGCCGAGGAACTCGGCACCGACCAGCAACCAGATACACGCCATCGAGAAGAAGGTGAGGATCAGGCACAACACGGCATACACCGGGTTACGCACGCTGATCACCGCACCGGCGGACACCACCGCGACTGCGGAGAAGGCGTAAAAAGCAATAGAGACCCAGTCCATCATGACCTCAACGGAAGGCGGCATCGGCAGCGCGACGCTCGGCGATCTCGGCTTCTAGCCGGTCTCCGATCGCCAGCAACTGCGGCTTGTTGACAATATTCTCGCCACGCTTCTCGAAGTGGTACTCGAGGATGTGCGTCTCGACGATCGAGTCCACCGGGCAGCTTTCTTCGCAGAAGCCGCAGAAGATGCACTTGAACAAGTCGATGTCGTAACGCGTGGTACGGCGCGAGCCGTCCTCGCGCTTGGCCGAGTCGATGGTGATCGCCAGCGCCGGGCACACCGCTTCGCACAGCTTGCAGGCAATGCAACGTTCTTCGCCATTGGGATAGCGACGCAGCGCATGCAGGCCACGGAAACGCGGCGACTGCGGAAACTTCTCCATCGGATACAGCACGGTGTACTTGGGCTTGAACGTGTACTTAAACGTCAGCCACAAGCCTGCGAGCAGTTCGAGCAGCAGCAGGCTCTTGAAGTAATGGGTGATCTTGTTCATCGGTTACACGCCCTTCTGGATCACGCCGTAAAACACCATCAACGCCGTCACTGCGATCCACACGATCGTGAGCGGAATGAACACCTTCCAACCCAGACGCATGATCTGGTCGTAGCGGTAGCGCGGGAAGCTGGCACGGAACCAGATGTAAGCGCTGGCGAAGAAGAACACCTTCATCAGCAGCCACGGCCAACCGCCCTTCCACACCCAGTCGATCCACGGCGAGATATCTGCGGTGACCCAGCCCTGGATCGGGCTCAGCCAGCCACCGAGGAAGAAGATCGAGATCAGAAAGCTGACCAGGATCATGTTGGCGTATTCGGCCAGGAAGAACAGCGCGAACGCACCGCCCGAGTATTCCACCATGTGGCCGGCGACGATTTCCGATTCGCCTTCCACCACGTCGAACGGCGCGCGGTTGGTTTCGGCAACACCGGAGACCCAGTACACGATGAACAACGGGAACAGCGGAATCAGGAACCAGTCGAAGAAACCCGAGTTACCACCCTGCGCCAACACGATCTGGCTCAGGTTGACGCTGCCCGAGGCGATCATGACGCCGACCAGCGCAAACCCCATCGCAATTTCGTAGCTGACCACCTGCGCGGCCGAGCGCATCGCGCCCAGGAACGCGTATTTGGAGTTGGATGCCCAGCCCGCGAGGATGATGCCGTACACGCCCAGCGAGGTCATCGCCAGCAAATACAGCAAACCGACATTGGCGTTGGACAGCACCAGCTGCGCATCGAACGGCACCACCGACCACGCCGCGAATGCAGGCGCCAGCGTCAACAGCGGCGCAATGATGAACATCGCCTTGTGCGAGCTGCTGGGCTGCAGGATCTCCTTGAACAGGAGTTTGAACACGTCGGCGAAGGCCTGGAAGATGCCCATGCCCACGTACATGGGCCCGTGACGCACGTGCATCCAACCGATCAGCTTGCGCTCCCAGACCACGTAAAAGGCCACCGAGACGATTACCGGCACGGCGATCAACAGGATCTTCAACACGGTCCACAGCAGGATGCCGCCATCGCCCAGCCCAAGAAACCACTGGTGCAAAGGGTCGACCACGTTCAACAGCAATTCGTTCATGCAGCCACCACCGTTACGCGACCGGCACCAAGCGGCGCGGTTGCGCCATGGCCGGATTCGATCCACACCGTGCCCGGTGCAACACGCTTGTCCAGCACCACCGGCAACGTCGCCTTACCCGCGTCGGTGCCAACCTTGACCATCTGGCCATCGGCGATCTGCAGCTGCGCAGCCTGTTCGGGGTGCATCGCCACGCACGGCGCGATATTGAGCGGATGCGACTGCAGCGCAGCGGCGCGACGTACCACCGCATCGGTGCGGTAGATCGCAGCGGTCGCAGCGACCTCCAGCCCGTCGCTTGCCACCTGCGGCTGTGCCGAGGCCACCGGACGCACGCTGCGGTTCTGCATCTCGGCACGCAGGCCGACCAGATCGATGAACTCGAAACCGGCCAGACCCAGCTCGCCACCCAGCGCACGCAGCACACGCCAGCCTTCGCGTGCTTCGACCGGCAAGCGGCCTGCGGCACGTGCCGTCTGCACGCGACCGTCGAGATTGGTCAACGAGGCATCGATTTCCGGCAATGCACCGATCGGCAGAATCACGTCAGCCACATCGCGCGTTGAAGCGCAGGCGAACTGACTGAAGGCAACGACCTTGGCACCGGCCAGCGCGCTGCGTGCAGCAGCGGCGTCGGCAAAATCCAGGCCCGGCTCGATGCCGTACAGCACGTACGCCTGACGCGGCTGCGCCAGCATGCCGGCCACATCACGCGTGGTGGGCAACACACCTTGCGACACCAGACCCACGGCGTTCGCGCCCTGCGGGATACGGCACAGCGAAGCGCCCGTTGCGGCAGCAAAGTCGCGTGCAGCAGCACGCAGTACCGCAGCCTGCGGATGATTTTCAGCCAGTGCACCAACCACGATCACGGCGCGCGTTGCGCCCTTGACCGCATCGCGTAGCGCGGCGTCGTCAAGTGCGCTTGCCAGCTGCGACGGCGCGACCACGGCGCGGCTCGCCTGCGTGAATGCGAAATCGAAATCGACCGGGTTGACCGAATGGATTTGCGTGCGGTTCTGGATGTGCGCCTTGCGCAGACGTGCATGCAGCAACGGCAGCTCGTGACGCACGTTGGTGCCGAACAGCACCACCACATCGGCCTGCTCGATCTCGGCCAGCGGCGTTGCAAAGGCTTCGGCAACCGCAGCGTCGGAGAAATCCCGATTGAGCAGACGGTGATCCAGATTGCCGCTGCCGAGGCCTTCGGCCAGACGTGCCAGCAGCGCACCTTCCTCGT
The DNA here is from genome assembly GCF_031843525.1 of Xanthomonas sp. WCS2018Noco2-27. Taxonomy (NCBI): domain Bacteria; kingdom Pseudomonadati; phylum Pseudomonadota; class Gammaproteobacteria; order Lysobacterales; family Lysobacteraceae; genus Xanthomonas; species Xanthomonas sp. WCS2018Noco2-27. The sequence continues at coordinate 112,661 of NZ_JAVTIK010000003.1, read as the reverse complement.
TCGAGGTGGACGGATGCACCAGCACGCCAAGCTGATCGCCGGCATTGTCACGCAGGATCTGGGTCGCAGCGGCCAGACCTTCGGTCCAGCTCACTTCGGTCCACTCGCCGTTGACCTTCTTCAGCGGCTTGCCCGCGCGGTCTTCGGCGTACAGACCCTGATGCGAGTAACGGTCGCGATCGGACAGCCAGCATTCGTTGACTGCTTCGTTCTCGCGCGGCACGGTGCGCAGCACTTCGCCACGACGCACATGCAGGAACAGGTTCGAGCCCATCGCATCGTGGTAACCCAGCGATTCGCGCGCCATCAATTCCCACGGACGTGCACGGAACTGGAACACCTTGTTGGTCAGCGCGCCCACCGGGCAGACGTCGATGACGTTGCCGGAAATTTCGGTGGTCAGCGGCTTGCCGTCGTAGGTGCCGATCTGCAGGTTTTCACCGCGGTACATGCCACCCAGCTCGTAGGTGCCGGCGATGTCTGCAGTGAAGCGCACGCAGCGGGTGCACTGGATGCAACGAGTCATTTCGGTGGCGACCAGCGGACCGATATCCTCGTCCGGCACCACGCGCTTGCGCTCGTCGAAGCGGCTCACCGACCGGCCGTAGCCGAGCGAGACGTCCTGCAACTCGCACTCGCCGCCCTGATCGCAGATCGGGCAGTCCAGCGGGTGGTTGATCAGCAAAAATTCCATCACGCTGCGCTGGTACTTCAGCGCCTTTTCGCTACGCGTGGCGATCTTCATGCCATCCATCACCGGCGTGGCGCAGGCAGGCGACGGCTTGGGCGACTTTTCGACATCCACCAGACACATGCGGCAGTTGGCGGCGATCGGCAGCTTCTCGTGATAGCAGAAGCGCGGGATCGGAATGCCGGCTTTGTCGGCGGCCTGGATGATCATCGAGCCCTTCGGCACGACCAGACTCTGCCCGTCGATTTCGACGGTGACATGATCCGGCGGCACGTTCGGGTTCACTGGTTGGGCGCTCATGCGGCCACTCCGACGTGCGTGTCGACGATCGAACGACCGTTGACGATGTAGTACTCGAACTCGTCCCAGAACTGGCGCAGGAAGCCTTGAATCGGCCACGCTGCCGCTTCACCGAACGCGCAGATGGTGTGCCCTTCGATCTGACCGGCCACGGTACGCAGCTGGTGCAGGTCTTCCATCGTGGCCTTGCCGGCGACTATGCGCTCCAGCACGCGGTGCATCCAGCCGGTGCCTTCGCGGCACGGGGTGCACTGGCCACACGATTCCTTGTGGAAGAACTGCGAGATGCGGCAGGCAAAACGCACGCAGCACACGCTGTCGTCCAGCACTACGATGGCGCCCGATCCCAGACCGGTACCCAGCGCACGCAAGGTGTCGTAATCCATCTGCAGACCGGCAACCTGATCGGCCTTCAGCACCGGCATCGACACGCCGCCAGGCACCACACCCTTGAGGGTGCGGCCCGGACGCAAGCCACCGGCCATTTCCAGCAGTTCGTCGAAGGTGGTGCCGAGCGGCACTTCAAAATTGCCGCCCTTCTGCACGCAGCCGGACACCGAGAAAATCTTCGGGCCGCCGTTCTTGGTCTTGCTCAACCCGAGGAACCACTCCGGGCCGTTGCGAATGATCGCCGGCACCGACGCATAGGTCTCGGTGTTGTTGATGGTGGTCGGCTTGCCGTACAGGCCGAAGTTCGCCGGGAACGGCGGCTTGTAACGCGGCTGGCCCTTCTTGCCTTCCAGCGATTCCATCAGTGCGGTCTCTTCGCCGCAGATGTACGCGCCAGCACCCAGCGCACCGTAGATATCGATATCCACGCCGCTGCCAAGAATGTTCTTGCCCAGCCAGCCGTTCGCATACGCATCGGCCAGCGCCAGTTCGAAGTTTTCGAACGGCTCGTGGTGAAACTCGCCACGCAGGTAGTTGTAGCCCACCGTCGAGCCGGTGGCGTAGCAGGCGATCGCCATGCCCTCCACCACCGAATGCGGGTTGTACCGCAGGATGTCGCGGTCTTTGCAGGTCCCCGGCTCGGATTCGTCCGAGTTGCACAGGATGTACTTCTGCATCGTGCCCTTGGGCATGAACGACCACTTCAGACCGGTCGGAAAACCGGCGCCGCCGCGGCCACGCAGATTGGACGCCTTGACCATTTCGATGACGTCGGCCGGCGCGATCTTTTCTTCCAGGATCTTGCGCAACGCGGCGTAGCCACCGGTCTTGAGGTAGCTCTCGTACGACCACGGAGTGTCGTAATGCAGGGTCGTGTAAACGACCTGATGCGGCAACGGCGCCGGACCGACCGGACCTGTAGGTGCGTGATGATGTGCCATGTCTTATTCCAGCCCGTCCAGCAGCGCGTCGACCTTCTCTTTCGTCAGGTGCTCATGGTAATGGCCGTTGATGACCATCATCGGCGCTGCAGAGCAGGCCGCCAGGCACTCTTCTTCGCGCTTGAGGTAGACGCGGCCATCGGCCGTCGACTGCCCCAGCTTGCAACCCAGTTTCTTCTCGGCATGCGCCAGCAGATCTTCGGCGCCGTTGAGCCAGCAGCTGATGTTGGTGCAGAACGCCACGTTGTGGCGGCCGACCTTCTCGGTCTCGAACATCGAGTAGAAGCTGGCCACCTCATACGCCCACACCGGCGGCAGTTCCAGATACTTGGCCACGCCAACGATCAACTCGTCGGTCAGCCAGCCCTGGTTCTGCTCCTGCGCCGCGTGCAAGCCCTGCAGCACCGCCGAACGCTTGCGATCGGGCGGAAACTTGGCCAGCCAATGATCGATGTGCGCACGCGTTTTATCGCTCAGCACCACCTGCGGATCGACGTCGCGCGCCGCTTCGAAATTACCCGTCGCCTTCATCGGTCAACCTCACCGAAAACCAAATCGTAAGTACCGATCATCGCCACGACGTCGGCCAGCAAATAACCACGCACCACCGCATCCATCGACGACAGATGCGCAAAGCCGGGCGCGCGCAGATGCAGGCGGAACGGCTTGTTGGCGCCATCGGACATCAGGTAGCAACCGAACTCGCCCTTGGGCGCTTCGACCGCGCAATAGGTCTCGCCGGCCGGCACGCAGTAGCCTTCACTGAACAGCTTGAAATGATGGATCAGCGCTTCCATGTCGTCTTTCATGCCTTCGCGGCTTGGCGGAGCGACCTTGAAATTGGTGACCATGACCGGGCCAGGATTGGCCTTCAGCCACTTCACGCATTGCTTGATGATGCGGTTGGATTCGCGCATCTCGGCCACGCGGACCAGATAGCGGTCGTAGCAGTCGCCGTTGGTGCCGACCGGGATATCGAAATCCACCGCGTCGTACTTGGCATACGGCTGCTTCTTGCGCAGATCCCACTCGATCCCCGAACCACGCAGCATCGGACCGGTCATGCCCCAGGCACGCGCCAGATCCGGGCTGATGATGCCGACGTCGACAGTACGCTGCTTCCAGATGCGGTTATCGGTCAGCAGCGTTTCGTATTCGTCCACGCGCGACGGGAAGGTATCGGTGAAATCCTCGAGGAAATCCAGCATCGTGCCTTCGCGAGCAGCGTTGCGCTTCTTCAGCGCCCCACCCTTGTGCCAGCGCGATTCCTTGTACTTGGGCATGAAATCGGGCAGATCGCGGTACACGCCACCCGGGCGGTAGTAGGCCGCGTGCATGCGCGCGCCGCTGACCGCCTCGTACACGTCCATCAATTCTTCGCGCTCGCGGAACGCGTACAACATCACCGCCATCGCACCCAGATCGAGTGCGTTGGAACCGACCCACATCAGGTGGTTCTTGATACGGGTGATCTCGTCGAACATGGTGCGGATGTACTGCGCACGCTCCGGCGCTTCGATGCCCATCAGGGACTCGATCGCGCGCACGTAGGCGTGCTCGTTGCACATCATCGACACGTAATCCAGGCGATCCATGTACGGAACCGACTGGTTGAACGGCTTGGACTCGGCCAGCTTCTCGGTGCCACGGTGCAGCAGGCCGATATGCGGATCGGCACGCACCACGGTCTCGCCGTCCATTTCCAGGATCAGACGCAGCACGCCGTGCGCCGCAGGATGCTGCGGGCCGAAGTTCATCGTGTAATTGCGGATTTCCTGCTTGCTTTCGACAGGATTGCTCGCGAAGGCATCGGTTGCCTGGCGGAACTCACTCACTTGGCGGTCTCCGACTTGCCCACTTCACCGGCGGCAGTCTCATAACGGGCATCGTCGCGAATCACGCGCGGCACACCAACGCGCGGCTCGACCGAGGTAACCGGTTCGTACACGACGCGCTTGCGCTCTTCGTCGTAACGCACTTCGACGTTACCGATCAGCGGGAAATCCTTGCGGAACGGGTGGCCGACGAATCCATAGTCGGTCAGGATGCGGCGCAGGTCCGGGTGACCATCGAACACGATGCCAAACAGGTCGAATGCTTCGCGCTCGAACCAGTTCACGCCCGGCCAGATATCGGTCACCGACGCCACCACCGGCACCTGCTCGTCGGGTGCGTAGCAACGCACGCGCAAACGCTGGTTGTGCTGGTAGGAAATCAGCTGGGCAACGACCGCAAAACGCTGCTTGGGCATGTGCTGCGCGTGCGCGCCGGTGGAGCCTTCCTGGCTGGGAAACTCACCCCAACCGAAACGCCCGATGCCCTTGCCTTCGACGCCACGACTGAAGCCCTGCGAGGACACGTCGGCGGTATCCCACTCGTCGCTGCCATAACCCAGGTAGTCGACGCCGCACAGGTCGCTGAGCTGCTCGAAAGCGAGCTCGTCGCGCAGCGCCAGACAGGTGGCGTGCCAATCGGCCGCGGCGACTTCCAGCGTGACTTCGCCGCGCGGCAATGCCACGGCGATCTGGGCACCGGCGAAACGTGCCGCAAGTCGGTCAGTGAAGGAGGATGCTTGCTCTGCCATGGGGGCTTGGCTGCTCTCGGTAGGAGAAGACGGGTATCAGCGCGCGATCGTCTGGGTACGCCAGATCTTCTTCTGCAGCTGCAAGATGCCGTAGACCAGCGCCTCGGCGGTCGGCGGGCAGCCCGGGACATAGATGTCCACCGGCACGATGCGATCGCAACCGCGCACCACCGAATACGAATAGTGATAGTAGCCGCCGCCGTTGGCGCAGCTGCCCATCGAGATGACCCACTTCGGGTCCGGCATCTGGTCGTAGACCTTGCGCAGCGCCGGGGCCATCTTGTTGACCAAAGTACCGGCGACGATCATCACGTCGGACTGGCGCGGCGACGGGCGAAACACCACGCCGTACCGATCCAGGTCCAGACGCGAGGCGCCAGCGTGCATCATTTCGACCGCACAGCAGGCCAGACCGAAGGTCATCGGCCACATCGAGCCGGTCCGCGCCCAGTTCAACAGCGCGTCGACGCTGGTGGTCACGTAGCCCTTCTCGAGCAGCGGGTTTTCGCCGTCCGGGCGCAGGATGTCTTCCACCCGGCCTTCCGGCATCGGGTTGGTCATCAGACGATCCAGGGTCTGAATCACTCCCATTCCAGCGCTCCCTTCTTCCACACGTAGATAAAGCCGAGGAACAACATGCCGACAAACAGACCCATGGTGACCAGCGAACGTGCGCCGATCTCCATGAACACCTGCGTCCACGGCACGATGAAGATAATTTCCAGGTCAAACACGATGAACTGGATCGCGATGAGGTAGTAGCGCACATCGAACTTCATGCGCGCGTCTTCGAATGCCTCGAAGCCACACTCGTACGGCGAAAGCTTGCGCGCGTCCGGGCTGCGCGGAGCGAGGAACCGACCAATCAGCATCAGCACGATGCCGATGCCAGTGGCGACGATCAGAAACAGCAGACTCGGCAAATATTCGGCCAGCACAGCGATTCTCTCTTGCCTCTGCCCGCACGCGCCGCGTGCCGGCATGGGGTATAGGCAGACCCTGCGCGCGACGTGTCGCAATGCACAGGAACTGCAGCCAAACAATGGTGCCCAAGAGGGGACTCGAACCCCTACGACCTAAGTCGCTACCACCTCAAGGTAGTGCGTCTACCAATTCCGCCACCTGGGCATACGTTGCGCCGCTGGGCATCCCAGTGCGCAGCGTATTGTAACCGGCTTCAGCGTTTTTGTGCTGGTTCTGAAGCGTTTTCTTCGCTGGCCGCTGGCGCCGACGGCGCAGGTGCGGACTGCACTGGCGCAGCAGCGGGTGCGGCGGCAGGAGCAGGCTGCGACGGAGCGGTCGGTACCGCACCGGCGGCGGGCGCCTGCGGCAACGGCTGGGTCAACTCACCGGCTGCAGCCGGCGCCGGGGTGGCGGACTGCGACATCACACCCAGGTTCTGATCGGTCGGACGGGCACCGTGGGTGGCATACCACGCCATGAACAGACTGATGCTGAAAAACACCACCGCCAGCCACTTGGTCGACTTGGACAGGAAGTTCGACGCACCCTGCGAACCGAACACCGTGCCCGAGGCGCCGGCACCGAAGCCGGAACCGGCTGCCGCACCCGCACCACGCTGCATCAGGATCAGCGCAATCATCGCCAGCGCGACCAGCACGTAGACCACATTGAGGATCAACATCAGCATTTCGAAATCCGTCCCCGGACAAAACTTAATGGGTTAACAAGCGGCCGCCGCACGCGCGATGGCCAGGAAATCTTCGGCCACCAAGGAGGCGCCTCCGACAAGCCCACCATCGACATCGGGCTGCGCGAACAGCTCGCTGGCGTTGTCGGGCTTGACACTGCCCCCGTACAGGATGGGCAGAGAGTCGGCAATTCTAGCATCCGCCTTCGCGACTTCGCCACGCAGGAAGGCGTGCACGGCCTGCGCCTGCTCCGGGCTGGCAGTCCGCCCGGTCCCAATGGCCCAGATCGGCTCATAGGCCAGCACCGCGCGGGCAAAGCCCTCGCTGCCGACCAATGCCAGTACCGGCTCGAGCTGGGCACGTAGGATTGCCTCAGTCTGACCGGCTTCACGCTGCTCCAGCGACTCGCCCACGCACAGCACCGGGATCAAGCCGGCGTGGATGGCGGCGGCAAACTTATGCGCCACCAACTCGCTACTCTCCTGGTGGTACTGACGGCGCTCGGAGTGACCGACCAGGCCGTAGTCGGCCCCGACATCCACCAGCATCGTGGCCGAGACCTCGCCGGTGTAGGCGCCCTTCTCGTTACTACTGACGTCCTGGGCTCCAAAGGACAGGTGATGTGCCTCGAAATCCTCGATCAGGTCGCCGAGGTAAGGCAGTGGCGGCAGGATGACGACATCGACACCCTCCAGGGGCATGTGCGCAGCGACCTGGGCCACCAATTCGGTGGCGAAAGCGCGGCTGCCATGCAGCTTCCAATTTCCAGCAACGATCTTTCGACGCATCAGGCGCAGGTTCCTGAGTGGAAGACAGGCGACAGAATAGCCCATGCCCTGTCGGCAACCGGCACACTTCTGTCCGCCACATGTCCCACCCCTCGTCCAACAGGAACCTGCCATGTCCGTTTCACCTGTCTTTGCGCTGGTCACCGGCGCCTCCAGCGGGATCGGCCGCGAGATTGCGCGGGCGTACGCCAAACGGGGCGTGCCGTTGATCCTGACCGCACGCCGGGTGGACCGACTACAGGCGCTGGCCGCCGAACTGGGCACGCAGGTACGTGTAGAGGTGCTGCCGGCCGACCTGGCCGACCCTGCGGCGGCCGAGGCGCTGGTGACGCAGATCCAGCGCAATGGCTGGACGGTAGGCACGCTGGTCAACAACGCCGGCTACGGCGTGCCGGGCCGCTACCTGCACAACGACTGGGCCACGCATGCGCGCTTTCTGCAGGTGATGATCGGCGCCGTGTGCGAGCTGACCTGGCGGCTGTTGCCGATGATCCGCGCCAGTGGCCAGGGCCGCATTCTCAACGTCGCGTCATTTGCCGCACTCACGCCAAGCGCCGATGGGCAAACGCTGTATGCGGCCAGCAAGAGCTTCATGCTGCGCTTCAGCGAGTCGCTGGCGCTGGAAAACGCCGATTGCGCGGTCAAGGTGTGTGCGCTGTGCCCGGGCTTTGCGTGGTCGGAATTCCACGATGTCACCGGCACCCGCGAGGCGATGTCCACCCTCCCCGGCTGGGCCTGGCTGCAGGCCGACGCAGTTGCCGAGTACGGCATCGCCGCCTTGGAGCATGGCCAGGTGCTGGCAGTGCCAGGCTGGCGCTATCGGCTGGTCAATGCCGCACTGCGCCTGCTGCCGCATTCGGTTGCGCTGCGACTGATGGCGCGCGGCTCGCATCGGGTAAGGCCGCTGGATTGAGAACAGGCAAGTCTTCAACTAACAGACACTAAAATGCATTGGGGTCGGCACACGTCACGACCATCAAGGATGCGGACAAGATAATGACCAAGCTGGAAACAAGACCCGTGCTTACACCACCGGCGCTCAACGACGATGCAAGGCTGCTTCCATTTCTTGCTGCTGTCGCTATCTTCCTCACAATCCAACTGGTCATCAATGCCAAGGACTTTACAGGTGACGCTGGCGCTTACTGGGCAATAAGCTCAGCCATTCTTGAGGGCACCTTCCCGCAAACAATCCGGGGTTATGCGTATCCACTTCTATTGACTCCCTTCAGGCTTGTCTTTGACCACTCACAGACTGCCGGGCTTTTTTTTCTAAAAGCAGGGCAATCCATCGGGTACGGCTACGCATTCTCTATTCTGATCCCAAACCTTTACCGATCGATGTTCGGCGGAAAATTAACGACAGTCAGACGAATCATCCCATCGCTTCTGACGGCAGTCGTTTTTCCAGGCCTTGTTTCTTACCCCCTGAGTGATGCGCCATCCCTCGGCTTGATGGCACTTTCTTTACACTTGGCGATCAGCTCAATCAGATCGAAATCGTTCGCAGGACTCCTGCTTACCGGGATAATCTGCTATTTCACATATAATGTGAGAACCATCTACCTATTTTCATTCATCAGCCTAGCCATCGTTGTTACATGTTTTTTTGCCAAAGATATTCAACGCAAGGCTCTTGCACTAACCTTCTTTCTGCTGGGCTCGCTAATCGGCGCGCTGCCACAGATGGCGATCAACTATAAACACCATGCACTCGCATCGCCATTGGTGGTAACCGATGTCCGTGGCGCATCGCTTTTTGCCAGGCAGCTGACATGGGGCATGGTCGTCGATAGATACGAAACGTTCATTGACTCAGACACACAACAAGCAATACCAACCTTCTACGCAAACGATCGCGGCGCCGCAGTACTCGAGAAAAACGGCGGGTTCGCTGAAAATCAATCTTTCACGAAAATCTTCGCGATGATGACGGATAACCCCATCACGTTCGCTGAAATCTATTTGCGCCACACAGCATCAGCACTGGATGCAAGAGATGGCGAGATTTATACAAGACAACCTTCTTCCGAAAAAAATGTTAAGTCACTCATTTTTCTAGTTATCGTCACCTTCGGAATTACTCAACTGGGAAAGGCGATCCTCTCCACATCCCAGGAGCCCAGACGCACCAAAGCCTTATACGCACTGACTTTGATAGCACCATGCATCGCCATCGTCCCCGGCGCAATTGAAACGCGATTCTTTCTACCTTTGTATTGCATGTCTTATTGCGCACTAGCATTTCAAAGAATCAACAGCAAAACGCTCGCCCTCCAGATGGTCTTGACTGCAATACTGACGGCAGGCATCTATTGCTTTGTTGCCGATTCAGTAGAAAATCCGATTCACGCCCGACCGGAGTCATACATCCCAGCCGCACCAAATTAGATTCCTTAAAGTCAATGCCTGCCGCAGCATTCAGTCGCAAGCTCAACAAGCGGAGCTCAGTGATTGACGATCTCGCCGTGCATGGCGGCCAGCCGTGCCAACAGGCGATTCTGGGTGCGGCGCGGGATCTTTTGTTGATCCATTGCCCAGTTGAGATCTTCGACCAAGGCGTTGAAATCGCCCTCGCGAATGGCCAGATGCGCATGCGCCTGTTGCATCGATTTGGCGGTATCCGGGCACGGGCCATCGGCGACATGGCAGAACTTCTGCACCAGGCGCGCGTTGAGCATGACGATGTTGACCCGCGCGAATTTGTCGACGATGCGTTGATCGTCAGCAATGCGCGACAACATGGTTTCCACCAGCGCCTCGATGCCGGCCTGGCCACCAAGTTCGTCGTACAGCGTTTGAGGCGGCTGCGTGGTGGCGCAAGCACTCAGGCTCAACACACATAGCAGGGACCACCGCAGCCATCGATTCATCAGAACGCTACCTGCAAGGAGAGATACGGGCCGCGCTGGTTGGTCAGCGTGGCGATGTCGCCAAGATCGGCCCAGGCTGCGGTCAACGAGACATGCTTGCTGGGGAACCAGGCAACAAAACCGTCGGCCCAGGCCTGTTCGCGCGCAAAACCCAGATTGTCCGGTTTGCCGCGATATTCCACACCAACCACCCACGACGGCGACAGCACGACCGCAGCACTGGCCTCAGCGACCAGTCGATAGCTGTTGCGCCGATCGCCACCGAAGCCGAGCAAACCGGCCTGATTGGCGCGGGTCGCGCGCAGCGTGCCGTTGAGCAGTAATTGATAACCGCCAGCGCCCTGCAACAGCAGCCTGCTGGCACTGACATACACATCGGTGCCGTGGTCGTCACGTGCACCGATGGCCAGTGGCAGCGTGCCGTCGCGCAGACGCTTGTACTGCACGCCGACGCTGACTTGCGGGGCGCGCCCGTAGACCAGATCACCGTACACGCGCAGCTTGGCGCCGAAAACATCCTGGCCGAGCGCGTTCCACGGCAGCGCCAGGCGATCCTGCAAGGTGCCCAGGTCCAGGCGCTGGCGCGCAAGCGACAGTTCCAGGCGGTTGCCGACCGTCAGCGCCGCGCCTTGTACATCGAGCCGGTAATCGCCGCTGTCCACATGCGTGGCGAACAGCACGGTACCGAGCTCGTCGCGCGTGCCATACCCCGACAACGTAGCCCACGGCACGATGCCGCCACCGCTGCTGCCTTCGATCATCGACACGCCGCCGGTAGCGAGCAGGCGCCCGTCGCCGGCGACCGCAAACGCTGGCATGAGCGCAACACCGCACACTGCAGAGGCGAGCGCAGCGCGGAAACGATGCTTCATCGTTGCGCTCCCATCTGCGAGGGCGAGGTCATTCCAAGTTGGCGCATGCACCACGCCACGAAGGGGGCTTGCTCCAGCGGTGGCGCGTAGAGATAGCCCTGCACCATGTCGCAGCCATAGCCGCGCAACAGACCGAGCGCAGTGGTGTTCTCGACGCCTTCGGCGATTACGCTCAGGCCCAGGTTATGCCCCAGATCGATCGTGCTGCGCACGATGAACGCATCATCGGTGCCTTCGGCCAGCTGCATGACGAAGCTCTTGTCGATCTTCAATTCGTTCACCGGCATGCGCTTGAGTTGAGCCAACGAGGAATAGCCGGTGCCGAAGTCGTCGATGGACAGACGCACGCCGACGCTACGCAGTTGATGCAGCATGTGCAGTGCGGATTCGACATCGCGCATCAAGGCGCTTTCGGTCAGTTCCAGCGTGACCGACTGCGCCGGCACCGCATGCCGTTCCAGCCGCGCACGCACGTAATCGGGCAAGCCTGGATCGGAGAGATCCAGTGCCGACAGATTGATCGCCATGCCAAGCTCCAGCCCTTGCGTGCGCCAGTGCGCCTGACAGCGCAGCGCCTCGTCCAGCACGAAGCGGGTCAATGGATGGATGACACCCGAATGCTCGGCCAGCGGAATGAACTCGTCGGGCCCGATCGGACCCAGCGTCGGGTGATGCCAACGCACCAGCACTTCGACCTGTTCGACGCGATCGCTGCGCAGGCAGATCTTGGGTTGGAAGCGCAAGGTCAACTCGTTATCGCCGATAGCCTGGCGCAGATCGCCGGTGAGGCGCAGCCGTCGCAGATGCTGTTCGTCCTGCCCCATGCGATAGACGCTGGCACCGATGGTGGCGGCATCGTCCACCTGCCGTCGCGCGATGTCGGCACGGCGTAACAAGGTGTCCGGGTCTGCGCCATGCTCGGGAATCAGGGCGATGCCGATGCTGGCTTCGAGCTGGATACGTGCCTGCGGCAACACCAATGGGCGACGCAGTTGCAGCAGCAGGCGTTGTGCATCCTGCTGCACGGTGGTCGCATCGGCATGCGCCACGATCACCATGAACTCATCGCTGCCCAGCCGCCCGACCAGGTTCGGTTCCTGCACCACCTCTGCAAGCCTGCGGCCGGCCTCGACCAGCACCTGGTCGGCGAAATCATGACCAAGGCTGTCGTTGAGTTCCTTGAAACGCTCCAGATCCAGGATCAATACCGCCGCCGTTCCGCCGGAGGCGACTGTCTGCGCGGTCACGTCTTTCAGTCGTTCGAGCAACCAGACCCGATTGGGCAGCCCGGTCAATGCGTCGTGCCGCGCCTGATGCAGAATGTGTTGCTCGCGGCTGGCGATCTGATGCTGCATGCGCCCAAAGCTATCGGCCAGTTCGGCGAGCTCGCGACCCGGCGGAACTTCCACCGCTGTCTGATAATCGCCGCGCTGGATGCGTCGTGCCGCCTGCACCAGTTGCGCGACCGGTTTGCTGACACTGCGTGCCAGAACGATCGCCACGCACAAGGCTGCAGCGGTCGCCAAACCTGCCAGCAGCAGGATGCGCAACTTGAGGGTGCGATAGGGCGCGACCGCGCGATCGAGCGAGGCCTGCAAGGCCACCCGCACGTGGCTGTCGCCCTGGAGCGATTGCAGTTTGACCAGGTAGCGTGATTCGCCCAGGTTGAGCGGAATCGCTTCCGTCTGCGTGTGCTCGGCGGCAGGCAACTGTTGCGCAAACTCGCGACGCGCTGCCGGCTCCAGGGTGGATGCCAGCACGCGCACCGGTGGGCCATCGGTAAAGAACGTGGCATCCAGTCCGGTCGTGCTGCGGAAGTCCTGCGCCAGGCCGTCGCCGGATTCGTTGCCGATGGCGATCCAGCCAACGCGGCTGGGCGCCAGCACCTGCACCACGGCCAGGCGCACGATATGTTGATCCAGGGCAACCACGCCGACTGCGCGCCCATCGCGCTGCGCCTGCTGCAACAGCGCCTGCACCGCACGCAATTGTTCGGCCTGCGGAAGGTCGGCCAACCCGGTCAAAAATTCGCCATCCGGCGAGAGCAGCACGGCGGTCTGCGCAGACATGCGCGCGGCATGGTTGCGCAGCGCCGACTGCATGGTGGGCACATCGCCGCTGGCCACCGCGGCACGAAACCCGAAGTCGTCTGCCAGTACCGAGGCCGATTGCAACAATTGCTCATCACGGCGCAGATTGATGCGCTGCCACACGCGTTCGCCGATCTGCAGTTCTTCGCCCAATTGCGCCTTGACGCTGCGCTCGGTGGCCAGCTGCACGGCGATGAAGGTCAACGCCTGCGTGGCCAGCACGACCAGCACCAGCAGAGCCGCGATGCGCGTGTGCAGGCGCATCGCCCTCATGGGTGCGGCTTCTTGGGATCGGCACTGCGGAACTTGTCCTGCAGCGCGCGCATGCGCTCGTCCGGCGGCGCCACCGCCGGAGCGGCGCCAGTGGTCTGCAAGGTGACCTTGCGTTGCACTGCGTCGCGCGTAATCACCAGAGGCTCGCCCACCGCAGCGCCCTTGATGCGTGGATGCCACACGCGCAGCGTGTAGGTTCCTGCCGGGGCATCGAGTTGTACGCGACCATCGCTACCGGTCTTGCCGAAATACGGCGTCTCCAGCACCACGATATAGCCCAGCATCCAGTCATGGATGTTGCAGCCCACCGTAACCAGACCGGCCTGATCGAACCGCACCGGTGCAGCGGTGGTGCCCTGAAACAGCGGCAATTCGAAGCGTTTGGCGGGCGAGAACGAATACACCTGGTGACGGATCTGATCGTTGTTCGGAAACCGTACTGAGGTACCAGTACGCACCGCCAAGACCGCCGGCACGAATTGCGAATTGACCTGATCCATCTCCAGCATCTTGCCCGCGCTGGCTGCAGCGGGCCGCGGCAGTTCCAGACTGACCACCGCATCGACCAGGACACCGTTGGCATCGGTCACGGTCACGCTCACCGGCGTTGCTGCAGCCGGTGCCATCGCGCCAGACAGCGCCAGCAACGACATCGCACCTAATTGTTTGAACCACGGCATCCGCATGCGCCCCTACCTCGTGCAATCGGCAGCGGGCGCCAGGCGAATCCGACGTCGCGCTAGCGATCAGACTGAGTTATCGGCGCGGGTGAACGCAAGCTTTAACCAGACACGAGCGGAATTTTATGAATAGAAGTGTGGCACCTGTCATGGCGCATGTTGCGGACGCATCCATTCGCTGCGTGGATTATCGGCCACGCATTGCGCACCTGGCGCAGAAAAAACCAACAGCGCCAACAATAGACCTCTCTGTCGAGTTACTTCAGCTTGATCTCGCGCAGGCGCTCTTCCAGAAACCCGTGTGCGGTGATCGGCTCAAGGTAGCGGCTGGGGTTGTCTGCACTGATGCACGAGGGCAGCACGTCGATCAAAAAGTCCGGATTCGGATGCAGGAAGAACGGCACCGAATAGCGTGGCTTGCGCGCCGCTTCGCCCGGCGGGTTCACCACGCGGTGAATCGTGGACGGATAAACATGGTTGGTCAGACGCTGCAGCATGTCGCCGATATTGACCACGATGGTGTCGGCGTCAGCGGTGAACGGCACCCACTCGCCGTCGTTAGAACGCACTTCCAGACCGGCCGCGCTCGCACCGACCAGCAAGGTGATGAAGTTGATGTCGCCATGCGCACCGGCGCGCACATTGGGAATGTCGTCGCTGGTGATCGGCGGGTAATGGATCGGGCGCAGGATCGAATTGCCGTTGTTGGTCTTGTCGACGAAATAGTCCTGCGGCAGGCCGATGTGCAGCGCCAGTGCTGCGAGCACGCGCGAGCCCAGCTGGTCGAGCTGCTGATACAGCTGGTAGCCGCGCTCACGGAATCCGGGGACTTCTTCCGGCCACAGGTTCGGCGCCATCACCTCGCGGTACGGCGAATCGTCCGGAATCTCGCGGCCGATGTGCCAGAACTCCTTCAGATCGAAGTGCTTGGAGTCCTTGGCGGTTTCCACACCAAACGCGGTATAGCCACGTGCGCCGCCACTGCCCGGCACGTGGTAGCGGCGCTTGACCTCTTCGGGCAAGGCGAAGAATGCCTTGAACACGTCGTAGGCCGCGTCGATCTCGGTCTGCGCGATGCCGTGATTGCGGATGCCGGCAAAGCCCCATTGGCGATAGGCCGCACCGAGCTCGGCGACGAAAGCGTCGCGATCGGTATCGAAACGGGTGATGTCCAGGGTGGGGATGCGCGCGCTCATACGGATATCTGCAGTCGAAGTCGAAAAGTCGGGAGGACGCCTGCCGCTCAGGACAGCAGGCGATACAACACATAGAACGTTGCGGCCTTGGCGAAGACCACGCAAACGCCAATGATCAGCGACTCACGCCGCGTCACGCACCGCTCCGGAGAGCCGGTCGAGCGTGTCCTGCATCAGGCCGGCGTCGTCGGCTTCCACGGTCACGCGCACCACAGGCTCGGTGCCGGACGGACGCAGGAACGCACGTCCGCGGCCCTGCACGGCGGCTTGCGCCTGCTGCAGCGCCTGCTGCACGCCGGGCGCTTCGACGATGGCCTTGGCCGCGCCGCCCTCCAGACGCACATTCACGGTCTTTTGCGGCACCTTGGCCAGGCCGCTCAGCGCTTCGCGAAGGCTGTACCCATCACGGCCCAGCGCTTCGAGCACCTGCAGTGCGCTGACGATGCCGTCGCCGGTGCTGGCGCGGTCCAGGCACAGCAAATGGCCGGAGGTCTCTCCGCCCAGCGTGCCGCCGCCTTCGACCAGCGCCTGATGCACGTAGCGGTCGCCCACCTTTGCGCGCTGGAACGGAATCCGCAGCGCGGCCAGTGCCGGCTCCAGGCCGTAATTGGTCATCAAGGTGCCGACCACGGTGCCGGTGAGCCGGCCGCTGGTCTGCCACGAGCGCGCCAGGAGATACAGCAGATCGTCGCCATCAACCGGGTTGCCCTGGTCGTCGGCCATCAGCACGCGATCGCCATCGCCATCGAAGGCGATGCCCAGATGCGCGCCGCTCTCGCGCACCTTGGCGGCAAGATTGTCGATATGCGTCGAGCCGACGCCATCGTTGATGTTAAGCCCGTCCGGCGCCGCACCGATCACCACCACATCGGCACCCAGCTCGCGGAACAGCATCGGCGCGATGTGATACGTGGCACCGTGCGCGCAATCCAGCACCATTTTCAGGCCCTGCAGGGTGAAGCCGCGCGCCACGCTGGCCTTGCAGAATTCGATGTAACGCCCGATCGCATCGCGGGTGCGAATCGCCTTGCCCAGGCGCTCGGATTCCACGGTGTGGAACGGCTCGTCCAACGCGGCTTCGATCGCCGCTTCGGTGGCGTCATCGAGCTTTTCGCCCTCGGCGGAGAAGAACTTGATGCCGTTGTCGTAATGCGGGTTGTGCGAAGCGCTGATGACCACGCCGGCATCGGCGCGCAAGGTGCTGGTCAAGAACGCGATGGCGGGCGTCGGCATCGGGCCGATCATCTGCACATCGGCGCCTGCAGCGACCAGGCCGGCTTCGAGCGCCGCTTCGAACATGTAGCCGGAAATACGGGTGTCCTTGCCGATCAACACCAGCGGACGCTTGCTGCGCCCTTGCGTCAGCACGCGGCCGAGCGCATTGCCCAGACGCAGCACGAAATCGGCAGAAATGACGCCCTGCCCGACCCGACCGCGGATGCCGTCGGTGCCGAAGTATTTGCGGGCGCTCACAGGGCAGCCACCCGGTAGCGCGCGCCGTTCGCGAACGTTCGGGCGCAGATCCTCAGCCCTGCCGTCATCACAACCCTCACGCCACCGCCTCCTGCGGACGCGCCTGACGCATCATCATCGCGGTCAGGTCGGCGATGCGGTCGCGCATCTCGCGACGGTCGCAGATCTGGTCGATGGCGCCGTGATCGAGCAGGAATTCCGAACGCTGGAAGCCTTCCGGCAACGTTTCGCGCACAGTCTGTTCGATCACGCGCGGGCCGGCGAAGCCGATCAATGCATGCGGTTCTGCGATGTTGATATCGCCGAGCATCGCGAACGACGCCGACACGCCACCGGTGGTGGGATGGGTCAGCACCGAGATGTACGGCAAGCCGGCTTCGCGCAGGCGACCGAGCGCTGCGGAGGTCTTGGCCATCTGCATCAGCGAAAACAGACCTTCCTGCATGCGCGCGCCGCCGCTGGCGGAGAAGCACACGAACGGGCAGCCCACTTCCAGTGCCACTTCGGCCGCACGCGCAAAGCGCTCGCCGACCACCGAGCCCATCGAGCCGCCCATGAAGGGAAAATCGAAGGCGGCGGCGACCAGCGGGTTGCCCTTGAGGGTGCCGCGCATGGCGATCAGCGCGTCGTACTCGCCGCTGGCCTTTTGACTGGCCTTGATGCGTTCGCCGTAGCGCTTCTGGTCCTTGAACTTGAGCACGTCGACCGGACTCAGCTGGGCAGCGATTTCGGTGGTCGCGGTTTCCGGGTCGAACAGCGAGTTCAGGCGCGCGCGCGCGCGAATGGCCATGTGGTGGTCACACTTCGGACACACCTCCAGGTTCTCCTCAAGCTCCGGGCCGTACAGCGCGCTGCCGCAGTTGCTGCACTTTTCCCACAGACCCTCGGGAACGCTGCGCTTCTTGGCCGGGGTGTTCTCGGTGCGGATGCCGGAGGGCATCAATTTGCTGAGCCAACTCATGCGTTTATGACAATCCATGCAGGGCGGCGATGCGGGCCGCAGAGGGGCGACAGTCTAACGCAGCGCCCCAGGCTGGTGCAGCGCGTGGGGTAGTGGCGGATGGCCGGGGTTCTGGCGGGGCTTGCTGGAGATGGCTGTTGGGCGCCGCGCTGCGGGCTGGTATTTGAGGCAACGTCCGCTAACACAGCCTCGCACCGCTTGACGTCTACCCTCCCCTTCCCACAGGAGAAGGACTAACGCCGCACCGCCTTTCCCACGCAGGGAGCGCTAACCGGGCCTGCTGCGCAGGTGCCTCACTGCGCCTGATCCAGCGCCTGCCGCAGCGGGGCCAGGAAGGCTTCGGCGCATTCGCGGGCGCTGCGCACATCCTCGGCTTCGGCCAGGGCCGCGACCAGCGCGCTGCCGACCACGACACCATCGGCATCGACCGCCATCGCGGCGGCGCTGGCAGCATCCTTGATGCCGAATCCTGCCACCACTGGTGCGCCGGCGCGCTGGCGCAACTGGCGCAAGCGATCACTGGCCGCGTGGGTATCGAGCAGGTTCGACGCGCCGGTCACGCCGGCAAAGCTGACGTAGTACAGATAGCCCTGCGCGGTGCTGCACAGCATGTCCAGGCGCTGCTCGCTGGTAGTCGGCGAGGCCAGCGCGATCAGCGCCAGCCCGACCTCGGTGAAGATCTCGCGGGTTTCTGCCGCTTCTTCGGGAGGCAGATCGACCAGCAGCACGCCGTCCACACCGGCAGCGACGGCGGCTTCGGCGAAGCGGCGTGTGCCGTGAATCTCGATCGGGTTGAGGTAGCCCATCAGCACCACCGGGGTGGTGGCGTCTTCGCGGCGGAATTCGTGCACCGCTTCCAGCACGTAGGCCAGGCCGGCGCCACGCCCCAGCGCGCGCTCGGAGCTGCGCTGGATGGTGGGGCCATCGGCCATTGGGTCGGAGAACGGCACGCCCAGTTCGATCACGTCGGCACCGGCGCGCACCAGCGCGTGCATCACCGGCACGGTGGCTTCCAGCGATGGGTCGCCGGCGGTGATGAAGGGAATCAGCGCCTTGCGGCCGGCCTGACGCAGGGCGTCAAAACGCGCAGCGATACGGTCTGGCGCACGGCTCATGCGCAGCCCTCCACCAGTTGCACGGCGTCCCAGCTTCCCCAATACATCGATGTCACAGTGCCTTCTCCGGTTTCATAGCGAACGGCGAACCCGCCTTGCGGGTCGCGCCACGTCAAATAAAGAGCGTTGCCGCCATCGCGGCCGTACTTATGCGGTTGGACGCTGTAGCCCGATGGCAGGCGCGCACGCGCGTCCGCCTCGCTGTCGCCAACGCGGATACCGAACGGGCCCACCGGGCCGGAGTCGGTAACGTCGAAACGGACGATGCGATCGGCTTCGACCATCATCGCCACGCCGTTGGGTAACAGCCCGGCTTCCACATAGCCGCAATGTCCCAGCGGCCCCGCGTTGAGCGGCGCCCAGCGCGCACGTGGCTCCAGCTCACTGAAGCGCTGGCCAACACGTACCTCACCGCTGCGGTCCAGCATGGGGGCAGATGCCGCAGCACAGGCCAGCGCAGACATGCACAGCAGTGCCACACCACCGCCCAGCGTGCGCATCTGCGCTGCGATCACAGCACCATGCCCTCGCGCGCGGCGATGGTGTGCACGTCCTTGTCGCCACGCCCGGACAGGTTGCACAGGATCAGCGCGTCCTTGGGCATCTCGCGCGCCAGCTTGATCGACTGCGCCACTGCGTGGCTGGATTCCAGCGCCGCAAGAATGCCCTCGGTGTGCGCCAGCAGATGGAAGGCCGCCATCGCCTCGTCGTCGGTGATGCCCTGATACACGGCACGACCACTGTCGGACAGGAACGCGTGCTCGGGGCCGACGCCGGGGTAATCCAGGCCCGCGGAGATCGAATGGGTTTCAGTGATCTGGCCGTCGTCGTCGCAGATCACGTAGGTGCGGTTGCCGTGCAGCACGCCGGGGCGTCCGGCAGCGATGGACGCGGCATGGCGGCCGGTGGCGATGCCGTCGCCGGCGGCTTCGGCGCCGTAGATCTTGACGCCCGGATCGTTGAGGAACGCGTGGAACAACCCGATGGCATTGCTGCCGCCACCGACGCAGGCGCTGATCGCATCCGGCAGGCGGCCATAGTCCTGCAGCATCTGCTCGCGTGCTTCGCGACCCACGATCGCGTTGAAGTCGCGCACCATGCGCGGATACGGGTCCGGGCCGGCCACCGTGCCGATGATGTAGAAGGTGTCGCGCACATTGGTGACCCAGTCGCGCATCGCTTCGTTAAGCGCATCCTTGAGCGTGGCCGAGCCGGAGGTCACCGGAACCACCTTCGCGCCCAGCAGCTGCATCCGGTAGACGTTGATCTTCTGCCGTTCGATGTCGGTGGCGCCCATGTAGACCACGCACTCCAGGCCCAGCCGTGCCGCCACCGTGGCACTGGCCACGCCATGCTGGCCGGCGCCGGTCTCGGCGATGATCCGGGTCTTGCCCATGCGGCTGGCCAACAGGGCCTGGCCGATGGTGTTGTTGATCTTGTGCGCGCCGGTATGGTTCAGGTCTTCGCGCTTGAGCAGGATTTGCGCCCCGCCCACTTCGCGACTGAGCCGCTCGGCGTGATAGATCGGGCTGGGCCGGCCGACGTAGTGTTTGAGGTCCTTGTCGTATTCGGCGATGAACGCCGGGTCCTGACGCGCCTGATCGTAGGCGGCAGAGAGTTCCTGCAGCGGGCCGATCAAGGTTTCGGCGACAAACCGGCCACCGAACTTGCCGAAGTGGCCGGCAGCGTCGGGATAGGCGTAAAAGTCACTGATGGGCTGGGCCGACATGGAGATCCTCTGCAGCGATGCGGTCATACGCGAAGCCGTCACCTTACCGCAGCCAGGCAATGCGATAAATCGATAAGATTGCCGCAACCTGTGATCTGGACTCACACATGAGCACCGTGCTTCCACCGCTGGCGGCGTTGCGCGCCTTCGAGGCCGCCGCACGCCTGCAAAGCGTCAGCCGCGCCGCGCAGGAACTGCACGTCACCCATGGCGCCATCAGCCGCCACGTCCGTTCGCTGGAACAGGCGCTGGGCGCGGCGTTGTTCGCCCGCCAGGGCCGCGGCCTGGTGCTGACGGCTGCCGGCGCCCGCCTGCGCGATGCCACCGGCGAAGGCTTCGCGCTGATCGCCGATACCTGGGCTGCGTTGCAACGCCCGGCCAGCGAGGCACCGCTGGTGCTGGGCTGCTCGGGCAGCCTGCTGGCACGCTGGGTGATTCCGCGGCTCGGCCTGCTGCAGCGCGACCTGCCCGACCTGCGCCTGCACCTATCGGCCAACGAACAACCGCCCGGCCCGGATCTGGACGGCCTGGACGCCGCCTTGCTGCTGGACACCCCGCCGTGGCCCGGCGAATGGCAGGTGCACGAGCTGGGCGTGGAATGGATCGGCCCGGTGCTGAGTCCGCAGCTGGCAAGCGCGTTGCAGATCGACGGAAAACCTCCGGCCGCCCTGCGCGACCACCGCCTGCTGCACACACGCTCGCGACCGCAAGCCTGGCCGGAATGGGCACAGGCGCATGGCGTGGCGCCCGACGCGCTGCGCTTCGGCACCGAATTCGAGCATCTGGTGTATCTGCTGGAAGCTGCCGCCGCCGGCCTGGGCATCGCAATCGCCCCGCATCCACTGGTTGCCGCAGATCTGGCGGCCGGCCGGCTGTTGGCACCGTGGGGATTCACCGCCACGCGCGGGCGCTGGGTGCTGTGCGCCGCCAGGCGCAATCCGGACCCACGCATCGAACGCCTTGCCGCCTGGTTAGGCGAGGCATTGTCCAAGGATCAGTTCACGCCAACGACGCCGAATACGGGTGGAGCCTGAGCTTCCATCGCGAAATCGCCTCGCCAAGCAGCGCTCAAGCGCGGCTGACAGACCGTAACAAGCAGTCGTTGGGATGGGCGTGGCTGGCACGCTTGGAACCGGAGGGCATGCGTACTCGATGCCACAACGAGCAGCGGCCGCGCCCGCCGACGGTGAGCGCAGCAGCTTTGTCAGCTGCACTGAAGGCGACTGCGCGCGTTACAAGATGAGCGCAGCGGCTCAAGGGATTTGCAGGGTTCAAAGAGTCTGGGCAAACGGCTAGGTGTCGAATGAACAAATGACTGGGTGCGACCGCTCACCATTAACAAACACGAGCCACAAGCAGCCGTCCACAACCAATCACGCCACCGCAGCAAACCCGCCCTTACCAATCCCCAATCCCAACTCACCACTCCCGAAACTCACGACATCTCGTGGCAATCGGCCCGCCGCACTTCTTCCACGAACTTGCGCATCTTGTGGCCGTCCTTGATGCCAGGCGCCAGCTCCACGCCACTGGACACATCTACGCCCCACGGCAACGTCGCCACGATCGCGTCGAACACATTGTCGGCAGTGATGCCGCCGGCAAGCAGAAACGGGCGATGCAGCCCGGTGGGTAGGCGCGACCAATCGAAGGTCTTGCCGGTGCCACCGCCTGCGCCAGGCGCATGGCTGTCGAACAGGAAACCGGCCGAATTGGGAAAGGCCAACTGCAAGGTACGTGCGTTGGCGTCCTCGCCGTTCACCCCGGCGCTGCCCATCGGCACTGCCTTGAGGTAGGGCAGATTGAAGCTGCGGCAGAACGCGTCGTCTTCCTCGCCGTGGAACTGCAGCAGGGTCGGCCGCACGGTGCGCACCACTTCGCGGACTTCTTCCTTGGAGTTGTTGCGGAACAGGGCCACCACATCGACCATCGGCGCGGTGGCCTGGCGCATCGCGCGCGCTTCGGCCGGCGCCACGCGGCGCGGGCTGCCGTGCGCGAAGATGAAACCCACCGCGTCCACACCCAGCTCCCCGGCCAGTCGGATGTCTCCGGCGCGGGTCATGCCACAGAACTTGATACGGGTGCGGTACAGCGATCGATTCATTGGGTCACCTCGGCAGGCAGATGCCACTCTGCAGGATACAGAGGCCCGATAAACACCAGGCCTTGTGGCGGCGCTGTTGGCCCGGCAACCGTGCGGTCGCGCCCGGCGAGCAACGTCGCGATCCAGTCGGTCGGTTGCTCGCCGGTTCCGATCAAAATCAGCGAGCCAACAATATTCCGCACCATGTGATGAAGGAATGCATTGGCCTGGACCTGCACCTCCACCACCTCGCCGATGCGCTGCACGGTAATGGCCTGCAGGTTGCGGCGCGCATGCAGGGCCTGACATTGCACGCTGCGGAACGCGCTGAAGTCGTTTTCGCCCAACAGCGCCTGCGCGGCGGCATGCATGGCATCGGCATCGAGCGGCCGACGCTCCCAGCTCAGCGTCTGTCGATACAGCGCCGGACGGATCTGACGATTCAGCAGGCGGTAGCGATAACGGCGCGCACGCGCGGAAAAACGCGCATGAAAATCGTCGGCGGCCGGCACGCACCATCGCACCGCGATCGACGGCGGCAGCCGCGCGGTGGTGCCCAGCATCCAGCCACGCAGTTCGCGCCGCGCGTCGCTGTCGAAATGCACCACCTGGCATTCGCCATGGACGCCGGCATCGGTGCGCCCCGCGCACACCACCTGGATCGGCGCGTCGGCGACCGACGACAACGCCGCCTGCACGCTGGCCTGCACACTCGGCCCACCGTGCTCGCCCAACTGCTGCCAGCCCTGAAACTCGCTGCCGTCGTACTCCACGCCCAGCGCGTAACGCATCGGTACCTGCCTGTTGATTGAATCGGTGAGGCGTCTGCATCACATGTTGCGAACCGCTAAGCGCGCAGTCGAGCAGTGACGCCGACAGCGCGCGACGGATGCTGCCGGTGCATGGTACATCCCGGCCACTCGCCCACAGCGTTTGCCGGCGACCCGCCGTCGTCGTCGGCTTGCGTCATCGACAGCTGGCGTCAAGCCGCGGCGCGCTCGGACCAGACCGCCAGCGTGCTGCCGCCGGGCTCGCGGAAATGAAACCGGCTGCCACCGGGAAAGCCGAACACCGGCTTGACGATCTCGCCGCCTGCCGCGCGCACGCGCTCCAGCATCGGTGCCAGGTCGTCGGCATACAGCACCACCAACGGGCCACCTTCTGCCGGCGCGGGCACCGTGGTGCGATAAAAGCCCCCGTCCAGACGGCCGTCGTTGAAGGCCAGGTAGTCCGGGCCATAGGCCTGAAACTGCCAACCGAACACGGTCTCGAAGAAGGCTCGGCTGGCGTCGGGATCGATGGAGGCAAACTCCACGTAATCGATCCGCCGCTCGCGCACCGTGACGCTATCCATGGCCGGACTCACGTCAGCCGTTCCAGCAACTGGGCCGCTTCGGCGCGGGTGGCGTCGTCGCCGGTGGCGGCGACTTCGAGCAACAGACCGCGTGCGGTGTCCTTGTCGCCCAGGTCCATGTAGGCCACCGCCAATTCCAGGCGATCGCGCCCGGCCGAGGCGAATTCCCTGTTGCTCACCGCATTGGGCGTCCCCACCGGGACGGCCGGGGCCTGCTCGACATCGTCGGGATGTTGCAGCATGTGATTGAAGTCGAAGCCGTCCTGGACAGAGGCAGCCTCTGGCGCCGGTGGGCGCTCACCAAGGGCGTACTCCGGTTCGATCTGCGGCGACGACACATCAGAGTCCTGAGCAACCTCAGGTTCCTGATAGGTCGCTTCGGGCTCCGCCACCGGCGCCGGCGGGGATGCGCGCAGCGCACGCCATTCGTCGCTGTTGATCACTGGAGCCACAGCCACCGGTTCGGACAGCAGCGGTTCGCGACGCAACACGTCCGACAGCGGCGTTTGCGCATCATGGGCGCGCTCGTCTTCGCGCAGGTTGGCCTGTTCGAATTCGGTTTCGTGCAGCACATCGTGCTCGCTGGGCTCGGTGGCCTGCGGGCCGTCCTGCTGCTCGGTGGTCTCCACTGAAGCCAGGGGCGGTGCGAAGTCGAACTGGCGGCGCGGCAACGGCGGCAGCGGCGAGGGTTTGCGGCGACGCGCCGCCAGCCATGCGACCACGGCCGCCACGATAAACACCAGACCTCCGATCAACCACAGCGGAAAGCCGCCGCCTTGCGGGGTGGCCTGCGGCGCATCGGCCAGACGCTTCTGCGCGGCCGCCAGGTCGGTGTCCTTCATGGCGATCAAGGCTTGCTGTTGCTGCTTGAGCTTTTCCAGATCGGCCACGCGCGAGCGCAGGTCCTGCAGCTCAGCATCGCGGGTAGCGATGTCTTCCTTGGCCTGTTGCAACTGTTGGTTGGCCGCCATCTCGCCCTCGCCTTCGGCACTGGTGCCGGACGTGGCGCCGGCGGTATTGGTCTGACTCGCCACTGCCGGGGCGATTTCGAGCCGCGCGCCGGCACCGGCCGCGGTGGATGCCGCCGGTGCGGCAGGGGCAGGCGTCGCTGCAGCAGCGGCACCGGCATCGGCCGGCTGCGGAATGGCCGAGCGCGCCTGCCGCCACTGGGCAGCCTGCTCGCGCACCATCACCGCCGCTTCGGCCGCACCGACCTGCGCCAGCGCGTCTTCTTGCGGAGTGCGCAACACGGCGCCCTGTTTCAAGCGATTGATGTTGCCGTTGACGAAAGCGTCCGGATTGGTCCGCAGCAACGCCAGCATGGTCTGATCCAGCGAATGTCCGCTCGAGCGTGCCAGGCCCGCTGCAATTTCCGACAAGGTCTGGCCCGAGCGCACAGCCGGCAATGCATCGCCGGTCTGCGTGGCGGCGGGCGCGGTTGCGGCCGCGCGCCTTGGCGCAGCTGCAGCGCCAGCGTCCCGGTCAGTGCGCTCCACCGCCGGAGCCGCCGCCGGCTCGCGTGCAATCGTGTTGCTGGCGCCGGCACGCGGCGCGTCGATGGCCGGTTCGGCAATCGCGGCAGCGGTGTTGGGCGCATCGACCAACGCAGCATATTCGCGCACCAGACGGCCCTGGCTCCACTCCACTTCGATCAAAAAATTGATCGCTGGCTGGTCCACCGGCTGACTGCTGGTCACGCGGATCACCGCACGCCCGCGCGCATCCTGCGCAAATTGGAACTGCAGGCTGCTGACCAGACCCTGCGGCCGCTCTAGACCGACGCGCGCAAAGGTGGTTGCCGATGCCAGCGCCACACGTGCGTTGTCGAGCTCGCCCGGCTCGTTGGAAATGACCGGAATCTCGGCCACCAACGGTTGCCCGGGTTTTGACAGCACCCGGATATCGCCCAAGCCCAACGCCATGGCGGCGCCGCTGCACGCCATCAGCAGCAACGCACCTATCCCTTGTATCGGACGCATCGCGCCCCTGCCCCTATGTTTCATGGACATCAATATAGCCGCTGAATGAGCGAAAAAGTCGTTCGTGCCTCGCGCATGCGCCGCACTTGCGATGCCGCAATGCGACATCGGTGCAGATGCGCAGCTGCCGATCGTGAATCGGTAGGCCGATCAACCCATCACATAAGAAGGTAGAAGACCTGCTGCGGCTGCTGCGGGGGGTGCGTAGAGCGCAGCAGCTTCTACTGCTGCCTTGATCGATATCGGCTTGTGCAGAGATCGATCGCGGCCGGACCTTTGCGAGCTGGGCCAACCGGGGCTTCATTCGAAAGCGCAGTGCAGTGCAGTGCGATCAGTCTTCGCCGCCAATGCATGTCACATGCGAGCGCCTTCTTACGACAAGCACTTTCTTACCCCGACACTAGGTCGTCAAAAGCTTCAACCCACCAGCTCTTGTAGGAGCGCACCTGGGCGCGATGAGGCGCCACAGGGACAGCCCTCGCGCTCAGGCGCGCTCCTACACGGCAGGTGGATCGACTTTCATTTGTGACCAGACCAGTCTCAGGTGCGTTGCTTCGAAGGTAGCTGCAGGGAATGCATGCCCCATAGAAGTGCCCCTCTACGCAGGACACTTCGTTACCAACACGCTAGCTCGTTGACGGCAAAAACCCACTGGCTCGTGCAGGAGCGCACCTGGGCGCGAGGACGCGTCATGGGGACAGCCCTCGCGCTCAGGCGCGCTCCTACATGGCAGTGGATCAACCTTCCTGCGCGACCAGTTCGGCCAGCTGCACGGCGTTGAGTGCGGCGCCCTTGCGGATATTGTCGGAGACGATCCACAGATTGAGACCACGCGGGTGCGATAAGTCCTCACGAATACGGCCGACGAACACCGCATCCTTGCCCGAAGCATGCGTCACCGGCGTCGGGTAGCCGCCCGCCTTGTGCTCGTCCACCACTTCCACGCCCGGCGAGGCTTCCAGCAGCGCGCGCGCGGCTTCGACGGTGATCTTTTCGCGGGTCTCGATGGCGACCGCTTCGGAGTGGCCGAAAAACACCGGCACGCGTACCGCGGTGGGATTCACCTGGATGCTCTCGTCGCCCAGGATCTTGCGGGTCTCCCAGACCAGCTTCATCTCTTCCTTGGTGTAACCGTTGTCCTGGAAGTCGTCGATGTGCGGGATCAGATTGAAAGCGATCTGCACCGGGAAGCGCTGCGGGTCGATTTGCTGAAAGCTCAACAGCTCGCTGGTCTGCTTGCCCAGTTCTTCCATCGCCGAGCGGCCGCCGCCGGACACCGACTGGTAGGTCGCCACGTTGATGCGCTCGATGCCGTACTTGCGGTGAATCGGGCCCAGCGCCACCAGCATCTGCATGGTCGAGCAATTGGGATTGGCGATGATGCCGCGCGGGCGCTGCTTGAGCGCTTCGGGATTGACTTCCGACACCACCAGCGGCACGTCGTCGTCGTAGCGGAACGCGGAGGAATTATCGATCACCACCGCGCCGGCAGCGGCGAACTTGGGGCCGTATTCCTTGGACACGCTGCCGCCTGCGGAGAACAGCGCGATGTCCACGCCGGTCGGGTCGAAGTCGGCCAGATCCAGCACGTCGACCTTGCCGCCATTGAACTCGACCTGCCCACCGGCCGAGCGCGCCGAGGCCAGCGCGTACAAGTTGGCGACCGGAAAGTTGCGCTCGGCCAGGATGCTCAGCATGGTTTCGCCGACAGCGCCGGTGGCGCCCACGACCGCGACATTGAAACGACGGTTTTCGTTGCTCATGAGAATGTCTTTATCGAAAGAGTGAAGAGGGGAACGCGCTGCGCGTGGGTTCGGGGAACCTCCAACGCTGGCTGTGGAGGTTCCCTATCGTTTGGTCGCGCCGGTTTTGCTGGCGTCCACGATCGTACCGCCGCGTTTGGCGGCTGCGATCGCATCGGCATTGAGCGCGCTCGGCGGATGCCCGGCGTTGGGACCATGGCCGAGCGCGGCAATCAGGTTGTCCACCGCCAGCTGCACCATGGCACGGCGCGTGGCCAGGCTGGCGCTGCCGATATGCGGGGTAAGCACCACGTTGTGTAGCGCCAGCAGTTCCGGGCGCACCGCGGGCTCACCTTCATAGACATCCAGACCGGCACCGGCAAGACGCCCATTGGCCAACGCATCGGCCAACGCGAGCTCATCGACGATGCCGCCGCGCGCGATGTTCACCAGCGTGGCGGTGGGCCGCATCTTGGCCAGCGCGGCAGCGTCGATGATGTGGTGCGACTGCTTGCCGTAAGGCAGCACCAGCACCAGGTGATCGGACTGCGCCAGCAAGCTGTCGAGGTCGACGTAGTGCGCGTTGAGGTCCTGCTCGGTCTGCGCCGGCAACCGGCTGCGGTTGTGATACAGCACGCGCATGCCGAAGCCGTGCGCGCCGCGGCGTGCGATGCCCTGCCCGATCCGGCCCATGCCCAGGATACCGAGCGTGCTGCCGTGGATATCGGCACCGAGCATGGTCTTGAACGACCACTGCCCCCACTGCCCGTCGCGCAACCAGCGCTCGGCCTCGGTGATACGGCGCGCGGTGGCCATCAACAACGCAAAGCCCAGGTCGGCGGTGGTTTCGGTCAACACGTCGGGCGTATTGCTGGCCAGGATGCCGGCCGCGCTCAGCGCGTCGATATCCAGATTGTTGTAGCCCACACCAACATTGGCGATGGCGCGCAGCTGCGGGGCCGATGCGATTTCGGCCGCGCCCACGCGCTCGTTGAGCGTGATCAGTGCGCCATCGACGCCGGCCAGGTGCGCGGCCAGCTGCTGCGACGAATACGCGGTGACGCCCGCAGTGGTGGTCAGCGCAAAATGCGCGCTCAGCTGTTCGACAACGTCGTCGAACAGCGGCTGGCTGACCCAGACCTTGGGGCGTGTCGTTTCAGACATCAATCTGACCGGGGATGCGTGGCGAGATCTCGCCGACATCACCGCATTGCGCGCGATGACGCAGCGCCTGATCCATCAGCACCAAGGCCATCATCGCTTCGGCGATCGGAGTGGCGCGGATGCCCACGCATGGGTCGTGCCGACCGGTGGTGATCACATCCACGACCGTGCCGTCTGCGTCCACGGTCGCACCGGGCAGGCGCAGGCTGGACGTCGGCTTGAGCACCATCGACGCGGTCACCGCCTGGCCGGTGGAAATGCCGCCCAGAATGCCGCCGGCGTGATTGCTGAGAAAGCCTTCCGGGGTGATCAGGTCGCGGTGTTCGGTGCCCTTTTGCGCGGCACTGGCAAACCCATCGCCGATCTCCACGCCCTTGACTGCATTGATGCTCATCATCGCGGCAGCCAGCTCGGCATCGAGCTTGCCGTAGATCGGCTCGCCCCAGCCTGGCGGCACGCCGCCGGCCACCACGTCCACGCGCGCACCGACCGAATCGCCGGACTTGCGCAGCGCGTCCATATAGGTTTCCAGCTCCGGCACCTGCTCGGCGTGCGGCCAGAAGAACGGGTTGTCTTCGACCGCATTCCAGTCGAAACCGGTCGGGCGGATCTCGCCCAGCTGCGACAGATACCCGCGTACCAGCACGCCGTAGCGCTGCTGGAGCCACTTTTTGGCGATGACGCCCGCGGCCACGCGCATGGTGGTTTCGCGCGCAGACGAGCGCCCGCCGCCGCGTGGGTCGCGGATGCCGTATTTCTGCCAGTAGCTGTAGTCCGCATGGCCGGGACGGAACTGCTGGGCGATGTTGCTGTAGTCCTTGCTGCGCTGATCGGTGTTGCGGATCAGCAGCCCGATCGGCGTGCCGGTGGTGCGGCCTTCGTACACGCCGGACAGGATCTCGATCTCGTCGGCTTCGCGGCGTGCCGAAGTATGCCGGCTCTTGCCGCTGGCACGGCGTTGCAAGTCCAGGGTGAACTCTTCCGGCGCCAGTTCCAGGCCCGGAGGGCAGCCATCGACAACGCAGCCGATCGCCGGCCCATGCGATTCGCCGAAGGTGGTGACCGTCAACAGGCGGCCGAAACTGTTACTGCCCATAACGGCATCCTCTCAACATTGCAGCAGGTGGCAGCGCGCGCACGATGCGCGGCAGATGCCGTGCCGCCAACAGCATCGGTGCCACGGCCAACACACTGCCGACCACCACCAGAAACAGGTCCAGCGCGAATCGCCCACTGAGCAGCCACTCGGCGAGCAGATACAGCGCCGTGCCGACCCCACCCAGCAAGCCAAGCGCCACGCCCACGCTGCGGCGCCGATGCGCACGCAATGCCGCATCCGAGCTGGCCGCCACGATCCAGGCCGATACCAGGCCGAAGAACGCGATCGACCCGAAGCCGATCTGCGCTGCGACGCTCCACCAGCCCTGCGCGGTCGGACCGCCGTACATCGGGTCAAACAGCTGCAATACCACGTCGACCAAAGCGAACGGAATGGCCGCCCCGAAGACGGACACCGGCACCAGCAGCACGATATCGATCAGCTGCGGACGGGATACGGGCGCCTTAGCGCGCACCGGCCAACTCGGTGATGCGCGCGCTATGCGCGATCAACTCGCGGCATTCCACCGCAAAGATGCCCATCTGCCCAACCTTGAACTCCACCCAGGCCAGGTCCACTTCCGGCAGCAGCTTGATCAGATGCTGCTCGGACTCGCCTACCTCGCAGATCAACAGGCCGTCTTCGCTCAGGTGCTGCGGCGCATCGCGCAGGATCTTCAGCACCAGGTCCAGGCCATCGTCGCCGGCACGCAAGCCCAGCTCCGGCTCGTAGGAATACTCCTGCGGCAGCGCGTCGGTCTCGTCGTTGGTGACGTACGGCGGATTGGTGACGATCAGATCGTACTGACGGCCCGCCAGCCCGGTGAACAGGTCGGACGTGAGCAAGCTGACGTTGTCGGCATGCAGGCGCGCTTTGTTTTCAGCGGCCAGCGCCAGCGCGTCGTCGCTGATGTCCACGCCATCCACCTCCCAATGCGGGTTGTAGTGGCCCATGGCGATGGCGATGCAGCCCGAGCCGGTGCACAGGTCCAGCGCGCGGGTGACTTCGCGACCGCCCAGCCAGGGTTCGAAGCCGGCTTCGATCAATTCGGCGATCGGCGAGCGTGGCACCAGGGCGCGTGCGTCGCTCTTGAAACTCAGGCCGGCAAACCAGGCTTCGCCGGTCAGATAGGCCGCCGGCACGCGTTCGGTGATGCGGCGCTCGAACAGGCCCAGAACTCGTTCTTTTTCGTCACGCAGCAGACGCGCCTGCCCATACGCCGGGCCCAGGTCGTGCGGCAGATGCAGGCTGTGCAGCACCAGCTGGGTGGCTTCGTCCAGCGCGTTGTCGTAGCTGTGACCGAAGGTGAGACCGGCTTCGTTGAAACGGCTGGTGCCGTAGCGGATCAGGTCGATGATGGTGTGCAGTTCGTCGGCCGCGGCGGCAGTCATGGCAACAACTTAAAAGGAATCGGCCCACGATTATAGAGGTCGGATCGGTATCATGAGCGTCCGTTGCACTGGAAACCGCCATGTTCAATCGCAATACCGGCATCGTGCTACTGGTGGCGCTGGCCGCCGGTCTTGGGTTGTTGCTGGGCCAGAAGTTCTTCGGCGGGACGCCCCGCTCGCCCTGGCCGCCCACCCAGACCATCACTTTTTACCCGCAGCCGCGCCCCTTGCCGCAGTTCAGCCTGCGCCAGTCCGATGGCACCCAGCTGGTGTCTGGCGAACTGAAAGGGCATTGGACGCTGGTGTTTTTGGGTTTCACCTTCTGCCCGGATGTCTGCCCGACCACGCTGACCGATCTGGCGGTGGCGCAGCAGCAGTGGGAAAGCATCCCCGACGGGCTGCGCCCGCGCGTGTTGTTCGTGTCGGTGGATCCGCAGCGCGACCCGCCTGCGCGGCTGGGTGAGTACGCCCACGCCTTTCACAAGGACACGCTGGCGGCCACCGCAGACGTGCCGGCGCTGGAACGCTTTGCCACCGCGCTGGGCTTGGTATTCCAGAAGGTGCCGGGCAAGAACTTCGATCAGAACCCCAACGACTACAGCATGGATCACTCGGCTGGCATCGCCGTGCTCGACCCGCAAGGCCGCCTGACCGGCCTGATCCGTCCGCCGCTCGACCCCAAGGCGATTGCCGCCGACCTCCAACAGCTGACCAAGGTAACCGCTCCGTGAGTTTCGTCACTTCCCTGACCTACGTGCTGCCGCATCGGTTGCTGTCCTCCATGGCACGCGCGCTGGCGTACTCGGACACGCCTTCGACCAAGCAATGGTTGATCGACACGGTGACGCGCAAGTTCGGGGTAGACCTGAGCGAAGCGCAGGAACCGGACCCGCGCGCGTACCCCACCTTCAATGCGTTCTTTACCCGCGCTTTGAAGCCGGGCGCACGCGTGCCCGATGCCGACCCGGCAACCGTATTGATGCCGGCCGATGGCCGTATCAGCCAGCTCGGCCCGATCGAGAACGGGCGTATTTTCCAGGCCAAGGGCCAGTCCTTCACCGCAGCCGAATTGCTCGGCGACGCGGCAGCGGCGGCGCCGTTCAACGACGGCCTGTTCGCGACGGTGTATCTGTCGCCCAAGGACTACCACCGCGTCCACATGCCGTGGACCGGCACCCTGCGCGAAACCGTGCATGTGCCCGGCCGCCTGTTCAGCGTGGGCCCGGATGCGGTGCGCAACGTGCCGCGGTTGTTCGCCCGCAACGAGCGCCTGGTGTGCCACTTCGACACCGAGTTCGGCCCGATGGCCTCGGTGATGGTGGGCGCGCTGCTGGTATCTGGCGTGGAAACGGTGTGGAGCGGCGTGGAAATCCCACGCTACGGCGACCGCATCACGCGCAAGGATTACCGTGGCAAGGGAATCGTCTTGGAGCGCTTTGCGGAGATGGCGCGCTTCAATTACGGCTCGACGGTGATCGTGCTGCTGCCGCCGGGTGTGGCCAAGCTCGATGGCGCACTTGCTGCTGAAACGTCGGTGCGTCTTGGGCAGGCACTGGCACGTCGCCAGGTGGGTTGACGCGGGGCGAAGCGGCCAGCATTCGGATGCTGCATTTGATTGAGGCGCGGCTCGACGCTGATCGTGTTGCTGCCCCTTGGCGTGGCCACGCTTGCCGGTGGATTGGCTGTAGAAACGTCGGTGCGGCTGGGGGCAGGCGCTGGTGGCCTGGGCCGCAGCGACGCGGCCGGTCGCGTTGTTGTTGGTTGTTGGTTGTTGGTTGTCGTTACTCGTCACCTCATTCTTTCAAAGCACGTTGCATCGCTGGAAACAGCCAGCGCACGCTGCACCCGCTCTTTCACCTGCACTTCCAGCCGCCGGATATCGGCGGTTTTCAGGATCTTCGATGACAACACGGATGTTGCGCTGGCCGCTGGCGATTGCGCTGCTCACGGCAGTGACCGGCTGCGGCCACAAGAGCGAGCAACAACAGTTGGACGATCTGCGCGGTGGCCTGCAATACCGGGGCTACCGGCACTTCAGCGAACAGGGCTTACCGATCGCATTTGCGGCGTATCAGCGTGGCGGTGCCCTGCTGGAGACCCCACCCGCGCCGTTGACCACCGACGACATCTGCATGCTGCACGCGATGCTGTCCTACACGGCGCTATCGGCGAACAAACTGCTGCCGGCGATCGCCGAGGCCGACCTGCTGGAGCGCGATTGCGCTCCCCAGGGGCGCGTGATCGCCACCGCATTGCGCTCGGTGGCCTACGAACGCAAGCAATGGCCGCAACTGGCGCAACAGTCCAGCGACAGCCTGTGGAAAAACAGCGCCGATCCGGAAGGCGACTTCGCCACATTGGTGATGTTGCATGTGGTGATGGCCTATGCCGCGATGCAGGACAAGCGCTGGGAAAACGTGGTGCTGCATGTCGATGCGATTGCGCTGGCGGTGCGTGCACCGTGGCTGGGCGAACTGGCACGCGCCGGGCTGGACCTGGCCGAGCACCGTTATCTGGCTGGCTTACGCCGTCTGAAACGGCTCAGCGAAAATCCAGGCGTACCGCCGGAGGTGCGCGCCGAACTGCAGACCTTGATCCTGCATGTGGAAGCCGAGAGCGGCGACCTGGATTCCAATCTGGTCATCGCCCGCATCCTCAGCCGTTTCATGTGGCAGGCGATCAAGCAGAACGGCTCACCGGTGATGCAGCAGGCGATGCAGTTTGCAGAGCAGCAGGCGCAGCGCTTTGGTCCCGAGGCGTTGCGCCAGAGCTGGCGTGCGCGGTGGACGCAATGGTGGGACGGCCTCAAGGCACGCTGGAGCGAGGACAGCGGCTTGCCGCCCTCCTCGCAGGCAGGTACGGCACCAGCTGCGCCGCCGGCTTAAACACCGCTGACAAAACGACTGCGCTCACCGCCAGGCGGGCGCAGCCGGTACTCGGTGCGGCATGGACCACGCGTGCACGTCGTTCCTGAGCGTCCCGTCGATACCCAACTGACGACTGCTCGCTACATTTTTTCAACCGCTCCAAGTGCTGCAATCTGCGATCGCAGCACCTCACACTCAGCGGTCGCAGCCTGCCAGCTTGATGCTCTGCCCTGGCTTTAACGCATAGGCCGGTGCCTTCAGGCCATTGGCCTTGGCCAGTTCCTTGATCTCGCACTGGTACTTCTGCGCCACGCGGCCGAGCGTGTCGCCCTTGGCGATGGTGTAGCTGCGCGCCTGCTTTGCCTTCGGTTTGGTGACCGCCGGCTGGCCGGTGGCCACGGTGGTCGGCACGCCAGCCATCGGACTGACATCGCCCACCGCCACCGTCGGCGTGTACTCGGTTGCGCTGCTGCGCACGATGGCGCTGTTGAGATCGGCTGTGATCAAGGTGCGCGCCAGGTCCGCACGCGGACCGTTCACGCAGTAACGCGTGTAAAGGCTGGCGATGCGGTTGGTGGCGTTGATGACGGTGCCGGCCGGAATCCAGCCATCGGGTTCATAGCGCGGGTTGAGGTTGCGCAGTGCGCGCATATAGCCCTCGCGGACGCCCATGCCGCCCAGGCAAATCGTCAACTCATAGATCGTGGTGGACTTGGCGAGCTTGAGCGTGGCCGGCTGCGCGTCGAGCTTGGGGAAATCGACGCCGTACTGGCGCGGGTGCAGGAAGATCCACGCCGCCGCGATCACCATCGGCACGTAGTCCTTGGTTTCGGCCGGGAACTGGTTGTAGACGTCCTGCTCCCAGAATCCACGCCCGCCGGTCTGCGAAAACACCCGTGCAGCACGGCCTTCGCCACCGTTATAGGCAGCCAGCGCCAGCTCGATACTGCGATTGAGCCCGGCCATGCGCTCGTTGAGATAGGCGGCGCTGGCTTCGGCGGCGCTGCGTGCATCAAAGCGCGTGTCGAAACCGCTGCCGTCCGGGCCCAGCCCGAAACGCCGCCCGGTGGCCGGCATGAACTGCATCAGCCCGGCCGCACCGGCGCGCGAATTGGCGTGCACCTTGCCGTTCGATTCCTTGGCCATGATGCCGAACAGCAGCGCCTCGGGCAGGCCGCGTTTCTGCCATTCCGGCCACATCACGCCGCGCAGATTGCTGTAGTTGTCGTAGCTGGTCATCAACGCCGGGCGCATATCGGTCAGCCAGCGGCGGATGCCGGCCTGCACGGCCGGGTTGTACTGCACCATCTTGTCGAACTCGTGGCGCTGGTCGTTGAGCAGGGTGGCCGCACGCGCCGCTTCGGGCACGCCATTGGCGGCCGGGCCGAGATGATCCGGGTCGGCCTGCAGCAGGGTGTCGTCGTCTTCCGGGTCTTCGGCGGCAGGCGCTTCGGCATCGGCACGCGCCTTGAGCAGGCGCTTATAGGTAGCCAGCTGATTGGCAACCAGACAGCCGCGCTGCTTGATGCAGGCGTCGATGACATCCTCCATGTCCTCCAGTGCGGCGTCGCCTTCGGCGGTGCCCTTGGGGTCGGAGTTGTTCACCAGCACCAGCGCATCGCGGTAGCGCTTTTCGGCCGCAGCCATGCGTGTATCGAGCACGGCAGCCTTCTCCGTGTCGCGCTTGGAGATGGCGTGGGCGGCGGGGACGACAGACATCAGCGCCACCACAGCCAGGACAGGCCATGGGCGCAAACCAAAATGAGCGAGCGGCATCGGAGACAGTGCAGCGGAAAGGCAGGCAGGGTAGCCGCCGGGACGACACCGGGGCAAGGCAACGCCGCCGGCAGGTCAGTGGCGCGTTAGCTTGGCGCGCCTGCCCGATCCATTGAAAACGGGCGAAGCCGGTTGTCTGGCAGCGGCGAGCACGGTGTCGACCTTGCTGGAGACAGGCGCCGGCTCACCGCACAGCCTGACCGCCAGAACCCATACGTCGCCCGCCGATTTGTGCGGCAACGTTGCCCGCTAGAATCCGGTCTTTCCTCACCAGATCTGCCCAATGGCCTCGTTCCTGCTCGGCAAAGGCGTCACCGACGATATCCCGGTCGTGCTCGAAGGCCGCTTCGGCAACCGCCATGGTCTGGTGGCCGGCGCCACCGGCACCGGCAAGACCGTGACCCTGATGACCCTGGCCGAAGGCTTCTCGCGCTTGGGGGTACCGGTGTTCCTGGCCGATGTGAAAGGCGACGTGGCCGGCCTGGCCGTGGCCGGCGACGGCGCGCCCGGCGTGCTGCAGCGCGCCACGGATGTAGGCATCGCCGATTACGCACCGGCCGCCAGCCCGGTGGTGTTCTGGGACCTGTACGGGCAGCTCGGCCACCCGGTGCGCACCACGGTGAGCGAAATGGGCCCCACCCTGCTCGCCCGCATCCTGGAACTCAACGACACCCAATCCGGCGTGCTGGACATCGTCTTCAAGCTAGCCGACGACCGCGGCCTGTTGCTGCTGGATCTGGACGATCTGCGTGCCCTGCTCGCGCTGGTGGTGGAAGAACGCAAGGAGCTATCCACCAGTTACGGGTTGGTCTCGGCGCAATCGGTGGCCGCGATCCAGCGCGCGCTGCTGCGGCTGTCGCAGGACGGCGGCGAGCAGTTCTTCGGCGAACCGGCGCTGGAACTGGCCGAGCTGATGCGCGTTGCGCCAGACGGACGCGGAGTAATCGGCGTCCTGGCGGCCAACCAGTTGGTGCTCAAGCCGCGGCTGTATTCGACCTTCCTGCTATGGCTGCTGTCGGAATTGTTCGAAGGCCTGCCGGAAGTGGGCGATCTGGACCAGCCCAAGCTGGTGTTCGTCTTCGACGAGGCGCATTTGCTGTTCGAGGACGCGCCTGCGGCGCTGGTGCAGCGCATCGAGCAGGTGGTGCGATTGATCCGCTCCAAGGGCGTGGGCATCTATTTCTGCTCGCAGTTTCCCGATGACATTCCCGACAACATTCTTGGCCAGCTCGGCAACCGCGTGCAGCATGCGCTGCGCGCCTACACGCCGCGCGACCAGAAAGCGGTCAAGACCGCGGCGCAGACCTTCGTGGCAAATCCCAAGCTCGATGTGGCCACCGCCATCTCCAGCCTGGGCACCGGCGAGGCGCTGGTGTCGCCACTGCAGGGCAAGGGCGTGCCCGCGCCGGTGCAGCAAACCCTGATCGCCCCGCCGCGCTGCCGCATGGGCGCCATCAGCGCACCCGAACGCGCGCAGGTACGCGCGGCCAGCCCGGTGGGCACGCGCTACGACACCGCGATCAACCGCGAATCGGCAGCCGAGCTGTTGGCACGCCGCGTGGAACAGGTCGCCGCGCAGACCGCCGCCCCGCCCGCCCGCACCCGCGAGGAGGAGGAAACCCAGGACAGCGGTTTCGGAAAAGCGGTCAAGGACGCGGTGTTCGGCACAGGCCGCCGCCAGGGCATGTTGGAAACGATGGCCAAACAGACATCGCGCACTATCGGCAGCAAGATCGGGCAGCAGATCGTGCGCGGGATTTTCGGCAGTATTTTTGGTGGGAAGCGTTGAACCCAAACAAATGAGGAAGCACCATGAGCAAGGATGCAAAGAAGACCCTGCTGGCCTGCACGATTGCCCTCGTGCTTGTCGTCATCAGCACGGCCTCAGCAGAACAGAAAGATCGGAGTGACCTTTGGTCTCTAAAGCGGCAGCAGGTACTGACCGGCACCTACACAGGGCAACTCACCTCCTACACGCAAGACTGCCAGACTGTCCGCGCAGAGCTTTTTCTTTCGATGCCGACTCCCAGCAGAAACATGCAGCGTTACACGTTAAAAACCACCTGCATCGCTGGCAACCAACTGAACCTCCCTCCCCGCAAGATTACCGGTGCCTGGGACATGGACGAGGGGAGCGGTAGCTGTCTGGTGCTCAACTTCATCGATGTAGACGATCCGATGGTAGGACCGAACATCTACGGGTTTGCCGTCGAAGAGGATCCTCTCCCCTCGGACCACAAGCACCCCATTTACATCCTCGCTCAAGACGGCCATAACTGCCACAGCGGCAGATCTCCGGAATACGACGACAAGGTGCTAAGAAGGGTGCGCTGACAACGGCACGCCTTTTTGCGCGAAGGACTGTGGCGAGTAAAGACCAGTAATTTAATGGGTTGGCTCTCTACAACAGCTCTACTTCTACGGACTACGAGCACTGCTGCGCAAGACTCGCAATTTCGCGGTCGTCGTAAGACGATGACGCGACACCTTCGCCGTCTAGCCACGCCAGTACTCTGAGGAAGCTTATTTTCAGGTTAATTCAGCACGCCATGCAATTTGGCGTACTGCAGCAACATGATGGTCTTGGCGTCGGCGATCTCGCCGGACGCGATCATCGCCAGCGCAGCGTCGAGCGACAGTTCCAGCACCTCGATCTCTTCGCCGTCTTCTTCCACGCCGCCACCGTCGCTCACCTTGTCGCCGTCGAAGTATTCGCCGACGAAGAAGTACAGGCGTTCGGTGACCGAGCCCGGGCTCATGAAGGCCTCGAATACCTTGCGCACGTTGTCGATGCGGTAGCCGGTTTCTTCTTCGGTTTCTTTGCGGATGCAGGTCAGCGCATCGTCATGGTCGAGCAAGCCGGCGCAGGCTTCGATCAGCATGCCATCCGGGTTGCCATTGAGCAGCGTCGGCAGGCGGAATTGCCGGGTCAGCATCACCGTCTGCCTGGCGCGGCTGTAGAGCAAGATGGTGGCGCCATTGCCACGGTCATACGCCTCGCGCGACACCGTCTGCCAGCGGCCGTCCTTGCGCTGGAAGTCGAAGGTGACCTTGCGCAGCACATACCAGTTGTCGGACAACACATCGATGCTGCGAATGCGAACCTGCGGGGTGTCGGCGACAGATGGATTCAAGCAGAACTCCTTGCGATAGGGGGAATGACTGCGCCACCGCGATTACACGTCAGCGCGTGCCGCCTGCAGCAACGTCGCCACATGGCCGGCAGCCGACCGGTAGCGAACCATAGGTTCCACGCAGAAGTCCATTGCGCGGCCGATGGTTCCTGATGTTCGATGGCTCGCCCGTCGCAATGCGTTCAATCGTTGTAAGCCAGCTACGTGCCGGCGGCACCATCGGCGCTTTTTTGCAGCTGACCATGCAGGACCCACCTACGCCGCCTGCCCACGCCACGATATCCACGGCGCCAGGCAGCGCAGCCGCAGGATTGCGTGCGGCAGGCAGCGGATCCCACCCAGCCCGACGTCACCGGGCAGCCGCGCTAGCACAATTGCACCCAGCTGCGCATCGCCGCACAATCCCGGCACATCACACGCTTGGGGAGCGTCATGGAAGACCGTTTTCGCGCGCACAGGGTTGCCGCGCAGGCTGTACCTGCACCGTTTTGGACCCGCATCCCGGCGATCGCCACTTATCCGCTGCGCGGCTCGGCGCTGTATGCGCTGATCGCACTGACGCTGTGCAGCGCGCTGCTGGTCCTGCCGGGCATCCTCAAACTGGTGGTCATGGGCGTGCTGGGCATGGCGACCTACACCTATGCCTTCGATATCCTGCGCCACACCGCAGATGGCCAGCCCGATGCGCCGAAGCTCGGCTACAACAGCTTCGACAGCGCGGTGCTGCGTCTGATCCTGCTGGCCTTTGCACTGGGCATCGTGATCGGCGTCGCCGCCGCGCTTGCAGGTAAATTCGGGCTGACCATCGCCTATCTGGGCACAATGCTGTTGTTGCCCGGCATGCTGATCTCGCTCGCCATCGATGGCAGCCTGCGCCGCGCGCTCAACCCGGCGGTGTCGATCGACATGGCGCTGCGGATCGGCTGGCCGTATCTGGCTGCCTACGGCCTGCTTTATGTGATCCAGGGCAGCGGTACGGCAGCGGTCTTCGTCGCACTGAAATATCTGCCGCCGCTGGTACGCGAGGCGACGGTGATGATGACCTCGATCTGGACCCTGTTCGCCAGTTTTCATCTGCTGGGGTATCTGGTGTACCAGTACCACGAAGCGCTGGGCTACGTCCCCAGCGGCGGGGATGTGCACGAACGCGCCGACCCGGATCAGCGCCTGCTCGACGAGGCCGAACAGTACGTGCGCGACGGTCATTCCGACGAGGCGTTCCAAGCCTTGCGTGGCGCGGTACGCTCGCGCGCAGTGAGCCTGGCAGTGCACGAGTTGTATCAACGCCTGCTGCGTCAGCACCATCGCAACGACGAGCTGCGCGAGCACACCCGGCAGTACATCAACCGCTTGCTGCAGGAGAAGCAGGAGCGCCGCGCGCTTGCGTTGCAGCGCGAAGCCCTGGACAGCGACCCCGCGTTTACCCCGCTGCTCCCGGAACAGGCCACGTTGCTGGCCGAGCGCGCCAAGATGGCCGGGCAGTTTCAGCTTGCGACCGATGGGCTGCTGGCCGCCATCGCAGGCTGGCCACGCGATCCGATGCTGCCGAGCTGGTCGCTGGATGCCGGGCTGATGCTGGCCGAGCGTTTCGGCCGCGATGAGCAGGCGCGCGTCATCCTGCAAAGCGCCTTGGAGCATTGCGACGATGCCGCACAACGCGCAAAGCTGGACGCGGCGTTACGGGCGGTTGCGATCCAACCGGCGTAGCGCATCTAACAAAACGACTGCGCTCACCGCCAGGCGCGCGCAGCCGGTGTGCGGTGCGGCATGGACCACTCGTACGCCCTCTCCGCGCAGTCCACACCCACCTGACGACTACTGGCTACATTCTGTTAGCCGCTCTTGGCAGTCC
This sequence comes from Xanthomonas sp. WCS2018Noco2-27, assembly GCF_031843525.1. Taxonomy (NCBI): domain Bacteria; kingdom Pseudomonadati; phylum Pseudomonadota; class Gammaproteobacteria; order Lysobacterales; family Lysobacteraceae; genus Xanthomonas; species Xanthomonas sp. WCS2018Noco2-27. The sequence goes on along the minus strand of NZ_JAVTIK010000003.1, from coordinate 71,612 downwards.
AACACACATCGCCGCAGCCGGACGGTGGCGGCCAGCCCTCAAAACCGGTTTGACCCACCTCATAAAGCGCCTGCATAGCCGAAAGTGCGCGCGCTCGGCTCTCAGAACGGCATGTAGTGAGTACTGAGCGCACCATCCAATCGTACCGACGACCGCTCGCTGGGCTCGGCTGGCCGCTGCTGATACGGCTTTAAAACGCCTGCCACCGATACCTCCGAAATCCACTCGAACACGCAGCTGCGTCAACCGTTCTCAAGCAGGAAACGCGCTTTGACCGCCTGCCCCTGCTCCGGAAATTGATCGCGCACCAGCTGCAACACCCGCGTGCGCTGTTCGCCGGCCTGCAGTTCGCCGTGCCGCAACGCCAGCACAAACCACTGTTGGGCCAGTTCGGCGCGTGGCGCCTCGATGTCGCACTCCTTCAACAAACGCTCGGCATCGGCCAGCAACCCGGTACGCAGGCACGCGCCGACCAGGGCCATGCGTGCCGGTAGCGCAACGGCGATCGTGTCCTTGCTCAGTTCTGCTGCCACGCCTAGCTGGACGCGCGTCTGCTGTGCGTTATGGCTGGGCAGGTGCAACAGCGTCTGTGCATGGCGCACGGCGTCCTGCGTGCGGCCGGCGTTGCGGGCCACGCGGTAACGGGCCAGCGCAACGTCCGGGCTGTGTGGCGTCTCGCTGGCAAGCTCGGCGAGCAGCCGCTCGGCTTCAAGGTTCTCCATGCGACCCAGATGGCGCTGCGCACGCTCCCAGCGGTCGTCCACCTGTGCGGCAGAATCCTCGTCCATGAAGGCCGGGCGGGTTTGCCGCACCGCCACCAACAACGCACCGAGCAGCGCACCGCTGACCAAGCCGCCGGCATGCGCTTCGAAGGCGACACCGCCGTTATCGCTGCCCAGCAGGCTGTACAACTCCCAGCCCAGCCACAGTGGCAGCAGCAGAATCGCCGGCCCACGCACGTAGTTGAAGACCACAAAAAACCAGTAGAAAAACCGCACCCGACGGCGGCCCCACACCACGCAGAACGCCCCCATCAATGCGGCGATCGCACCGGACGCGCCCAGCCCGCCGCCGGGCTCGCCCCAGCGCCACCACAGACTCGCTGCGCTGGCCCCAAACCCGCCCAGTAGATAAAGCAGCAGAAACCAGCCGCTGCCGATCGCCCCTTCCAGCAAGGTGCCCAGCGCCAGCAGAAACACCATGTTGCCGAGCAAATGATCGAAGTCGCCATGCAAGAAGGTGGCCGTCAGCATCCGCGCCGGCGACCACTCCGAACTGCGTTGCAGATGACGCAGCGTGAACACGCTGGACAGGCGGGCATCGTAAGGCGCACGTAGACCGCGCCATTCGCGCATCTGCTCCTCGTCCTTAAACAACGCGCCGCCGCGCAACGCCTGCGCAAAGGCGACATCGTGCAGCGTCAGATGGGCCAGATACGCGATGCGCTGCGGCGCCGGCACGCTGTCCAGCTTGCCCTGCCGCGCGGTGCGCAGTTTGGCGTCGGTAGTCTGCGCCAGGTAGCGTGCGTGGGCCTGCGCTTCCAGTGTGCCCAGCCCCGACGCGACGTAGTAATGCACGGCGTTTTCGACCAGCGCATCGTCCTTGCGCTGATAGCCTACATAGACAACGACATTGATCAGCACCAGCAGCAGCGTCACCCACGGAATGTTTTGGCGCGACCAGGGTTTGTGCAGCGGCATGAGCAACATGACAACGTCCGTGTCCGAGAATGGCGCAAAGCTTCGCCGGGCGGCGGCAGATGCGCAAGCCGTCCATGCGCGCTAGCATCGCGGCCCCGCTGTCCGACACCCCAAGCCCGACATGAGCCGCTGGCGCCCGCCCGCCGAAAAGAGCACTGCGTTGATCACGCCCGAAGGTCACACCCGTCTGAAGGTCGAACTAGAAGATCTGTGGCGGGTGCGGCGACCCGAGGTGGTGCGCGCCCTGGCCGCGGCTGCCGCCGAGGGCGATCGATCGGAAAATGCCGAGTACACCTATCGCAAGAAGCAGCTGGGCGAAATCGACCGGCGTGTGCGCTATCTCAGCAAACGCCTGGAAGCGTTGCGCGTGGTGGATACCGCGCCCACCGACCCGCACGCGGTGTTTTTTGGCGCGCAGGTGGAGCTGGAAGATGCCGATAGCGGCGAGCTGTTGCGCTATCGCATCGTCGGTCCGGACGAAACCGATGCCGGCCTGGGCTGGATCAGCATCGATTCGCCGCTGGCGCGCGCGCTGCTGAAAAAGCGTGTGGACGATGAGTTCGAGGCGCAACTGCCGGCCGGGAAGCACACCTTTGTGGTGGTGTCGGTGGATTACGGCAGTCAGTAAGCAGGTGACGCAGGCGGCTGAGCTGTAAAGGCGCCTTTGCGCGATGGTGTTATCGGCAAGAAGCAGCGCGCGCTGACGTGAGCGACACCCTGCTGGGCGATGCGCTCGGCGCGGAGCCATGCGCAGGCAACTGATGCGATCGGCTGCGCTATACGGGCGCAGCGTGCGCGGTTGGCTTGTTCGGGAACAGCCCTGTCGCGCTCTGGCGCGCTCCTACGATAGGCCTGTGACGGCTTGGTGTCGCACGTTGCTATTGCGCAACGTGCGCCGGCTTGCGGCCGGTTACACCATCTGCAGGTTCAGCGCGCGCCCCTGCTGGGCAGCGCCGGTGGGCGGCAATGCGTCGCCGAACAAATCGTGTTCATCGCTGTCGGTGATTTCCACATCGATCAGGTCGCCGACCTTCAGCCCAAGCTCGCCGCCGTTCTGGATATGCACCAGGCCGTCGATCTCCGGCGCGTCCGCGCGCGAACGGGCTACGGCGATGTCGTCTTCGATCAGATCGACCAGGCATTGCTGCACGCTGCCGATCTTGGCTTCCAGCCGCATGGCAGAAATCTCCGCCTGCTTGGCCATGAAGCGCGCCAGGCGCTCCTGCTTCACCTCTTCCGGCACCGGATCGGGCAGCGCATTGGCACTGGCGCCGTCCACCGGCGAGTAGGCGAATGCACCGACACGGTCCAGCTGCGCCTGATCCAGAAACTCCAGCAGCGATTCGAACTCGGCCTCGGTCTCGCCGGGGAAGCCGACGATGAAGGTCGAGCGCACCGTGATCTCCGGGCACATCGCCTTCCAGCGCTGCACGCGCTCGAGGGTTTTTTCCACCGCACCGGGCCGCTTCATCAGCTTGAGGATGCGCGGGCTGGCGTGCTGGAACGGGATGTCCAGATACGGCAGCAGCTTGCCTTCGGCCATCAGCGGAATCACATCGTCCACGTGCGGATACGGATACACGTAATGCAGGCGCGTCCACACGCCCAGCTCCGACAAGCCTTCGCACAGCGCCTTCATGCGGGTCTGGTACATGCGATCGCGCCACGGGCGCTCGGCGTATTTCAGGTCCACGCCATAGGCCGAGGTGTCCTGCGACACCACCAGCAACTCTTTGACCCCGCCGCGCACCAGCCGCTCGGCTTCGCGCAGCACCTCGTCCACCGGGCGCGAGGCCAGATCGCCACGCATCGAGGGAATGATGCAGAAGCTGCAACGGTGGTTACAGCCTTCGGAAATCTTCAAATACGCGTAATGGCGCGGGGTCAGCTTGATGCCGTAGTCCGGCACCAGATCCACAAACGGGTCGTGACGCGGCGGCAAGGCGGCATGCACCGCTTCCATTACGCTCTGGTAGTCCTGCGGGCCGGACACCGCCAGCACCTGCGGGTAGGCCGCGCGGATCTGCTCGGGGCGCTTGCCCAGGCAGCCGGTGACGATCACCTTGCCGTTGGCGTTCATCGCCTCACCGATCGCATCCAGCGATTCGGTCACCGCCGAATCGATGAAGCCGCAGGTATTGACCACCACCACGTCGGCCGCGTCGTAGCTGGGCACGATGTCGTAGCCCTCCACGCGCAGCTGGGTGAGGATGCGTTCGGAATCGACGAGCGCCTTCGGGCAGCCAAGGCTGACGAAGCCGACTTTGGGGTTCAGCTGGGACATGGAAGCAGGAGCCTGGGAAGTGGAGCGGCCTGGGGCCTGGGCAAGGCCGATTATAGCGGCGTGCGGGCAACGCTCTGAACCGCAAAGACGCGCCAGCCCGGCCGGCTTTGCGAAACCCTCACTTTTCACCACGCCGGTCCGGTCGATAATGCGCGCCTCCCTCGCTGCACATCAGGAATTCCCATGGGTCACTGGACCACGCTCGACACCCCCGACGGCCAGGTTGCCGCCTGGCACGCTACCCCCGCCTCCAGCCCGCGCGGCGGCCTGGTGGTGATCCAGGAAATCTTCGGCGTCAACGAACATATCCGCGCGGTCGCCGACGACTACGCTGCACGCGGCTATGAAGTGCTGGCGCCGGCCTTCTTCGATCTGGAAGAAAAGGACGTGCAACTGCCGTACGACCAGCCCAGCGTGCAACGCGGCCTGGCCCTGGCCAACGCGGTGGGCCTGGAACGCGCAGTGGAGGTGGTCAAATCCGCCGCCACCTTGCTGACCCGCGCCGGCAAGGTGGGCACGGTGGGGTATTGCTGGGGCGGCTCGGTGGCGCTGCTGTCGGCCATCCGCCTGGGCCTGCCCTCGGTGAGCTATTACGGCGGCCGCAACACCCAGCTGCTGGACGAAACGCCCAAGGCGCCGGTGATGTTCCACTTCGGCGAACAGGACGCCAGCATCCCGCCGGAAGCGATTCAGGCGCACCGCGAAAAACTACCGCAGATGGAAACCTTCGTGTATCCCACCGGCCACGCCTTCAACCGCAGCATCGACCCCAACCACTACGACGCCGACAGCGCCGAGCGTGCGCTCGAACGCACCCTGGGCTTCTTCGAGGCGCATCTGGGATGAGCGCACCGGCATCGAGCGCCCCTGCGGCAAGCGACTTCGAGCTGGATGCGCGGCTGGCGGCCGACAGCGTGTTCGTCGCCGACGGGCCGCTGTCGCAGGTGCGCTTGATGGACGACACCCGCTTCCCCTGGCTGGTGCTGGTGCCGCGGGTGGCCGATGTCAGCGAGTGGATCGATCTGGATGGTGGCCAGCAGCGCCTATTGCTGGCCGAGATCAACCAGCTCTCGCAGTTGCTGCGCGTGGAACCTGCCGTGACCAAGCTCAATATCGGGGCGCTGGGCAATATCGTGCGGCAGCTGCACGTGCACCTGGTCGGCCGTCATCCCGGCGATGCGGCCTGGCCGGGGCCGGTCTGGGGCAGCGGCCAAGCACAGCGGTTCGCCGCCGACGCCTTACAGGAGCGTGTCGCGGCATGGGCGCAGCGGCTACGATAGGCGCCCGTTCGCCAAGCTGCCCTCTCGCATGAAATCCAATGTCGTCGCCGCGCTGATCCTGATCCTTGTGGGCCTGCTGTTTCTGGCCAACAACCTGGGCTGGACCAATCTCAGTCTGGGCAAGCTGATCGCCACCTGGTGGCCGGCCGCGCTGGTGGCCTGCGGCATCGGCATGTTGTTCGGGCGTGGCAAGTAGGTGGGGCTGGGATTGGGGAGTTGGGATTCGGGAGTCGTCACAGCGGTGTCTCGGCGCCGCTAGCTCGCGTAGCAGTTCAGCCGCAATGCCCCCTTCTCCCCTCGGGAGAAGGTGCCCCGAAGGGGCGGATGAGGGTACGCGCGAAGCCTAGTGCATTCGATGAAGCGTTCTGATCCAGCACCATTTTCTGATCCAACACCATTTTCCGATGTTGCAGCGACCATGACCATCGCGTCCGTCGTCGTTACCGCGCGCGCCCTGATGACAACTCACGATCAACGCGCACCCGGCAGCAGCGCGACATGACGACTGTCACCCGCAACTGTTGACTTCCGGCACCTGATTGGCGGGGCCATCGCGCGCAGCATGGCCTCACACCCAACGAGGACGCCGCCATGCATTACCGACTGACTTCCGGCCTGTTTTTGATCGTCATGGGCGGGATGTTCCTGCTCAACAATCTTGGCCTGAGCCGCATCGACCTGGGCGACGTGATTGCGGCGTGGTGGCCGTTGATGATCATCTGGGCCGGCGTCTACCAGCTGATGCGTCGCCGCAAACCGGTGCTGGCAACCGACTGAGCTGCGGGCCAGAAGCGCTGGCGATAGCGACCTCGCACGCTATGTGCAATGCAGGCGCGCGACGCATCCCGTGCACCGCACACCCTTGATATGGCCTCAGCGCGTCACGGCCCTGCTGCCGCCGGCTGCAGACGCGCTTGCGTCGACACCCATGCAGCGCATCACGTACGCGGCAAGGTCACACCGGTCTGGCCCTGGTACTTGCCACCGCGGTCCTTGTACGAGGTTTCGCACACTTCGTCGGATTGGAAAAACAACATCTGCGCCACGCCTTCGTTGGCATAGATGCGCGCCGGCAGCGGCGTGGTGTTGCTGAATTCCAGGGTCACGTGGCCTTCCCACTCCGGCTCCAGCGGGGTGACGTTGACGATGATGCCGCAGCGCGCGTAGGTGCTCTTGCCCAGGCACACCACCAACGTATCGCGCGGGATGCGGAAATATTCCACCGTGCGTGCCAGCGCAAAACTGTTCGGCGGGATGATGCAGACATCCGATTCGACATCGACAAAGCTGCCTGGGTCGAAATGCTTGGGGTCGACAATGGTCGAGTTGATGTTGGTGAAAATCTTGAACTCGCGCGAGCAACGCACGTCGTAGCCGTAGCTGGAAGTGCCGAAGCTGACGATGCGCTGGCCTGCTGCGTCGTGCTTGATCTGGCCGGGCTCGAACGGCTCGATCATCGCGTGCTGCTCGGCCATGCGCTTGATCCAGCGGTCGCTCTTGATGCTCATGCGGTGTTCCTTGAAGACGGTAGGCGGCAGGCCGGTCGGCCCGCGCGAAAGACGGCAAAGTCTAGCAGCGGCCGGCACCAGAGGCCGGCCGGCGGATTACAGCAGCGAGGCGGAAATCGGAATACTGGCGCGCGGACGCTTGCCCAACTCTTCCGACAGCCGCCTGGCTGCCGCCAGGTAGGCCTGCGCGGCAGCAGAGTCCGGCGCGGCGATCACGATTGGCTGGCCGGCATCGCCCTGCTCGCGGATCGCAATCGCCAACGGCAACGACCCCAGCAACGGCACGCCGTACTGCGCCGCCATGCGCTCGCCGCCGCCTTCGCCGAACAGATGCTCGCGATGGCCGCAGTTGCTGCAGGTATGCACCGCCATGTTCTCGATGATGCCCAACACCGGCACCTCGACCTTTTCGAACATCTTCAGCGCCTTGCGCGCATCCAGCGTGGCGATGTCCTGCGGCGTGGTCACGATCACCGCGCCGGCCACCGGAATCTTCTGCGACAGGGTCAGCTGGATATCGCCGGTGCCGGGCGGCAGATCGATCAGCAAGTAATCCAGGTCGTCCCACAGCGTGTCGTTGAACAGCTGGGTCAGGGCCGAGGTGGCCATCGGCCCGCGCCAGATCATCGGCGTGTCCTGATCGACCAACAGGCCGATCGACATCGCCTCGATCCCGAACGCACGCAATGGCTCGATCGACTTATTGTCCGGGCTGTCGGGTTTGCCGCTCAACCCCAGCATCGCCGGCACGCTCGGCCCGTAGATATCCGCGTCCAGCACGCCGACGCGCGCGCCCTGCTGCCGCAGCGCCAACGCCAGATTCACCGCGGTGGTGGACTTGCCCACCCCGCCCTTGCCCGACCCCACCGCAATGACATTGCGGATGCGTGGATGCGGCGCCAGCGCGCCCTGCACCGCGTGCGCGGCGATCCTGCGTTCGCCGCTCATGCCTGGCTGCCTGCTGCGTCGCCGGTCACTGCGCGCGCATTGTTGTCCAACATCGTTGCCATTACCTGTCCCGTTTCGTCGTGTGCGGTCGCGAGGACCAACGCCCAGCGCGCGCCGCGAATGGCGCTCAGTTTACCGGCTCGTGCTGGTTGCATTCGCTGCGAAGTACGCAGAGGCGGCTGGAGTGCTCGCCAAATATCGACCAATTCACAATTATGAACAGGCGGAAGTTAAGAACGTCCGTTGAAGGAATTCAATTCATTCAACCCGCGCCCAGTAAGCGCAGCTTTAGCGTCACGGCTCAACAACGAATCCGCAAGCGTCTGTCGAGTCGTCTCTCCGACGATATCGCTCGAGCGCCACCCTGTTGGCCACGCACCGGGCGAACACGAACAGTACGTCACCGACCCGCGCTGGCGCGCGCAGTTCCAGACCAAGTACAACTGGAACGAATGGCGCGCCTCGTGGGACATGAACTATGTGGACGGCAACCTGCGTGTGACCCCGGAGAGCTACAACAGCAACCCGGGTTCGGCCAGCCCGATCAAGAACGGCTCGTACACGTATCACAACTTCCAGTTCGGCTATCAATTCCCCGGCTCGAAGATCGACGTCTACCTCGGCATCGACAATGCCTTCGACAAGGATCCGCCGCGCAACTACTTCGGCTCGGATTTCAACTCGGCGTTGTACGACAACGTCGGCCGGTTCTTCTACCTGGGGACGACGGTGCGGTTTTGACCGGAAGTGACATGTAGGAAAAAGCCCCGCTTGTCGGGGCTTTTTTTTGGCGGCGACGTGGCGAGCTGGAGCGCGACGTGTCTCCCAAGGGACCGATTCCCGCGCTGTGGTCGCGCTTGCTTCGCGCCGCCCAGCTTATCTGTATCGAATGTAACTACCGAAACCCGCTTGTTGTTGAGGTTGTTTCTTTGCATGTGTCGCACGGCTTGAATGTGTGCCGAATTCCTCACTTCGGATGCGGATCCCGCCTATTTCATTAATAAATCGTTTCAACTGCTTGCGCTGCAAAGCAGACATTCATTACGTTCGGGTTAAGGCCATCTGACTCCCCGATGACCGTCCCTTATCCGCACTCCCAGTTGAAAGGTCAGGAATGAGCAATCAGTTTCGTCGCCAAGTCCTCAAGCGCACCGCTCTCGCCGTCGTGCTCGGTGCTTGCCTAACCAACGGCGCGGTCTACGCGCAGAGCACCACCGGCAGCATCTACGGCAGCGCCCCCTCCGAAGCCGGCAGCACGATCGTCGTGCAGAGCGACACCGGCCTGAGCCGCACCATCACCATCGACGCAAACGGCCGCTACAACCTCGGCTCGCTGCCGGTTGGCGCCTACACCGTCACCCTGAAGCGCGGCGACCAGGTCGTCGATACCCGCAAGAATGTGCAGCTGCGCGTCGGCTCGGGCACCGAAGTGTCGTTTGCAGGCGCTAGCGCCGCAGGCAACGCCGATGCGACCACGCTTGGCGCGATCACGGTGACTGCGGCTAATGCACCGAAGATCGATGTCAGTTCGACCAGTTCGCGCTCGGTGATCACCTCAGAACAGCTGGCCACCCTGCCGCTGGGACGCAGCGCAGAAGCGATTGCGTTGTTGGCGCCGGGTGCGGTGTCCGGCGCTGGTGCATTCAATAACGGCTCGCGTTCTGTCGTGTCGTTCGGCGGCTCCGGCGTCACCGAAAATGCGTACTACATCAACGGCTTCAATGTCAGCAATCCACTCAGCAACTTGGGTGGCGTCAGCCTTCCCTATGGCGCCATCGACCAGCAGGAAACCTACACGGGCGGCTACAGCGCAAAGTACGGTCGCTCGACTGGCGGCGTGATCAATCAGTTGGGCAAGCGCGGTACGAATGAATGGCACTTCGGCGTGCAAACAGTTTGGGAGCCGGATTCGCTGGCCAGTTCACGTGGCGATGTTTGGTATCCAAACAGGGCTCTTCCTGATGGATACGAATACGACACCCCTGACCAACCCGGAACCCTGTATCGCGCTGGCAAGGACAATAAGCAGACTCGCACTGTCTATAGCGCGTATGCAGGCGGCCCCCTGATCGAAGACCGGCTCTTCATCTTCGTGGCCGGTGAAACGGAAAAGGTCGACGGTGTAGGAACGAATGCAAGCAATGCGAGCATTCAAGCGCGCAATAATTACGAATATAGCACTCCAAAGTTTTACGGAAAGCTGGACTGGAATATCAACGACAGTAATATCCTGGAATACACGCGCGTTCAGAACACTGATCGCCGCAGCGGCTACTACACCTCCTTCGATTATGACGGCGAAGTGAGTGGTGAGCGCACTGGAACCTTTCCTGACACATTCAAGATCAAAGATAGTTATGACATCGTCAAGTACACAAGTTACTTGACTGACGATCTGACCTTGAACGCTACTTGGGGACGCAGCACGCAGCATAATCAGCAATTCAACCCGGCTGTTTCTGACCTGCCATTCCTGGGCAGCGTCACCAGCCAGAATCCCGCATTTAACGGCGGCACGCCGATCCGCAACAATCAAACGACCAACCGCGCGAAGGCCGACGATCCGATTAACAAGACGCGCAGCCTGCGTCTGGAGCTCAACTATCGATTGGGCGATCACGACATCACCGCAGGCGTTGACAACATGTACTTCAACGCTTATGACGAAGGCGTACGTACCACAGGCCCCGGCTACCAATGGATCTATGGACGTGCTCTGACAGAGCAGACACCAGTGCGTCCCGGGCTTGGAGTCGGCCCGGCCGGACCTGGCTCAAACGGCTTTTACGCCCAACAGCGCATTTTCACGACCACCACAAGCATGGCCGTGGAGCAAAAAGCGTATTACTTGGAAGATCGCTGGCAAGTCAACGATAACTGGCTGGTGACGCTGGGTATCCGCAATGATCAGTTCACCAACTTCAACAGCGATCACGTCGCTTACGTAGATAGCGGTGACCAGTGGGCTCCGCGTGTGGGAGCGAGCTGGGATGTGTTTGGTGATTCATCGTTGAAGATATTCGCCAATCTCGGCCGTTACTATCTGGCACTTCCTAATAGTGTGGCCATCCGTGGCGCATCGGCTTCGACCTACACCGATCAATACTTCACCTATACTGGCATCGACGCCAACGGCGAACCAACTGGCTTGACGCCGTTCGGGCCTGGCCCGGTATCGGCCAATGGCGAATTTGGTCAAGCACCCAACCCAGGGGCATTTGCTCCAAGCGATTTGAAGTCGCAGTACCAGGACGAGTTGATTCTCGGCTTTGAAAAGACCATTGGCGAAAGCTGGAACTCCGGCGCTAAGGTAACTTATCGGAAGCTGGAAGCTGCAATCGACGACGTCTGCGACATGCACAACGATGACTACACTGCACGTGGCGACTTGAAGCTCGCGTCACAAGGAATCGACCCCAGGACCATCGATATCCCTTATTGCGTAATTTTCAATCCGGGTAAGACAAACACCTACAATCTCGCAAATCTCGACGGCTCGGGTTTCACCCAGCTGCAGATGTCCCAATCGGACTGGGGCTTCACTGACAAGGCCAAGCGTAGTTACGTTGCGGTTGACCTTTTCTTGGAACACCCGTTTGATGAGAAATGGTATGGCCGCATTGATTACACTTGGTCGCGCAGCTATGGCAATACCGAAGGCCAAGTCAAGTCCGACATCGGCCAATCTGACGTTTCCAAAACGCAGGACTGGGATGCTGCGGCACTGATGTATTACGCGGGCGGTAGTCTGGCGAACGATCGTCGCCATCAACTGAAAGCGTTCGGCGCCTACCAGATCACGCCAGAATGGATGGCGTCAGCCACCCTGCGTGTTATGTCAGGCACCCCCGTTTCTTGCCTTGGCTATTTCAATGACCCAGAAAATCCGGATCCGATCAGCTATGGATCCGCGTATCACTATTGCGGCGGCCAGCCCTCGCGACCTGGTGATGCCGGCCGGACCCCCTGGATTAAGAACATGGACTTGGGTGTGACATATCGCCCCTCGTTCGCCGATCATAAACTGGCCGTTGGCTTGCAAGTGTTCAACGTGTTCAATGATCGTTCGGTCACGCGCATCGATGGTGTTTATGAGACCGATCCCGGTCTAGTTTCAAACACATATGGCATCGGCCTGGAAAACTATAGCTACAACACGCCACGATACTTTCGCCTGTCGGCCTCTTACGACTTCTAACCGCGTAAGTGTCCCGGAGCACCATGTGGTGCTCCGGGATAAGTTAAATATCTCAAAGGCTCCGATTTCCGGAGCCTTTTTTCTTGCAGCCTTACCCAGGATCTCACCCCCCCAAAATCACCCGCGCAGCATTATGTCCAGGCGCCCCTGTCACACCGCCACCAGGGTGGGTTCCCGCGCCGCAGAGATATAAACCCGGCACTGCGCCGCGATAGGCGCCCTGCCCCAGCATCGGGCGTGCGCTGAACAGTTGGTTGAGGCTGAGCGCGCCGTGGAAGATGTCGCCGCCGACCAGGCCAAAGATACGCTCCAGGTCCAGTGGACTCAGCACCTGGCGGCCCAGGACCGATGCAGTGAATCCCGGTGCGTAGCGCTCCACGGTGGCGATCATCAGATCGGCGACTTCGTCACGATGGTCGTCCCAGTGGCGGCCATCTGGCAATGTGGGTGCCACGTGCTGACAGAACAGGCTGGCCACATGCTGGCCGGGCGGTGCCAGCGAGTCGTCCAGCGTGCTGGGTATCAGCAATTCGACCACCGGTTCGCGCGACCATCCCAAGGCGCGTGCGTCCTGCCAGGCGTGGTCCATGTAGTCCAGATTCGGCGCCAGGATGATGCCGGCAGTGAGATGGTCGCCGGCGCCGGGCAATGCAGTGAAATCGGGAAGACGCGACAGTGCAACATTCATGCGGAACGTGCCGGATCCGCAGCGGTAATGGACGATGCGTTCGCGCGTGGCCTCTGGTACGTCCTCGGCTCGCATCAAACGCTGGTAGAGCAACTTCGGGTTGACGTTTGCAACCACGGCACGCGCGCGCAGCGTTTCGCCATCGACCGTCACCACGCCCACCGCATGCCCCTGCTCCACCAACACCTGATCCACCGCACAGCCGGTGCGAATCTGCGCGCCGTATTCGCGCGCACTGGCGGCCATCGCCTGGGTGATGGCGCCCATGCCGCCGATCGCGTGGCCCCAGGCGCCTTTGACGCCGTTGCTTTGCCCGAACACATGATGCAACAACACGTACGCCGTGCCTGGTGTGTACGGGCTGGCGTAATTGCCGACGATGCCGTCGAAGCCGAATAACGCCTTGATCGGTGCGCTTTCGAACCAGCGATCCAGATACTCGGCGGCCGAAATCGTAAATAGATCAAGCAGGTCTTGTCGCAACGCAAGCGTTAAGTCCTGCAGCTGCAGCCCCACTTTGCCCACGCGCCACAGCTGCGGCAACGCCTGCAACCATCCGCCGTCGGTCACATTCGGCGGCGCCTGCAATGCCAATGCGCGCAACACGTCGGCCAATCGTTCCAGGTGCGCTTCGTACGCTGGCAGTGCAGCTGCATCGCGCACGGAGAACTTGGCGATTTCTTCAGCGGTGCACCCCGCGCCAGCCAGCAGATACTCGCCATTGGGTTGCGGCAAGAAATTATTCATGCGGCGCGCAACCACGCGCAACCCATGCCGTTCCAACGCAAGATCGGCGATGACCTTGGGCTGCAACAACGACACGGTGTAGGACGCGACCGAGTTGCGGAACCCCGGGTGGAATTCTTCGGTAACAGCTGCGCCGCCAACGACGTCGCGCGCTTCCAGTACCAGCACCCGTTTGCCGGCCTGGGCCAAATACGCAGCACATACCAGGCCATTATGGCCGGCGCCGATGATCAAAGCGTCCAACGGTTGGGAAGCGGTAGGCATGCAGCCGTATATAGCACCGCTTGCGCAGCCGGACCATTCGAGCAATGGCGGCTGCCTCGATCGCTATGCGCTGTCCGCTCACCTCCATAGACATCGACGACCAGGCCAAGCGACCACGAGTGTGGTCCGGAGCCGCGGCGCGTGGAACGCGACAGCACCGGACTGCCGCTAGGTGCAGTCCCATGCGCGCGCAGCGGCACGCAAGCGCACCCCGAACCCGCGTTTCTACACACCCCGCATCCATGACCTTCGACACCATGCCTGTCGGCTGGCGAGGCGTAGAGTGCCGGCCACAGCCCCGTGACGGGGCTTCCCAATCGACTGTCGCTCCTGGAGCCTTTGTGATTCGAACACCTCATCTATTGACGCTGACCCTGGCCGTAGCGGCCGCGCTGAGCGGTTGCAAGAAGTCCGACGACGCCGCGCCTGCGGCCCCGGGTGGCGATACTGCAGCGGCCGCGCCCGCCGCGCCCAAGACGCTGACCCTGGACCAGAGCAAGCTGCCGGCGGTGAACCAATTCACTGCGGCCGATCTGGATGCCAATGGCAACGCCTGTACCGATCTGAACGCCTACGCAAACGCCAAGTTCCTGGCCGCAAATCCGGTGCCGGGCGACCGCACCAGCTGGGGCGCGTTCGAAATGCTCGACGAGCGCTCCAATGCGATCCAGCAGCAGCTGGCCGAACAGGCCGCAGCCGACACCGGCGCCACCGGTGTGGAAAAGATCGTCGGCGACCTGTGGTCGACCGGTATGGACGAAGCCAAGATCAACGCCCAGGGCATCGAGCCGCTGAAACCGCAGCTTGGCGCCATCGACGCCATCAGCGACCAGGCCAAGCTGGTCGACTATCTGCGCAGCAGCGCAGCCAAGGGCGACAACGCGCTCTTCAGCTTCGGCGCCGAAGCAGATTTCAAGAAGTCCAGCCAGAACATCGCCTACGCTATGCAGGGCGGTCTGGGCCTGCCGGACCCGGAGTACTACACCAGCGCCGGCAACAAGGCCAAGCTGGAGGCATACCAGGCGCACATCGCCAAGGTGCTGGAGCTGTCCGGCGTCGCGGCAGCCGATGCCACCGCGCAGGCCAAGCAGGTGGTCGCGTTCGAAACCCGCCTGGCCAAGGTCTCCAAGACCAGCACGCAGATGTCGCGCGACGCCTCGCTGGCCTATAACCCGATCTCCCCGGCCGATGCCGACAAGCTGACGCCGAATTGGTCGTGGACCGAGTTCTTCAAGTCGCAGGGCGTGGCCACGCCGGAGATGTTCTCGCTGGCGATCCCGGCCTTCCATCAGGAAGTGAGCAAGATGATCGCCGACACCGACCCGGCGATCTGGCGCGCTTACTTGCGCTTTCATGCCGTCGATAGCGCGTCGCCGTTCCTGAGTCAGCCGTTCGTCGATGAGAACTTCGCGTTCTACAACAAGACCCTGCGCGGCCAGAAGGAAATCAAGCCGCGCTGGAAGCGCGTGCTGGCCACCATCAACGGCCAGGCCGGCGAAACGCTGGGCCAGATGTACGTCAAGGTCGCCTTCCCGGCCGATTCCAAGGCCAAGATGGAAACCCTGGTGACCAACCTGCGCACCGCATTGAAGGCGCGCATCGAGAAGCTGGACTGGATGAGTCCGGAGACCAAGGCCAAGGCGATCGCCAAGTGGGAAAGCTTCACGCCCAAGATCGGCTTCCCGGACAAGTGGCGCGAGTGGAACGGCCTTGCCACCAGTCGCGATAGCTACCTGGGCAACGTGCTGGCCGCGCAGGAATTCAACTACAAGTGGAACCTGTCCAAGGTCGGCAAGCCGGTGGACAAGACCGAATGGGGCATGAGCCCGCAGACGGTCAATGCCTATTACAACCCGCTGCAGAACGAGATCGTGTTCCCGGCCGCCATCCTGCAGCCGCCGTTCTTCGACCCGAATGCGCCGGAGGAAATGAACTACGGTGGTATCGGCGCGGTGATCGGGCATGAAATGACGCACGGTTACGACGACCAGGGCAGCCGCTTCGGTGCCGATGGCAACTTCATCCCCGATCCGGGTTGGTGGACGCAGAAGGATCTGGATGCGTTCAAGGGCCGTACCAGCAAGCTCGTCGCGCAGTTCGACGGCTACCGCACGCCGGCTGGCGACAAGGTCAAGGGCGAGCTGACCCTGGGCGAAAACATCGCCGACCTGGGCGGCCTCAACACCGCTTACGACGCCATGAAGACCGCCACCGCCGGCAAGGACGACCCCAAGACCGACGGCATCACCCGCGACCAGCGCTTCTTCCTCAACTGGGCCACGGTGTGGCGTCGCAACTTCACCCCGGAAGAACTGGTGGTGCGGTTGAAGACCGACCCGCACGCGCCGGCCAACTTCCGCGCCATCGGTGCACCGTCGAACATGCCGGCATTTGCCGCCGCGTTCTCGTGCAAGGCAGGCGATGCGATGGTGCGTCAGGGCGATCAGCAGGTCGTGATCTGGTAATTGCGCACGCGTAGTAAATCAGGCGGGCCGCGATCGAAAGATCGTCGCCCGTTTTTTTTTGATTTTGTCGCTTTTTCTTTTGCCTGGTAGGTGAATCACGCCGGCCAGCCACATGCATTGCGACCGACAACAGTTCAACCAACTGCTTCAAGCATCCGACCGCCGCCCTCGCCGCACACTGCACGCGGTTGGACCTGCATCCATCACGGTATCGGCGCATAAGCCTCAACAAAGCTCAACGTGCACGCAGGCAGGGCCGCGCCCGCTTATGCTCGGCGTTCCTCGTTCCTTACACGGCTGACGTTCATGCCATTGCTCAAGACTTCCACGCTCGCCGTTGCACTGCTTGTGGCCCTGGCAGGCTGCAAGCACAACGCCGAAGACATCGGCACGCCGGCAAACACCGCACCCCAGACATCTGCGACTGCCCCTGCTACCCCGGCAACGCCTGCGTTCGACATCAGCGAACTCGGCCCAGCAGCCAGCGCCTGTCAGAACCTTGACGAATTCGTCAACGGCAGCTGGGCAAGCACCAATCCAATTCCGCCCGATCACACCAGCTGGGGTGTGGACGAAATCCTGTCCGAAAAAAGCAAGGCCATTCAGCGCAACATTGTTGAAACTGCCGCCGCCCAGCCAGGCAAACATCCAACGTCGCTGGAGCAGAAAATCGGCACGCTCTATGCCGCCGGCATGGACGAAGCCGCCATCGAAGCAGCTGGCGCCCAGCCGATCCAGCCACAACTGGACGCCATTGCCGCATTGACGTCCGGCAAGGATGTCGCCGGTTACATCATCAGCCGTCATGGCGAGGGCGATGCTCAGGTGTTCGCATTCGGTGCGGGTGCGGACTTCCACAATGCCGCGATCCAAATCGCCTTTACGCAGGAAGGTGGTCTTGGCCTGCCGACCAAGGACTATTACACCGACGCAGAACACGCGCCCATCCGCGCGGCCTATCTTGCCTATATCGCCAAGTCGTTCGAGCTCACCGGCAGCACCGCCGATGCCGCCAAGACGCAGGCGAAGGATGTACTGGCACTTGAAACGCGCCTGGCCGCCGCATCGCTGGCACCGGTGGACGCACGCGAACCCAAGAACCAGTACCACCTGCTCAGCATCGCCGAGGCTGACAAGCTCACACCGCATTTTTCCTGGAAGGATTTCTTCGCCGCCCAGGGTGTGGACGCCGGCAGCGGATTCTCGCTGGCACAGCCGCGCTTTTTTGCTGCGTTCGACCACGAGCTGGCCAGCGCGCCCGTTGCGCAGTGGCAAGCCTACCTGCGCTTCCACGCCATCGATGGCGCCTCCCCGCGACTCAGCAAGGTCTTTGTCGACAACCAGTTTGCCTTCTATGACAAGACCCTGTCCGGGCAGCCGGAACAGCTGCCGCGCTGGAAGCAAGTCCTGCACGCGGTCAATGGCGCAATGGGCGAAGGCGTGGGTCAGCTCTACGTCGCCAAGGTGTTTACGCCCGAAGCCAAACAGCGCGCCGGCGAGCTGGTGGACAACGTCCGCGCCGCGCTCAAGACGCGCATCGAGAACGTCGACTGGATGAGCGCGGAGACCAAGGCCAAGGCCATCGCCAAGTGGAACACCTTCCTGCCCAAGATCGGTTACCCGGATACCTGGCGTGACTGGTCCGGGCTGGAGATCGTCCCCGGCGCGTATTACCGCAATCTGCAGGCAGCGGCCAAGTTCAACTATCGCTACGACATCGCGCAGATCGGTAAACCGACTGACCGCACACGTTGGCAGATGACCCCGCAGACGGTCAACGCGTACTACGACCCTGGCACCAATTCGATCAATTTCCCTGCGGGAATCCTGCAGCCACCGTATTTCGACGCCGCCGCAGACGATGCATTGAACTATGGCGGCATTGGCGCGGTGATCGGTCACGAGGCCAGCCATGGGTTCGACGACGAGGGCAGCCAGTTCGATGGTGCAGGCAACAACGTCAACTGGTGGACGGCCGAGGATCGACGCAAGTTCGAGCAGCGCAGCGCGCAGTTGGTCAAACAGTTCGATGCCTATACCCCACTGCCGAAACACCCGACACTGCACGTCAACGGCAAGCTCACCCTGGGCGAAAACATCGCCGACCTGGGCGGCACCAACGTGGCCTACGACGCGCTGCAGACCGCCCTGCATCAGCATCCCGAGCGGGCAAAGGCGATCGACGGCTACAGTCCCGAGCAACGTTTCTTTCTGGCTTTTGCGCGCAGCTGGCGTCAACGCGTGCGCGAGCAACAGCAGATGGTCGCCCTGGCCTCGGATCCGCACGCGCCAAGCATGCTGCGCGCCATCGCCTCTCCCGCCAACATGCCGCAATTCGCCACCGCCTTCGCCTGCAAGCCGGGCGATGCGATGGTGCGGCCCGACAAGGACCGCGTGGTGATCTGGTAAGCGCGGCTGCAAGCGCTCCGCTGCTGGACCCACTGCATAGGCCCGCTCACGCGGGCCTATCGCATTCGTTGCAAACGGCCGGTACCGATGAAAGACGACAGCGCGCACCGGTCTGTGAGGCAGATCACCCGGCGCCTTTGGTTGGCCACTCTTGTTCTCGATGCCGCCATTGGCACGTTGACCTTCGCTCCTCATTGGGTCGCCGTTTTTTTGCGGGTATCGGCCAGTGCCGCCAGGTACCGCCAGCCCTGCACTCCTCCCACCAGGTACGCTACAGCCGCTGCGTGAACCGCGGCTGCCAGCAAAGCCTCAACAAAGCTCACCGCATGCGCCCGCAAGGCCGTGCCCGCTTACGCTTGGTGCTCTTTCACCCGACTGAGCTTCCATGTCACCGATCAAGACCTCTACGCTCGCTCTGGCACTGGTTGTGGCCTTGGCGGGCTGCAAGCGCGAAGCCGACGACAGCAGCAAGCCGGCGCAACCGGCTGCGCCGACGCGCGCATCGGCAACCGCCGCCACAACGAAACCCTCGTTCGACATCAACGAGCTGGACACGGCAACAAGCGCCTGCCAGAACCTGGATACGTTCGTCAACGCCAAATGGGCCAAAGCCAATCCGATTCCAGCCGACCGCACCAGTTGGGGCATGTTCGACGCACTAACGGAAAAGAGTCTGGTCACGCAGCGAGAGATTGTTGAAAGCGCCGCGAAGCAGGCAGACAAGCAAACCGACCCGCTTGCACGCAAACTTGGTCTGCTCTACGCCACGGGGATGGACGAAGCCGCCATCGAAGCGGCAGGAGACCAGCCGATCCGTCCGCAGCTGAAAGCCATTGAGGCGCTGAAATCCGCCAAGGATGTCGCCAGCTACATCACCAGCCGCTATGCGGAGGGCGATGGCAATGTCTTCGAATTCGGCGCGAGCGCGGACTTCCACAAGGCAGACCAGCAAATCGCCTTTGCCAGCGAAGGTGGCCTGGGCCTGCCGACCAAGGACTACTACACCTCCGCCGAATACGCTCCCATCCGTGCGGCCTATCTGGCCTACATCGCAAAGTCGTTCGAACTCACCGGTAGCGATGCCGACGCGGCCAAGGCGCAAGCCAAGGACGTGATGGCACTGGAATCGCGACTGGCTGCCGCCTCGCTTACCCCAACCGATGCACGCCAACCCAAGAACCAATACCACTTCGTCAGCGTTGCAGAGGCGAACAAGCTCACCCCGCACTTTTCATGGAAAGACTTCTTCGCCGCGCAAGGCGTGGATGTCGGCGCAGGCTTCTCGCTATCGCAACCGCGCTTCTTCGCGACGTTCGACCAGCAATTGGCCAGTGCGCCGATCGCACAGTGGCAGGCCTACCTGCGCTTCCATACCATCGACGCGGCATCCAGACAGCTCAGCAAGGCATTCGTCGACAACAACTTCGCCTTCTATGGCAAGGCCCTGTCCGGACAACTGGAGCAACGCCCACGTTGGAAACGCGTGCTGCGCGCAGTCGACGGAGCCATGGGCGAAGGCCTTGGCCAACTCTACGTCGCCAAAGTGTTCACGCCCGAAGCCAAGCAACGCGCGACCGAATTGGTCGACAACGTGCGTGCAGCGCTCAAGACGCGTATCGAAAACGTCGACTGGATGAGCAACGAAACCAAAACAAAGGCGCTTGCAAAGTGGGAGGCCTTCCTGCCCAAGATCGGCTATCCGGACACCTGGCGTGACTGGTCGGGGCTGGAGATCGTTCCCGGTGCCTACTACCGCAACCTTCAAGCCGCAGCCAAGTTCAATTATCACTACGATATCGCCCAGATCGGCAAACCCACCGATCGCAAGCGTTGGTCGATGCCTCCGCAGACGGTCAATGCGTACTACAGCCCAAGTACCAACACCATCAATTTCCCGGCTGGCATCCTGCAACCGCCGTTCTTCGATGCCAACGCCGACGACGCCCTGAACTACGGCGCCATCGGCGCGATCATCGGGCACGAAGCCACGCATGGCTTCGACGATCAGGGCAGCCAGTTCGATGGCGCCGGCAACAACGTCAATTGGTGGACTGCGCAGGATCGCAAGGCATTTGAGCAACGTGCCGACGGCTTGGTGAAGCAGTTCGATGCGTATGTTCCCTTGCCCAGCCACCCCAACATGCATGTCAACGGCAGACTCACCCTGGGCGAAAATATCGCCGACCTGGGCGGCATCAACATTGCCTACGACGCGCTACAGACCGCACTGCGTCAGCACCCCGAGGGCGTTGCGACTATTGACGGGTACAGCCCCGAGCAGCGGTTTTTCCTGGGCTTTGCGCGTAACTGGCGTGGACTCACACGCGAGCAGCAACAGCTGGTCTACCTCGCAAGCGACCCCCACTCACCCGACAATCTGCGGGCCATCGCCGCACCTTCGAACATGCCGCAGTTTGCCACCGCGTTTGCGTGCAAACCTGGCGACGCAATGGTGCGGGCTGAGAAAGACCGCGTGGTGATCTGGTAAGCGCTGCGCTAGGCGCTACCTGCAAACGCTTCCAACACGATAGCTACACGCACAGGCCCGCACTCGCGGGCCTGTCGCATTCATGCAAACGGCCGGTACCGATGACGAACGGCGGCGGGCGCCCGCCTGTGCGAGGCGCAGCCTTGCTAAACTTCGCCGACTTTACTCTGGCCACCCTTCTTCTCGATGCCCACCATTCGCCCGCTTGCCCTCGCTCTTGGCTTCAGCCTGATCACGCTGCTGTCCGCCCCCGACGCCGACGCCGCTCGCAAGAAGAAGGCAGCACCCAAGGCCCCGGCCGTGTCTGCGGCCTGCACCAATTTCTACGACTACGCCAACGCCAGCTGGCTCAAGGCCAACCCGGTGCCGCAGGCCGGCGCCGTGACCGCGCTGGGCCAGCTGTCCGAGCGTGCCCTGCAGCAGCAGCGCGAGCTGCTGGACGCGTCGATGAAGACGCCGCAGGGCAACGTGCAGAAGCTGCTGGGCGACTTCTGGGCCAGTGGCCTGGATGAGGCGGCGGTGGAGAAGGACGGTTCCAATCCGATCGCTCCCTTGCTGTCGCGCATCGACGCAATCAAGAAGGCCAAGGATGTGCCCGCTTCGATCGCCGCACTGCATCAGGTCGGTATCCCGGTCGGCTTCAACTTCGGCCCGGACGTGGACCTGAAGGCGCTCGACCGCCACATCGGCTACTTCATGCAAGGCGGAATGGGCCTGCCGGACCCGGCCTTCTACACGCGCACCGATGCCGATACCCAGGCGCTGATGGGCCGCTACCGCGCCTACGTCAAGCAGATCCTGGCGCTGACCGGCACCCCGGCCGACAAGCTCGACGCCGATGCCGCCTCCGTGCTGCAGATCGAAACCGCGCTGGCGCGTAGCGCGCAGTCGGTGCAGGGCATCAACAACCCGTTCAACAACTACGCGCCGATCGCCACCAAGGAACTGACCAAGCAGTACAAGAACCTGCGCCTGGCCGACTTCCTGGAAGCGCAGGGCGTCAAGGACGACCTGGTGTCGATGGCCGACCCGGCGATGTTCAAGCAGCTCGACAGCATGATCGTCAGCATCAAGCCGGAGCAGTGGAAGGCCTACCTGCGCTGGCGCGTGGGCGATGCGATGGCGCCGTACCTGTCCAAGAGCTTCCACGATGCCGAATACCAGTTCCGCGGCCGTCTGCTGCGCGGTGATGCGATGCCGCCGCAGCGCTGGCAGCAGGTGCTGGACGCCATCAACGTGGCCGCCGGCCCGATGCTGGGTCGCGAATACGTCGCGCGCTACCTGAGCAGCGACACCCGCCGCCAGGCCGAGGCCATCGCCGACCAGGTGCGCGATGCACAGCTGGCTGCGCTGGAGCGTACCGGCTGGGGCAATGGCGAAGCCGTCGCCGAAGCCAAGGCCAAGCTGGCCGCGATGAAGATCGAAGTCGGCGCGCCGCGACGCGATCTGGACTACACCGTGCAACCGATGGGCCGCGGCAGCTTCGGCGGCAACATGCTGATCGCCTCGACCTGGCGTCACCGCGAGGAAATGAAGCGCATCGGCAAGGGCAACGCAGACCGTCGCTGGGACGTGCTGCCGCAGCAGCCGGCAGTGGCCTACGACATCGCGCAGAACCGCCTGATCGTCACCGCTGCGGTGTTGCAGGCACCGGTGCTGACCACCGGCGGCACACCGGCGGCCCAGTACGGCGCTTACGGTGCGCTGGTCGCGCACGAACTCACCCGTGCGATCGATGCCAAGGGCTCGCTGGTCGACGCCAAGGGCGAGCTGCGCAGCTGGTGGACACCTGCCGAAAAGAGCAGCTGGACCGAGCTGACCGGCAAGGTGGCCAACCAGTTCGCCGCCTACCCTTACCCGGGCGTGCCCAACGTCAAGGTCAACGGCGCGCAGACCGCCGAAGAGAACCTGGCCGATCTGGCCGGCGTCGAACTGGCCTGGCAGGCCTTCAGCAAGGCGCAACCGGCAGCCACCGAAGCCGACAAGCAGGCGTTCTTCACTGCCTGGGCCGGCCTGTGGGCACAGCAGTTGTCGCCGAACGAAGCGGTGCAGCGCGCAAGCGCCGACATCCGCGCACCGGGCCAGTGGCGCACCAACGGCCCGCTGTCCAACCTGCCGGAATTCGGCGCAGCTTTCACCTGCAAGGCAGGCCAGCCGATGCAGCGCGTGGACGCAGAGCAGATCAAGATCTGGCGCTGAGTCCCCGCACGATCGGCAGTACAGATCGGCAATAAAAAAAGAGCGCGGATTCCGCGCTCTTTTTTTGTCCCAGATATCCGTGCCGGAAAATGCTTGCTCTGCTTTTCCTGCTTGCTCTGTTTTTCCGCTTACTCTGCTTTTTCGTTTGATCCGTTTTGGATTGATTTACGTTTTGCTCAAACCGTCGTTGCTTGATCTGCCTTTCGCTTGATCTGCCTTTCGCCTGATCTGCCTTTCGCCTGATCTGCCTTTCGCCTGATCTACCTATCGCCTGATCTACCTATCGCCTGATCTACCTATCGCCGGATCTGCCTTTCGCCTGATCCGCTTTTAGCTCGACTCGCTTTCCGCTAGATCCGCTTTCTGCCTAGCCAAGCCTCTCTCCGGACCTGCATTTCAGCCAACTCGTTGCCTAATCCGCTGGTCGCTAGATCCACGATTGCCTTATCTGCTGCGGCCGCGACAAGCCGTCCGCCACCCTGCTCTCGTAGGAGCGGCCCTGGCCGCGATGCGGCCTTACCGGCCACCTTTAATCGGGCCTAGGGTCACTCCTACAACTCATGCCGACCCGGCAAACCGTCGCCCGACTCAGCGCACCACGCGCAGCGGCGGCTTGCGTCCCTTTCCGCCGCCACCCTTACGACCACCACTACCGCCAAACGGCGACTGGCCGCGCCAGTAGCGGATCATCAACCAGCCGAACAGCATGCCACCCAGGTGCGCAAAGTGCGCCACGCCCGGCTGCCAGCCGGTGGCGCCGAGAAACAGTTCGATCGCGCCGAACACGATCACGAACGTGCGCGCCTTCATCGGGATCGGCGGAAATAGCAGCATCACGCGCTGCGTCGGGAACAGCATGCCGTAAGCCAACAACAGTCCGAACACGCCACCGGAAGCGCCCACCACCGGTGCACCACTCTGGGTAAACCACGCCATCAGCAGCTGGCAGAGACCAGCGCCAGCCACGCACACCAGGTAGTAGGTCAGAAAACGTTTCTGCCCCCAGGTCTGTTCCAGCGGCGCGCCGAACATGAAAAGCGCCAGCATGTTGAAGAACAGATGGTTGAAACCACCATGCAGAAAAGCATAAGTCAGCAACTGCCACGGCATGAAGCTGGCGCCGGGCGAGAACGCATCGAACCCGTTCGAAATCGGCCACAGCATGAGCCACGACAAGGTGGAGTCGGATGGCAACACCCCCGCCCCCAGATCGCCCAAGGCCCACTGCAGCAAGAACAAACCGATATTGGCGATCAACAGTGCTTTGGTGACGGGCGGCAATTGAGGCATGGCGGCATTCCTTCTGAATGCTGTCGATGATAACGGCAGCGTTATGAAGGACCCCACACGGCCGCATCCAGCCGCTGCGCGGCCGTGGCGCGGCGTACCCGCCCTTGCACCACCGGCACCCCCTCGGAACGCAGCCGCTGGCACTGCTCGTCGTAGCCGGGCGATCCCGGCGGCAAGGCAATCCGGCCATCGCTACGAAGCACGCGATGCCAGGGCAGATCCGGGTCGTCATTGCCACTGAGCACACGCGCCACCATGCGCGCACGCCCAGGCAACCCGGCACGCGTAGCGACCTCACCGTAGCCGGCAACCTGACCGGCAGGAATGGCGCGAATGACGTCAAGAATGCGCAGCCGTGCCTGCTCGCTTGAGAGCGCTGCTGGCTTTTGAGAGGCAGGCGTTGCGAACTTGGCAGATGCAAATGGACGCAACGCGGGCTGGCGAGGTTTGGACATCCGGCAAGAATGCCAGCTGACGCGACTAAGGACAGCCAATAAAACGACTGTGCTCACCGCCAGGCGGGCGCGGCCGTTGCTCAGTGCGGCATGCGCCACTCCGTACACACCGGTTCTAA
Source organism: Xanthomonas sp. WCS2018Noco2-27 (assembly GCF_031843525.1). Classification (NCBI taxonomy): domain Bacteria; kingdom Pseudomonadati; phylum Pseudomonadota; class Gammaproteobacteria; order Lysobacterales; family Lysobacteraceae; genus Xanthomonas; species Xanthomonas sp. WCS2018Noco2-27. The sequence goes on along the minus strand of NZ_JAVTIK010000003.1, from coordinate 46,570 downwards.
ACGCGCCGTCCGCACCCACCTGACGACGGCTCGCGACGTTCTTTGAGCCGCCCTAAATGACAGCAGGGCCACGGGGCTTCTGCGACCAAGCGCGCCACCCGATACGTTCACGACGTAAGAACTCAAAATCCCCTCTCCCGCCGGGAGAGGATTTGGGGTGAGGGTACGCGCGAAGCCACGCAGAGCCGAGCAAGCAAGGCATCAAGCAGTGCGCAACATTGAAAGCTGCGGCATCACAATCCATCTCTTGAGAGAAAGACTCAAAAGCCCCTCTCCCGCTGGGAGAGCGATTGGAGTGAGTGTCCGTGCGAAGCCTCGGACATCCAAACAGCAAAGCGCTTAAAACCGGGCGCTGCATCGGATAAACACATGGTCGGTATCGCCAAGCGCAGCGTCAGCGTTGCCTAAGCACACTTACTGACCAACCGTGCCCCAGCCACTCCCCGCCAGAGGGGCCTAGTTGCGTTTCACGCTTCGTCTTCTGCTTCCAAGTCGCGTTCTGCACGCCTTCCTACGCCGCTTCCATCCCTTCCCGCACGCCACTGCAGACGCTGTCGTTCATTGCGCAACACACGCCCACACATCAATGCATCAACACGATCTCTTCCGACGACGTGGGATGGATCGCCACTGTCTCATCGAAGTCGCGCTTGGTCGCGCCCATCTTCACCGCCACGGCAAAGCCCTGCAGTATTTCGTCGGCGCTTTCGCCCAGCAGGTGCACGCCGACCACGCGCTCTTCCTCGCCCACGCAGATCAGCTTGAACAGGCTGCGTTGCGGCGCGTCGGCCAGGGCATGCAACATCGGACGGAAGTTGCTGCGATAAACGCGTACCGCGCCATCGTAACGCGCGCGTGCCTGCTCTTCAGTGAGTCCGACATGGCCGAGCGGCGGGTGCGAAAACACCACGCTCGGCACGCCGTCGTAGTCCATGCGCGCATCCGGTTGATTGCCGAACAGCCGATCCATCAATTTACGTCCGGCGGCAATCGCCACCGGCGTCAGCCCGACCTTGCCGCCAACATCGCCGATTGCATGGATGTTCGGCACACTGGTGGTCTGAGCATCGTCCACCACTACTTCGCCCTTCTCGCCCAGCGCCACACCCACCGTATCCAGACCCAGGCCTGCGGTATTGGCGCGTCGGCCAATGGCGAAGAACACCTTGTCGAACACGTCGTTGCCCTGCTCGCGCGGGTGCGCCGGATGGCCATGCACGCGCAGCCGGCCCTGCGCATCGCGTTCGAGGGCAGTAGTAGTGAAACCGAAATGCAGGCGCACTCCCAAATGGCGCAGGTTGTCGGCCAACTGCAGCGTCAGTTCCGCATCGAAACGTTCCAGCAACCGGTCGCCCTGCACATAGAGATGCACGCGACTACCCAGTGCCTGCAGCAGGCCAGCGATTTCCACCGCGATATAGCCACCGCCGATAATCGCCACGTGCGCAGGTGCATGACAGAGATTGAAAAAGTCGTCCGAGACTTCGCCGTGTTCGGCGCCTTCCACGTTCGGGCGTAGCGGATGCGCACCGGTTGCGATCACGATGTGCTCGGCCGTCACCGGCACCCCATCCTCCCCCATGAGCGTATGGCGGTCCTGCAACACGCCACGTTGCGGAATCAGCACCACGCCGTCTTCATCGAGTCGACGCCGATAACTGGCGTGGATGTTGGCGATATAGCCCTGCCGATGGGTGACCAGTTCCTGCCATGCCAGCGTCGGTCGCGGCACATCGAAACCGAGCGCACTGGCGAGCTCGATCTTGCCAGCCAGATCGGCCGCCAACCACATCGCTTTTTTCGGCACACAACCAAGATTGACGCAGGTACCGCCTAGTTCATTAGGTTCCATGATCGCCACGCGTGCGCCGTACTTTGCCGCGCGAAATCCGGCCGCCAGGCCGCCGGAACCGCCACCCAGAATCACCACGTCGTAGTCGTAGCACGCACTCATGCAAGACGCTCCGAGTGGCAAAGGTGGAGCTCGCGCGCAGGCAGGCGGCGCGTCATCGGGTTAGTCATTGGTTGTTTGCTTTCAGTCCTGACACACAATCAGCTTAGCGTGAGGCAGCGGATCATTCGGTGAATATGCTGCCGAATTCCCCTTCGATCTTGTCTGGATCTCCGCCAATCTTCCGGAATCGGTCCTTGCTCCGGTAGGTGTTGACGACAGTGTTCTCGATGTTTGGGAAATTTTTTTCGAGGAATTCGCACGGCAGCTGCGTCGCCCAGAAATTCCGCAGCGTTTCGCTCCTGAGGCCGTCCCAACCTTCCAGCTTGTTTTTGCCTTCGAAGCGCACCGAACGTAGCGTTGCGAGCTGCGAAAGTGATGAAACGTCGCCCGCAATACGACAGGAGACGAACTGCAAGACTTCAAGTGATTTGTAATGTGCAATCACAGCGATATTCTTGATCGTTGACGCGATCAGGAAAAGCTTTCGAATAGGCCGGTCGTCGAACACGTCAAGCGACCCACTCAACCCGTGGATGGACAGACGCGAAAGCCTGGCCCAACTGCCGTTGAGCGAATGAAGCGTATTGCTTTTCCACGCAAGGTTTTCCCATGCTTCCAGCTTGGGAAAAAGCATTGGCAGCACAGGTCCAAACGATACCCCCTGCGTCGTCAGCGCTTTGACATTCTTAAAGGTTTTGAACACGTCATAATCGAAGTCGTCGGCAAAGGCGCCTTCGCCCTGTATGCCGATCTCGACAATCGCGTCGCGTTTTTTCACCTTACCAAAATCCGGGGAAAAATGCGCTTTCAGCTCGCCCTGCACGACGTCCTCAGGCGCGATCGAAAATCCGTCGCACGCATACGTATCGATGAGTTGGCTGTATTTTTCGAAGCCGCTCTTGTTGAACAACGCAATCCTGCGCGACGGTCCGTAGGATTTTTCCTGGATGATGACCCAAGGGCCCTCCATCAGGTTCTCCATCGTGCGCTCATCGGCCTCGAATAGAATTTCCACCATCCGGCTTTCTCCTTTCATCGAACGCAGCATGCGCACAACATACGCGCATCAGCGTGTGCGCTATTGCGCCCGCGTGTCGCCGCGCCACATCGGCGGCACCCGCAGATAGGTCACGCTACGCCACAGCCATTCAATCGGCCCGAAGCGAAACCAGCGCAGCCACAGCTGGCTCATCACCACTTGCAAGGCGAACAGCCCTACCGCGAATGGCAGTTGCCACACCCGCGGCAGCTGCTCGAAATATCCCAGCCCGTAGCCGTAAAACATCCAGGTACACAGCAACGACTGCAGCAGGTAGTTGCTCAACGCCATGCGACCGGCCGGCGCAAGCCAGGCCAGACGCGCAGCAAAGCGCACCACCCATGCGGCGTAGCCCAGGCTCATCAGCGGACCGGCCACCAACGCCAGCGCGAACGCGCCGGACAGCCGCATGCTCAACCGCGCCGGGTCCATCCAGGGTTCCATGGCATAGCTCAGCAACATCACGCCCAACCCAAGCGGCAAGGCGCCGTAACGCAGCACACGGAACAGCCGCGGGAAGCGTTCGGGCGCGGCAATCGCGCCGCTGCGCACAAACCAGCTGCCCAGCAAAAACATGCCGAGCATGGCCGGGCCATTGATGCTCAGACCGCTCATCGCTTCGCGCAGGTCATGCCAGCGCTGCGTGGTGGCCTGCAGATAGGTGCCGTGCCCAAGTGCGGCGCGCTGCGCCTGCACGTTGGCCACAGCCTGCTGCGCAACATCGGCCATGGCCGTTTTCCACTCCACTGCCGAAGCCGGGTCGGCCTGCATCAGCGCACCGGCAGCGCCGTACAACAGCACCAGGGCCGGCGCGCACAGGTAGACCAACGCGGCAAGCCACGGCAGCGTCACCGTCGGCGCATTGCGGGCGCCCAGCAGCAACACTGCCAGCATTGCGTACGTCACCAGAATGTCGCCGGACCACAGCAGCAGCGCGTGCGCCAGACCGATGACCAGCAAGCCGGCCGTGCGGCGCAGATACATGCCAAAAAACCCGCGTCCGGTGCGTTCGGCGCGTTGGGCCATGACCGCAAATCCCATGCCGAACAGCATCGAAAACAGCGTGTAGAACTTGCCCTGCACAAAGATGTAGACCAGCGCATCGGCAACGCGATCGGCGCCGTGCCAATGCGGCTCCACGCCGCTGAGCGCCAGATCCAGCGGGCCGACGAAGGCCTCGATGTTCATCAGCAAGATGCCGAGCAACGCAAAGCCGCGCAGGACGTCCAGCACGACGATGCGCTCGCTCGCGGCAGTGGGAAACAGCAGATCGCGGTGTGTCATCGCAGCTCAGGCAACCGGATGCGGAGTGGGGCGCCGCAGAAAGCAGACGGCCCGCCGAAGGGGCGGGCCGTCAGGAAGACAGACATCACTGGCTGCGGCCAACACCAGGTTGCGCATCATCGCCAACCCGCTGTGGGTGGCATGCCGCCCTCAGCGTGCACGCGCGGTGGCGCTTGTTGCCACGGCTAGGCGTACCCGGCCAGTGGCCACGCAGCGGTGTTGATCGTCGCGCTTAGTGGTGATGACCGCCGTCGCCGTGCACGTGCCCGTGGTCGCGCTCTTCCTGCGAGGCTTCGCGCACTTCGATGATTTCCACATTGAAATGCAGGTCCTTGCCGGCCATCGGGTGATTGAGGTCGACGTCGACCACGCTCATGCCGACCTTCTGCACGGTGACCGCGCGCGGGCCGAAGTTGGTCTGCAGCACCACCTGGGTGCCCGGAATCAGCTTGGTCGCGCCGAAGTGCTTCTTGGGCACGCGCTGACTCAGGCCTTCGCGGTATTCGCCGTAGGCCTCGGTGGCCTTGACGTCCACGCCGAAGCTCTCGCCGGCTTCCTTGTCCATCATGGCCGCTTCCAGGCCCGGAATGATGTTGCCGTGGCCGATCATGATCGCCAACGGGTCACGCTCCTTGGAGCTCTCGATCGGCTCCTGGCCAATCTCCGAAACGGTGTAGTGGAAGCGGACGACGCTGTCTTTTTCGATCTTCATGCCTGGCTCTGAATGGGCTGCCCGGTGGCAGACGGTGGAAGACGGCTTGTCGGCCGCCGGGTGCGCCGCCATCATGGCGACCTTTCGAACCGCCCATTATCCCGGCTCCATGCATATCACGCCAGTTTTCGCCGCCCGCGCACATCGCGCCGCGGCCTGTTTGTTGCTGGGCCTGCTCCTGCTGGGCGGTTGCGCGCAGGCACCGGTCAAACGTCCGGCCGCTTCGCCGCCGTCGTCACGCGTGTGGCCGCAGGTGCCGCCGGCAGATCCGGCTGCCGCCAACAACATCCTGATGCGCGCCCTGGGCCTGGTCGGCACGCCGTACCGGTTCGGCGGCAACACGCCGGAAACCGGTTTCGACTGCAGCGGCCTGGTCACCTATGTCTACAAGGATGTGCTGGCGCTGTCGTTGCCGCGCACCTCGCGCGATCTGGCCGCAATTCAGGGCCCGCGGATCGCGCCCGAGAAGCTGGCGACCGGAGATCTGGTGTTCTTTGGCGCCGGCGGGAGCGTGAGCCACGTCGGTATTTATGTCGGTGAAGGCCGCTTTGTGCATGCCCCGACCACCGGCGGTACGGTCCGCTTGGATTTCCTCGATGGCGCGTACTGGCGTGACCATTATTCAGGTTCAAAGCGGGTTTTACACTAAAATGTGACGGGCATCACAATCAACCAAACGGAAATTTAACTTTTTTTGAACGTAACGATTCGTTCACCAAGGCATCATCCCGCATCGACAGCAGAATTGTGATTCCCGCGTGACGAACGACGAACAGATCAAAACTGGCGCCGCACCGCTTCCGCTCCGGAAACCGCTCCGCCTGCTATGCGCTACCGCTCTCTGGATTGCCGCACTGCCCGCTCTGGCGCAGACCGCCAATACCCCCCCATCCGCTGCACAGACGACCACGCCAGACAGCGCCGTCGCCGCCGAGAAAGCCGCAACCCGCAGCCGTGCTGACGCCGCTGCCACCGCTACGCTGGCCGCCCTGCTTCCGCATCTGGCCGCTAATGATGCCATTCCGCTGATGGACCGCTCGGCGATGTTCGCCGGAGACCTCAGCCGCCTGCTCGCCAATTACGATGTCTCGCAGAGCGCGGCCAATGCTGCGCAGAACGCCGTTGCCGACAGCCGTGTGCAGGTGATCCTGCAGCGTGCCATGGCCCTGCTGGGCACCCCGTACGTGTGGGGTGGCGAGTCCACCGAGGGCTTCGATTGCAGCGGCTTGGTCGGCTACGTCTTCAAGACCGCACTGGGCATCGACCTGCCGCGCGTCTCGCGCGACATCGCCCGCGACGAATCGGCCGAACTGATCAAGGACCCGAACGCACTGAAGGCCGGCGATCTGGTGTTCTTCGGCAAGCGTGGCCGCATCGATCATGTCGGCCTGGTGGTCGGCGACGGTAAGTTCCTGCACGCGCCCAGCCGCGGCAAGGACGTGCGCGTGGATTCGCTGGCCAGTGGCTACTGGAGCGAGAAGTTCATCCAGGCGCGCCGGGTGCTGTAAGCCTGAGTGCTTCGAACGATTAAAAGAAAGCCGCGGCGAACCCGCGGCTTTTTTTGTGTGCGTCGTCATCGAAACGGTCATGTGACTGCCCTGTGGCAGCCGCTACCGCCAGCGTTCCCGCAACGGGGCCCGATAAGCGCTCGCATGACAGCGCACCCTGTCCGCGGCACTGCGCGAATGGGTCCGGACAGCCGCCTGCGCTTAGCCCGACGTATCGGCCCTGTAGTGCGCCATGGTGTCCTCGATGCCCTTGCTTAGCTCCATCACCTTGAGGGCGTACTCGGCCAGGCGCTGATCTTCGGGCGTGTCCGGCCGCCAGGAGGGGACTTCCACCGGCGTGACGCCGTCCGGATCCATCGCCACGAACACGATGATGCAATGGGTGCATAAGCGCGAGTCGCCGCCCATCGGGCTGCGCGCACGCACATCGATGGCGAAATGCATGCTGCTGCGCCCGGTGTAGACCAGCTTGGCCGACACCGCGACCAGATCGCCGATCCGTACCGGCGCCACAAAGCGGATGCCGCCCACCGCCACCGTCACGCAGTAATGCCCGCTCCAGCCACTGGCCGCAGCAAAACCGACCTGGTCGATCCACTTCATCACCACGCCGCCATGCACCTTGCCGCCGAAGTTGACGTCGCTGGGCTCGGCCAGAAAACGAAATGTCAGATCACGCTGTTGGCCAATCACTGCACGCTCTCACCAGGGGATGGGCTGAAAGTGTGCCATGCGCACGCGTTGAAGGGATTGGCCCCGCGCACGCGGATGCGCTGACGGAAAGCGCGGCTCTGCGCCTGCCTTGCAGATCTCTCACACCCGCCGCACGTGATGACAAGACTCACACACACCGTAGGCGCGTCCCCCAGGACTTGGCGCGTGCTCGCTTCTGCGCTCCGGACCAGCCAGATCCTCATCGACCACTGGTCCCTGGACAAATCGCACATCTGCAGCAAAGAGCGTGCAAGCCTGATCGAAAGTCACTTACTCTCGGCATCCGGGCAAGGCTGCCCGCAGCAGGAGGCAGCGCGTCATGTCGGACCGAAGACGATTCACCATCGAGCATGCAAGGCAGCATCTGGAACGCGACGGTTGGCCGCGCTTGCAGATGAGCGCCATCGTGTTGACCACGGCAACAGGTGGGCTGCTGGCCTCGTTCCTGCTGCGCAATGCCGGCGTCGATGCGATGGTGGTGCGCTACCCGATGGCGACGCTGGTCGCCTATGGGCTGTTTCTGTTGCTGATGTGGGCATGGTTGCGCTGGCGCAACGACCTAGACGATGAACTGGCGGGCGACTGCGTCGACCTCGCCAGCAGCGAGACGCAGGACGCCTCGGGATGGGCCGGCCACGGCGGCAACTCCAGCGGCGCGGGTAGGTCCGGCACATGGAGCGCCCCATCCCGATCCAACTCGAATGTTTCGGGGGACGGCGCACTGCCGGACTTCGTCGATGGCGAAGCCGGACTGCCGATCTTGGCGATAGTGGCTGTGCTGGCCGCCGCCGCAGTCGCAATCGTTGCTGCCGCCTGGGTGGTGTGGTCGGCGCCGGTGTTGATGGCCGAGCTTCTGGTGGACGCGGCGCTGGCAGGCGGGCTGTATCGCCGCATGCGCGGCGTGCAGGCGCAAGGCTGGTGGTGGTTATGCGTTCGCCACACGCTGTGGCCGCTGATCGGCGTGCTGACGTTTTTTATCGTGGTCGGCGCGGTCGCGCAGCACAAGGCGCCGCAAGCGACGACGTTGATGGAGGCCCTACAAGGGCGATGACGCCACCGAGCTACCGCCCCTGGTTGTCCTGCTTGCGAAGACACAACCACGGAAAATGCGGTTGCCGCAGTTTGAGCAGGCGGCGCACACGCGCACGCAAATGGCGCGGATCGAACAGCCATTGCACTGCGAACGCGTCGAAGGCGGCATAGGTGTGCTGGTGGTATTGCTCGGCCAATGCAGGAACGCCAAGGCCGGTGAAATAACGCAGACTGCGTACAGCGCTTTGGTCGGCACGCTGCCGATCTGGATACAGGGGGCTGTCGAGGATGTGCAACTCGCCGCCGTCGCGCAGTTGCGCAAGCAGGTGACGCACCAAGGCCGCAGGATCGGCAAAATACTGGATGCATGCCGGCACCACGATGACATCGAAGACATCGTGTGGCAGCGCCAGGGTCTGGATGTCGGCAGCGACAAAACTCAGCCGTTGGTCGTGGCCGAACACGCGCGCGGCCTGCGTGAGCTCGGTGCGATTGACGTCGATACCGCACACGTCGCGCTGCAGGGATTGCGCCAACAGCTGGGATAACCAGCCATTGCCACACCCCAGTTCGAGAATGGCGCTCTCACCTGCACCCTCGCCTGCGCGTGCTTGCAGATGCTGCGCCAGCAACCTGCTGGACAGCGCGCGCACCTGCCATTCCAGGCTGGTACCAAGCTTGCCGCTGGGGCGCGGCAGGCTGCGGACCTGCGCATCGGTATATAGCCGGCCCTCCTTGCGCCGCACCTCCAGATAGCGATCCTCGAACGGATCCTCGGCAAGCGTGCGTTGAACGAACACGCCGTCCACGCTGTCCAGCGCGGGAAGCTGCGCCAGGCGCTCACGCAACACGGGAAATGCAACCGTCATGCGTGCCGCTCAGCGCAGCGGCTTGGCGCTGTCGGCGGGCGGATCTTCCAGCCCCACGTTGGTGGATGCCGACTCATAGACCGTCTTGTCCAACAAACCGGTTTCCTTGGCTACCAGCACCGGCACCAGCATCTGCCCGGTAACGTTGGTCATCGTGCGCATCATGTCGAGGATGCGGTCGATGGCATACAGATACCCGATCACTTCCAGCGGCAGGTTGGCCGCGCTGAGCACCACGGTGGCCATGATGACTGCGGTGCCCGGCACACCGGCAGTGCCGAAGCTGCCCAGCACCGAGGCGATCAGCACCACGAAGTATTGATTGGCCGTCAACGGCACGCCGGTGTATTGGGCGATAAACACCGCACATAGCGCTGGATAGATCGCGCCGCAGCCGTCCATCTTGATGCTGGCGCCCAGCGGCACCGCAAACGCGGCGTAGTCCTTGCTGACGCCCAGATTGTGGGTGATCGAACGCATCGCCACCGGCATCGCGGCAAAGCTCGACGAACTGACGAAGGCCACCTGCATGCCAGGCGCCGCGCCACGGAAGAACTTCCACGGGTTGAGCCCGTGCACCAGCAACAGGCTGCTGTAGACCACCAGGATATGGATGGCGCAGGCCACGTACAGCGCGAGCACGAAACTGCCGAACGGCAGCAACTTTGCGAAGCCATAGCTGCCGACCAGCCCGGCAATCAGGCCGAAGGTGCCGAGCGGAGTCATCTCCAGCACGAAGCGCGTCACCTGGATCATGATGTCGCTCAGTTGCCCGGTGAGCTTGCGCGCCTCGGCCACACGTTCGCCAAGCTTGACCATCGCAAAGCCGAGCAATGCGGCAAAGAAGATCACCGGCAGGATCGACCCGCGCCCGGCCGCCAGCACGGTTTCGCCGGCCGCGTTGGTCTTGGTGCCGATGCCGGTCAGTGCGTAGAACGGGTTGGACGGCACCACGTCCAGCAACACCTGGATCGGGCTGGGCACATCGCGCGGCTTCCACGCCGAGTCCACACTCAGGCTGAAATGCCCGGCGCCCGGCTGCATGAGCGTACCCACCGCAAGGCCGACGCCGACCGCCAGCGCGGCGGTGATCACGAACCACAGGAAGGTGCGCCCGCCGAGCGCAGCCACCGACTTTTGCCCGTGCAACGACGAGATTGCATTGATCACCGCGAAGAACACCAGCGGGATCGCAATCATCTTGATCAGGGTGACGTACAGATCGCCGAGCGGGCCAAACCACACCTCGGCCGCAGGGCCCATCGCCGCACCGGCAATCGCGCCAAGAACGAAGCCGGCCACCACGCGCTGCCAGAACGGAATGCGCAACCAGGCCGCAACCAGTCTCATGTCGTCGAATCATCCGGGGGGAGAGTGCATGCACCTTAGCGCAGGCCTGGCTTGCCCGCGAGGCCACGACTGGAACAGCAGCGTGTCATCTGTGCGACGGACACAGGCCGGCATAATGGGCACTGATTCAGCCACGAGTTCGAACCCGATGCGTTACCGCCTGCCTGCCCTCGCCGCCCTGACCACCCTGTGCGTGGCCGCCTGCGCCTCCACTGCCGGAACCACCGCGTCCGCACCCGCCGCCATCCGCGTGGACGTGCCGCCGGTGACGCACCCGGCCGGCGAGACCCCGCAGTGGTGGTACCGCTCCGGCGCCGCACGTGCGGCCGGCAACGGCGCCATGGGCGGCAAGGCACGCAACGTGATCCTGTTCCTGGGCGACGGCATGAGCCTGACCACGGTGGCAGCCGCACGCATCCTGGATGGCCAGCGCAAGGGCGGGCCGGGCGAAGAGAACCTGCTGTCGTGGGAGCAGTTCCCGGCGACCGCCTTCAGCAAGACCTACAACACCGATTCGCAGACGCCGGATTCGGCCGGCACCATGACCGCGATCACCACCGGCGTGAAGTCGCACATGGGCGCGATCGGCGTCAGCAGCGGCAACCGCAGCGACTGCGCCGACAGTTTGAACAAGGGGCTGCTGAGCTGGTTGCAGTTGGCCGACAGCGCCGGCATGGCCACCGGTGTGGTCACCACCACCCGCCTCACCCATGCCACCCCGGCAGCGACCTACGCGCATTCGCCGGACCGCAACTGGGAAAACGATACCGACCTGCCCGAGGCGGCGCGCGCGGCCGGCTGTCAGGACATCGCCCAGCAGTTGTTGTCCACCGCCCGCTACGGGCGCGGCCCGCAGGTGGTGCTGGGCGGCGGCCGCAGCCAGTTCCAGACCGTGCAGGAGCGCGACCCGGAGTACGACGACAAGGTCGGCCTGCGTCTGGACGGCCGCGACCTGGTCGCCGAATGGAAGCAGGCGCATCCGCAAGGTGCGTACGTGTGGAACGAGCAGCAGCTGCAGGCCGCTGCCGGCGCCCCCGCGCTGCTGGGCCTGTTCGAGCCGGACCACATGCAGTTCGACCACGACCGCAATCGCGGCCCGCAGGGCGAGCCCAGCCTGACCGAGATGACCCGCACCGCGATCCAGTCGCTGTCGCGCGACCCGAATGGTTTCGTGCTGATGGTCGAAGGCGGCCGCATCGACCACGCCAACCACGCCGGCAATGCCTACCGCGCGCTCGACGAAACCGTCTCGCTATCCGACGCGGTGCGCGCCGCCGTGCAGACCGCACCGGCCGACACCCTGATCATCGTCACCGCCGACCATTCGCACACGCTCAACTTCGTCGGCTACCCGGTGCGCGGCAACCCGATCCTGGGCAAGGTGCGCGGCACCGGCGGCGAAGAAGGCGACCGCAGCCAGTTGGCCACCGACCTGGCCGGCCAGCCCTACACCACCCTCAGCTACGCCAACGGCCCCGGCCACACCGGCGCGACCAACGCCCAGCCGGCCGGCCCGAAGAAGTACCCGCACGAGCCCAGCAGCAGCGAGCCGGCCCACGGCCGCCCCGACCTCACACATGTCGATACCGAAGCGCCCAGCTACATGCAGGAATCGCTGGTACCGACCAAGTCCGAAAGCCATGGCGGCGAAGACGTCGGCATCTGGGCCACCGGCCCGGGCAGCGCGGCATTCCGCGGCACGCTGGAAGAGAACGTGATCTACCACGTCATCGTGCAGGCCACCCCGCGTCTGCGCGAGCGCCTATGCAAGGCCGGCACCTGCGACAACGCCGGCGTGCCGGTGCAGTTGCCCACGCCGACCACGTTCGAGGCGGCGGCGAAGCGTTGATGTGCAGATGGCGGCGCAGCGGCGGCTGGTGGGTAGGCGATCAGCGCCACCGTGCCGGACACGTCTGCCGCATGGGCGGACCGTGTCTCGCATGACGTACGGCGATGTGATCGTTTCGCTGCATTGGCACGTGGTTGCCAATGCGCCACGTGCTGCGAAGATCATGAGCATGAGCATGACGTGGACGTGGACGTGGACGTGGATGTGGATGTGGATGTGGATGGAGCGTCGATGTTCCCAAGCCGCGCAGTGCGGTCCACGGATCGCAACTGTTCGCGCACATCGGTGGTTTGCCCATCCAGCAGTGTTCCGCATCGATTGAGTACCTGGTGACCGACACACCGCCACTGCTGCCCGCCATCCCACCCGGCCCGGTGCTGATCGCCTACAGCGGCGGCATGGATTCGAGTGTGTTGCTGCACGCGCTGGCTGCCACGCCGGCGTACCGCGATCGCGGCCTGCGTGCGCTGCACGTACATCACGGTCTGCATGCCGATGCCGATGCCTGGGCCGCACATTGCCAGCGTACCTGCGAGGCGCTACAGGTGCCGCTGCACATCGTGCAGGTGCAGGTCGCGCGCGATAGCGGCCTGGGGCTGGAAGCAGCCGCACGCCAAGCGCGCCACGCCGCCTTTGCCGACCTGCTCGCGCCCGGCGAATGGCTGGCGCTGGCCCACCATCGCGACGATCAGGCCGAAACGTTTCTGCTGCGCGCACTGCGTGCATCGGGCCCGGATGGCTTGGCGGCCATGCGTGCGCAGCGCCCGTTTGCCGCCGGCACGTTATGGCGCCCATTTCTGGCACGTCCGCGCGCCGAGCTGCACGCCTATGCACGCCTGCACGCCTTGCACTGGATCGACGATCCCAGCAACGCCGATGCCCGCTACGACCGCAACTTCCTGCGCACGCAGGTGCTGCCGTTGCTGCAGCAACGCTGGCCGCAGGCCGCCGCTGCGCTGGCACGCAGCGCGCAGCTGAGCGCCGACGCCAGCGATCTGCTGCAGCATGACGATCAGGCCATGCTGCGTGGCCTGATGACCGCGAGCGGCGCACTGGACCTGCAGCTGCTGCGTGCACAGCCGGTCACACGCCGGCAGCGCTTGCTGCGTGCGTGGGTCACCGCGGCCGGTGCACCGCCGCTGCCCGCGCAGGGTGTGGTTGCGCTGGAACGGGAAATCGACATCCACGCACCGGATCGCCAAGCCTGCTTTGCCTGGCAGCAGGTGGAAGTGCGGCGCTGGCGGCATTGCCTGTACCTGCTTCGTCCAACACCGGCATGGCCGGCGCGGTGGTCCGCGCAGTGGGATGGCGCGCAGCCCTTGCTGTTGCCCGATGGCGCACAGCTGCACTTGCATGGCCGTTCAGGGCTGCGCTTCGCGCACCCGCTGCTGGTGCGTGCCCGACACGGTGGGGAGCGCATCGCGCTACCGCAACGCACGCATTCGCATCGGCTCAAGCATGTGCTGCAAACGGTCGATCTGCCGCCGTGGCACCGCGATCGCCTGCCGATTCTGTGGGCCGACGACCAGGTGCTCGCCGCCGGCGATCGCATCGTCTCCGCTGCATTGACGGACTGGCTGCAGGCCAATGGCGCACGTCTGCAGTGGCGCGTCGACGCCGACGCGAATTGACCCGCCTGCGCGCGCGCCGCACACTTTAGCGATGGCCAAGAAGTCCTTGAACGAAACATCCCCGGTTGCCCGCTTCGAACAGTCGCTGGAAGAACTCGAGCAACTGGTGCAGAAAATGGAAGTCGGCGACCTGAGCCTGGAACAATCGCTCAGCGCCTACGAACGCGGCATCGGCCTGTACCGCGATTGCCAGCAGGCGCTGGAACAGGCCGAACTGCGCGTCCGTCTGCTGACCGACCCGGCCCGTCCCGAGCTTGCCGAAGCCTTCGAGCCGCCGTCGCTGGACGGCGGCTGAGGTGAGTCCCGCGCTGTTCGAACACTGGATCGCTCGCACCGAACGCAGCCTCGACGCAGGCTTGCCAAGCGCCACGCTGGCACCGCAGCGTCTGCACGCAGCGATGCGGCACGCGGTGTTGGGCGGCGGCAAACGCATGCGGCCGCTGCTGGTGTATGCCACTGGTGCGCTGTTTGGCGCCGGTGAAGACACGCTGGACACCCCCGCCGTGGCGGTCGAGCTGATCCACGCCTACTCGCTGGTGCACGACGATCTGCCGGCGATGGACGACGACGCGCTGCGACGCGGCCAGCCCACCGTGCACATCGCCTTCGACGAGGCCACCGCCATCCTGGCCGGCGATGCACTGCAGACCCGCGCCTTCGAACTGCTGGCCACCGCGCCAGTCAGCGCCGAGCTGCGCGTGGGCTGGTTGCAGAGCCTGGCCACTGCGGCTGGTGCGGCGGGCATGTGCGGCGGCCAGGCGCTGGATATCGATGCCACCGGTCAGTCGCAACCGCTGGATGCGCTGCAACGCATGCATGCGCTCAAAACCGGCGCACTGATTCGCGCCGCAGTGCGCATGGGCGCGTTGACCGGCAGCGCCGCGCCGGCCGACCAGCAACGCGTGGACGACTTTGCCGATGCGCTGGGCCTGGCCTTCCAGGTGCGCGACGACATCCTGGATGTGGAATCGAGCTCGGCGCAGCTGGGCAAGACCGCTGGCAAGGACGCTGCGCAATCCAAATCCACCTACCCGGCCTTGCTCGGCATGGACGGCGCCAAAGCCAAGCTGGCCGAGCTGGCGACCCGCATGCACGACGTGCTGCAGCCCTATGGCCCACCGGGTGAAACCCTGGCGACCCTGGGCCGGTTTGCGGTGGACCGCTCCCACTAAGCAAGGCTAGCCACGCTTGGCGAGCCGCTGCCAGGGTGCGATCGGCGCGCGGGCAGCGGAGAACGCACAACGCCGTGCCAGATCACGGCACGGCAAGACGGCAACGCATTCAGAGCGGATGCCGCACGCACCACCCGCCCTCAACTTCGCCTCGCACGACAGGTTTGCGCATTCCGTGCGCCACCGCACGGTCGGTTGCCTGGGTCCATTCAGGCAACAGGGGAGCCTGATCACAGAACGACACATTGGTCAGTAGCGTTTGTGTCAGTCGGCGACACACAACTGGCGTCATTTTATGACCAACCACACACTTTATTGCTGAATTATCTACACCAGTGATGTATTGGGATGAATAACCAATGCGCGACATCCAGAAATATCGCTAATTGAACAACTTGTCGCGCCCGCTCGCTCTACCTAGGTTTGGGCTGCCCGCGCTTGCGGGCATCCCCCGACCAAGGAGAGTCACTGGTGAAGAATGTTTTTCTCGCATCGTTTGCAGCAGGTACGCTCGCCGTCGTCGGCGTGCTCGGTTCGGCGCAGGCGCAGTCTGTACGCGGCCCGGTTCCGTTGACCATCGAACTGGCGCCAGTGGCCGACCAGGCCGGGCGACATCAAGGCAAGATCGCAGTGACGGTCACCAATAACGGTAGCCAGGTTGCCCGCGTACCGACCTATCAGCTTCCGCTCAAGTCGCTGGACAACGGCATCCTGGACGTGAGCCGCGATGGCAAGCCGGTGGATTACACCGGGCGCCTGGTCAAGCGCGGCCTACCCAAGGCAGCCGACTTCACCATTCTGCAGCCGGGCCAGAGCGTCAAGGGCGAGGTAGATCTGGCCGGTGCCTATGACCTGTCCACCAGCGGCAACTACACCATCCAGGTGCGCTCGTCGCTGCAATACGCGTCGTTGTCCGACGGCAGCCTGATGAAGGCCGCCAACGGTTTGCCTGCAGTCGCCACCAGCACCCCGCTCACCGTCTGGCTGGACGGCGCCAACCGCGGCGTGCAGCGGCAGCTGACCATCGGCCCGACCGCCGTGGTCAACGGCATCAACTATCTCAACTGCAGCACCACGCGCACCAACCAAGCCGCCAGTGGCGTCACTGCCGCGCGTAATTACTCGCAGAACGCGCGCACCTACCTCAACGGCGGCAGCACCGGTGCGCGCTACACCACCTGGTTTGGCGCCTACAACGCCTCGCGCTACAGCCGGGTCAGCTCGAACTTCGTCAACATCGACAACGCACTGGACCAGAACAACGGCCAGCTCACCATCAACTGCAGCTGCGAAGCGGATCTGGCCGACGCCTTCGCCTACGTCTATCCGAATCAGCCCTACGAGATCCATGTCTGCAACGCGTTCTGGAGCGCGTCGACAACCGGCACCGACTCCAAGGCCGGCACGCTGGTGCACGAAACCAGCCACTTCACCGTGGTGGCGGGCACCGACGATGTGGTCTACGGCCAGAGCGGCGCACGCAGCCTGGCCCGCAGCAACCCGGCGCAGGCCATCACCAACGCCGACAGCCACGAGTACTTTGCCGAGAACACCCCGGCGCAGAACTGATCGCATCATCGTCTGAAACGACAAAGGCCCGGCAGCGATGCCGGGCCTTTGCGTTACGCGGGCCGGATTACTTGATCAGGCGCAGCGTGAACGGATAGCGGTAATGCTCGCCGTTATTGGCCTTGACCGCGGCCAGGATGCAGAACACCAGGTTGGCGACCCACACCAGCGTCGGCACGAAGAACAGGATGCCGAACGACACCACGGTCAGGATCACGGCCAGCACATAGGCAATGATCACGGTGATCTGGAAGTTCAGCGCTTCCTTGGACTGATCGGTGGCAAACGGCTTGGACGGACTGGCGTCCTTGCTGATCAGCCAGATCACCAACGCGCCGATGAAGGACGTCAGGATGCCCAGCAGATGTGCGGCGAGCGCGAGGGTGCGCTCCTCCGACGGCGTGCTGGTGCCGACCGGCGGCGGTGGCGGCGCGGCGTGTGTCTCGAATTCGCTCATAGATCTCCCCGAACATGATTGTGGTGCGGCGGACTATAACAACGATTCAGTCAGCCACCAGTGCGGGAAGACATGGTCTGGTTTGCGTCACCCACCAGAGGCAATGGCGCCCACCCTTCGTCGAGGCGATGACACTAGCGATCGCGCTGCGGAATGGCGCAGCGACGTTGGGGTCGACTCTGTTTCTAAGTACCGGATAGGCCCACACCATGCACCTATGGCGGGGAGCCCGGACAGCACGCGCGCATGGCCGGCCGGAGGCACAACGCTGCACGGTCGGCGCGGACCAGTGCGCCGACCATGCCCGTCAGGCATGGCCAGACCTCAGCCCGGGCGACGGCTCAGCTATCGCCCGCCACGGTCATCCGGTTGACCAGTACCGAGCCGATCTTGACGTGCGAGCGCGGGTCGACGTCGCTACCGACCGCTTCGATGCCGGCAAACATGTCGCGCAGATTGCCGGCGATGGTCAGGCCATCCACCGGATAAGCAATCGCGCCGTTCTCGATCCAGAAGCCGCCGGCACCGCGCGAGTAATCGCCGGTCACCGGGTTGACGCCGTTGCCCATCAGTTCGGTGACCAGCAGGCCACGCGACATGCCGCCGATCATCGCGGCCAGATCGCCCGCGTTGGCGGTGACCTGCAGGTTGTGCACGCCGCCAGCATTGGCGGTGGTCTGCAGGCCGAGCTTGCGTGCCGAGTAGCTGCCCAGCACATAGCGCTGCAGCACGCCGTCGGTGATCAGCGCCGACTGCCGGGTGGCGACACCTTCGCCATCAAAGGCGGCCGAGCGCAGCCCGCGGCGCAGATGCGGCAGTTCTTCGATGTTGAACCAGTCCGGGAACAGCTTGGTGCCGACGCTGTCGAGCAGGAAGCTGGCGCGGCGATACAGCGCGCCACCGGAGACTGAGCCCAGCAGATGGCCGACCAGCGAGCGTGCCACCTCCGGCGCAAACAGCACCGGCAGCTGGCCGGTGGGCAACGAACGTGGCGCCAGGCGCGCCAGGGTGCGCTCGGCGGCATGCCGGCCGATGGCATCCGGCGCTTCCAGGTCTTCGCGCGCCAGGGCGCTGCTGTACCAGCCATCGCGCTGCATGCCGTCGCCCTGCCCGGCGATCAGCGCGCAGCTGATCGAATGGTGGGTGCCGCGCTCGCGGCCGATGAACCCGTGTGAATTGGCGTACACCGACAGGCTGAGCCCGGTGCTGGCCGAGGCGCCGTCGGAATTGCTGATCCGCGCATCGGCATCGCGACCGGCGGCCTCGCAGGCCAGCGCCAGATCCACTGCGGTGTCGGCGTCCAGCGCCCACGGGTGCCAGCTGTCCAGGTCGGGGAAATCGCGCGCCATCAGCGCCGGGTCGGCCAGGCCGGACGCCGGGTCGTCTTCGGTATAGCGCGCAATCGCGCAGGCCTGGGCCACGGTGGATTCCAGGCTGGCATCCTGCAGGTCGGCAGTGCTGGCACTGCCCTTGCGCTTGCCGAAGTAGACCGTCACCGCAATGCCGCGGTCGCGGGTGGATTCGACCGTTTCCACATCGCCCAGGCGCACGTTGACGTCCAGGCCGCGCTCTTCGCTGCAGCTCACTTCGGCCTGGGTGGCGCCGGCCGCACGGGCGCGCTCGAGCAGGCGTTGCGAGATATCGGTCAGTGCGTCCAGACGCTGCAGGCTGTCGTCGGCGACACGGGTTTCGGAGGAGAGTGCGTTCAATGCTTTATCCTTTGGATGCGGATCCGTCCGCGAAAGCCCGGCCATCATGGCCGGACTGTCTGAATGTGGATGCGGATCCGTCCGCAGAAAGCTCGGCCATCCATGGCCGCAGTGTCTGAATGTGGTGCGGAGTCTTCCGCCGGAGTCCGGCCGTTCGTGGCCGGAAATTTAACTAACCAAGTTTCGGGATGTAGTGGCAATGCGCGGACGCGATGAAGATACCGGTGAATTTCGTGGCACCAGCCGCAGCCAGCAACGGCGCGAGGCGCTGGAAATTTTCGACCTGGGCGAAAAGCTGGTGGCGCTCACCCCGGCGCAGCTGGCCAAGTTGCCGGTGCCCGAGTCGCTGATCCCGCATATCGAAGAGAGCAAGCGCATCACCTCGCATATCGCGCACAAGCGGCAGCTGGCGTTTCTGGCCAAGCACATGCGCCGCGAGGACGACGAGACGCTGGCCGCCATCCGCGATGCGCTGGATGCCAACAGCGACACCGCGCGCCGTGAAGTGGCGGCGATCCATCGCGTCGAGCGTTGGCGCGAGCGCCTGCTGGCCGAGAACGACGTGGCGCTGGCCGAGCTGCTGGAAGCCTACCCGGCGGCCGATCGCCAACAACTGCGCCAACTGGTGCGCAACGCGATCCACGAACGCGCCAAGAACAAGCCCCCGCGCGCCTACCGCGAGCTGTTCCAGGTGCTGCGCGACCTGTCGCAGGAGCAGGGAATCGAGAGCGAGGAGCCGGACCTGGAAGACGATCTGGACCCGGAAGACGACACCTAGGCATCGACCGGCGCAAAGGCGGAGCCGCGCAGCACGCGCCTCCGCCCAGCCCGACGCACGGCTCTCAACGGCCTGCATCCGAACCGAAGACCCGCAAACACCCGACACGCGACGCCGCGCACTCGCCGTCGCAACGGTCCAACCTCGCTTACCGAAGCGCCTCCCAAGAACCGACGAATCGCAACCGCCAGACGCACTGCTTAGCGCCCCCGCCGTTGCGAATCGCCAATCCCGACGCACCAATCCACGCCACCTCCGAACCGGAGCCCCGCAAACGCCAGACCCGCGGACAGCCGCTCCTGCCGTTGCGATTCCCCAATCCCGATTCCCGATTCCCAGCATCTCAGGCCTGCGTTCCGCCGACCGTAATGCCGTCGATCAACAGCGATGGCTGGCCGACGCCGACCGGCACGCTCTGCCCGTCCTTGCCGCACACGCCCACGCCTTCGTCCAGGGCCAGATCGTTGCCGATCATGCGCACCTTCTGCATGGTTTCCGGGCCGTTGCCGATCAGCGTGGCGCCCTTCACCGGCGCGGTGACCTTGCCGTCTTCGATCAGGTAGGCCTCGGTGGCCGAGAACACGTATTTGCCGCTGGTGATGTCGACCTGGCCGCCGCCGAAGTTCACCGCGTAAATGCCCTTCTTGACCGAGCGGATCATTTCTTCCGGGTCGTGCTGCCCCGCGCGCATGTAGGTGTTGGTCATGCGCGGCATGGTCAGGTGCGCGAACGATTCGCGGCGGCCGTTGCCGGTGGGCGCCACGCCCATCAGGCGCGCGTTGTGGGTGTCCTGCATGTAGCCCACCAGCACCCCGTCTTCGATCAGCGTGGTGCACTGCGTCAGCGTGCCCTCGTCATCGATATTGAGCGAGCCACGGCGTCCGTCCAGGGTGCCGTCATCGACGATGGTCACGCCCGGCGAGGCAACGCGCTCGCCCATGCGCCCGGCGTAGACGCTGGTGCCCTTGCGATTGAAGTCGCCCTCCAGCCCGTGGCCGACCGCCTCGTGCAGCAGCACGCCCGGCCAGCCGGGGCCGAGCACCACCGGCATCACGCCGGCCGGCGCGGGGATGGCATCCAGATTGACCAGCGCCTGGCGCAGCGCTTCGCGCGCAAAGCCTTCCGGGCGGCCATCGGCAAATAGTTCGGCGTAGCCGTAACGACCGCCGCCGCCGGAATAACCGGACTCGCGACGCCCGCCGTGTTCGACGATCACCTGCACGTTCAACCGCACCAGCGGGCGCACGTCGGCGGCCAGCACGCCATCGCTGCGGGCGATCAGCACCGTGTCCACGCCGCCGGACAGGCTCACCATCACCTGTTTGACGCGCGGATCGGCGGCGCGCACGTACTGGTCGATGCGGCGCAGCAGGTCCACCTTGGTGGCGCTGTCCATGTCGTCGATCGGGTCGGTGGCCGGATACAACGCGCGGCCATTGCCACGCACCAGTGCGCGGGTGGATTGCGCGCCGCCGTCGCGCGAGATCGCACGTGCCGACTGCGCCGCTTCCAGCAAGGTCTCGCGCTGGATGTCATCGGAATACGCAAAGCCGGTTTTTTCGCCGGCAATCGCGCGCACGCCCACGCCTTGTTCGATGGAATGCGCACCGTCCTTGACGATGCCGTCTTCCACGCTCCAGCTCTCGCGTCGCGAATGCTGGAAATACAGATCGCCGAAGTCGATGCCCGGGCCCAGCAGGGCTCCGAAGGTGCGGTCCAGATGGCCGGCATCCAGGCCGGAAGGAAGCAGCAGCCGGGTTTCGGCCAGAGTGAGAGCGTTATCGGTCATGCGGTCAGGATGGGGCCCGCGCGCCGGGGAGACAAGTCGTCCGGCTGAACATGTGGCGCGGCTATCATCGCCGGCTCGCCCTGCAACCATCGCCTGCGCATGAAGCTCATCGCCCACGTTCTGGAGGGCCACACCCTGGACATCCGCCCTGCCCCGCATGCGCGCGACTGGATGGACGCCACCGATCAACGCTATGCGTACCGCTGCCTGCCGCTGGCGATTGCGAACGCGCATGGTTGGGAGCTGCTGTGCCAGTCCGGCTTCCAGGCCAGTTGGGATGGCCGCGACGGGCTGGACGCGCTCCGGATCGTGCCCGATGCCGGCAACGCAGCGCCGGCGATCAGCCACTTCGGCTACGGCGTGCTGACCTTCCATGTGCCGTGCCTGTTTCGCACCGACGAAGGCGTCGACCTGTTCGTCACCGGCCCGTTGAACCGGCCCAAGGACGGCATCGGCGCGTTGAGCGGCCTGGTGGAAACCGACTGGAGCCCGTACACCTTCACCATGAACTGGCGCTTCACCCGGCCCGGCCAGGTGCGCTTCGACGCAGGTGAGCCGTTCTGCCATCTGTTCCCGCTGCAGCGGCAGGTGATCGAACAGGTGCAGCCGCAGTGGATGCCGCTTTCCGAAGCACCGGACCTGGCGCAGCAACATGCCGACTGGACGCACAGCCGCACGCGCTTTCTCGATGAATTACCCGATACGCAATCGGCCGCGGCGCGCGCAAAGTGGCAGCGCGGGTATTTTCGCGGCGTCGCGGGGCCGGAGCAGCCGGTGGTGCCGGGCCACCGCGCGCGACTGCGCCTGCCGATGTTCACGCGTGCCGGCAGCGACGATGACGCTGCCGGCGACTGAGTACGTCAGCGCGGTGGCGCAGCGGGTTTACCGGCGGGCGCAGGTTTGCTCGGTGCACGTTCGCGCGTTTCGCGCTCGACCACATCCACCTGCGGGTCTTTCCACGGCCCGGTGACGTGGTAGGTCTTGGCGCCGATCGCGCCCAGCGGCTTGCCGAGCACCGCATTGGCGGCCGCGCCCACTGCCGCGCCCACCGGCCCGCCGGCCACCGCACCGACCACGGTCAGCAGGTTGCCGGCCTTGGGGTTCACATCCACGGTCTGGTCGAAGGTCTGCGCACGCAGATCGGTCTGACCGCGGATGGCGATCTCGGCAGCGGGGCCTGCAATGCGAATGGCGTCGGTGCGCGCGAAGCCGTCGCCGAAGCGCACCTCGCCGTCCAGCGTGTTGAAGGCCAGGCCCTTGGAGAAGAAATCGCGGAAGTCGAACATCAACCGGCGCGGCAACTGCGCCACGCTGAGCAGGCCCAGCACGCGACCGGCGCCCGGGTCTACTTCCAATAGCTGGCCATTGCGGACATCCACCTTCAGGTTGCCGTCCAGCGAGCCGAGCGCAAAACCGGTCGGCGAGCCCTGCCAGCCGGCGTTGAGTTCCAGCTGGCCTTCGCCGCCGCGCAGCTGGCCGCCCAGGGTGAGGTTCTGCAACAGGTTGCCGAGGTTGCGGCTGTCCACCCGCGCCGACAGCCGCGTGCTGGCGGCATCGCCCTTGCCGCGCCAGGCGCCGGTCAGGCCGATGCTCTGGTCGTCCGAGCGCAGTTGCAGCTGATCCACCTGCATGCCGTCGGTGAGCCGGCTGCTGCGCAGAATGGCCGCGCCCAGGGTCATCTTGCCCACGCGCAGGTCGTCGATATCCAGCGCCAGCGGCGGGATGGAGACCGGATCGAACTCGGCGACCGCGCGGCGTGCCGGTTCCGGCAGGGCACCGGCCAGCGGGTCGCCAGGCTCAGGGGCCGCAGGCTCGGGCGCGTCGGCCACCGGCTGCCAGCGCACGGTGTTGAGCTTGCCCTGCACGATGCCGCCGTCGGCGTTGGGCACGGTGAGTTGGCCGGCCAGCGAAGGGCCATCCAGGGTCACCGCCACCGCATCGCGGGTCGGGCGCAGCCGCAGCCGTGTCTGCGGAAACACACCGCCGATCATCAGCAGCTTGTCTGCCTGCACGTCCACCTGCTGCAGCGGCACGGCGTCTTTCTTGGGCGTTGCCGGCTGGCCCGGCAGTGGTGGCATGTCCTGATCGCTGCTGCCGCGCGCCAGGCTGATCCAGTCGATCGCATCCAGCGAAGCGGTGCGTCCGGTCACCACCAGCCCGTTGGCGGGCGGGCGCTCGGTCACCGTGTCGGTGCCCATGACCACCCGCACGCCGGTCTGCTCGCCATGGCTGCTGGCCTTGAGCGCCACCAGCTTGCCGAAGGCGACGTCGATATCGCCATCGCCGACCGGCAGGGCCACCTTGACCTGCGTGTCCAGCGCCTGGGTGGCCGGTTTATCCAGCGGCGCGGGCAAGTCCAACGTGGTGCCCACCAAGTCCGAGCGCAGCGTCAGCAGCGCCTGCGCATCCGCTTGACCCGGGTTTGGCAGCGGCACATTCACCCCCACCTGCCACGGCGCGCTGCCATGCACGTACGGGCGCAGCCATTCCATCTGCGGGGCGCGGTCGAACAATTCCCTGGCATCCAGGGTGGCGTCAAGGCGCGCTTCGAAGGCCTGCCTGGGGTCCTGCACAAAGCCACCGGCGCGCAGTGCCAGCTCGCCGCTGCGGCCCTGGTGCTGCACGCTCAGATGCTCGGCCGCAAACCCGGTATCGCGATACTCGGCCTGTCCGCTGACCTGGTCGAAGGCCAGATTCCAGCGCGCGTCCGCCAACTTGGCGCCCTGCAAGGCCACCGTGCCCTGCAGATGCCCGCCCACGCCCTTGGTGCGCAACGGGCGCAGCAGGTCGAAGCTCACCGCCGCCGGGCCGGACACGGTGAGATTACGCAAGGTATCGCCGTAGCGGCGCTCCAGCGGGCTCTTGCGCAGCATGCCCAGCAGTTGCGCCGCGTCGGCCTGGGTGGAGGCGCGCACGTAGAGCTCGGACGTCTTGAAGCTGGGAATGCCCGCGTCCAGTTGCGCGATCGGGGTACCGGCAAGATCGCCACTGCCCTGCAACGAAAACCCATTGCCGATGAAGCGCAGATCGGCCTGCACCTGCTCCATCGCCGGCCACTCCGGATTGAAGCGAATTACGCCGTCGCGGATCTGCCCGAACGCTTCGAAGCGCCCGTCGTTGTCGTCGAACGGCCATTGGTCCAGATCGCCGCTGACCAGGCCGGTGCCACCGGTGATCACGCCGCCGGCCACGGCCATGTCCAGCCAGTCGATGGCGGCCTTGCTCATCTTCGAGCGGATCCAGAACTTGCGCGCCACCGGCAGCGCCACATCGTCCAGTTGCGCGGCAAGTTGCAGGCGCGGGCGGGTGCCGTCGTTCTGGAACCACAGCCCGCCGCGCAGATTGGCGCCGTAGTCCTTGGCCTGCACACGCAGGGCCGGAGTGGCGACCTGCCAACCCGCTCCTTCGCGCCAGCCGACGATCTTGCCGGCCAGTTGAATCTCATGCACCACGCCAAAGCCGGTGGGCCAGTCGAAGCGCACCGTGGCGTCCGGCGCGGTTTCCAACTCGCCGCCCTGTGCGTCGCCGTCGACGCGGCCGCGCAAACCGCTGATCCCCGGCGAGTTGCCCACCGGCAGGAAAGCGAGGTCTTCGATCTGCCCCTGCGCACGCACGGCGCCGCCCTGCTCGCCGGCGATCTGCAGATCGGCCACACGCAGCTGCGGTTTGGACAGGATCAGCCAGCGGCGCAGCGCAGGCGACAGCCGATCGCTCAATGCGGCGGCGGCAATCAGGCCGGAGACATCGCCCTGTCTGGCGGCCACCGCATAGCGACGCCCGCCGGCAATGCTCAGCCCGTCCAGATGCTGCAACGTGGCCGCCTGCCCCAGCCGCAGCAACGGCGCGTCCAGCCGCCAGCCGCCATCGATGGTCTGCCAGCGCGCACGTGCCTGCAGACGCTCCCAGCGCAGCGTGCGGCGGGCGGTCTCGTCCGCTAGTGGCACCCCGGACAGCGCCACCTGGGTGAGGTCGGCATCGACGGTGACGCCGGTAATGCGGCGCGCATGCAGCTGCGCCCAGGCCTGCAAACGCCCACCGCCGCCTTCCACGCGCATGCCGCCGACCTGCAGCAGCGATGCCCATGCCGCCAGATCGACCGGCTCGGCCTGCGCATACGCGCTGCCGTCGCCGCTGTCACGGTCGAACTCCAGCACCGCGGTCAGCGGCGCACGCGTGAGATCGATCCAGCTGCGGCTGCCCACCCTGACCGTCGAACCGCTCACGCGCAGGCGCAGGTCGATCCGCGGTAAGGAGGTGTCCAGGCCGATCGATGGCGCGTTCACCTTCAGGCGTGCCTCGGCCAGCTGGATCTCGCCAAGCCGACGCAGTGCATCCAGCGGGTCGGCACCCTTCCCGCTCGGCAGGCCCTGCACCGACCACACGCCGTCGTCGCTGTGTTGCAAGGTCAGCGCTAATCCACGCAGGCGTACTTCGGTCAACGAGTGCCCAGGCAACAACCCGGCATACATCGCCAGCAGGATCTCCGCCTGGCCCACGCGCACCTCGCCCTGCGGACCGATCCGCAGGCCATCCAGCCGCAGCAGTGGGCCGCGCCGGGTCCACTCGGTCTCCAGATGATCGAAGGCGATCTGCTGCCCGGCGCGCTGGCTCAACCAGTCGGCGATCTGCTGCGGATGCTCCTCGGCCAACGGCAACGCCTGGCTGGCCGCGCCCACCAGCAACGCGACCGCCACCAGCGCAAGCGCGCAGGCAGTGATCGCATAGCGGCGGAAAAGACGCAGACGGCGGCGCAGCGGGGTGGGCATTAGACGCGGGGAGTGGGGAATTGGGAATCGGGAATCGTAAGAGCGCGCATCGCGCCGAGCGCACGATCATCTGTTCGCGCGCGGCACCATTCTAAAAAAGATGTCAGTCGCGTCCCGAACAGTGGCTTTCGCTCCACATCCATTCCCGATTCCCGACTCTCCATTCCCCGCCTCACAGCAACACCACGTCGAACTGCTCCTGCAGATACTGGTCGTCGGACTGGAAGCGGATGCTCTTGCCCAGGAATTCTTCCAACTCGGCCACCGCTGCGGATTCTTCGTCGGTGATGCGCGCGACCACCTTCGAGGAGGCGATCACCAGCAGCCGCGCGGCATCGAACTGGCGCACCGCACGGGTGATCTCGCGGAAGATCTCGTAAGTCACCGTTTCGGCGGTCTTGATGGTGCCGCGCCCGCCGCACTGGCCGCAGGTTTCCGACAACTGCCGCTCCAGGCTTTCGACGGTGCGTTTGCGGGTCATTTCCACCAGACCCAGCGGCGAGAACTCGTACACCGTGGTCTTGGCGTGGTCGCGGGCCAGCGCCTTTTCCAGCGTACGCAGCACCTGGCGACGGTGCTCGGGATCGTCCATATCGATGAAGTCGATGATGATGATGCCGCCCAGGTTGCGCAGCCGCAGCTGCCGCGCCACCGCCTGCGCCGCTTCCAGATTGGTGCGGAACACGGTTTCTTCGAGATTGCGCTGCCCAACGAACGAGCCGGTGTTGACATCGATGGTGGTCATCGCTTCGGTCTGGTCGATCACCAGATAGCCACCGGACTTGAGCGGCACCTGCTTGTTCAACGCGCGCCCGATCTCGTCCTCGACCCCGTACAGGTCGAAGATCGGCCGGTCACCGGTATACAGCTCCAGCCGCTCGGCCAGCACCGGCATGTACTTGGCCACAAACGCCTGCAATTGCACGAAGGTCTCGTTGGAATCGACCTTGACCTTTTCCACATCCTTGCGGATCAGGTCGCGTACCGCACGCAGCGGCAGACTCAGGTCTTCATAGATGATGCTGCACGGCGGCGCTTCGCGGCCGCGCCGCTCGACCACGTTCCAGACCCGCGACAGGTAGGCGATGTCCTCGGCCAGGGCTTCGGCCGGCTGGCCTTCGGCATTGGTGCGGATGATGTAGCCGAAGCCACCGTGCTGGGCCGAGACCTCGCTGACGATAGTCTTCAGACGCAGGCGCTCGGCCTCGTCCTCGATCCGCGCCGACACCCCGACGATCTTGGATTGCGGCAGCAGCACCAGGTAGCGCGAGGGAATGCTGATCTGTGTGGTCAGCCGGGCGCCCTTGGTGCCGATCGGGTCCTTGACCACCTGCACCACGATGTCCTGGCCGTCGCGCAGCAGCTCGACAATCGGAACGGACGCTGCCGGCGGTGGCGGGATCGGGGTTTCTTCGGTATCGACCACGCTGGCCGGAGCCGGTGCCGGGCGCACCACGTCGTTGGCGTGCAGGAACGCAGCGCGCTCCAGCCCGACTTCGACAAACGCCGCCTGCATGCCGGGCATCACCCGCTGCACCTTGCCCTTGTAGATGTTGCCGACCACGCCCCGGCGCCAACCGCGCTCGATATGCAGCTCCTGCAGCATGCCGTTCTCGATCACCGCCACGCGGGTTTCGCGCGGAGTGACGTTGACCAAAATCTCTTCCGACATCAATGTGCTCCGAAGGCTGTGAGCAACTGCGAGGTGTGATGCAGCGGCAATCCCATCACGCCGGAATAGCTACCGGACAAATGGCTGATAAAACGTTCTGCGCGCCCCTGGATCGCGTAGGCACCGGCCTTGCCCATGGGCTCGCCACAGGCGGCATAGGCAGCGATCTGCGCGTCATCGAGCGTGTCGAAGGTCACCTCCGACACCACCAATGCCTGCGCCGGAGCGCGCTGTGCACAGACTAGAACCACCGCCGTGAGTACCTGGTGGGTGCGACCTGACAACACACGCAGCATCGCGATCGCATCGTCGACATCGACCGGTTTGCCGAACACGCGCTCGCCCAGCACCACTTCGGTATCCGAGCCCAGCACGATCGCATCGGGGTCGCGTGCCTGCACCTGCGCAAGGCCGGCGCGCGCCTTGTCCAGCGCAACCCGCTGCACGTACTGTTCGGGCGATTCGGCGCGCGCGCGCAGCTCGGGCACGTCCAGTTCCAGGGTCTGGAACGGCACATCCAGGCGTTGCAGCAGTTCTTGTCGGCGTGGCGAACGGGAGGCGAGATAGAGCATCCGCCCAGCATACCTGTTGGCCGTGCTCGCCCGCTGACTTCGCACCCGCGCGGCGGTGGCGCGTCGGCGTTTGACTCACAACATATTCATCGACCTCCCAACACGCTCGCACCACAGACAAGGAGATCTCATGCGTACCACCCTCAAGCCGTTGTTGCTGGCCCTGTCCATCGCTGCCGGAACCGCCATGACCGCACACGCGCAATCCGCGTCGAACTACACCATCCCCAACGACGGCACCCTGCTCAACGTGTCGGCCGAAGCGGAAGCCAAGCGCGTGCCGGATATCGCCACCCTGTCTGCAGGCGTGGTCACCCAGGCTGCTGACAGCAACGCCGCCATGCGCCAGAACGCCGAACAGATGAGCAAGGTCATGGCTGCCGTGAAGGCCGCCGGCATCGCCGACAAGGACGTGCAGACCAGCGGCATCAACCTGAGCCCGCAATACACCTACAAGGAAAACGAAGCGCCGAAGATCATCGGCTATCAGGCCAGCAACACCGTTAGCCTGAAGGTGCGCGACATCGCCAAGCTCGGCAAGGTGCTCGACACGCTGGTCGCCCAGGGTGCCAACGACATCAACGGCCCCAGCTTCTCCGTCGACCAGCCAGAGGAGGCCTACGACGAAGCCCGCGTGGCCGCACTCAAAAAAGCCCAAGCCCGCGCAGAGACCTACGCAAAATCGCTGGGACTGAAGGTGCGCCGCATCGTCAGCATCTCCGAAGGCCGCAGCGGCGGCGGCGTGGTGCGCCCGATGATGATGGCCGCCTCGATGCGTTCGGCCAAGGCCGAGATGGATACCCAGGTGGCGCCCGGCGAAAGCACGCTGTCGATCACGCTGGAGGCGACATTCGAATTGGGGCGCTGAAGAAGCGGATCTCGGCCCAAAGCTTGTCCCCACTGCCCTCTTCGGAGGGCAGTGTCGTTTCTGGAATGCGGTTGCGAGGCTTCTCCAAACGGAAGCGCGAAATCGGAGCGCTATAACAGGACGCAAGTTTCACTTAAAACTTGAAATAGGTAACTTTCAAGTGCCCAAGGTCACATATTATCAATGTGAATAGGCGATTCTTAAGGTTTGTGCTTAAAAAAACATGAAATTTAGAGAAATTATTCTTTAAGCGAGCGCTACAGCGCTCTAGCATCGGTTGTCAGCGCACCGTCATATTCGTGATGGCGCTCCTCTGGAGAGAGATGATGACCGGCCACCCTGCCTCGAAGCGCAGCTTCCATCCACCATCGCGCGCACGCCATGCCCGCATCAGCGTGCTCGCGCTTGCGTTGAGCGGCGCGGTCGGCGTGCTGACGTCCGGCACTGCCGCTGCGCAGAGCACCACCGCCGGCATCTACGGGAGCGCGCCCGCTGCTGCTGGTGCAACCATCACTGCACAAAGCGATACTGGTTTTGCCCGGACAGCGACCGTCGACGCGAACGGGCGATACGCCATCGGCAATCTTCCCGTCGGCACCTACACGGTCACCTTGCAACGCGACGGACAGGCCGTCGAGACACGCAAGAACATTGCCCTGCGCGTCGGCGCGGGCACCGATGTGTCGTTCGCCAGCAATACCTCGTCCGAGGCCACCAACCTGGGCACCATCACCGTGACCGGCAAGAACATCTCACCGGTGGATGTCTCCGCCACCGCATCGCGCACGGTGATTACCGCCGAACAGCTGCAGCGTTTGCCGCTGGCGCGCTCGGGTGAGGCGATTGCGCTTTTGTCACCAGGAGCCGTGCAAGGCAGCGGCTATTTCGGCAACGCCATTTCCTTCGGCGGTGCGGGCGTCACCGAAAATGCCTATTACCTCAACGGCTACCTCAGCTCCAATCCGCTCTCCAACATTGGCGGCGTCACCCTGCCGTTCGGCGCGATCGATCAGCAGGAAACCTATACCGGCGGTTACAGCGCGCGTTACGGCCGCTCCGCGGGCGGCGTCCTCAGCCAGCTCGGCAAGCGCGGCACCAACGAATGGCATTTCGGCGCGCAAGTGCTATGGCGTCCGAAGTCGCTGTCCAGCGACAACAAAAATGTCTTCTTCCCGAATGCGGCCCCACCTGCCGGCTATGAATACAGCGACGACAGCCTGCCCGGCACTCTTTACCGTAGCCGAAAGGACGACACTTTTTGGAATACGGTCTATAGCGTTTATGGCGGCGGCCCGCTGATCGAAGACCGCCTGTTCGTCTTTGTCGCCGCAGAGCAGGAACGCACCGAAGGCGTTTCCACCGCACGCAGGGACGACCCGGTGATCGGCCGCAACAACTACCGCACCGATGAGCCGAAGGTCTACGCAAAGATCGACTGGAACATCAACGACAGCAACATCCTCGAACTGACCGGCGTCAAGAATAATTCGCGCGATGGCGGTGCTTACAGCGATTTCAACGGATACCAGGGCCTCAACGGCGACGCCAACGGCGCATTCGCCGATACGGTCAAGGTCAACGACCGCTATTACATCGGCAAGTACACCAGCTACATCACCGACGATCTCACCTTGAGCGCCACCTACGGCAAGAGCCGTCAGACCGATTTCCGCAACAACCCCAGCACCGCACCGCTGCTGACCAACACCAATCTGCAGGACCCGGCCATCACCGGTGGCAGCGAGATCCGCAACAACCAGACCTCCAGCCAGGCGCGCGATGGCGAAAACAAGACGCGCGGTCTGCGCATCGACCTGGAATATGTGTTGGGCAGCCACACCCTCACTGCAGGTGTGGACAACATGTATTTCAATGCCAACAACGAAGGTGTCATCACCACCGGCCCGGGCTTCCGCTGGATCTATGGACGCTCTTCGCGCCCCACCTCGCCCATCAGCGCTGCGCTGGGCGTGGGTCCGGCCGGTGGTAATGGCTACTACGCCTATCGCTCCGTGTTCAATACCGCGACCAGTATGTCCGTCGAGCAAAAAGCCTACTTCCTCGAAGACAAATGGCAGGTCAACGACAAGCTGCTGCTGACGCTGGGTATCCGCAACGACAAGTTCACCAACTTCAACGACGCGGGTGTGCCCTACGTGACCAGTGGCGATCAGTGGGCGCCGCGCTTGGGGCTGAGTTGGGACGTGTTCGGCGACTCCTCGCTCAAGGTCTACGGCAACGCCGGTCGCTACTACCTGGCGCTGCCTAACAGCGTGGCCATCCGTGGCGCATCGCCGTCCACGTTTACGCGCGAATACTTCACCTACACCGGCATCGATGCGCAGGGCAGCCCGACCGGGCTGACGCCGGTCGCGGTCGATCCATCCGCCGGATTCTCCTGTTCGGGCAATGTCGTCTCCTCCAATCTGGAATGCGGCCAAGCTCCGGATGCCGCCGGCATCGCCGCCACCGACCTGAAGTCGATGTACCAGGACGAGTTCATGCTTGGCTTCGACAAGACGCTTGGCGAGAACTGGGTGACTGGTGCCAAGGCCACTTACCGCTCGCTCGGCGCCACCATCGACGACGTCTGCGATGCGGATCGGATGCGGACCAAGTTGACCGCGATCGGCGTAGATCCCAGCACCGTCAACGTGCCCGGCTGCATCATCTTCAATCCCGGCGAAACCAATTCCTTCAGCCTGGCCAACCTGGATGGCTCCGGCCGCACGTCGGTATCGATGTCGCCGTCGGACTGGGGCTTCGACAAGAAGGCCAAGCGCACCTATCTGGCGGTGGACCTGTTCCTGCAACATCCGTTCGACGGCAAGTGGGAAGGCCGCATCGATTACACCTGGTCGCGCAATTTCGGCAATACCGAAGGGCAGATCAAATCCGATATCGGCCAGACCGATGTCTCCAAGACCCA
Organism: Xanthomonas sp. WCS2018Noco2-27; assembly: GCF_031843525.1. NCBI lineage: Bacteria > Pseudomonadati > Pseudomonadota > Gammaproteobacteria > Lysobacterales > Lysobacteraceae > Xanthomonas > Xanthomonas sp. WCS2018Noco2-27. Next base: position 14,347 of record NZ_JAVTIK010000003.1, on the reverse strand, counting down.
GGACTGGGATGCCGCTGCGCTGATGTGGTACTCGGGCGGCTACCTGGCCAATGATCGCCGCCATCAGATCAAGATTTACGGTTCCTACCAGATCGCGCCCGAATGGCTGATTGCGGGCAACATCCGCGTGCTGTCCGGCACGCCGAAATCCTGCCTTGGCTACGTGAGCATCAACGGCATCAGCGAGGATTCCGATGCCGGCGATCCGGTGGGTTATGGCTCCGCGTACCACACCTGCAACGGCCAACCCTCGCGCCCGGGCGACGCAGGTCGCCTGCCCTGGACAAAGATCGTCGACCTGGGCCTGACCTATCGCCCCGCGTTCGCCGACAACAAGCTCTCCATGACGCTGCAGGCCTTCAACATCTTCAACGAGCGTAAACCGCTGCAGGTCGATTCCACCTGGGAAGACAGCGCGTTCACGCTATCCAACACCTACGGTATGGGCGCGTTCTTCACCCAGCCACGCTACGCGATGTTCTCGGTGGCGTACGACTACTGACGCACTCTCCCGTCAGCGTCGTTTCCCCAGCCCGGCAACGGGCTGGGCTTTTCTACCGCAACGCCCAGCTTCGGCTGGGCGTCTGCATGCGCGAACGCTGATCCGCGTTGGCACCGTAAAGAAACTCAGCTAGCTATCGATATCGCCGTCGTGGCGATATCGATCCGCCATCGTCGGCGATGTCGCAAACCCGTCGCAGCTACGCGTCGTACTTGTGCAGCCGCGCGCGCTGCGGTAAACCTACGCTACCGGATGGTGTAGTGCGTCCGGGCCGCGCAGGTCCTTTCCGCAGTTCCGTTTTGGAGGTGGATGATGGTTCGCACGCAATCGCAAGTTTCTTCCCGTCCCCTTGGCATCGACACCTCGCGCGTCCTGGCGATGAGCACCGCCGTGGCGCTGCATCTGCTGGCCGGTGGCTTGTTGCTGATCCCGCTGTCGTATCGGGCGGTTCCGCAAGCGCCCCCCGAGCCGCGTTGGGTCATGCCGATCACGATACCGACCGCCCCACCACCGCCGCTGGTAATCCCGGTCACTGTGAATTTCACACCGAAGACGCAGACACCACCCAAGACCGTGCCAGTCCCGGTGCAGGTGCCGACTCCTCTCATCGACCAGACATCCGTGGTCGACACCACGTCAGTTACCCTCCCGGCAACCGGCACCGCGATGGACAGCGCGCCCACCATCGCTGCACCGAGCGGGCCGATCGAGGCGGGGCAGTTGCAGTATCTGAGTTCGCCCGCACCGAGTTACCCGGTGGCTGCATTGCGTGCGGGGCAGCAAGGCACAGTGCTGCTGCGCGTGCTGGTGGGTACCGATGGACGCCCGGCCGAAGTGAGCGTGCAAACCAGCAGCGGTCATCGCGCGCTCGATCTGGCCGCGCGTAGCCAGGTGCTGCGCAGCTGGCGCTTCCAGCCGGCGATGCAAAACGGCCAGGCCGTGCAGGCCTACGGATTGGTGCCGGTAAGTTTTTCGTTGAATTGAAGCTTCGTTGAATTGAAGCGTGGACCGACGCGGCGGCCTGCAACTGCGGCCGCCGCACCACTGCGAACCTCTACGCACCCGCTGGCGCCAACTATCCCGCTACGAACGCACGCGCGCCAGGCAGCAAGCGTAGCGGCCACGCCGCAGTGTCCTTCGCCTGCCGCATGACCACTGGGAGCGCCAGTGACCACCCGACGCATCAATGGGCTGGGGACGGCCAGCAGAAGGAAGCGAGCGAGCGGCACGACGGCTCCCGCCGACGCGATCAAAACCGGCAACAGCGCGCGACACACCTCGGCCATCGCTTCGGATCGCATTCGTCTGGAAGCTGAGCAGACGTTGCGCAGTCGCGCTATCGAGCAAGCCGTTGCGTGCTGACGCAGATCCCGTCCAACGCGTTGAATCGAGTGATTGGCCAGCATCGCCGCAGCGCGATGCAACTGCTCGGCCACACTCAAATGCACCGGCATGTGCAGCAGCGTGAGCGGGCCGATCTCGCGGGTTTGGGTGATCAGCCGCTCCGATGACGCCAGCTGCACCGCGCTCGGCATGACGTCATGACGTCATTACGCCCGGTGATACGGATGATTGGCCAGCATCGCCGCAGCGCGGTACAGCTGCTCGGCCACGATCAGGCGCACCAACATGTGCGGCAAGGTGAGCGGGCCGATCGACCAGCTTTCGTTGGCATTTTTCAGTACATCGGCCGCGTGACCTTCCGGGCCGCCGATCAGGAAGGCCAGGTCGCGCCCCTGTCCGCGCCAGTGTTCCATACGCTGGGCGAGTTGCTCTGAACTCAGCGGGCGACCGGGCACATCCAGCGCCACGACATGCGCGTTCTTGGGCAGCGCGGCGATGACGCGACGGCCTTCATCGTCGATGGCGCGTTGCCCATCGCGTCCCTTGCCACGCAGGCCGGGTTCGATCTCGACCAGCTCCAGCGGCATCCAGTGCGACAGACGTTTTTGATATTCGGCAAAACCTTGCGCCACCCAGGCCGGTGCGCGTTCGCCGGTGGCGATGAGTCGGCATTTCATCCGTACATGATATCCGCGTCACAGCCTGGGCAGTCCGTGGCGATTTGTCGTTGCGTGTCATGGCGTGGTTACAGCCGGCAATTAGTGTCGCCCGACCACCCAGCCACGCAGGAGTCGTTCGATGCCGATTTTCGATCCCGCCCGCCGCCAGGTTCTCAAGGGCAGCGCCGCCGTCATGGCCGCCGGTGCCCTTGGCAGCTTGGGCGCATTGCAATCGCGCCAGGCCCAGGCCGCCACGTCCCCGTCGGTGCGGCTCGCACCGGTCCCCAGCCGTTACGGCCCGCTCGCCCCGGTCGCCGACCAGAGCACCGGCCTGCCGCTGCTGCAGCTGCCGCGCGGTTTCAGCTACCGCTCGTTCGGCTGGAGCGGCGACCGCATGGACGATGGCCAGCCCTGCCCCGACCGCCACGACGGTATGGCCGTGGTCGGTCTGCGTCGACCCGACTGGCGTCCGGGCAGCGACCCGCTGCGCGGCCTGGAATACGTGTTGATCCGTAACCATGAGCGCGGCGCCGGCAGCCCGTTCCGCGCACCGGCCATGTACGACACCGGCATCGTCAGCGGCACCCAACAGGCCGGCGGCGGCACTACCACGCTGAGCTACGGCCGCCGTGGCTGGGGCAGCCTGGAGCCGAGCCTGGGCGGCACGCTGGTCAACTGCGCCGGCGGGCCGACCCCGTGGGGCACCTGGCTGAGCTGCGAAGAGATCAAGACCAACGCGGTCTCCAGCACCGGCCACAAGCACGGCTATGTGTTCGAAGTGGACCCGGACAGCCATCGCACCACCGGCCGTCCGCTGGTGGGGCTGGGCCGTTTCAGCCATGAGGCGGTGGCGATCGACCCGCGCACCGGCACCGTCTATCTCACCGAGGACGACCGCAACAAGGCCGGCCTGTATCGCTTCATTCCCAACGACCGCCGCGGCCGCAATGGCTCGCTGGAAAACGGCGGCCGGCTGCAGGCCGCGCGCGTGCGCGGACGTCGCAATGCCGACCTCACCGTGGCAAGCATCGGCCAGCAGTTCCAGCTGGAGTGGGTGGATATCAGCGAGCCCGATCTGGACAGCATCGCCGCACCGGCGGGCTTTGCCGACATCGGCGCCAACGACACCTTGAGCGGGCCGTTTGCACAAGCCTGGGCCGATGGCGCGCTGCGCATGAGCCGCGGCGAAGGCATCTGGTACAGCTACGGCAAGATGTTCATCGTCGACACCAGCACCGGTGTGGATGCGCAGGGCCGGCGCGGTTACGGCAATGGCGCGGTGTGGGTGCTGGACCTGTTCACCCAGCGCCTGAGCGCGCTGTTCGTCAGCGGCAATCAGCTGGCGGCGCATAACCCGGACAACGTCACCGTCAGTGCGCGCGGCGGCGTGGTGCTGTGCGAAGACGGCGGCGAAAGCCCGGACGAATACGGCCCCGGCGCGCGCTTGCTGGGCCTGACCCGCAACGGCGAATCGTTCTATCTGGCCAAGAACAACGTGCAGCTCACCTCGCAGCAGATTGCCGATGCCGGCAAGACCATTGCCGAAGGCGACTACCGCGACACCGAGTTCTGCGGCGCCTGTTGGGACCCGTTGGCACGCACCTTGTTCGTCAACATCCAGACGCCGGGGATTACCTTGGCCATCACCGGGCCATGGGAACGCGGGCCGTTGTAAGCCTGTTCTCTGCACGACGCGACACCTGCCGGAGGGCGTATCACCGCTCATCCGGCAGGTTTCAAGCGTGCCGAAAGATCCGCAGGCCAACAGCGAAAACGTAGCGCATGCAGGCGCACAGTCGATGCGCCACCTCCGAATGTCGCGCGTGGCGGCAGGCTGGTCGCACGGTCAGCGTGGTCGGTCGCTGCAGCCAAGAGCGGCTAACAACACATAGCGAGCAATCGTCAGGCGGGTGTGGACGGCGCGCTCAGAACCGGAGTGTCCGCGTGGCACATGCCACACCAAGCACCGGCCGCGCCGGCCTGGCGGTGAGCACAGCGTTGTATTGGCCACTCTAAAGCCTCGCTATCGGCGCCCGGTTGGCATCACCTGTTGGCATCACCGGCTGTTGGGAACCGCGCATAGGCAGACGCGTTCGGTCGCGCAGCGCAGCCACTCGCGTCATTGCCGCGCATGGTCAGAACCAGGGCGCTTCGGGCACGCTCGACACGACGCGCTGCATCTTCAACCAGCGCTTGAACGATTGCGGATCGCCCAGTTCGCGCAGTCCCTGGCGTGCCTCCATCAACTCGTCTTCGACCTCACGCTTGAGTTGCGCCATCAATCTGCCCAGCCGCTCCGGCTTCGGGCGCGACGGCAGGTCCAATCCATACTCGGCGCAGAAGTCGCCCGCTTGCTGCTGCACCTGCTGCTGCAGGTCCTTGCACTGGCGGTCCAGTTCGCGGTTGTACTCCTGCAACCGCGTCGGGTTCATCGCGTCCACGCCTTGCGCGTCCATCAGGCCGATCTCGGCCTGCAGTTCGAGCAAACCCAGCAGATCGCCCGCCTTATAGGCGGCATTGAGCCGCTGCATCAGGATGGTGCGCGAGGCATGGTCATCGTTGTTCTTGGCGCGGTCCGGATGCAGATTGCCGGCCAGCTTGCGATACAGCTCGCGCAACGGCGGGGGTTCGGCAGTGGCGGCAGTGGCCTTCCGCTCGGCGCGTTTGCGGCGCTGCGTCTGGCGTTGCTGCTGCTGGGCGTGCTCTTGCTCCAGGCGCTCGCTCACGCGCTCGAAGAGTTCTTCTGGCGAGTCGATCGCATCCAGTTCGTCGGCATCCAGTCCGTAGGCCTGGCCGAGAATCTGCTTCATCAGCGCATCGGACTCGGAGACGTCCTGGTCATAGCCGACGACACTGTGGCGATCGTAGATCGGCCGCAGCGCCTCGTGGCCGGCTTCGATCAGCGGACCGGCGATGTTGCACAGCAGATCCGACAAGAACTCGCGATCGGCCTTTCCCAGCTTGTAGGAAGCGTGTGCGCGATCGAGTTCCTCGACCAGGGCGATATCGGCATCGCGTCGACGGTCGAGCAAGGGCTGCAGCTCGCTGTGGTAGCGCTCGCGCCATTGCGCAAGCGCCACTTGCCAGGCCTGCAATTGGGCGCGATGCAGTTCCAAGTCGCGCAACAGCCGGTCAAAGCGTTTGCGGGCCGGCGACGCTGCTGCACCGGACGCCTGCGCAGCGCCACTGTGCAACCGCTGCAGCGCGTGCGAAGCAGCGGTATCCGGGGTGGCTTGCAGCTTTCTCGCCATGCCGGGGCCAGTTACTCCTCGGAATCGGCAACCACATCGTCCGGACGCTGGTCGCCCACGGTCCACAAACGCTCCAGCGCGTAGAACTCGCGGACGCGCGGCAGCATCACGTGCACCACGACATCGCCCAGGTCGACCAGCACCCACTCGGCTTCGCGCTCGCCTTCCACACCCAACGGCATCACGTCCAGCCGCTTGGCGAACTTGACCACTTCTTCGGCGATCGATTTGACGTGGCGGGTCGAGGTGCCCGAGGCAACCACCATGTAATCGCAGACGCTGGACTTGCCGCGCACGTCGATCTCGACCACGTCCTTGGCTTTCAGCTCCTCCACGGCCTCGCGCACGGTGGCCAGCAGGGCCGGCACGGACGGCGGCGGATTCGGGATGGAGGTCTTGATGACTTGGGCTTGACTGGTCAAAGCGGGCAACTCGATGGAATTAGCGTGAATTATAGGCCGGTCCGGGCGGATGCGTGTTCAGCTAGCCGCGCGGTGGCAGCCGTACAGGCCTTCCCGGGCGATAAAGCCGGCCACCGCAGCAGGCACCAGCGCCTGCAAGGGCCCGCCGGCAGCGATCTGCGCGCGCACCGCGCTGGCCGATTCGCCGCGCAACGGGTGGTGCAATTGCCACAACCGGCCGGCCGGTGCGGCGAGCAGTGCATCGGTGCTGGCGGCCCAGCGCCCCTGCACCGCGGCGGCCAGGTGCGGCGCATCGCTCAGGTCCAGGGATGTGCCGGGCCGCGCGGCAATGACGAAGTGCGCCAGCTCGAACAGCGCCTCCCACTGGTGCCAGCGGTGCAGTCCAACGAAAGCGTCGGCACCCAATAACCAGGCAATGGGCGTGGTCGGCCCCAGTGCCTCGCGCAGCTCGCGCAAGGTCTCCACGGTGTAGGACGGCGCCAGCTGCTGGCTGGCACGCTGCAGCTCGCGGCTGTCCAGCTGCAGCCCGGGCTGGCCGGCAAGCGCCAGTTCCAGCATCTGCGCACGCTGCGCGGCCGTGGCACCGGGTGCGGCGCGATGCGGCGGATCGGCGGCCGGCACCAGGTGCACGAGCGCACCCAGTTCGTCGCGTGCCGCGCAGGCGATGGCCAGGTGACCCAGGTGGATCGGGTCGAAGGTGCCGCCGTAGTAGAGGTGGAGCCGGGACTCTTGAAACCGGGACCGGGGACCGGGGACCGGGGACCCGGAAGAGCGAGGCGCAGGGCCCTGGTCGGTGGGTTGGTGCGGGTGTTGTTCTTTTTGCAGGGACCGGGGACCGGGGACCGGGGAACCGGACACAGCAATGGCCGGGTTCTCGGGCTGTGGGCCAGGGATTGCGACGCTGTCAACAGCCTCGGCCTCTATGCCTTCCCCGGTCCCCGGTCCCCGGTCCCCGGTCCCGGCCTTGCCGGCTCTCACGCCAGCAATCTCACCGCGCGCGCTTCGGCCACCGCGACCAGGAGGCGTTCCAGGCCGACCCATGCATCGCCGTCGGCGCGGCCCTTGGCCATGCGATCGACCAGGCCGGCCTCGGCGACGAAGCGCTCCCAGCGGCGCGCCTCGGGATGACGCTGCAGCGCGCGCTTGAACGGGGCCTGGCGGGATTCCCAGATGCCCTGCGATTTCATTTCCGCGGCCAGGTTGCCGCCGTTGGCCTGCACCTTTGCCAGTGCAGCGGTGCGCAGCAGTTCCTTGATCAGGATCGGCATCAGCGCGGCGACGGCTTCGCCTTCGGCATGTAGCCCGGCGAGCATGCGGATCACCGCGGCGGGCTGGCCGGAGAAGGTGGTTTCGGCCAGGCGAAACACGTCGTAACGCGCGGCATCGGCCACCAGCGACTCCATCGCCTCCAGATCCAGCGTCTTGCCGTCGGCCAGCAAGGCCAGCTTGTCGATCTCCTGCGCGGCGGCCAGCAGGTTGCCTTCCACCCGCTCGGCCAGGCGCTGCACCGCGGCTGCGTCGGCGCGCAGGCCCTGGGCGCGCAGGCGGCGCTCGATCCAGTCGGACAATTCATGCGGCTTGATCGCCCAGGCCACCGCAATGGTGCCGATGCGGCCGATCGCCTCGGCCCACTTGCCCTGGTGCGCCTTGCTCCAGTCGTTGGCGGTGATCAGCAGCACCACGTCCGGCGGCGGGTTGGCACAGAAGCGAGTGATGACTTCGGCACCGTCCTTGCCCGGCTTGCCGCTGGGCAGGCGCACTTCCACCAGCCGGCGCGGGCTGAACAGGCTTGGCGCGTTGAAGCTGGCGTCGAGCTGGTTCCAGTCGAACTCGCGGCCGTCGGCATCGAACACCTCGCGCTCGCCGATGCCTTCGGCGCGCGCACGTGCGCGCACCGCATCGGCTGCTTCGAGCACGCGCAAGGTTTCCGGACCGGCGATCAGGTAGGCCGGCTGCAACGGCTGATTGGACTGGCCGGCCAGCTGCTCTGGGCGAAGTTCCATGCCTACAACCGCGCGCCAGGTCGCAGGCTAGCCGAGGCGCCATCACGCGCCGCCGGCAGGCGACCGCCGACTGGATGCTGGTCACGCCCAGCACGCGCCACGCCTGTCAGTTCCGGACAGTCGCTGCGCCCGCCTGACAGACACGCGGGAGATGCGATCGCCACGCTCAGTTGTTCGACGACGGCTGCGGCGCTGGCGGCAGCGAGGCCGGCACGCTGGATTCGGGCGTCGACGGCTGCACCGGCGGCGTGGTGGCCTGCGGCAGCGGCGCGGTCGGCGTGCTTTCCAGGCTCTCGCCACGCTGCACGCGGGCGCGCACCACGCTGTCGATACGCCGCAGGATCGAGGCCGACATGTCCTTGCGCAACTCGTCGGCCAGGATCTCGCGCTCGGTGGCGGTACCGGTGGCGTCCACCGGCGGCGACACGTAGTCGCGCGACAGCTCGATCACCTGCTGCGGCACCAGCACCGCACCGTTGGCGGTGGTGACGGTAAAGATGGCGGCGTAGCGCAGGCTGTATTCCTGTGCACGGCCCTGGCTGTCGATGGCGATCGGCAGATCGCCCCAGCGCTCGGACAACACCTGCACCTGCGCAAAGCCGGTCTTGGCGTCTTCGTCCGCCAGCGTGGCGCCGGCAGCCTTGAGGCCACGCCGCAACAATTTGGCCAGTTCGCTGTACTGCACTGCGGACTGCACCTTCACGGCCGGGGTATCGGGCGGCAACGCAAGCGAATTGCGCAGGTGGAAGCCGCAGGCGGTGAGGCTGGAGACCAGCACGAGGGACGCAGCGAAAGCAGTAGGAAATCGAATCATGGGCACAGTCTGGATGAGCGCCCCGGCGGCGGCAACAGGCGGCTAGCCTGACGCAGCCCGCGTGAACGGGGCTTGATAGGGCGCCGCGGAACAACGCGGCGCCCAGGAATGACAAACGCGTCGCCACGCGCCGGTGAAACGAATGACCAGAAGCCACTCCAACAATCTCACCTGCACGTCGCCAAGCGCGACTGAAATGAAGTATCTGGAACCATCGCGGCAACTTCACCCATGCGTCGCGACGCAGCAGCGCAGTTAATCGCAGAAAACCACTGCAGCGCGCGGACCTGCGCAACACCACGCGCCAGTGCAACACATTGCCAACACCGCCGCAGCAACCTTGCACCGCGTCGCCACGCCGCTCCGGGAAACTACCCGGATCGGCAATGGCAACCGGACCGATCAGCCGCCATCACCCCGCCACGATGTTCACGATCTTTCCCGGCACGATGATGATCTTGCGGATCGTCAGCCCATCCAGGAATTTCGCGGCATTGGGTTCGGCCTGGGCCAGCGCTTCGATGTGTTCGCGCGCGGCGTCCGCCGTCACCTCGATGGTGCCGCGCAGCTTGCCGTTGATCTGCACCGCCAGCGTCAATGCGTCACGCACCAAGGCGCTGGCATCGACCTGCGGAAACGCCACGTCTTCCAGCAACGTTTCGCCACGGCCCAGCACCTGCCACAACGCGTGGCTGGCATGCGGGGTGATCGGGTTGAGCAGCAGCACCATCGCTTCCAGTGCTTCCTGCCGCACCGCCCTGCCCTGGTCGCTGGCGTCGTCGAACTTGGCCAGCGCGTTGGACAACTCCATCACCGCGGCAATGGCGGTGTTGAAGCTGTGGCGGCGGCCATAGTCGTCGCTGACCTTGCCGATGGTTTCGTGGGTCTTGCGGCGGATCGCCTTTTGCTCGGCACTCAGGCTGGCGGCGTCCAGCGCAACGGCCGCGCCCTCGCCCACATGCTTGTGCACCTGTACCCACAACCGGCGCATGAAACGCGCCATGCCGTCGACGCCGGCTTCGTTCCACTCCAACGACTGCTCCGGCGGCGCGGCGAACATCGAGAACAACCGCACGGTGTCGGCGCCGTACTTGGCCACCATCGACTGCGGATCCACGCCGTTGTTCTTGGACTTGGACATCTTCTCGGTGCCGCCGATATGCACCGGCTGGCCGTCGGCGACCAGCACCGCGCCGGTGACGCGGCCGCGCTCATCGCGCTGGACCTCGACATCGGCCGGGTTGATCCAGTCCTTGCCGCCGTTGTCGGCGTCGCGATAGAACGTGTCGGCGATGACCATGCCCTGGGTGAGCAGGTTGGTCACCGGCTCGTCGCTGTCCACCAGCCGCGCGTCGCGCATGAGCTTGTGATAGAAGCGGAAGTACATCAGGTGCAGGATCGCGTGCTCGATGCCGCCCACGTACAGATCGGCCGGCATCCAGTAATTGGCGCGGCGGTCGACCATGTCGCGTGCGTTGGGGCTGGTGTAGCGCGCCACGTACCAGCTCGATTCCATGAAGGTATCGAAGGTGTCGGTCTCGCGCTCTGCCGGGCCGCCGCAGTCCGGGCAGGTGGTCTGGCGCCAGGTCGGATCGGTCTTGATCGGCGAACCGGTGCCGGCAAATTCCACGTTTTCCGGCAGCACCACCGGCAGCTGGTCTTCCGGCACCGGCACCGCACCGCACTTGGCGCAGTAGATCACCGGAATCGGGCAGCCCCAGTAACGCTGACGGCTGACACCCCAATCGCGCAGACGGTAGTTGATGCGGCGCTGGCCCTGGCCCTTGCGCTCGAAGCGCTCGGCCAAGGCTTCGAAGGCGCCGCCGAAATCCAGGCCATCGAACTCGGCCGAATTGATCAGCTCCAGCTCGCGGCTTTTTTCGGTGTACCAGTCGCGCCACTGGGTGGCGTCCCAGGTCTGTTCGTCTTCATTGCGCGGCTCGCGCAGCTTGACCACCTGAACGATCGGCAGTGCATACTTGTTGGCGAACTCGAAATCGCGCTGGTCGTGGCCGGGCACCGCCATCACCGCGCCGGTGCCGTAGCCCATCAGCACGAAGTTGGCCACCCACACCGGCACCTGCTCGCCGCTGATCGGATGCACTGCGCTCAGGCCGGTGGCCATGCCGCGTTTTTCCTGGGTTTCCAGCTCGGCTTCCGAGACACCGCCATGTTTGAGTGTTTCCAGCAGCGCGGCCAGTTCCGGATTGGATTTGGCCGCATGCAGCGCCAGCGGGTGCTCGGCGGCGATCGACACGAAGGTCACGCCCATCAGCGTGTCCGGGCGGGTGGTGAACACGCGCAACGGGTCCAGCGGCGCGCCATCGGTGTCGCGCACGTCGAACTGGATTTCCAGCCCTTCCGAGCGGCCGATCCAGTTGCGCTGCATGGTCTTGACCGAGTCCGGCCAGCCATCCAGCTGGTCCAGGCCGTCGAGCAGTTCCTGTGCGTAATCGGTGATGCGCAGGAACCACTGCGGAATTTCGCGTTTTTCGACCAAGGCACCGGAGCGCCAGCCGCGGCCGTCGATCACCTGCTCGTTGGCCAGCACGGTCTGATCGATCGGGTCCCAGTTCACCACCGCGTTGCGACGGTAGGCCAGGCCCTTGCGCATCAGCCGGGTGAACATGCGCTGCTCGTGCACGTAATAGTCCGGCGTGCAGGTGGCGAACTCGCGCGACCAATCGATGGCATAGCCCAGCGATTTGAGCTGGCCGCGCATGTGCTCGATATTGGCGTAGGTCCACTTGGCCGGCGCGGTCTTGTTCTTGATCGCGGCGTTTTCCGCCGGCAACCCGAACGCATCCCAGCCCATCGGCTGCATCACGTTGTGGCCGGTCATGCGCTTATAGCGGCTGACCACATCGGAGATGGTGTAGTTGCGCACATGGCCCATGTGCAGCGCACCGGACGGGTACGGCAGCATCGACAGGCAATAGAACTTGGGTTTATCCGAGTTCTCGTCGACCTGGAAGGCGCGGGTGGCGTCCCAGAACTGCTGGGCGGAGGATTCGACCTGCTGCGGGTCGTAGGCGTTGGGTTCGACGGTGGACATTGGGAGCGGATGCTCGGGCGGTGCAAAGCGGGACAGGGTACCGCAGTGCAGCAGGTGCTCCAAACCGCTCGCTCAGATCGCAGGCTTTGCCGGCCAGATCCAGGCGGCCACAGCCAGCCAGCCGACCCAGGCCAGAAACGCCAGGCGTTGTGCGATGGCCTGCCGCAGCAGGCCGGGCGGGCCAAATGCCAGCACCGCCACCAGTAGCCCGGCCGCCAGGCTGAGCCAGGCCAACGCGCGGGTCTCGGGGGCATTGAGCAGCGCTGCGGCAATCAACAGCATGCCCGGCACAAACGCCACCGCCCACAGCAACCAGGCCGTGGCATGCGCCTGACTGGCGCGGCCATCCAGATCGGTGGGATCCAGCGGCAGCATGCCCATGCCGACGAAGGCCAGCCCGGCCAGCACAATGAGCTGCCCGCCCACGCGCAGGCTCCAGCCGGCCTTGGGCGGCATGCGCGCCAGCAGGCTGACGCCGGTGATCATGCCCAGCGCACCGACCAGCACGAACGCCAGCAGATTGAAGCCCAGCGCATGCGGCACCCCTTGCGCGCCCAGCAGCGCGACCGGGTGGCTGGCCTGCAGATAGCCAGGCAGCGTGGCCCCGAACCCGGCCAGCGCCAGCACGAACACGGTTGCCGCGATCAGGCCCAGGTAGCGCTGCGCGCTGTCGGTACTTCCCATTGTGGTGCTCCGCTGCGGGGCGCGTTGGCGCCACCAGGACGCGGCATTGTCGTGCCGGGCGCGCACGGCGTGAACCCCCTTCGGCGTCCCGGACTGGCCTTGTGTCGGCCGGGTTTGCCACCATTACCACCCATTGTTGCCGTCACCTCATACAGGAAGCCCATGTCCGACAAGCCGCATGTATTCGATGCCACCACCGACACCTTCGAGACCGATGTCCTGCAGAAATCGTTGACGACACCGGTACTGGTGGATTTCTGGGCCACCTGGTGCGGGCCGTGCAAGTCGCTGACGCCGATCCTGGAAAAGCTGGCAGGCGAGTACAACGGCGCATTCGAGCTGGGCAAGGTCGATGTGGACAAAGAACAGCAGATCGCTGCGGCGTTCCAGATCCGCTCGGTGCCGACGGTGTTCCTGGTCAAAGGTGGCGAGATCGTCGACGGCTTCCCCGGCGCGATGCCCGAAGGCCAGGTGCGCGAATTCCTGACCCAGCACGGCGTGCTGCCGGCCGAGCCGCAGATCGCCGAAGAGGTGCTGCCCGAGGCGCCGCTGGACCCGCAGGCAAAGGCCGCCGCGTTGCGCGAGGCGATCGCCGCCGAACCGGACAAGGACGAGCTCAAGCTGGATCTGGCGCTGGCGCTGCTCAAGACCGGCGACACCGCCGAGGCCGAGCAGTTGATCGACGCCCTGCCCGCCAACCTGGCCACCGACGACCGCGCGGTGCGTGCCAAGGCCCGCCTGAGTTTTGCCAATGTGCTCAAGGACGCCCCGGACGCCAGCGCGCTGCAGGCCACCGTGGACACCAATGGTGCCGACCTGCGCGCGCGTCACCTGCTCGGCGTGCGCCATCTGCTCGACGGCAACGACGAAGCGGCGCTGGAACAGTTCCTGGAAATGCTGCGGCAGGATCGCGCCTTCGACGAGAACCTGCCGCGCCGCAGCCTGATCGATGCGTTCCGCGTGATCGAAGACGAAGACCTGGTCGGCCGCTACCGCCGCAAGATGTCGGCGCTGGTGTTCTGATAGCGACGGGCACTGTGGCGCTAAGCGCGGCTTCGTACGCCTGAGAGCGGTTGCATGCGCTGAGATCGGCTGCATGCAGCGTGTCGATTGCACGCATTGCGCGCATTGCACGGAGCGTGTCGGTCACAGGGTCCGGCACGCCGCGGTGCGATGCGGTGCGGTGCGAGGCCTGCATCCTGCCGCTACCAAGCCGCGCAGACCTGCCTCTCCAAACGGGGCACCGGCACACTGCCGACATCCTGAAGACCGACCCGACGAAGACGGCCGACTCTATGAACGCGTAGGAGCGGACCTGGCCGCGATGATGCATTCCCAGTCGCGATGAAGCGTCATGCGATAACGGTGGCGGTAACGCACCGTCGCGGCCAGGTCCGCTCCTACAAGTCCTGGCTCCCCTACGCGTCACGCGTAAGGCAGCGCTGCAACGAAGCGTGAGAGCCGGTCCCCGCCAGATTGCGCAGACGGCACCCTGCGCAGCGACGACGACTTCAAGCCACCCCGCCCCCTGACGCGTAGGAGCGGACCTGGCCGCGATGAGGCTTCCCGCGGTCGCGATGAATCGTTCCTCCGATAACGGTGATGCACCGTCG